>JBHLJY010000001.1:0-436370 GCA_048887225.1 Candidatus Hodarchaeota archaeon
AACTGAAATCTCAATCTAAATATTTATTTGGTATAAAGGGCAAATTACGTAGATTCGAGAGGTCAGAAACTCCTGTAGCTCCTTGAAAAATGCTTGAAAAGTTCAGACAATACCAAAAAAGAAAACAGAAACAAAATTAAATTCATTTTTTTTCTTTTCTCATTTGATATATTGCTTTTTTGAATAGGGAAACTTAGAGAATCTTATATCTTGAACTAAATATATGATTCAATCTAAGATTATAGAATTGAAAAGAAAAAAAGAAGTAAAAATTAATCAAACTAAATTGTCAAAATAAGGGAGATTGTTAAAGAGAACTAAGAAACTAATAGATATTAGTTTTTTTTCAAGGTATTTCATTTTTTAATTTGATTAATTTTTAAAAGACTTTTCAATTGCATAAAATTTTCGATCGATATATAAAAAAGGTCAATTAATGAAATCTTCAAGGTATTATTTAAAGGGATATAGTAATATATTGAAGTATTAAATTTTCCAAACTTAATTTTAATTAAATTTTTTAACCCATTTTAAAGATTGAAGTAAAATTTAAGCAAGAAATGATAAATCTTATCAAATTACAATAGAATCCATTGAAAAAAAATGGAAAATAAAAAATTAAACAAAAATTAATTTACATTTTTAATGCTAAAAAGTTAATGATATCAATACATAGAAAATCTTATATCTTGAATTAAATATATGATTCAATACTAAAATAAAATAAAAAAAAAATTAGATATTTGAAAATTTATAAGGATTATAAAGGATTGGGACTTCAAGAGGTTTAAATTCGTTTTTATCTTTTTTACAAGGAGTTTAAATATTTTTCATACTTTTTAGTGAGATTTCCATTATAATATGGTTTCCCGCCAATTTTTTGCTGAAATCCCTTATGCATTTTTAATTTCCAATTCTCAAAAATCTTAGTTATTTTTCCACCATATATAGCATTTTTGCCGGTTAATTTTTCGTAAGTTTTAGCTTCCAAATTGGAAACCTCAGATTCTTTACTCGGTTTTTTCGTCGCAGGCTTCTTTTTAGCCGGCTTTTTTACTGTTGATTTTTTAGTCGCAGGTTTCTTTTTTGCCGGTTTCTTCTTTGCTGGCTTTTTGACTTTGGGTTTTTTAGGCGGTAATTCTTCCACAATAGTCTTTCCGCTGAGATCATTTAAGAATATTTCATATTTTTGAGTAGTTTTTCCTTTATAATAAGGCAACCCTCCTGTTTCCTCCCGAAAATTTTTATGGACTCTCATCTTCCATTTTTGGAAGGCTTTTGTTTCAGCTGGTGGATTCCCCCATATCGCATTTTTCTCAGTTATTCTCTCGTACGTATCAACTTCTGATTTGAATATTTCTGGTTTTTTAGGTCGTACTCGTTTTTTTACTTTTTTAGCCGCTCCTGGTTTAAATTTACTAATAATTTCCATTATCTCGTGGCATTCAAAGACGTTTCCTTTATTATCGCTGAAATAGGGAAGATCAAAACTGTCTAAATAGATGGCAAAATCGAAATAATTAGTGTGGTCGATCTCAGGTCCCATATATTGAGCAGTAAGAACGATTACTTGCTTGTCTTTGGAGAGGTTGATGATATTTCTTTTATACTCAGAATATTGATATAGAGAGATTTTTTCAAAATCTTTTATTGAAAGTAACTGCTCAATTTGAGCTTTAGTTTTAATTTGAGCGTCATATTCTTCATGCTTTTTATTATTTATTGAAGCATTAAGGGCAATTAAAGAATATTCCTCATCATTATCCAGCGTTATTTCTAAGAGAGCTTTTAGAAATTGTTTTATATGATTCCATTCCGACTCATGAGCGATTCCAATGATTTCCTTAGGTATACTTTCAGACACGAACTCTCAACCAAAAAAAAAGATGCTCTCTAAAATAATATCAATAATTAGCCTTTACTTTACTTATAAAACATAAAAATAATGCTTATTATATATTTGTGTATTTTTTAGTATGGCGTATCAACAAGTCAAATGAAACGCTCCGGCAATTTTTTTATCACTTTTAATTTCTTGGTTATATTTTTTAACAGCTTCTTTGGTAGGATATGATACAACCTCGAAGTTTAATTCTTTTGACAAATTCGCTGGAACAGTCATCATTCCGTAAGCTCCTGTACCGACTATTAAAAGCTCTGGTTCGTACGCCAAGATTTCCTTCAGATCTTCTTTAACCAAGTTGTGCCCTCTTTCCCTCCACCATTTAGCCTTCACATTTTTTCCAAGTAGAATTACATCGCTCGTATAAGTTTTATCTTCGATGGCGATTCTACCAAACTCGTAGAAATTAATGAATTCTGAAGGCATAAGCTAAATATAATAGTAAAAAGTATATATATTAATTTTTTTAACAATTCTAAATATAATAGAGGTAAATTGAAATGACGGAATTAATGAGTTTCAATCCAGTAGAAGTTTATGTAATTGCCAAAGATGCTGGCATTTTACTTTATAAATATTCAATTGTGGATTTTGGGCAAACGGATAGGGATCAATTAATGTCTGGGTTTTTATCTGCTCTCAATAATTTTGCCAAAGATTTAGACTTTCCCGCTGGGGTGTCTCTAATTCGATCTGGCTCCTTAGAAGCCCGGTATAACCCTGGAGAGCATGTTTTTTCTGTGTTAATTATCGATTATCAGATGCCTCTTGGCTCATCCACTGAACCGATTCTCAGCGGGCTTGCTGAGGAAATTACTAAAAAGTTTGAAGAAAAATATAAAGAGCCCTTAGAAAGCCAAATAAAATCTAAGAAATTTAAACCAAAAGTCTTTAATGACTTTTGGGAAGATATTGATCAAATCATTAATCAATTTGGCGAAGAATCGAATGAATTATATCAAAAGTTGGTATTAATTGAGGCTATGTACGCAAAAGTACCACAAAAATGGTGTCTCCCACTGATTGAACAGGTTGGGGCGGGAGAGCTAGTCGATATTGTGGAAAATATCCCAGAGATGTATCATCGACTCTTAAAAAGAGCTATTCACAAGGTTAATCTAAATAGTAAACCTGTGTGGGAAATTTTTGCCGTTTCATTACTCGATCCTAGCTCTCTTTAAGACTTATTAAAAGAGGGAGTCAAATTTAACTTAATTTTAATTCATTCTATCAATCAAAAGATTTTTTCTTTAATAACATATTTAGTTCAGCAATTAACCAACATAACTCATCATAAGTAGAGGAGGATTTATGAATTTCCTTGGCTTTTTTGTTTATTTCTGCGGCGGTTATTTTACCTTTGCTTTTTATTATTGTTAATTGGGCCTTCGCTAGGTCTTTGCATAACTCATCGTAAGATTTTTTCTCCTGCGAAAGCTTATGTGCGGCAATGGTTATTTCTCCTTCGAGGTCGGGTTCTAAGCCTATGTCAATAAGTTCTATCGTGTCTTCATATTCAATTTCTAATTCAGTTCTTCTTTCTATGGGAGCTTTAGCTTTCAATCCTTTTTTCAAAATATCCATCATTGCAAGGAAAGCACCAAATTCTTTACCTTGATGTAAAATTTGAATATTCGCAGGGATTTCTTTCTTTTCATTTAAAGCTTCTGCCTTTTTTTGGCTTAAATCTTTTTTCTTTTTAGAAGCTTTTTGTCCGAACCACAGATACATATTTTTATAGTCATCAACGAGATACACAGATTTTTCGGCGAAAGTCAATTTGCTAATTTTTCTTAAAGCACCGTTTTCAGCCACGCTATATAGTTTCATAACATCTCAATTTAGTTTTTATTAATGATATAGTAAAATCAACTAAGACGATATAATAAATTTTAACTAAAGAATTTACCTTCTTTTATTTTTAGATTTAAAATATTATAAAGTAGAATAAATTATAATAAATAGAATAATTTAAAGAACTAATGGGCGATTTAAGAATGACATCAATAACAGTGTATGATGGGTCTGAGACAATAGGTGGGAATAAGATTTACGTAGAAGAGAAAGGAAAAGGAGTTTTTCTTGATTTTGGCATGAATTTTGCCAAGTATAATGTGTTTTATCAAGAATTTTTGTATGATCGGGGTGCCAGAGGTATTTATGATCTGATTTCTCTTAATTTAATCCCGAAGCTTAAGATATATCGTAAAGATTTAATCCCTTCCGACCTTGATATATCTACATTTCCTTCGTTGAATGTGCAAGCGATTCTGCTTAGTCACGCGCATATGGACCATTTTGGAAATATGGGATTGCTTGACGAGAAATTTCCAATAATTGCGTCACCATCGACATTAATGTTGCTAAAGGGGATATTAGATACTTCAGCAGCTAAGATTGGTTCGGAAGTTGCATATTTTTCAGAAAAATTTCCCGACAATGATGACGATAGAGTTCTAAAAGCAGATAAAAGTTATACAAGTAAAGATTTAGGTCGGAATTTTGTTTGTACAAACGGTTTTTCGGGATCTTTTGAAGATTTTATATCGACAAGCGTTAAAAGTAGAAAACAATTAGAAGCAGGGCGTATATGCACTATTGATGATTATTTAACGCCCTTCGAGATTAAAGCTTTTGAAGTAGACCACTCTATATACGGTTCTACTGGTTATATTTTAGAAGGCGATATGACTATTGCTTATACAGGGGATTTTCGCCTTCATGGTAAAAGAGCAGAAAAAAGTAAAAAGTTTATTAAAGAAGCGAAAGATGCATCAATTCTAATAATTGAAGGGACGAGGGCATCAAGAAAACACATAAATGAATCTGAAGAAATAATTTTTAACAATTGTCTAAAAGTCGTTGAGGAATCTAAAGGGCTTGTTATTGCTGATTTCTCTGCCAGAAATTTTGAGAGGCTAGAAATTTTTAAAGAAATAGCCAGTAAAGTGGGGAGGACTCTCATCATAACTGCGAAAGACGCATATTTGCTAAAAGCGCTTGAAAAGGCAGATGGAGTTGATAGGACAAAAGATATATTGATTTATAATGAATTAAAAGCGCGTAGATATAATTGGGAGAAAGAATACCTTAAAGATGAAATTGGCGAGGAAGCTTATATCGATCCGACGAAAATCTCTAGCGAACCAGATAATTATTTACTTTGTTTTTCTTTTTACGATATGAAGCATTTATTAGATATTAAACCAGAATATGGAACTTATGTTTATTCTTCAAGCGAAGCCTTCGAGGAAGAATCAGAATATGATTTCATTAGATTAAGTAAATGGATTGAGGCTTTTAATTTCAAAATTTACGGATATGAAATTTTAGAACAGGAGGGGCGAGAAAAACCAAATTTTATTAAAGGATACCACGCTTCAGGCCATGTATCTCAAAATGAAATTAGATGGGCTATTGAAACTATTGATCCGGACGTTATTATTCCAGTTCACACAGACAATCCGGTCTGGTTTAGGGATAATTTTGATAAGGCCATTCTTTTAAAAGATGGTCAAACTTATAGAAAATAAATTTTCAATTCTTAGTAGCTAAAAAAAATATGGTTCTTTATCGTTTTTAGGATAGATTTTTATATAAAATCTCCTACTATTATTTAAACAACTTATCTGATTTCTAACAAACAGTCAAGAGTTATGGGATAAATGTCAAGAGAATTATATGAAAGGATTAAAACTTTGGAAAAGCAATTAAACGAATCCCATGATTCTATGTCTTCATATAATGTAAAATATAGGGAATTACAAGATAAAATAGATAAATTAAATAGAAAAATTTTTGATGCAAAAGGAAAACTTCGTGAAGTTATCTTAACTATAAACGAAATGCTTAAAAAATTAGATTTAGAAATTCATCAAATCAATTTGGGCGATCTTAAGAAGTTAGATAATAAAAAAGTGATTACTTTAATTCACAGCGCACTCCGTCTCATAAATTTTAGGCTTTAATTTTATTTGAATTAAAGATCAAATATTTATAAAAAAGAATTTCAATAAAGAGAGAATTTTTTATTTTTATAGCTAATTTTAATGAAATTGAATCAGTATAAAAATGATATATAAAAAGTCATATATTAGTAATTTTCTCTCTCAACAATTGTCTCGTGGTTTTTCTTTTCGAAATTAAAAATGTCAGTTACAAAGGAATCTAAGTTTCTTTCATGTGAAATGATAATCATCTGTTCAGTGTTTAATTTTTCAAAAATATCTTGCATTTTATTTATTTGCTGCTGGCTAAAACCGTCCGTTGGTTCGTCTAAAATCAAAATTTTTTTGGTTTTAACCTCTTGATGGCGTTCATTTATTATTTTATTTAAAGCTAAACGATAAGATAAGGATAGAGCGCTTTTTTCTCCCCCTGAAAGATCTCTAAAAGGACTTTCATATCCATTGACATTAATCATAGGTTGAAAATCATCTGGCCTAATTTCTACATCAATATTTTGTTCTTCCACAAGGATATGGAACCATTCTTTGAAGTATGTATTGAAATGCTGTGCACTTGAAGAAAGAATTTTTCTCTCGATATCACGAATAAGTGTAGGAAATTCTACAACTATGCAATTCCCTAATTCAGAGAGATATTTTTGCTTTCTCTTAAGAGATTCCTTGAGTTTAATAGCCTTCTTTAACTCACTTAATTCTCTTTGTAATTGTTTTAAGTTAGTTTTTTCTTCTGCTATGTTATTGCTTAAATTTTCTTTTTTAGTCCTAAAATGGCTTACTTTTATTTTCTGTTGGTTTAAATCTTCTTTAATTTTTGCTCCAAGTTGCTTAAAATCAGTTTTATTTTCGATCTCATATTTTTTTAAAGTGGATCTTATTTCACTGGACGCTTTATCAATCTTTTCTTCTAATTCATTTAATAAAGCTTTTAAATCAGATTCTCGCTTTCTTTTTTCATTAATAAGTTCATTTAAGGATTTCCTTTTGGAATCAAATAGTTTAAATTCTTGTAAATTCTCGAGAGATTTTTCAAGTTCTTTAATTGAACTTTCGATATTATTAATTTCTTGAGTTAGGATTTCTAATTTTTCATTTGCTTCACTTAGCTCATTTTCGAACCGTTCTTTCTCATGTATAGCCTGACCACAGAGTGCACATTTTCCTTCATTTAATAATTTATCAATGTCTTTTATACTTTTATCTAAAATTGCTTTAGATTTGATCTTTTCTGATTTTTTAGACCTTTCTTCATTAATTTGAACTTTTATCTGTTTTTCTGTTAGATAAGTCTCAAGATTTACTTCTTTTAAATTCTTTAATTTATTGTCTGCCTGGTTAATTTCCCGTTTTAATTTAACTAATGATTCATTGTTCTCTTTCTTCGTTTTTTCACTCTTGTTTAATATTTGTTCTTGATTTTTAAGTTCCGTCAATTTTTCAATATAATCATTATATTTTCCTTGAATTTCTTCAGTTTTTTGCTCTTCTCGCACTATTAATTCTTCTTCTTTTTTGAGCTGGTTTTCTAATTTTTTAAGAGTTAACTTTAATTCTTTGATTTCATCTTGTTTATCGGGAATTAATTCTTCAGGATCTCCAATTTGTTTTAATCTTCCTGTTATTTCTCTTATTTGATTATTTAAATAATCTTTAATGATATCTGCATTTTTGAGAGCAGTTTCATATTTCTCAATTCCAAAAACCTCTTTTAGAATTTCAAATCGGTCTTCAGGATCTGCTAAAATTATTTCTTTAACTTGCTCTTGGGGTGTATAAACAGTGTATCTAAATAGAGGTAGTTTTTGAGCCTTCTCATAACGCGTAATGGAATATGATAATAATTTTAGAATTAGTATACGCAAGTCGGTAGGAGCGTATTTTATTTCTGTACCTGCTTCATGGTCGATAAACTTACCACTTGTTTGAGAAACTTTCCCTTCTCTATTTTTTGATAACCCTCTTATTATAGTATATCGTTTTCTATCAATGCTAAAAGTTAATTCAACTTTTGCTATATTATCTCCCCGCCGTAAAATCGAATCACCGCGAAGATTTGCGTGAGTTAAAGTTCCAAAAAGAGCAAATTCAATGGCTTTAAGTATTGAAGATTTACCGCTTCCTACATCACCATAAAATAATATTGAAGAAGATGGTAAATTCAAATCGAGTTTTTTTATACTTCGAATATTTTCTATATGGATAGATTCTAAAATCATGGTTAAAATCCCATCTCCTAATCTTCTATTTCGAATAAACTTAAAAAGGATCGTTTGAGATTATCCTTATAATCCATAACTTTAGTCCCGGATTCTCGTTCGACTCCCAACACTCTTAATAATTGATGAATCTTCTCTTCCATTTTATCCTTGGGAATGAATTTTGAAGTAAATTTTTGAGCAAACTCATGAATAAGAGAATTTTCTATTTCTTCATTAGAGGCTCCGGTTACAACGCTCACGGGCTGGTAATCCATACTAGTTAAAGCGCTTTTATTAATTAGAACCTCATATGCCCCTTTATCCTTTAACATTTGTATTATTTCATTTGCCTTTATTTCATAGGTTTTCCCTTCACTTAGTACTCCATATATTCTAACAGTAACAATTTTATTTCGAGGATCTCTTTTAGATAATTCTTTTGTTATTAGATTCTTGACTTCTTGAATACTTTTATTATTACAATCAATATGGATTTTTTCAACATCTTTAATTTTTACGGGAATGTAATTTATATTTAACTCTAAAGAACCTTCGTTTCCTTCTCCAGTTACAATACAAAATCCTCCATATTGAAGATTTTCAAGCTCACGAAAGTCTGTTGGAAATAAACATCCAGGATAAATGATTTTGTTTCTCTCATTGATATCAAGAGAACCACCTTCTCTTAAGCCTTTAGGTACTGTTATATGGATATGTCCTCCCGCATAATATTCAAAATTCTTCGGAAGCAAGGATTTCGGAGCACTATCCATATCTTTGTATGCCTTTGGTTTTAATTCACTTAACATAGTATGAAGTAAAAATATTTTTACACCTTCTTCCTCCTCTAAACTTTTTAAATCTAACATGCGATAATCTTCAATTTCTAAACCTCGCTTTCTTGCTCTTAATCCAGTAATTTTAATATTAGTTTTTGGATCTTCTACAAATGTTAAATGAAGTTTTTCGCCATCTTCAGATAACTTGCCTCTGGATACATCTGTAAAGAGTCCAGCAGATATCAATGGCCTTATCATTGATTTATTAGATGGAGAAAAGTCGTGAGAACCCATAATACCATATACGAGAATATTATGGTCTATTAGTTCTTTTAACTTTTTCGTTGCTAAATCTACAACCTCAACTTTTGGAATGCTAATATCATACAAGTCACCACTTATAATAACAAAATCCACTTTTTCTTCAATAAGGCAGTCTATTGCCTTCTCAAAAGCTTCATATCCAATTTGATTTAAACTTTCATTACGCCATGCTCCTAAGTGAATATCTGAAATATGAGCAAATTTTACCTTCATTTCAGTTTAAACCGCCATTATAATTTTTCAACAAGTATTAAAATCCAGGAGAACCTCTTTTAATTTTATGCTTCTCATTTTCAGCCTTCTTATCCCCATTAATTAAATCTTCGAATAGAGGTATTTTAATGGGTATCGCAAATTTAGTAAAATTCGATGTGACAATTGCTTCACCTATATCTAGACTTCCAATTGTCTGATTATCATCTGATAAATCTTGAGCAGAACTTTCAATTAAAGTCCTTCTCTCTGGACCCATCTCATTTCCAAGGATAATTTTTGTATTCATATTTGCTAAAATTTCTCTTTCTATTAAGCTGGGTAATTGGGTAATTCCAATTAACCCGATTTTAAACTTTCTACCCTCTCTAGCTATTTTACCAAAGACATTTTCTCTTGTTTCCAAGACTTTTTTGCCAATTACTCGTGGTGCCTCCTCTAAAACGATTGTAATAACTGGTTGATCTTCCAACTCATCTTTAAATTTCAGTCTCTTATATTCATTAAAGATGTTTTCTACGATAATAGTTGCAACGAATATCTCTTCAGCACCTTCAAATAAAGAAGTATCAACTACAACAGTTTTACCATTTTTTAATGCATTTATGATGTGATGGACTGTTAGTTCACTACCATCTAACACATATATTCCGTTCTCCATAATCTCATCGTTTTCATCAAAACTAAATCGTAATAAAAGTGAAAGCCTTCTTCTTAACACATCTAAAGTAATTTCTTGAAGTCCCATGGGTCTAGGATAAGTTTCCTCATCATTGCTAAATATAGCTTGAAGCCAATTTTCTCTATGCTCACGATAAAATCCTTGCAAAGCTTCTCTTTGAGCCTGTGTAAAATTCATACTGCTTAATATATGTCTTGGTAGTATAAGATTTACATTAAATCTAAGGTCGAGAGCCCCTGGGATTCGTCGTATTGAATAAAAATCTAAAAATTCATGGCTATTTGGATGATCCCGGAGTCCTTTCTGACTTAATGAGCCATAATATTCATTATGTGGATCAAAAACTAATTTACCACAGTTTAAATTCTCCATTAATTTATATAAAATGGTTTTAACTAAGTTGGACTTTCCTCTTCCAGTTGTAGCGGGGATTAATATATGATGCTTTAAAACTTCTGTTGCTTCTAATTTAACCTCAGTTTCCAAAATTTTGGAACCAGAACGTATCTTTCCCAAGTTCATGGGATTATCTATTTTTTCTTCTTTAAAAAATTCTAAATGCGTGTCCTCAATCTCAAATGCATCAGCTAAGAATGAGGGTAACTTTTTAGGTAAATATAATTTATTATCTTGAACAAATATGAGTGGTCTGGCGGTCGCTAAAACATAATTCCTTAATTCTGGCTCGTATATTTTAAAATCTACTGCGGGTCTCTCTAAGCCATAACCTGCCATTAACTCTAGTGATGTATCAGGAATTTGGCTACCATATTGTAGATCCTTAATTTGATATATACAAAAATCATTTTCATTATTCCCTGCTACAAATAATTGTCCTAACTCAAAATCTTGGTTAGCTTTTTGCCTTATTAACAATTTTACAAAAGATCCTGATACAAAACTTCCTATAATATCTCCTAAATCAGACATTTTTATCCCTTATTATTTTTATTTTCTTATCATATTTAAAATGTTATGAGCATCTACTGAACGTAGACGTGGAAGTATAAAACTTTCATAATTAATGGGGTCGAATTCTGCGATTAGTTGAATTTTCTGGGGTTCTAATTCTCTTATTCCTACTGCTGCAATTTGATCGACCCGCATTAAACCATATGGATATCCAGGGTATGAAAGATCATTTGAATTGTTTGCTAAATTAGAAATAACTATTTCACGTTGTTCCTGAGACATGTGCTTTGCTTGATCCAATAATATATCAAATCTAAAGGAATAAGCTGAATTCTTATGTAATTTAACAAAATATAAATCTGCCTTCTCTTGTGCTTTTGTAATCCTAAAAATAGGATGGAAATACCAAGGAATATCCGGAAATCTTTTATTACCGTAATAATTTATAGCTGAATTTAACGAATTTCCAGTTCTCGTAATTAATCTGCACGTTTTAGAAAGACCTGTAACTATTACACCCTTACTAATAGCCATACGATATAGATTCTCTGCTAAATCAGTCTCACCTGTATATCCTGCTTGCAATGAACCATCACGAACAAAAATATCTCCCTCATCTAATTCATATTTTATGAATTTTCTTGCATAAGACCATTCAGCAAATCTCATAGCGAGCCCCCCAAATGTTTCTATACCAGGAAGGCCCCAACCTTGTCTTACGGTAGGATCATTTAGAGGAAATATCAAATCATTAATTGGTAGATATTTTGAGAAATCCGGTTCCACAGGAAAAAAGCGTGTAATGTAAGCTAAAGAACCATTAGGTAAAGTATCCAAAACTGTAGCGCTATAGAACTCAATACTTTGAGGTGTTTTTTTGAGTTGAGCCCATTTATTAGAATCAAATAATACGCCCGCTACTCTATTTAAGCTTATATTGAAATCAGCACTTTTTAATATTGCTCCATTTCCTCCATCAACAAATCCAAGTTTGCGTGCAACTTCACAATCAGGAATAGGAAAGATTTTTTCTTCTTCAATATCAAACCCTTCTTCCCCTGAACCCTCAGCATAGGCCTCATCTTCATCAAAATATCCCTTTTTGCATTTCTCAATGAATTTTACACAATTTTTTAATGCAGATCTATAAGTATTTGTTTTCATATCTTAAATGGATGTCTTTTTAGTGATGGTGATTTTATATATCGATAAATCTTTAAATCTTAACAAATTAACCAATCGTCTATAGAATATTTAATCTGTTATTAACAATTTAATGACATGCTTATATTTAAATAAAAATAGAGTAATGAACTGCTAATTTTTTTAAAAATTATTTAATTAGTTTAAATCTTGAATCAATCATATCTAAAAGATGTAAAAATTCTGCTTCCTTGAATAAAGGTTCCGCTCTTGCGCCATAGGCTTCTTTTCCGTGATGACCTAGAATAAGATGCATTATTCGATTTTCTAAAAATCAATATTTTAATGGAATTAAACAATACGCTTGATAATTATAATAGAAAAATAAAAAAAAACAATAGAAAATAAAAAAAAAAGAGGTTTAAAATTAGTTTATAAGTCTCGAGCCTTTACAGTTTTTCTACCATTTCCTTTTGCTCGAGCTACAGCTTTATCTAACATACCTATAATAATGTCATTTAAACTGTCGCCGTCTAAAACTGCACTACTTGTATTACAACCCTTAGATCTTATTAATTCCCTAACTTTAGATTTTACAAATAGCGGTTCTTTCCCTTTTTTTGCCATAATTTATTCTTCCTCGTTTAAGATTTTAGTAAGAATTATTTAAATATGATTCAAAAACATACAAAATTAATGTTTTGTTAATTAATAATTTGTTTACTTGGATTTTTAAATGTTTTCAAATTTCTTCACTAAATTTGGATTTCATCATCCCTATCAAGTGAATTTGACATTTTTTTCAAAATTAAATGTTAAAAATACAATCGATCTCAATATTCGTATGAAAAATTACGTATTTTCTTTGTTTTAACATTTAAGAGAACTAATCTTATGGTTTATTTGCTTAAGAATTTTTTTTTTTTTAAAAAACCAATAAAAATTGAATCTTTTTAGTTCATATACATAATAAATTCAATCAATTCAACAAAAAAATGAAAGAAACATATAAATTTTTAGCTATTATTTAAAAATTTTACAAGGGTTAAATAAAAAAATAAAAAAAAAAAAGGATTTTAATGTTTTTTTGCTATACTGAAGAGAAAATAAATATTTAATTTCTCTGGTTTATTTTGGAGGTGAAAGGACAATTTCAATACTTGATACATTGTTGTTTTGTCCATTTTCTCCTTCTAATTGTTCAGTGGACAATACTATATCTTTATATTCTGTGCCTTTTAAAAATCTGTTGCGTAATATTTCGCATACATCGACAGCATGAGAAATAGCTCTGCCACGTGCCTTAACAGTGCATTCTTCGCCCTTGTTAAGGATCATCATCGTCGCCATCACATAATTCATGGTAGGACGACGGCCAACAAATACAGCATTTTCTTCTTTGGACATTATAATTACCTCTGACGTTTTATTTGTTTTTTTGAAATTTAGTTTTGTTTGTTTTTTTGATATTTTAGCTTTTTCGTATTATGTACGATGTTGTGTCGTAATTTTTTGGAATAAATTACTATTTGTAAAAAAGTAAAGGAATTTATTAAATTTTATTAAAGGATTAATGAAAATTGAAATTTAATTTTCAAATTCTAAAATTCAGAATCATCATCTATACTTGATTCTCACTCAACTTTTTTTATAGATTTTATCTCATCATTAACTTTAATATCTTCTTTTAAGTCCTCTATTTTTTCAGTTTTTTCCTTCTCTTTCTCTTCACCTTTGATTACATCCCATAATATACTTATTACGAGTGGAACAGAGAGAATTATGAGGACTGGAATAAATAATCCATAATCTGCCAAAACAATCTTAATCCACCCAATATAGGGAATCCTTCCAATTACTACTCCTTTAACCCGTTTTTCTGGTATCCATTCTTCATCCTTATCACTATTCGCATCACCCTTAGTTCGAAATTCCCAATCGTCGTCCACTTTCCTTCTATCCACAACCCGATGAACGATAGGTTCTTCAGGAGCGCCAGACCATAATCCGTCTGCATCAAAAACAATAACATCTCCTATCTCTATATCCTCAGGATCTCTTCCTTGGATAAATAATAAATCACCTTTATTAATCTTAGGAGCCATAGAATCTGAGATTACCACGACCATAGGTGTTTCTGTATTTAATGCGAGTTGGAGTATGAAATAGATTAAAAACGAACCCAAAAATGCAAAAAGAATTAAAAAAAGAGAGATAATAATTTTCTTTTTTGAAATAGGTTTCTTTTTATCTGCTGATTTCTTTTTTAATGTTATTCTATATTTTCTTTGCATACTAATTAGAAGAAAAAATAAAAAATAATTAAATTTTTAAGTCGGCTCAAACGCTAAATCGATCCTTGTTTCTCCTTTTATGTCCGCTTCTAAGAAAGCTACTTTTACAGGAGTATCTATTTTAATTGTTTCTGGTTTAGATTCGTCAACACCAATTAATTGACCAGAAATCATAGGACCCTCATCAAGTTTAATAATTGAGAAACAATATGGTTTTTTAAAAGAATAACCTTTATCAGCCATATACTGAGTTCCGACTCCGATGCATGAAAATGCAGCAACTTTACCTTTTCCTGTTAATTCTACCCATTCCAAGTTTATACTATTACATTTAGTGCATAATTTTCTAGGGGGAGCATATAATTCACCACAATTTTTACATTTCGAGCCCATTAATTTCTTTTCATTTAAATATTCCAAATAACTTTGGACCGTAATATCTTTTTCACTTTCAAACATGACTTTTTTCACCTCTATTTTTTACCTTTCGTAAATGGTAACCACACAAGTACCACCACTTCCACCTAAATTGTGTGTAAGTGCACGTTCAACGTTTTCTTTGACTTGTCTATTTCTTTCAGCTATCCGCCTCATCTGCTTAAAGATTTCTACTGCCATTGCCACTCCAGATGCTCCTACAGGATGCCCTTTGGATTTTAATCCACCTGAAGTATTTATTGGCATAGCGCCATCTCTCTTTGTTTCTCCATCTTTTATAGCATCTACAGCTTTCCCTTTTTCGTAAAAGCCTAGATCCTCTATTGCCAGAATTTCCGCAATTGTAAAGCAGTCATGAACCTCTGCTATTTGAATATCCTTAGGACCTAAACCTGACATTTCATAGGCCTGTCGAGCCGCCTCTTTAGCAGCTTCGAAAGTTGTTAAATCTGTTCTATCGTGTAATGACAATGATGCACTGCCTTGTCCTGTCCCAGTAATCCATATTGGTGTGTCAGTAAATTTTTTTGCAACATTTTCAGCCGCTAGAAATAAACAAGCAGCTCCATCAGTTACTAGTGAGCAATCAAATAATCTTAATGGAGAAGCAATAATAGGATTTGATCGACTTTTAAGAAAATCAAATTCATCTTTCCAATCAGGAACTTCTCCACCAGAAGCTTTAATTTTAGCAGTTTTACTTTGCATTATATCCTTAATTGATTGTTGCATTTGAGCATAGGGATTTTCCTTTCCATTTATGTGGTTCTTTATTCCAACTCTCATCAAATCTTCTGAAGTAGTTCCATATTTGTGAAAATGAGCAGACGCAATAGAAGCATATAAACCTGGAAATGTAGCTCCTGCGGGATATTCATAAGTCACGTCAGATGCAGCAGCTAATGCATCTGTTACTAATGTAGTAGGCACTTCAGTCATGCACTCTACTCCACCTACAGCAATAACGTCGTGTATACCTGAAGCAATAGCTATTATTCCTTGTCTGAATGCAATTCCCCCACTAGCACATGCACCTTCAAATCTTGAAGAAGGCTTAGGAGATAATCCTACTAAATTTGCTATCTGAGGTCCTAAATGTCCTTGATGATTAAATAAATCTGAAGAATAATTTCCTACATAACAAGCATCAATATTTTCAGGCTCAATGCCATTATCTACATTTTTAACAGCATCCACCCATGCATCAACCCATAAATCTGGATTTCTCTTAAGGGGAAAGTGCTGTCCAAATTTACTCATTCCTGCACTAACTATAGCAACTTTTCTCGCTAATTTACCCAAATTCATTCACTCTTTTTAGTTAATTTAATAATTTTATTAGTTTAGAATTAAAAAATTGAATAATGGAAAAATTAAATTTCTTACCATTTTGAATAATATATTTTTGAAAAATCGATAAAATAAATTTAAGTGATATTTTGAGTTCCTTTTTAACAATATTAAATTTTTTATCTATATTTTCATTTAATTATTTATGTCAGATTTAGAACCCGTTAAATGGGAAGATTATGAGATTGGACAATCTGCTTCATTTACTAAAACGATTACTGAAGAGGACGTTATGAAATTTGCTGAAGTGACTGGAGATTATAACCCTATCCATGTTAATCCCGAATATGCAAAAACTCAGATGTTTGGAAAACAAGTTGCGCATGGAGCTTTGAGTTCTGGTTTAATTTCAGCGGTTTTAGGTACTAAATTGTTTGGACCAGGTATTTTGTATGGTGGACAAACAGTTAAATTCATTAAGCCTGTGTTTTTCGGTGATACTTTAACCGCTATTGGTACAGTAAAAGATAAATTTACGAAAAAAGAAGGTAAATTGAAATTCATTATTTGTGATACCATAGTAAAAAACCAAGATGATGAAGTAGTAACATCTGGAGAAGGTACAATAATTTTTATGTAAATTTCTTTTTCTTTTTTATTTACAATAGTTAATCTCATAAAAAAAAGCTAATATTCAATACCATAACGCGATGTAATACCTTGGGAAGAATAATAGTGCTTTATCATTTTCATCTCGGTGACCAAATCAGCGACTTCTTTTAATTTAGGATGCATATTTGGACCCCCAGTTAGTATTATTTCCACTTTTTCTGGTTTATTTTTGATAAGTTCGAGGACGGGATCAACAGAGATAATATTCATGGATATGGCAACTCCTACTTCATCAAGAATTACTATATCATATTCATCACTCATAACAATTTGTTTCGCAAAATCGAGTGCTTTTTTTCCTTCTTTAAAATCAAATTCACTAGGTTCTGCAATGAGTTCTGGACTTCCAAATTGTTTCAATTCGAAATTAGGAATTCCCTTAAGAGCCTCGATCTCCCCATATTTATAGTTTCCTTTCATAAATTGTACCATATACACCTTGAAACCATGTCCAGTAGCGCGAATTCCTTGACCAATCGCTGCAGTTGTTTTTCCTTTGCCTCTTCCAAAGTAGCATTGCACTAATCCAACTTTTAGTCTTTTTCGACTAATCTAAACCACATCACAAATTACTTTTCTTTTTTCATAGAAAAAAATTAAAAAAGATAATTATACATAAGTAAAAAAAATAACTAAAAAATGTTATTTAATTAGTCTCATGACTTATTTGGATAAATTGATTAGTCAATAATTCGATTATTATTCAATTTTTAAATATTACTTTATTTAAGATACTAAGCTCCAACCTTTAGGGATTTTTCTTGAATATTGGTACAAGTTTTTGGTTGGAGAGACTTTTAATTTGTCTTAGCCATTCGGATACTTCAGGTAAACTTTTTCCGAGGCCTTCAAAAGGAATTCCTTTTTTCTTTTTGGCGTACATTAAAGAATCTTCAATTTTCTCAGTAAAATCAAAAAAAACACGGAGATCATGAACCTTATTATTTTTATGATTATAGTTAAGGATATCTCTATATAGGTTAAGGAATTTATGTGCAATTAACTTTAATTCGTAGTTTATAATTTTTGAATCAATATCTTCATCAGAATTTGCGATAAATAATAGATTTTCTTTCTTTATAATTCCATAGCATTTATTTTCTAAATCGAATCTTGTAAGCCTACCTTTAGAAATTTCCTCAGCAAGTTTGCTTAGGGCAGACATTAAACCTCCAAAAAGCTGAACGTCAATCTCGTTACCATAAGCTCGATGATATAAAACAATTCCCGAAAAGTCAATAATCCAAATATCTTGTAAAATATTAGCCAAGAAATATCCCGATTTTTTAATATAATGATTATTCTACGATTTTCAATCGTATAGAATATATTCTATATATGATAAGAAGTTTCGTTAATTTAAAGTTATAGTATTAAAAAACCGAAAGATGGTCAAAACAAGATAAATAGCCAACAAAAAAGTTATAGAAAATAGTTAAAAATGATATTATCATATAGATTTAATGGTGGATAAGTGATGAGTGATATATCAAAAGAGATTTTAGAGAGAATTCCAAAGGAATGTGAAGAATGTAGCAGTATAAGAATAGAATTTTGGGAAAAAACAGAAGAGAAATATCTGTTTAGGTGTATTGACTGTGGAGCTTTTTATCCTATTCCTATTAATCCAGACAAATTGCATCTATATCCTGAGCTTTGAATAAGGAAAAAAAAAAATTTAATTAAGATTTTTTGTTTTTAATTATCTTTTTTAGCTCTTTTCTTCTCGTAAATAGAAATAGATGTCCATAACAAGGAGTATGGCAACTACTATCATATCCATAATTTGGCTTGCCAAACTAGCTGCTGTATATGGCACATATGTAAAGGTCAATAAACCTAGGATCTCTACCATTATAAGCCATAAGATCGCAAATTCAAAAAAAATTTTCACATTATCCCATTCTCCTCTCATAACTGCGAGTAGAGCAACAATCCCAAGAAGTATAATAGTTCCACCCCAAAGCCGCAAGAGGGCTGGATTATGATAAGGAGAATCAGTTAACGACTCATATAAATCTGGAATCAGCAAAAAAATACAGCCATAGATAAAGGCAACGATTGCATTGATTATAAAAACAATTTTTATTTCTTTTGACATTTCTGCCATTTAATTTCTCACCTTTTATTTTTTTCAGACATAATGGATTTCTTTTTTTTTAGAAAAATTGTAAATATCATTAAGTTAAATATTAATATAAATCTTTTTACGAGATAATCTAATTTTATTGTCTGAATCTTTTAGAG
This sequence comes from Candidatus Hodarchaeota archaeon, assembly GCA_048887225.1. Taxonomy (GTDB): domain Archaea; phylum Asgardarchaeota; class Lokiarchaeia; order Sigyniarchaeales; family SOKP01; genus LW40-45. The sequence goes on from JBHLJY010000001.1 coordinate 19,061, forward strand.
TTCAATTAATGAATTCAATTTTTTTAGATTTTTGTGAAAAAAGTAGATAAAACTTATCTAAATTTGAATATTGAGTAAGATAATGAAGATAGCAATTGATATAGATGGCGTTTTACTTGATTTAATGGTATCTTATTGTGAAATTTTTAACGAGAGACATAAAACTGATTACACAAAAAAAGATGTTAAAAATTGGGAGTTTTTTAGGGATTGGAATATTACCGAAGAGGAAGCTTTCGAAATATTTTTAGAATTATACGAAAATTCAATGTCAGTTCCTTTTATGGACAACAGAGCGTCCGAATATATGAAGGAATTAAATGCTTTTCACGATGTTTACATTGTTTCAGCGAGAGAACCTCAGTATAGATCTCAGATTATAAAAAAGCTAAATTTTCATAATGTAAAAAAGAAAGTCCAATATATTGAACTTATTTTGCTTCGCCATAAACCATATGATTTGAAACTAAGTCAGTTATTCGATGTTTACGTTGATGACAATCCTAATTTAGTTGAGCCAATTAAAGATAAAAGAGATAGATATTTACTTTTATACGATCAACCTTGGAATCAGAATGTCGTTTGTAAGAATAATGTAATTAGAGTTTTTAATTGGCAAGAAGTATATAAAATTATTAATGATTTATAATTAAATCATAAATAGAACCTTTTTTAAATATCTTTGACGAATTTAATAATCAATTTATAGATTTTGAAATTTAAAACTAAATAATGGAAAATTAGGGAGTTTAAAACCATGCCGAATGGATATATGGGAAAAATTTTATGGATAAATCTTTCGGATGAGACTTTTAAGGAAGAATCATTATCAGAGGAGATTTATCGTCAATATATTGGAGGATATGGATTAGCAGCTAAATTAATTTACGATAATATGCCTCCGAAGATAGATCCTTTAAGTTCTGAATCGATTTTGGGATTTTTTCCAGGTTTATTAACTGGTTCAGTTGCTCCTTTAACTGGACGATATATGATTGCTGGCAAATCTCCATTAACGGGGACTTGGGGAGATTCTAATAGTGGTGGATATTTTGGACCTGAAATTAAAAAATGTGGATACGATGGTATCTTAATGAAAGGAATCTTAGATAGCCCAAAATATATCACTATTATCGACGACGAGAAAAAAATTTTAGATGCTTCTGAACTTTGGGGATTAGATACCATTCAAACAGAAGAAGCACTAATGAAAAAGCATGGAAACGTTAGGACGGCCAGTATCGGGCAATCTGGTGAAAAACTCTCATTAATTTCGGGGATTGTTAACGATAAAGGTAGAATTGCCGGGAGATCTGGCTTCGGTGCATTAATGGGTTCTAAAAAACTAAAGTCTTTAGTGCTTAGGGGCGATAAGCGAATATCAATAGCAGACAATGATGAGTTGCTTAAATACACCCAAGAATATAATAAAGAAATAAAAGCAACAAACATTGGTGGTGTTTATTTATGGAAAACTTTTGGAACTAGCTGGTATAATTCAACTGGAGCTATTATAGGAGATACTCCAACAAAAAACTGGTCCGGTTTTTCAAGTGAGATTTTTCCTGAGCACAAACACGAAAAGATTTCAGGAGAAGAGATTAACAAATATAAACAAAAGGAATACGGATGTTTTTCTTGCTCTGTGCAATGTGGAGGTATTATGAAAGTTCCAGAAGCGGGACTTGAAGAGACACATCTTCCCGAATACGAAACCTGTGCGTCTTTTGGGCATCTTTTACTTAATAACGATATAATATCAATATTTACTTTAAATGAAATGTGTAATCGAGCAGGAATAGATACAATTTCGACAGGCGGAACAGTAGCTTTCGCTATAGAATGTTTTGAGAATGGTCTAATTAATAAAGACAATACAGGTGGACTTGAATTAACTTGGGGCAACTCAAAGGCTATTATTGAATTAGTAAAAATGATGATAAATCGAGAGGGATTCGGTGATATTTTAGCAGATGGTGCTAAGAGAGCTTCAGAAAAAATCGGAAAAGGAAGTGAAAAATACGTCATGCACTCGATGGGCCAAGAACTTCCAATGCATGATCCAAAACAATTTAAAGATCTTGGATTAACTTACGCTTTTGATCCTACACCTGGAAGACACACAGCAGCAAATTTAGATATGGCGGCAGCGGGTCCGCTTAGGACAAATTCATTTATAGAGGGATTTAATTTACCAAAAAGATTTAGAGGAAAAGATCGAAGTGAAGCATTAATGATGATTCATGGTCTTGTTCAAACTACATATTGCCTTGGAATGTGCATGATAACGCACCATTATATTACATATCCTATGATGGAATTAATTAAAGCTGTAGTGGGATGGGATTTATCAATTAGCGATGCTATTAAGATTGGATTAAGAATACAAACATTACGTCAAGCTTTTACACTCCGCGAAGGTGTAATCCTTGCCAAGAACGAATTGCCAGGGAGAGTGATCGGCGATCCACCCTTTGAAAGTGGTCCTTTTAAAGGCAGAACAATAGATTATAAAGCTGAATATAGAGGATTTTGTGAAAAAATGGGTTGGAATCCAGAAAATGGTTACCCGTTAATAGAAACACTCAGAGATTTGGATTTAGACTTTGTGATAAAGGATTTATATTAGATCTTACAATTTTCCTTATACATTAAAAAATAAACAAGAAATATGAAGAAAATGATCTGTTCTGAACCTAAAAAAATAGGTCCAATGACGATCAAAAATAGATTCGTCAGGTCCGCCACGTACGAAAAAAGAGCAGCTGAAGATGGAACTGTCACCGACGAGCTCATACAGTTTTACAAGACTTTAGCTGAAGGAGGCATTGGATTAATCATCACTGGACTTGCTTACATTAATTCGAGTGGTCAGGCATTACCAAAACAAACTGCGGTAGATCGAGACGATATAATTCCTGGATTAAGTAAGATTGCAGACATAATCCATAATTATGGAGATGGTTGCAAAGCTGTGGCGCAAATAGGACATTGCGGACGAGAAACCTATTTTGTGGATAATCCAATAGATCCTTCAGGTATTAGGGAACCTATGACCAATGCACAGCCACGAGAAATGACAATTGAAGAGATAGAAGAAACTATCGAAGCTTTTGCTCAAGCAACAAGAAGAGTTAAGGAAGCAGGTTTCGATGGCGTTCAATTCCACGCTGCACATGGCTTTCTCTTAAGCGAATTCTTATCTCCTCACACAAACAAAAGAAAAGATAAATATGGAGGTAATACAGAAAACAGAATAAGAATTGTAAAAAATATTTATAAGAGATCTGTGGAATTGATAGGAAAAAATTTCCCAATCTTGATAAAAATGAATGTGAGCGATCTTATAAGGGGCGGAATGGATCTGAACGAATCCAAGAAGATTGCAGAACAATTATCAAAACTTGGATTTGCTGCCATTGAAACTAGTAGTGGAATGTGGGAAGCAGCATTACTTAGCCAAGAAGAACTTGGTTGGATACCAGCTATGTCACCAGAAGCTCGAATTAATATTTTATCTAAAGATAAAGAAGCTTACCACCTGCCTTACGCAAGAGAAATTAAAAAATTGATCAATATACCCTTGATTCTAATAGGTGGAATAAGATCTCTTGATGTTATTGAAGAAATTTTGGCCGAAGGAAGCGCAGATTTTGTTTCGCTAAGCCGACCACTTATTCGCGAACCTGATCTTCCAAATAAATGGCTTACAGGGAGTGGAGAAAACACTTGTGAATGTATTTCTTGTAATGGATGTTATGCAAGCGTGACAATGGATCGTGTTCATTGCACACAGAAAGAAAAATAATGAGATTATTTTTAATTTATACTTCTTTAAACTTATCCATTTCATATAAATAAGATATAATTTTATTGTATATTGTCCAAAATTAATTTATCAAAACGAAAAAAAATGATATTATAGGGTGAAAATAAAAATGTCTTTTTTTTATTGTCCAACAATAATATACAGTTCAGATGCCTTAAATTTTTTGGAAAAGGTTAAGGGAGAAAAATGCTTTATCATAACTGATAAAAATCTTAGAGAAGTGGGGCTTTTAAAAATATTAACAGATAGACTTGAGAAACTTGGAAAAAAATACGAAATTTTTGACGATATAGTTCCAGATCCTCATGAAGAGGGCGTGTATAAAGTAAAAGAGAAGTTGCTCGCTTATACTCCAGATATAATCATTGGTTTTGGAGGAGGTTCTGTTATGGACACGGCCAGGTCAGCTTGGGCGTTATATGAACTTCCAGAACTTACTACTGTTGATGGAATTCCATTTAATAACGATTTATATGATATTAATACGGGTAAAAAAGCTAGAATGGTGTTTATCCCCACAACATCAGGTACTGGTGCCGAAGTCTCGATTGGTTCTGTGATATCTAGATTTGAAAACGACGTGTGGAGAAAAATGGAAATACCACATATGGGTCTTATCCCTACTTTTGTTATTATAGATCCTATCTTTCCAGCAGAAATGCCACCTAAATTAACAGCTAATACAGGATTTGATGCGCTAGCTCATTCCTTAGAAAACGTAGTTTCTGCTTGGAGAAACGATATCAGCGATGCTGTGACCTTAAAAGCAGTAGAATTAATTTTCAAATGGTTGCCTGTTGCTTGTAAAGACGGTAAAAATATGGAAGCGAGGGATAAAATGCATCTAGCAGCCACGATGGCTGGCTTAGGATTTGCTAATTCTATGGCTCATATAGGGCATACATTAGGGCATGCCTGGGGTGCTATTTTTCATAATCCACACGGAAGATTAGTGGGTATTTTTCTCCCATACGTTTTAGAATATTGTTTGAATGATCCTAGTGAGACAAATAAGACCGCAGAAATTTTAGGAAAAATGGCAAAACAATTAGGATGGGTGAATTGGGATGAAGATGACAAAAAAGCTACTTACATACTTATTGATAAAGTAAAAGAATTGCAAAAAGAGATTGGTTTTTCAATGAAACTTCAAGATTTAGGAATCTCAAAAGACGAGATGGAAAAAAATATGGATACTTTAATAGGTCTATGTTATCAAAGTCCTGTATGCACTGCAGGCCCTCGATCACCTTCTATGGAAGATTGGAAAAACCTCTTCAGATACCCCTATGACGGAAAAGATGTTGATTTCTAATTATACTTTCTCTTAATAAAAGATATTTTTGATCTAAAACTTTATTTTCTTTTTTTTTGTAATTTAATTTATTAATTTAACAATATTTATAAAAAAGCATAAAATAGTATTGGTATGAAAAGAAAAGGAATACACAAGCCAACCATAGAAGATGTCATTGAACTGAGTGGGCTTGAAATGTTACATCCTGGTGGAATGGCTTTAACTAAACGAACTGCAGAAATTGCGAATTTAAAACCGGGTATAAGACTTTTAGATGTATCCAGTGGAAGGGGTACACAATCAATTTTTTATGCCCAAGAATACGGTGTTGAAGTGGTTGGTTTAGATATTTCTGAGGAGATGATTCGGACTGCGACGGAAAATGCAAAAAATGCTGGCATTGAAAATTTAGTCTCGTTCAAACTAGGCGATTCTCAAGATTTACCTTTTGAAGAAAATACGTTTGATGTAGTTGTAAATGAATGTGCTGTTGGGATTCCAGACGATTCTCAAAAAGTATTGGATGAAATGGTACGAGTTGCTAAACCAGGAGGCGTTGTAATAATTCATGAATCAACATGGCGTAAAAAACTTTCTGATACTGAAAAGGAAGAAATTTCTGAACGATATGGGACGACTCCGTTAGAATATGACGAATGGATTGCTATGCTTCAAAAGGCAGGCGTGAGAGAAATCCTAACAGAATTTGACAGATGGTCAAAACCAGAAATGTTTTGGAAAATTAGAAAAGATCGTGAAGTAAGCGATTATACAAAAATTTTAACGCGATCAGAATTGACTAAAACAATTGAAAGAATTGTTCAAGAGTATGGTCAACAAGGAGTAAATAAAGCGCTTGAGAATCAAAAAATCTTTTTTGATACAGTTCTTAATGGAAAATTAGGCTATTGCCTATTTAAAGGGATAAAATAAAAATAAAAAAAAAATAGAGAGTTGTTGGAATTTTCTTCCAAATTTTTTTTTTCTTAAATTCCGCAATTAGTAAATAATTTTTATCGTAGCTTAGAAAGAATAAAAATAAGCGAGAAATAGAGGAGAAATAGATTATTCGTTAATTTCAAAATCTTAAATTTATTATTTACAAGCAGATTAATTTATTTACTTTTTTTAATAACCTCTTCTTCTTGGATAACTTGGACGCGGACCTTTCTTTGTCACTACTACGTCGCTTGCTTGTGGTCCTTTTTTACCTTCAATAATATTGAACTTAACTTCGTCTCCTTCAAATATTTTTTTAAATTCTTCTGATTCACCTTTAATCCCACTGTAGTGGACAAAAACATCTTGCGACCCGTCTTCTAAAGTTATAAATCCATAGCCTTTTCGGCTATCAAACCATTTTACTGTTCCTTTTTCCATTCTTGTTACCTATTAAATGTTCCTACACAATTTATGTTTCATTGTTTCAAAAGAGAAACAATCATTGCTAAAAAGTATTGGTTCGTAATAAATAATTGGATTTCTTTTGTTTTTTGTATTTTAAAAATTTTAAAATTGATCGGGGTTATTGACTCTTCTTTCAAATCTGCGATAATAATCTTTAGAATAAACGAATATAACAAAAAATTTAATAAATACATATTTTAAACTACTATGGATTGGTTGATTTTTGTTATTACATTTGGTATTTTATTTCTTGGGGAACTGGGTGATAAAACTCAATTAATTGTATTCAATCTGGCATTGGAACACGAAAAATCTTATAAAGTTGGTATAGGAGCTACTCTTGGTTTTGCTGTAATAGTGACAATTGGAGTTTTTTTTGGCATGTTAGCGACAAGTTTTATTCCGCTTTTTATAGTGGTAATCATATCTGGGATTATATTTATAATAATCGGATTGTTGGATGCTCGCCACTTGAAGGAACTTTATCAAGAGAGAAAAGAATTAAAGCTCAATAAAGAGGATGAAACTATAATTGAAAACAATTTAAATATAGAACCACCATCAAGGTTCCAGAAGCTAAGAAAAAATCCTTATATCGCTGGATTTGCGTTTATTTTTTTGATGGAATTAGGTGATAAAACTCAAATTTTGACCATCACACTTGCTTCTATTTATCCTTATCCTTTTGAAGTGTGGTTAGGAGCTTTTCTAGCACTAATATTGTTGGCATGGATGGGTGTCTTTTTTGGGGCTGCAATTGCTCATAAAACACCAAAATTTCACCTTAAATTAGTTTCTTCAGTTATTTTCATCTTTATTGGAGTATTAATTTTAATTACATCACTTCAATATTATTAGTGAATCTTAATAAAGAAAAATGGAAGATTGATATGGGTTTCGCAGATATAAACGGAATAAAAATTTGTTATGAAATCCATGGAGATGGATATCCCGTGATATTAGTTCATGGATTTGGAAGCAAAAAGGAGACATGGATAGCTCAAATACCTCCTCTGTCAGCACATTTTAAAGTTATTGCATTCGATAATCGTGGAGCGGGCAAATCAGACCGACCTGAAGAACCTTTTACGATGGAGATGTTTACTCGCGACATTAGAGGATTAATGGATTTCTTAAAAATAGAAAAAGCACATATAATCGGCTGGTCTTTAGGAGGGATGATTGTTCAAGAATTTGTATTAAAATACCCAGAGAGAGTAAATAAGGTGGTCTTAATTAATACAGCTTACAAAGTTGTTGGAAGCGGAAGTGATACAAAAGCTAAAGATATGTATATAAATATGCGGCTCGAAGACTTAAAACTTTTACAAAGAGATCCTAAGGAATCCTTTTGGAAAAGCGCGAGAGTTTCATATTATCATAAGTTTAGAAAACAAATGATGGCTAATACTAAGAAAAAATTTTACGGACTTTGGTCAGTAGAAGAAATCATTAAAGACCGAGCAATAGATCCTCCAACTCCACGAGATATTGAAAATCAAGCTCACGCTCTTAACAATTTTAATACGTTCGAAAGGCTAAAAGAAATTAAAAATAAAACCTTGCTACTTACAGCATCTCACGACCGAATCCTACCAAAAACAGTCATGATTGACATGCACGAGAGAATTCCAACTAGTACATTAAAAATTATAGATAAAGCAGGGCACTCATCACCCAGATCAAAAGCCCCCGAATTGAATCAAACTATAATAGATTTTTTAAAGGATTAATTTATTTATTTTTCAAGATAAATTCAGAATCGTCATCATTAAGATTTCCTTCAATTTGACCACTTCCTATTAAATCAAAAATTAATCCGATTATTTCCTCTTTAGGAATTTTTAAAAAATTTTCAATATACTCAATTTTTACTTTTTGTTTTGCTTTAATAATCCCGAGCAACCTTTCTTTAGGGTCAATCTTAATTGGTACTTGTGTACTATGAAGAAGATCCTCATCAGACATTCTCGGACTTATTAGTTTTTCACCACTTTTAATAACTTTTTCTAATCCTGTATCTGTTAATGTTGTTATTCCTTTTTCAGCAATATTTCCTGCTAAGTCTCCTAACTCTTGAACCCCAGTTAATTCAGTCAATTTATCTCCAACTACCTCACCACCCCTTTTTCCTAAAGATTTTGACAATCGTTTTAAACCGAATTTTTTTCTTCCCTTAGACTGCGAGGAGATAATTGGTTCTTTTACTCTTGTTACTGAAAGATCTCTTTTGAGTAATTTCTTTTGGATAAGTTTAATCATTTTAATGATATTTTTGATTTGAATCTTCAGATCCATATCTTGAGCAGCTAAAAAAGCATCTTGATAAAAATTCAGCGACTCATCAAATTCTTCTGATTGAAAGGCATTATCAGCCTTTTGCATTAAAGAATCGAATTTATTAATATCATTAATATCATCTGAAGATAAATTATCATTAATAATTTTTTTTATATTATTTAATCTCTCGTCCTTAGATAAATCAGAAGGCAACTGTCTTATTAATAAATGAGCCTCTAGGTAATATTTTAGTTCTACCAATATTTTCAATTTGAGCTTGATCTCGTCCAAATTATCTAAATCTATTTTTTTAAAATAAGGAAGTGCTAAATCGTATTTTTTTAAACTATAATAAATATGGCCAATTTTCTTCTTTAGGCTTAATTTAAAATCGTGGACATCAGGAGAAATCAAATCATCTTGAATTGGCAGATTTTTAAGTGATAGCAAATAATATTTCAATACCTTTTCTATGTTGTTTAAATTTTTATAGATATTTCCGATAGAATAATAATATTTATATTTCTCCTCAATCTCAGAATTAATAGCTATTTTAATTAAATTCTTGAGTATAAAAATGGAATATTCATATATTTTCTTGTCGTAATAATAATTAGCTAAGTTATTTAACTCATATACTGATGTTGTCCCACCGCTTTCCATACAACACATAAAACATATTGGAACTTTAAAGATTGGAAATAAACCGCATTTTTTACATTCCATCAGATCTAGCAATAACATACTTTTAATTTTTTCATTTTTTATTTTCAGATTAGAAACATAATCGAGCTTCTTTTCTAATTCTGTAATAAGTTCTTGTCTTCTAGGAGAAATAGAATCTTCGTAAAATTGTTTTAAAATATCGATATCAGCATAGTTAATTCTCTCTAGTCTCGCTAATATCATTTCAAATTTGGAATCGGTTTCTTGTTGAATTTCCATTGTGTAGCTCACTTTTAATAAATTAAAATTTTATAATTATAGCATTTTACCCAATACCTTCCATAATACTAGTGCAGCAATTGATTATTTAAAAATTAGTAAAATCTTAAATAACAAGATATCAAAATTATAGATCAGTTATTAGAATTTAAAATAATAAATTTAAATTAATCAAGTTGGCCAATATGTCTATTATATTTACACCAATGAATATAGGGAAGATGGAGGTTAAGAATCGCTTTGTGAGATCTCCTACTTGTGAAGGGATGGCTAAGGAAAACGGCGAGGTCACTGATAAACTTGTGAAAACTCTTGGTACTCTTGCCAAAGGAGAGATTGGTTTAATTCTTCCTGGATATATGTATATTCATCCATCAGGGCAAGCATTTAAGCATCAAACAGGAATTTATAGTGATAATTTGATTCCTGGTTTGAAAAAGTTAGTGGATGCCGTACATGAAGAAGATGGAAAGATAGCATTTCAAATAGTTCATGCGGGACAACAAACATCTAAAGACCTCATTGGAACTATTCCTCTTGGACCATCTAAAAGTATAATGAATCCTGTTACTTTATCTAGACCAAAACAGATGTCTGAAGAAGAAATTGAAGATTCAATTCAGCAATTCGTTGAAGCAGCAAGACGAGTTGCTGAAGCTGGTGCTGATGCTGTGCAATTACATGGAGCTCATGGTTATCTAATAAATCAATTCTTATCTCCCTTTTATAACCGTAGGAAGGACGAATGGGGAGGTACTGAAGAAAATAGATTCAAATATCTCAAGGAAATCATAATAAAAACTAAACAAGTTTTACCTCGAGATATGCCCCTATTTATAAAACTTAACACCCATGATTATACCCAAAAGGAAGGGATAACACCATCATTAGCCGTTAAATACGCTGAATGGTTAAAGAATTTGGGAATTGATGCAATTGAGATAAGTTGTGGTTCGGCACATTTTGCTATTTTCAATTTGTGCCGAGGAGATGTGCCCGTAAAAGAAATTATCCAATTCCTTCCACCTCCTTTAAAATCTATAGCAGTAAAAATATTTCAAGATATGGTTGGAAAGTATAATTTTGAAGGTCCCTATAATCTTGAAGCGGCTAAAATTATAAAACCAGTTTTAGGAGATATACCTTTAATCCTTGTTGGCGGCATTAGAAAAATGTCTGAAATGGAAGAAATTTTAGAGAAAAAATACGCCGATTTTATATCCATGTCTCGTCCATTCATCAGAGAGCCCTTCCTCGTAAAAAATTTTAAAGAAGGTAAACAAGATGAGGCGTCTTGTATTTCATGCAATCGTTGCTTGGCTGCTTTACCAAATGATTTTCCTGCTCTCTGCTACGTAGAAAAATTTCCAGAATCAAAATAATATAAGGTGAAAATTTTATGGGTAAATGGGAGGAATTAGATAATAATTTAAATAGATATCTCCGTTTAGCTACTTTTCCTATTGGTGTTAAGCTACTTGAAGACTCAGAAGAATTAAAAAAAGTAAAATTTTTAAAAAGACCAGATAAGAAGATTGTCTTATGTCAAATGTTTAGTTATTCTAGATATTATGGGTGGACAATGGGTTGTATTAAAGGGGATAATTTATGTCCTCTGGCAGAAATTACGATAGGGTTTGAAAAAGCACATAGACTTTTTGAGGAGGGTGCTTTTTTTGTTGGAAGATATAATGAAACTAAAGAAGCCGCTAAAAAGACTACAGCAACGATGCCTAAAATACCACACGGAAAGTTTTCTGCTATATTATCAGGTGCTTTAAATCGGATAGATTTTGACCCGGATTTAATCTTAATTTGGGGGAATTCCGCTCAGATAATGAGAATAATTCAGGGTAGCTTGTGGAAAGAAGGAGGCAGAATTTCAATGTCAACTTTTTGCGATGGTGTTTGCGCAGATACTATTTCACAAGCATATCTTACAGGTGAATTACAAATTGCCTTCCCTTGTCTTGGAGATCGTCGTTATGGAAAGGCTGCAGAGAGTGATTTAATAGCATCCATACCATTTGGGAAAATTAATGAAATAATTGAAGGAATGGAAAAAACCCATAAAGCAGGAACGCGATTTCCTATACCGTATCAAATCTCAACGCCAGATTTTTTCGTTAAATTGAAAAAACAATTGGATAAGGCTAAGAAAGATTGAAATTCTAGTATTTTTTATTTTTTTTCTTTCAAAAAAAAATCTTTTTTTGCAATAAAAGCAATTTTAAAATTACTATGGTAGACACTAATGAAAGTGAAAAATTGCTTTATTTAGATCCTAATCAACCTATTGAAAAAAGAGTTGAAGATTTAATCTCAAGAATGACTATAAAAGAAAAAGTTGCTCAACTCGGTTCTCAATATGCGCCATCATTAATGGAATTGAACGAGTTATCTCACGAAAAAATGAAAAGACTAATTGGTCAAGGAATTGGCCAAATCACTAGAATTGGCGGCACTATGAATATAACGCCTGAAGAATCAGTCAAAATTGCTAATGATATCCAAAAATTTTTAAAAGAGCAGACTCGCTTAGGAATTCCGGCTATTGTTCATGAAGAGTGTTTATGTGGATACACAGCTAAAAATGCTACAATATTTCCCCAAATTATTGGTGTGGCGTCGACATGGGAACCAGAATTAGTAGAAGCTATGACAAGAAAAATCGGTGAACAGATGCGTATCGTTGGAGCACATCAAGGACTATCTCCTGTTCTTGATATTGCGCGCGATCCAAGATGGGGGCGCACAGAAGAAACTTTTGGCGAAGATCCTTATCTTGTATCGCGAATGGGTGTTGCCTACGTAAAAGGGCTACAAGGTGATTCTCTTCAAAGTGGTATAATTGCTACTGGTAAACATTTTTTAGGTCATGGATTATCCCAAGGTGGTAGAAATTGGGGTCCATCATTTATCCCTAAAAGAGAATTACTGGAAGTGTTCGCAAAACCTTTTGAAGCTGCAATCCACGAATCTAACATAGGATCAATTATGAACTCATATAGCGAAATTGATGGAATACCTTGTGGAATTTCACGCGATGTTCTAACCAATTTATTACGCAATAGGCTTGGTTTTAAAGGAATGGTTGTTTCAGATTACGCTACAATCGAACTTAATTGTAAATTGCATCGAGTGGCAATGAATTCCACGGAAGCTGCTATTCTTGCATTCAATGCGGGTCTCGATGTGGAACTTCCAAGGACAGCCGGTTATGGAAGATTATTTGTCAAAGCTGTTAAAAAGGGAAAGATTAGCGAAGCTGCATTAAATCAATCAGTTTCCCGTATATTAAAAAAAAAATTTGAACTTGGCCTTTTCGAAAATCCGTATGTGGATAAAGATCAAGAAAAAATCGGGAGAGTCTTTTCGAATCCAGAAAATAAAAAATTCGCACGCAAAATTGCTCGTAAATCAATAGTATTATTAAAAAACGACGATAACATTTTGCCTCTTAAAAAAGATTTAAAATCAATTGCAGTGATTGGTCCTAATGCAAATAGTGTGAGAAATTTACTGGGTGATTATACCTATGTAAGTCAATTTGAAGCCACTGCAAGCAATGCCACTGGTGTAGCTGAGCTTGATGAAGAACAAGCAGCTCTATTTAGACAATTATTTGATAATAAAGATCCAGACGCGTTTACGAGAAATGCATATGATATTAAAAGTATTTTAGACGCCATAAAGGAAAAAATATCAGAAGGTACAGAAGTCAATTATGCTAAAGGTTGTGAAATCCAAAACGATGATAAAAGTGGATTCGAAGAAGCAATCGAATTATCTAAAAAATCGGAAGTTGTAATCCTTATAATGGGAGAAAAGGCTGGATTGACAAGGGAATGTACTAGTGGTGAATCACGCGACCGTTCTTCTTTAACTCTTCCAGGTGCCCAAGAAGGATTAGTTCGAGAAATTCACGCAACCGGGATTCCAATCGTCTTAGTGTTAATAAATGGTCGTCCTCTTTCAATAGCCTGGGAAAAAGAAAATATTCCCGCCATATTAGAAGCATGGTTGCCTGGTGAAGAAGGAGGAAGGGCGATTGCTGATGTTTTGTTTGGGGATTATAATCCTGGAGGAAAACTACCAATCTCTTTTCCACGAAGTGTAGGACAAATTCCAATTTATCATAACTGCAAACCTACTGGTGGTGTTTCTGTGTGGGCATGGAATTATGTAGAAGAAAATACGACTCCTTTATTCCCCTTTGGATATGGTCTAAGTTATACTCAATTTGAGTATTCCAACTTAAAAATGAATAAATCTGAAGTGGATTCCCACGATAGTATTGAAATTTCTGTGGATATTAAAAATATTGGAAAGGTTAAAGGTGAAGAGGTGATCCAATTATATCTACACGATCAAGAAGCAACTGTTACAAGACCGATTGAAGAATTATTTGGTTTTAAACGGATAACATTAGACCCTGGAGAACAAGCTACGGTTGCTTTTACTGTTTCAATGAAACAACTTGGATTTTACAATGAAAATATGGAATACATTGTAGAACCAGGAAATATTAGCGTTTACATAAGTAGTACGCACGCTAATCATGGTTCAGGTCAGTTAGACCTTTCCAAGGACCTTCTCGCTCAGAAAGACGTGAAATTGAAAGGTAAATTTAAAATAATAGGTGACGCCATAGATCTGAGTCAGGATAAGGAATTTTTCTCCAAAATCGTTATTAAAAAAAAAGGATAGAGATGGTTTTTAATACTTATTTTATTAAGCTATGAGCATTTTTCAATCTTTTTTCAGCATCATTTACGATAGAATTAATAATATCTGGTACATTCTCTATACTATTTATAATCCCAATACTTTGACCTAATAGAACTGCTCCATCTTCAGTATCCCCCTCATAAATTACTCGGTAAGCAGTTGTTTCTTTTAACACATCTTCGGGAGACCAAGCTTTCTCTTGAGCAATCTTCTCTTCTTTACTTTCAACGAGACCGTGATGTAGAGCATATCTATTTTTCCATAATCTAATTGGACCAAAGAATCCTGTGACTAAAATTGTATCTTGAGCATTAGCTGGAGGAACTATAGCTTTATAATCTTTATGAAACTCACTCTCTTTTGATGCTATAAATCTGGATCCCATTGCTACAGCCCCAGCTCCCATAGATAAAGCAGCAGCTAAACCCTCGCCCGTTGCGAAACCCCCACAAGCAACAATAGGAATGTCGGGATATTTTTTTACAACCTGTTGTAGAAGCACTAAAGTGCTCACTTTTTCATATGATTGATGTCCGCCACCTTCGGTTCCAGTAATTACTAAACCATCCACTCCCGCATCAACGCATTTATCCGCAAGCCACAATGCAGGTGCTACGTGAAAATGTTTAATATTTGAGCCGCTTTCTTTCAATCTCTGATAGGGTTTACT
Source organism: Candidatus Hodarchaeota archaeon (assembly GCA_048887225.1). Taxonomy (GTDB): domain Archaea; phylum Asgardarchaeota; class Lokiarchaeia; order Sigyniarchaeales; family SOKP01; genus LW40-45. The sequence goes on from JBHLJY010000001.1 coordinate 34,220, forward strand.
TTGTGGAAGCATTCTTGACGATCCAGCGCTTGTAATTGCATAGATACATTGTTCTTTTAATTTTGGGTTACTTAAAATAAATTTTGGAATTCTTCGACATAAAAGCTCGGCATCTGGCTGTACCCTAGCAGTTCTAATATTAAATCCAAATGGTTTATCGGTATGTTCAACAACATATTCCATACTTTTTTTCATTACCTCAAGTGTATTTGTTTCGCCAATTTCTTTAGAAAAATCAGACGCATGGCTTATCACACCGAGGCCGCCAGCTTCAGACACTGCTACTGTTAAATCAGTAGTGTAAAAAGGCCCCATAGGCGCTGCAATAATAGGATGTTTAATTCCCAACATTTTGGTTATATTTGTTTCAATTACCATACCATACTTACCTCTCTTGATTAATCTTTCAAAAATGAATTAATTAAAAATAGAATTTTAGAATTAAAAAAATTATATGTTTGATGAAAAAGACTTTTTACATAATAATCAGTAAAATTTGGAAATATTTAAATTAAGGTTTCTATAAACGAAATTATGTCCACTTTTGATGTAATCGTAATTGGCGCAGGAATTTCGGGGGCATCATTTGCGTGTAAAATTTCCAAATACGCAAAAACATTGGTTCTTGAAGCTAAAGATGAAAATGACCTTTCAATTACAACTAATATTTTTCCTGAACACAATAGACGGTTTTTAAGCGAAGTAGACTACTCTGATAAATCACTTTTTCCATGTGTTCATTATAAAATCAATTATATGGATAAAAAATACTTTGGAGTCATTGATTCGACCGAATTTGGAGAGCCCTTTGGATATATAAGCCATTCTGAAAATATTTTAAGAAGTTTACTCCAAAAATGTGAAAATCAAGGTGGCATAATCAAGTATAATGAAAAAGTATCAAAGGTTAAAAGAACTAGCGAAAAAGTTGAAGTTTTAACGAGTAAAGGTCAGTCTTACTCAGGAAAGCTTTTAGCCATTGCTACTGGTTCGCATTATTTTGAACTACAAAAGTCTTTGGGATTTAGCGCTCCAGATTCATATATGGGAATTCATACGCATCTTTACGGCGACGAGGATACATTAAACGAGAATTTAGAATGGGATTATGTTTTTCATATTAATCGAAAAATAAGTCAAAATGGCCCTTTATTTTTTAACAAAGGAAAAGAAAGACTTTTCTTAGGATTTTTAGGTAATCAGAAGGATAATTCTGCTGATATTGTAAATAAATTAGATAGAATCTTAAATAACTATCAACCAATCCAACCTTTTATTAGAGGATTAAAAAGAGGGCCAAAAACCATTGTTGGTAAAATATCAAAGCATCCTCTCAAAATTTTATCTAACGATCGAACGTTGGTATTAGGAGAAGCAGGGGGCTTAGTTACAGCATTTTTTTACGAAGGTTTTTTAGGCGGGCTTGCGTCTGCTGATATTGCTGCTTCAGTGTTAAAACCATTATTAGAAGCAAATAGTAATTTTACTCGTGAAGAACTAAAAAGATACGATCAAAAACTTTATCAAATTTTAATAAATACATATTTTAAGACAAACCTCGCATCTGAATACTTATTTTATCATTCTGGATCTAAAATTAAGATTTTATGGGAGACTTATTGCCAATTTATTAAAGAAAGTAGAACCCTTCGAAGGTATATATGGGAGGCAATACGACGCCACGATTTAGAAAACCATGATCTGTCTAGAGACAGATGGACAGGTGAGCAAATATTTAAAAAACTCCCTTTTTTGGCAAAAGCAACTACACTTACTCATTTTTTAAAGGCTTTAATGAAATAATAACGATCCAAATTGACTAAATTATTTTAATTATTATTTTTTAAAACCTAACGGTTCGTAATTGTTCAGACATTCCAGTACCAATTTCACCAGTTTCTAAGTCTTTCATGAATACCATTTGTTCAAAAAGTTCTGTGTAGCCCTCCAGGAAATCTCTTGCAAAACGGACATACGAATTTTCTTCAATTCGAGTCGCCTCAATTCTGTAAGATTTTCCTTCTGCATCAGTGAAAGAATAAATTGATTTGAGTGGGCTTTTTAATTTATCGTTATCGTTGGTTGTTTCTATTTCCATTTGAGTAAGAGGGATGTTTTCATTTTTTCTTGCGACATATCCAGATAAATTTATTCTATCTCCTATGTAATCTTTTCGGAATCCAGCAGACCAATTTTTGTATTGGAAATGCCCGGCAAACCATTTGTCAAACTGATGCCAATCTCTAAATCCCCAACTTTTGTCGCGTTGGCCATAACCATTAATTTTGCGCTCTTCACCATCTTTAAATAACATTTCACCACTAATAATGCCTGATGCTTCAAAATGTTCATGCCAAGAGCCTGAAGAATCTGTTCCAAAACTATGATTAGGAAATCTTGTTTCGAATGTCAAGTTCATTTTAAATTTTCGAGATTTATAAATTATTTGCCACGTTTGAAGAGGTTTGATGATTTTAAACGCGAGTTTTTTATATTGAAGCATATAATCAACATCATTAATATATTTCTCTAATACAGGTTCTTGGTAATAAAACTCTCTTTTATTATCCATAAAGAGGAGGAAAACGAATTCTCTTCTTTTTTCATTTGGTACTATTCCGATGGTCGAAAAACCGGAGATTTTATTTTCAAGGTCAACCCAATTAAAATAATAAGATTCTCGCCATTTCAAAGTCTTGTCAGGTTGATGAAGTAAATCATCTTCGTCCTTAAGGATTGATTGCCCTCTTGTTGGTTTCGTAATAATCACTCCTCGGCAAGTAAATAAAGTGAGGGACCTCCTTTCTTTTTCTTTGCTTTACTCCTAAAATGTCGCGTAATCCCTTGGTCAAAATCGGTTTCCATAAATTCTGGAACGTATTTTTCCATGGTTCGTTCTGTGAGATCCCAGTTTATTTGGTCAGTAATTCCTACAAAATTAGTATAACGGGCATAACCATAGCAATATGCAAAGGCACCAGCAAGCAAGCGTTGTTTCCTGTCCCATTTAGAAAATTTTACATACAATTCTCTTTGAGCCTTTGTTGCGTATTCAAAGAATCCATCTAAGACATCAAAATTAAGGGGTATTATATCATCTCCATCCCTCGTTAATAACACTGCACCTGTTATTCTATCTCCCCATGTTACTGGTTCTGTTGTCATTGTGGCGAAATTATCAATCTTAGCTTTGACATTTTTTAATCGGTAAGCAAAAGCAATGTTGCTATAGGGGGCTTTAGCTTTTGTTTCTGACCAAGGAAAGTGGGGTTTTCTACCATCATAAAGATGAGAAATTTCTCTGCAAACCAAAATTTCTTCATCGTTGATATTATAAGGACCATGATCACATAGTTTCGCACGAGCTTCACACTCATCAAGAAACGAGAATACTTCTAGATTTGCCATCGTTTTCCTAATTTTTTTTGCTTGATCATTTGAAACATCCTTGATTTGTTCTATAGTCCAATTGATATCTGGTTGATCTAAGGCTATATTATTCCCATTCGCTTCGCTGACAAATAGTTCTCCTCCAGGAAAATATGAAGATGCGAGGCGTTTCCAGAAATCTAAAATAAAAATTGTTTGTTTTCTTTTCTCCTCAGATTCGGAGTTTAGATCGCCATTATTTCTGTGAATTTCACCCATTCGACCTTCCATATAATATAATGGGATATAGTTAATAGTTAAAGCTTGTAGTTCTGAAAGAATCTTTCTAGATTCTTCGCCCATTTGTTCTGGTGTTGTTTTTTCAGCAACTTTTTTTAAAATATCATGAAGCATGTCGTAGGAATTATAAAATGAAACACATATATAGGCCGTTACTGGAAATAATTGGGTTTCTAAAAGACCTCGTGTTTGTACTTGATAATCAAAAATATCGGAGAGATATATTATAAGTTCATTTGCTTCTTTAACATTCATTTGGACTCATATGATAGGTTTTAAGTAATAAGTTTATTCTCTAATTTTATTTTCATGTAACTTCACTATTTAAAAATTTTTATTACTTTTTGGGAGGTTTTAGAATAAATGTAATCATAGTTGCTCCAATAGACATTATACCCATTACAATAAACAGAACTATATACCCACCTAAAAGGGTAACAAATGTTAAAACCATAGTTGCACCTAAGAATCCCGCTATTCCATATGAAGTAAAAACTACACCGTAATTTTCACCTAAATTTTTAGTTCCGAATAAATCACTAGTGGCTGTTGGGAACATCGCAAAATTACCTCCAAAGCAGTAGTAAATCGAACATACCCAGATTAAAAAGAAAATTATGCTTCCACTAGTGAAAAAAAGAGTAATCATTAAGAATCCCTGAATCGTAAACATAATCATCATTGCCTTCTTGTAATAGATTATATCTGATAATTTACCCCAGAAAACTCTGCCCACTCCATTAAATAAAGCCGCCAAGCTCCCAACTAGTACTAAAAAGTCGAAGTCATTTATAGGATAACCAGCGTTTGATTTGGCAAATGAACTATATGCCCCAATGGTCATTAAACCACATATTGCGCTAAAAACGAATGTTGTCCACAACATCCAAAATTGTTTGTGTTTTACCATTTCTTTACGATTTAAGTCAAGTCCAGAAATCCCAGTATCATCAGAAGGAGGTGGTGGTGTCCAGTTAGCTGGTGTCCATCCTTCAGGAGGGTCATTTAATGTCATTGCACCACCTAAAACAAATGCTAAATATATTATTCCAAGAAGGATAAACATTGTAGGTATACTTAAAACTGAAAGCCATTTGATGAAATAATTAAATAAAAAAGCTCCTGCCCCAAATCCAGCAACAGCTATACCATTAATAAACCCTTTCTTGTCAGGAAACCATTTGGCAGCACAAGCTATAGGACAAACATAAGTAAAACCAATCCCTGCACCAAATATAATACCATAAGTAATCAATAGTCCAATAAATGATGTCATTCCAGCAGAGGCGATTGCTCCAATCCCTATAAGTATACCTCCAATTATTGCTATCTTTTTAGGACCGTACTTTTGTTGAAGCTTTCCAGCAAATATCATTGTAAAACCGAAAAATAATAAGCTCACACCAAATATATAGACGGTAACCTCCGCGGGTTCTTTTAAAAATGCGCCCCCACTAATAAATAGAGATAAAGTACCCCATGAATATATGGAACCAAGTGCTAATTGTACTAATATTGCTCCAATAACTACAATCCATCGATTCTTGAATTCTTCTTGAGACATTTTTTTGGAAACTTAAACATAATTTAATTAGTTTTAAAAATTCTATTAAGGATAAAAAGATTTCATTAATATTTTAATGGCAGAGTTATCAAAAGAATTTGAATGTATCTTCATTAGATTTTTTGCAGTCAAAAGATTCAATTGTTATCTTCATTTAAATTAAAAACTATATAAATCTTGAAGTTTTTTTTATGTTAATGGAAATAATTGGAGAAGGCTTATCTTGTTCTTCCAAATCGGAAGTAATAGGAGAATTCGTATATATTAAGACAGCTGAGGATGTAATAAATTTATTTGATAGCGCTAACGGAAAGATAAGCATTGTAGAGGAGGCAGGAACTACAACGTTAGGTCCTATTCTATCTGAATTAACTGGCGTAATTTGTACAACGGGCTCAGGTGGTTCTCATCTAGCAATAGTTTCGCGAGAATTTGATCTTCCTTGTATAATGGGCACAGAGTTTAAAGTAGATGATATAAATTCTTTAAATGGTAGAAAAGGCAAGATTTCTACTCAAAATAACGATAAAGGAACAATATCCTTGGTTGAGTAATTTTAAAAAATTGAAAAAATTGAAATATATAATATTTTTTTCTGAAGCGACACCTAATCCTGATTTATTAGGGGGAAAAGGATCAAACATAATCAAATTATATGAATTGAATATAAACGTGCCCCCAGGTTTTATTATCACCACTAATTCTTATAATAAATTTCTTAAAGAATCAGAAAACTGTTATCAGTTAATACAATTATTGGAGAACGATTTAAATCCGAAAGTGGTATTAGACTTGTCCAAAAAAATTAAAGATTTAATGTTAAAAATCCAAATTCCGTCAGAAATAATTGAAGAACTTAAACAAGCCTATGGTATTCTATGTAAAGAAACTGACAGCACTTCGTCTTTTGCTGTCAGATCTTCGGCAAATATTGAGGATTCAAGCACTTTCTCGTTTGCTGGACAAGCGGAAACTTATTTATACAATAATTCTTTTGACGATATATTAGAATCTCTAAAAAATTGCTGGATTTCTCTATTTTCTCCACAAGCACTGTTATATATAAATCAAATGAAAAAAAAAGGCATAACTTTCTCTTTATTAGATATCCAAATGGCAGTAATTATCCAAAAAATGGTCAATTCGCAAATTTCGGGAGTTTTATTTACTGCAAATGTGATTAATAATAACAAAAACGAGATGCTAATAAATTCAACATGGGGTCTTGGTGAAACTATAGCTAACAATATGATTATTCCCGATACATTTATAATAAATAAAAAAGAATTTGAAATAATTAAAGCTATGATGGGGAAAAAGGAGAAAATAGCGATTAAGAATCCTCACGGTTCACACACCATTTTGATAGAGACAGAACCAAAATCTAAGGTAAAATACTCATTAAGTGAGGAACAATTACGCCAACTTCACAAATTAGGATTAACCCTCGAAAATAGGTTCAATTATCCTCAAGATATAGAATGGGCAATAGAAAAAGACGTGATTTATACTTTACAAACCCGACCTATTACAACCCTTAAGAAGTAATTTATAATCAGAGTCCTTTATCCCGTAAATTGGCTTTTAAGGTATATAATTTTTCACCTTTTAGATCGTATCCTATTAACATAATAACACCCGCCACAAAGCAGAAAATCATTGGGATCAAAGCTTGATGAACTCGAACGCCCCATACTGCTAATGATGTTTGAACAGCATTTAGATCTTGAGTATATCCCGTTAAAATGTGAATCCCTCCTATAATTAGGGCTTGAAGGATAACTGCGATGCGTAAAAAAATTACTCTAATTCCAAAGAGTGTCGCTTCTTGATGTCTTTCGCAAGCATTAGTAACTTCATCGTAGCAATCTGATGTAATCGGTAAAACCATTACAGTATAGCATGAACTTGCTATACCACGAAATGCAGAATAGAAAGTAGCCTCTTGCCAGGTTGTTAACCACAAATATGGTATATAAGCAGCCCCAGATAGAAATATGCCAACAATAAATGTTGTCACATTCCCATATTTTCTAGCAAATATAACCCAGAAAGGTACAGATACCATGACAAAAATGAAATAAACTATAGTAGAGAAGATTGAAAAAAATATGGGCACTCCCAATACATCTTTAAAGAAATATATTCCTGAGGCCATATTTAACGCAATAGCAACATTGACTAATGTAATAGCAATCAAAGCTACCATGAAATTCCTCCTTTCAAAAGCATGTTTCATCATTTTTAAAAACGATATCCTTGACTCATCTTTATATCCTTGAAAATAACGCTCCTTTACTTCCGGTGATTCGTGGATACCTGGAATTAGTATAATTACACAAATAGCTAAAACTAAAATACTTATAATCGCAGTTAAAACGAAAGTGCTCTTCTGCCCATATTTGATAATAAATAAAGGAATAATAGACAAGAAGAATAGGGTTATCCCAGGGAATATAAAAGCAAATGCACTTGCTCTTCTGCGTTCAAAATCTTCTCGGAATTGGTTAGCAAATCCTCCTTGAAAGTGTTCTTGAAAAATCATTATAAATGAACCGAATAGACATGATATTATTAATAAATACCAAAAAATAGGCCAAGGATTCAATTTAGCATTGATATTGGGTGGAGTATAGAGGAGTAAATAAAATAATAAAGTTGGAATGGCCGCTATTATCACCCAAGGAGCGCGAAATCCAATTTTCTTGGACCATCTATATGGCTTATCAGTCAAGTAACCTAAGAAAGGACTACTAATCATAACCCATACTGTAAATAAAATAAGCGCAAGAGAAACTAGTCCAACTTCTAAGCCTACTTCGACTTCGTAAAAATAAAATATAAACGAGTTATAAGCTAACAGTAGATATAAACTAAGAATAAAACCAAAAGAATAAGATAACATTTTTCCCGTAGAAGCGATTTCCCATTTATTTTTCAAGTGATCGTAACTTTTTGTGGTCATGACTAGTTATCGATAATTTATCAATTTTAGATTGAAAATTGTTTTTCAATTTTATATTTTTTCGAATTTAGTTTTCTCAATTCAACAAAAAATAATTTACATAAATGAGAAAATTTTGAAATAAAAAGAGATTAAAGTTTTTATTTATTCTTAAATAAATTAGATAATTTTTCTTGAATTAAGTTTGCAAGATTCTTAAAATCTTTAATTAGCGGACTAATTTCTTTCGCAATCTCAGATTCCAATTCTATTGCCTTTTCAATGTATTCTAATGCTTTATCATATTCCTTATTATCGTAGTAAATGCTTCCTAGAAATAACCATGCTCTAGCATGATCAGAATTTAAGTCTGTTGCCTTTTTATAGCTTTCAATCGCTTGATTCGATTCGTTTTTATGTTTATAAACATTTCCTTTTCTATACCACGCAATTGCGTAATTTGGATCGATTTCTAATGCTTTATTGATTGAATTTAATGCATTATCGTATTCACTTTTAAGGACGTACGCTAGACCCATATCGTTCCACGCATTCACATGATTCGGATCTAATTCTACAGCTTTGTTAAAGTATTCAATCGCTTTATCGTAATCCTTCTTATTATGATAAGCGTTGCCCATGTTAAAATAAGACTCTACATATGTTTCATCAAGTTTAATTGCTTTATTACAAAAATCAATTGCTACATCATATTCTCCGTTTTCTAAATCTTGCTTGACCTTATTATCTAGTTCTTGTTCATATAGTAATTTAATTTTAGAAATTTCTTCCTCTTTAATGGTTTTATCTTTTATAAGTTCAGATATTTGTAGCGCTTTATCGTAATCTTTAAATGCTTCCTCAAATTTGTTTTTCATTGCTAAAAGATTTCCATATTCTGATGTTGCACTAATTAACTTTTTTAACTCGTTATCTCTTACGACCGTATATTCAATTAAATCAATGAATTTTAACGCTTTGTCAATTTCTTGTACGGACTTATTAAATTTATTCCCCTCTGCCTGTAAATCTCCTTGTTCAATTAATAATTCTATTTGATTAGAATAAACGCTATCTATTTGATGTTTAATATCGCTAATCTTTTTCCTTTTACTTTCAGGATCGGTAATTGAGTTAGCTCGTTCCAATTCTTTGTTAAGTTCGTCTAGTTCTTTTTCGAATTTCTTTTGCTCTTCTGTAACATAACCTTCCGCAACAACTTGCTTCATTTCAGATTGGTACAACAAATTTTTAATAGTGCTAATTTGCTTCTCCATTTCATCTGAGACATACATTTTATTGGAAATCTTCATTGCCCTATTGAATATCTCTCTAGCTTCTTCAAATTTCTTTTTGCTTAATTCATTTTTTCCTTTTTCTAAAATGTTTTCAATTTCGGAAGAATAAATTTGATTTATCATATTTTTTATATTATCCATCTCAACATTATCATCTTCATCGCATGCCATATTTTTTGCCATGCTTAAAGCAGAATACATTTCGCTAATAGCTTTTTCATACTCTTTTTGCTCCCTATATTGAACTCCTTTGTCTTTTCTGATTTTAATTCCTGCTGAACATGTTTGATCAATTAAATTAGTTATTATATCTAATTGATTATTTTTATCTTCAGAATCTACCATTTCTTTAGCAATCTTCAACACATTATTAAATATTTCGGCAGCTTCAATAACTTTTGAGACTGACTCGTCATAATTTTTTTCTTCCGTTATTTGCATTCCACGTTCTTTAATTGGTTTGATTTTCTCAACTAACAATGGATTAATTAATTCACCAATAGCGTTAAAATCCCTCTTTTTTTGGTTGGTATCAAACATTTTATTTCCAATATTTATTGCATTTTTTAACTCATTAATGGCCTCATCGGGATTATTTTGGTCTATTAATTCTTTTGCTTTCCCTAATATTGGTTGTATTTTCTCTGAATGTATTTGGTTGATTAAGTCTTTTATATTTGATATTTCTGCTTCTTTTAACTCAGATTCATACATTTTATCTGCCATATTCATGGCATTCTCATAATTTTTAATTGCTTCTTCAGATTTACCGTCTTGTTTCATCTGATTTCCTTGAGCCTCAATTACCTCTATTTTATCAGAATAAGTTTGATTAGTGAGATTTTTTATATTAATAATATCTTCATTCTCTGGCTCAGAACTGTAAATCTCATTAGCATCATTCAACGCTTTTTTGAATATTTCAATCGCGTTGTCAGATTTTAGTTCTTCTTTTAATTTTTTACCCTGTTCTATTACTACTTTTAAATCTGTTTTACTTATTTCGTATTTAATTTTTTTAATTTCAGAATCTTTTAAACCGATATCGTCAATATTGTTAGCAGTATCTATAGCGTTATTTAAATTATTTATTGCCTCATCAAATTCTTTTATTTCCACTAAATGATTTGTTTGTTTTATTACATCATTAATTTCAGCAGAATAAGTTTGATCTATTTTTTTTATTATTTTTTTTACTTCAATTTCTCTATCTTCCATACTTGTAGCTTTTAAACGAAGAAAATTTATACCCTCCCTATATTTTCTAACAGCCTCTTTATAATTCTTCTTATTTGTGAGATCATCAGCTTCTTGTAATATAGGGTTTAGTTTTTTTAAAATGGATGATTTTTTTGCCATTGTTTTATTTGCTCATCATTTTATTATACAATATAATTTCTTTATTCTTAAAATTCGCATCTATTTTTATTTTTTTTTATTTTAATTCTTTTAAAAGGCGTTTCAATCTGTAAAGTAGAGATGTTCATCAAAACCAGTTTCAGCTACTAAATCTTGCCCCAATTTTTGAATAGCACGCTTGGTTGGGGTTTGCAATATACGCCTCGCAATATTTATAACTCTCGATAATTTTACATCTTTAAAATCGTTAATTATTTTATCATACCGAGAAAAATCTATTCCCGCTGTATATACCCCTGCTTGGCCACGCCCAGCTTGACTTGATACTTGCCAATGTTCAACCTTTATCTCTATTGAAGAGAGAAGGTGCGAACAAAAAAACCATTCCAAAAGAAGGGGCATTCTTTTTGACTTTCTTTTAGTTTGTTTTAACATTTTAGAAGCAAGAGATAACCTGTCAGGATGAATTTGTTTAAAAACTCTTTCATATTGGATTGTCATCTTTTCCTTAACGTGTTCTTTAATATTCTGCATAATCTCTTCTACTTTTTGAGCTCTCTCATCAGAAATTTCTTGATGAATAGAATCTATATGGCGATCGATTGCTTCTTGAATTTCTTGACTTCTATCTATTGATAAGTCATGTGGCCTTGAGGTATTTAAACTACTTATTCCACCCTGAAGTTCTGAAGGTACAGAATAAATTTCTCTTTGTGGAAGACTAAATATATCATCTAATTTTGAAGGATCGTTTCTTACTCCTATGATTTTTTCTTCAATTTCATCTTTAGAATATCCCTGATTGATAAGGTAAAACGCAGCACTAGCGAGTTGATTCTCTAAAGCCTGTTTTTCGTCATATTCCCCCCCAAATTCTTTTTCTAATGGTTCATCTGCGATTTTACTCATTTCTTTTTCAGTTATTTCATTTAATCTAAGTCCATCAATTTTAGTCAGAATATATTCGATTTGATTTGTATCTAAATAATTTAAATTCCCTGTAGGACCGATCATGTAGGAAACTAATTCCATTTTTTTAAGAACATCGTCTAAATCATTTTGCGTTTTCCCTTTTGATATTATTAAAAAATGTTCTAAAAATTTTTGATTAAATCCAGCAATTATTTTGAGGGTATTGTCATTATATTTGTTTAGGTGATCGTTTAATTTACCTTCTTGAAGATCTGCTGGTAGATTGATGCCAAATACCAACACATTATCAATAATCATATTAATGTAGTCTGATTTCTGCATAAGCATTCTGAATTTTCTGAAAATTAATAATAATTAATTTTATTGCACCAAATCAAAACAAACCTATTTAATCTTATGAAAGAAATATTATTTATTTTTTTACTTATTAATAGTAAGACCGCTCCATAAGCGCTTTTATTCTTTCACTTTCTCTCTCATCCCTCTTACGCGCTGATCTTCTTGCAATGATCACAATTATTATCACGGCAGCAAAGACAGTTCCAATAATAAGCAGGCCAAGAGGGCTTAAAAGAAATTCTAATATGCTTAAAATCTTTTCGCCTTCCTCATCATCGTCTTCCTCTGAAATAGGAGGTAAAGAGGATCCTATTGCTTTTATAACTAAGAAATATTTTCCAGTATACTCAGCTGTATAATTAAGGATCTCATCCTTTCCCTTTATAGATGAAGTACTTGAAACGATAAGTACAGGCTCGCCATAGACGTCGGGTGTCGAATTATATAAATGTAGATCATAATCGGCTCCAGCAGGTACACTTAAATTAAAAATATACCATTGTCCTTGTGTAAGATTAACAAAACCAGCTTTAGCATGTTTAGCATAAGGATCATTATATGAACTATCAAGACTCGCGGTAAGCAGTTCAGATTTAGTTATATTTGTCGTCCAATTAAGAATCCATGCCTCAATAGCAGCATCAACATTCATTCTTCCGTATCCTTCATGAATATCTTTACCGCCACGATCAAGAGTTGGACTATAATAAGGAATTCCCTCTCTTTTTAAAGGATAAGTTTCAGTTGCCGTCATTAATAATAGAGATTTTACCATTTTTGATGTTGATGCATTATCCCAACTCCAAGCATTAATTCCTCCCATTGCCTGAACTAGAAGGTTTGCTGCACCTGATATGATAGGACACGACATTGAAGTTCCCTGCGCTCCAAACAGTTCATTTTTATAGGCATCAACGCTATAAGCTCCATTTGCATCGTTGTCGTTTGTATCGGCTGAGAAGATTTGTAAGTGATTGAAACTTCCGCCTGGAGCAGTGATATCTGGTTTTCTTGTCTTCGTACTGTTTGAAACACCACCTTGGCTACTATATACTGTTATTTGGTCTAAAAAGTTATTAGCTGCAACTGTGATTACTTTATCAGCATCTCCAGGAGACTCAAGATAATTCCCTCCTGGGCCATCGTTTCCAGCTGATACTACCACAACAATGCCATTTTCGACAGCGTTGTCCACAGCATCATTTAAGGCTGTAAATCCTGGCCAATATCCAAGACTCATCGAAATTACGGTAATATTGTATATTTTCCTTTTGTTAATACACCAATCAACTCCCTTAACGGCATCTGATCCAAATCCTCCTCCGTCCTTGTTAATTACTTTGACGCCTACTAGCTGAGCGTCAGGTGCCACGCCTTTCCAGAGATTTCCACATCCATAATCGGGTGGATCAAAAGGCCAATGGAGTTCTACTCTAAACTTAAAATCAGGTAAAACGCACAAGAAATCGCCATCACCGTCCTTGAAAGTATAAAAAACAACAATTTGATAATCTCCTAATTGGCTATTAACAGAGATTGTATAAGTAAAATTATTTGTCCAATTACCAGAACCACTCTGGCCTTGCTGAGCAACTACATAACCATCATCATCTAAAAGATAAAAATCGGCTATAACATAATCTGAACCCTGAGTAGAATCGTTGAATAAACACTCGATTTCAATCTGCCCAAGGGAAGGTACATTAAAACTAGCGGCACCAACACCCTCTTGTAATCCGTCAATAGCCCAGAGATATTTATCATGTTCTAAAGCATATGTTGAAACTGATCTTCCCAGACCATCCGCTGTAGTTCCCAGACCTGCCGCTATTCCCGCAACATGAGTACCATGACCGTTATCATCATATGCTGTATCATTTTGTCCTGTTACATAATCCACAAATTTGATAACTTTCCCAGTTGTATCATTATCAAAAAACGTATGATCCTCGTCTATACCAGAATCTAAAATTGCAATTGAACTTTTATTATCTCCAGTGTAGGGTGTGTTATAATTCTTCCAAACATAAGGGCGAAGTCTTGTGTTTCGGGAAGTAAAAAAAAGATGAATGTTACCAACATCGTCACCTTCAATGAAAAATGGAACTTTATCATCTCTTAATTGATTATAAAAATTCAAGAAAGCTTCATAATTAATGCTTCCTGAGAAGCCATTAATTGCCTCTGTATATGTATATTTAATTTTTCCACCCAAGTTTTTGAAAAGTAGAAGATCAGTGGAATAATCGTAATTTTCACGAAACTGAATGATAATCTTAATTGAATCATTTATTGTTGCTCTAATATTTTGAGTCGAAGATAATGACACTTTCTCGTTAGAGTCTTTAAGTTCTTTTATGGATTTTAATTTAGCTTCAAATCTATCATGTAATTTATTATTATTTTGATCCACTCCTAGATATAAATCCTCTTGAACAGCTGTCTCAATTCCTAATTTATTTTGCTGTTCAGATATTTCCAGAGCTTGAATAGGAATATTCTTATTTTGTGAAATTATTTTATTAGCATTAGAATTTGGAATTATGAAGACAAAGAAAGGAGGTACTAAGATTAACAATAAAAAAACCAGACTCAATTTTTCACTTTTTTTGGTATTTTTAATCTTCATTTAAAGTTTACACAAATTTCTGTAAATTGATTTTTTTTGAAAAAACTCTTTTGAAATTAGTAATATAGTTCTTTTAAATTCTTGGAAATATAAATTTTATGGTAAATCTATTACATTTAGATTAAATAAAAATTATTTAATATTGAAAAATTTTGATTTATTAAAAGAAAAATCTGGAATGTCTAGTTTAAATGGAAAAATAATGAAAGATAAAGAGAAATTAACTGCCCTTGATACGAGAAAATACCCAATTCGTCCGCAGGTAGGAGTTGGAATTTTATTAGTTAGGAATCATCATCTTCTTTTAGTCAAAAGAAAATACGATCCTGATGCGGGGTATTGGTCTATTCCTGGTGGACATCTAGAACTCGGAGAGAAAGTTCAAAACGCCGCTGAAAGGGAAGGTTTTGAGGAAACAGGTTTTAAAGTAAAGGTTTCTAAATTAGCAGGTATTATAGATAAAATTATGTATGATAAAGATGGAAAAATCGAATTTCATTACGTCTTAATTAATTACTTTGTAGAGCAAATAGATGGTAATTTAAACCAACCTCCTAAAGCTGCATCAGACGCACTCGAGGCTAAATTTGTGCCTTTTGAAGATCTTCAAAACTATAAACTTACTGAATCTTTGATTGAGCTTTTAAAACAATTGAAGATCGGATTTGATTAATTTTTTAATTTTATATCAAATCTATTTTTTAAAAGAAAAAGAAATTTAATTCCGCCCTTATTATTTTAAATAGATAGATATTGAATTAATTAGAAAAGAACTTAAAAATTTATTGTAGGTATAACAACTTGTCCGCACTTATGAAACTTGCCAAGGATGGAAAAACCACAAAAGAAATGGGAATTGTAGCTCAGAACGAAAAATTAGAAATAGAGTTCATCCGGCGTGGAATTGCTAAAGGGAGGATTATAATACCTAAATCGAATCAAAGAGAGTTGGAGCAACCAATAGGTATAGGGAAGGGTTTATTGGTAAAAATTAACGCTAATGTGGGCTCATCGAAAACAATATGTAATGTGGATGCAGAAGTTGAGAAAGCAAAAATTGCCGTAAAATTCGGAGCTGATACTGTAATGGATTTAAGTACTGGTGTTACAGAGAAAGATGTAAAAAATATTAGAGAGCGAATTCTTAGTGAAGTCAATGTTCCGATAGGAACAGTCCCAATTTATCAATCTGCTTTAAGAGCTCTTGAAGGAAAAGGTGCCATTATTCATATGAATGAGGATGATATGTTTAACGTTATAGAGGAACAAGCTAAAGAAGGAGTGGATTTTTTCACTATACATGTAGGAGTAACAAAAGAGATTGTAAATTATTTAATAGACCATCCCCGAACTATGGGTGTCGTTTCAAGAGGTGGGACTTTCTTAGCGTCGTGGATTTTAAAAAATGACATGGAGAATCCTTTTAATAGAAGATACGATTATTTACTCGAAATGGCGAAAGAGTACGATTTCACTTTATCTTTAGGCGATGGATGTCGGCCAGGATCAATTTTTGATTCAACAGATTATGTTCAGATTCAAGAATTACTAGAAATTTCTAAATTAGTAAAGCGAGCTTGGAATGCTGATGTACAAGTTATGGTTGAGGGCCCAGGACATATTCCTGCTCATCAAATTGAGCGTAATATAAAAATTCAGAAGTCGCTCTGTAATGAAGCACCCTTTTATGTTTTAGGTCCTTTAGTTACAGATATAGCTCCAGGTTATGAC
Source organism: Candidatus Hodarchaeota archaeon (assembly GCA_048887225.1). Taxonomy (GTDB): domain Archaea; phylum Asgardarchaeota; class Lokiarchaeia; order Sigyniarchaeales; family SOKP01; genus LW40-45. Next base: position 50,686 of record JBHLJY010000001.1, read on the forward strand.
GAAATCGTAAGTGCTATAGGTGGAACAATAGCAGGATTAGCAGGCGCGGATTATTTATGCTATGTTACTCCCTCGGAACATTTAGGATTGCCAAATAAAGATGAAGTGAAAAGGGGAGTTATAGCTTCTAGAATTGCTGCTCACGCAGTAAATATCGCTAGATATGGTCAAAGAGCTTCAAATTGGGATTACAAAATGGATATTGCTCGAAAAAATTTAAACTGGGAAGAGATGATAAAACATTCAATTGATCCCGAGTTAGCAAGAAAGATCCATTATCGAAACGGAAGTTCGATTGATGACGATGTTTGTAGCATGTGCGGAGAATTTTGTGCAATAAAACTTCTTAAAGATACGTTAGAAAATAAAAAGAAATCTGAAAAATAATAATTCTATTCCACTTTAATTAGATTAATTCTTCTTTTTTATAATATTCAAAAAATTAAATCTATAATGGTTATAATTATGAAAAAAGTTTTAACAATCGCAGGTTCAGATTCAGGCGGAGGTGCTGGAATTCAAGCTGATTTAAAAACTTTTTCAGCACGTGGCGTTTTTGGAATGAGTGCAATAACAGCACTTACGGCTCAAAATACCATAGGAGTTCAAGGCGTTTTTGAAGTGACTCCAGAATTTGTTGGAGAACAAATAGATTCAGTAATGACTGACATGGGAGCAGATGCTTGGAAAACCGGCATGCTTTTAAATGCAAAGATTATTCAAAAAGTTTCAGATCGAGCATCTCGATATAATGTTAAGCTTTTAGTAGTAGATCCAGTGATGGTTGCTAAAAGTGGTGATCCCTTATTACAATCTGAGGCAAAAGATACTCTTATCTCAAAGCTAGTTCCATTGGCTTATGTTATAACCCCAAATCTTCACGAAGCTAAAGTTTTAACAGGAATAAAAATACAACATATAGAAGAGGCTAAAGAAACTGCAATTAAAATCCATGAACTGGGTGCTAAAAATGTGGTTCTGAAAGGAGGCCATTTCCCAGACACAGAGGAATCCATAGACATTCTTTACAATGGTAAGGAATTTACTATCTTCCAAGCTCCTCGAATTAATACAAAAAACACGCATGGTACAGGATGCACTTTTGCTTCAGCAATAGCTGCTGAGCTAGCTAAGGGATTCGATATAACAAAAGCAGTACATATTGCTAAAGCATACATAACAAAAGCAATTCAAAGAGCGGATGAACTCCACATCGGAAAAGGTCATGGTCCAACGAATCATTTGTTAGGTGATGTTATAGAAGTTGACCTTAATTTAATTAATGTTAAAAAAATATAAACTTTAAACCAAGAAATTATCGCACGCGATCAAAAGCCCATTTTGCTTTCTCTGTTAATCCAAGTTTTTCGTATGATTTCCCAAGATACAAAAAAGCATCTGGAAATTTGTAAGTTTCTTTAATTATTTTAAATAAATGACTAATGGCTATATCATATCGTCCTTTAAAATAGAACGTTTTTCCTTTTAAGAAAGTAATAGTATAGCTCATATCTTTTGATAGATTTTGACTTTCAAGTACGTTTAACTCTTCAAGTACTTTATCGTATTCTTTTTGTTCTATTAAGCTTTCAATAGCATCAACCTGCTTTAAAAATACCATTTTTTCTGCGATTTTTTCGATTTTTGTTCTTTTTTGCATTCTCATTTGCTCTTCTACAGATAAATTTTTTTCTCTCGCTTTTTTCTCAATGAAATCTTTACTTTTAGCAACTATGTACGAATCGAAATCTCTATCACATAATGGACATTTTGGAGAATGAAGTAACCATTCTGCTAAACATGTATCGTGAATAATATGTTGATTGGGACAATTATAGGTCTTATCAACACCTTCATTTATATCCATGTGACAAATTATACAAGAAGGCATCTTCGGCTTATTGACCGTTAATTTAAACAATTGATAAAATATATAGTAAATTAATAAAATTAAATTTTTTAAACAATATGATTTACTAAGATTTTTTTACTAATACTTTTTTACTAATATTGAACACGCAAAATGAATTCTTATACTTTTAATTTTGTGAGATTATTATTATGGCATTAAATTTAACAAAATCATTTAACACATTATTAAATAATTTTTTAGAAAAGAATAAAGAAGTTGAAGCTATAATAGTTTCTGACAGAGACGGACTTATCGTAGCAGGGGAAACTTCAAAAAAAGTTAATGTAGAACTTATTTCTGTTTTAACTGCTGTCGTTAATCCAATTTTAGAACGAATTCGAGACGAATTCGCGTTTAAAAAGTTCGGAACAGCAAGTTTTGATACTGATGAGCATCGTTTACTATTTGTTTCTGTTGATGAAAACGTAACTTTAAGTTTAGTATTAAACACATTAGCTTCGATTGATAAAAATTCGCCTTATGCATATTTTCTTGCAGAAAAGACAGCTCAGATTATTAACGCCGATGAAGATGATGTAATTCAATTTGATATTCCCGATTTTGAATATGAAGGAGAAAGCGTTGAAAGAATAAAAGACCAGATTTATCAATTAAGATTAGATACAGGTGGTAGATATCGGTTCAAATTTATCATAATTGGAGATCATTATGTCGGAAAGACGTCCATCGTGCGTCAATATGTTGATAAGAAATTTTCAAAAGATTATCGTGCAACGATTGGAATCAATATCTTATCTCATAGCTTTGAATTCTTTGGAAATGAAATAAATTTATCTTTATGGGATATTGGGGCGCAGCAGTATTTCAAACGTTTCAGACGTACATATTACACGGGAACACAAGCTGCTTTTATCGTTTTTGACCTAACTAATCGCGAGTCTTTTGAAAATGCAAAAATGTGGTTTGATGAATTAATAAATTTTATAGGGCGAAAGGATTTGCCTATTGTTATTGTAGGAAATAAAACAGATTTGAATGATCAAAGAGTAGTAAATTATGAAGAAGGAGTTAATTTAGCTACTAAATTGGCTGAAAAAGGAGTTTCTAAAATATCTTATATTGAAACAAGCGCCTTGACAGGTGAAAATATTGACGATGCGTTTAGTTTAATTTCCTATCATTATATAATGAAAAATAAAGAAGCAGAAGAAGAATTATTAAAGGATGCATTAATAAACGAAATCAATTGTATTTTAACGAATAAGGATAATTTAACGCTTACCTTTATTACAGAAAACACTTTCTGGAATCCTGGCTTACAAATTATGGGTGAATTAAATAAGCTAGGAGAATATTCAAAAGTTGTAGATACTAAAGAAGAAAAAATATTTAAATATTCAAATGGATTAGTTTTAAAAAGTAATTTATTTGACTCTATAGATTTATCTGATTCAGATGGCGCTTTTTGCATATTTGACGCTCGTGATAAGGAGCATATCGATCCTAAATGGAAGGATATCGTAATAAACATTATAGATAGCATACAGGAAAATAAGGTCGTATTAATAGGTGTAAGAGTAGAAGCTGAAAAAATAGACTGGTCAATTTTAATGGAAGAATTTGACGTTAACGAGCAATTGGAAAAAAAAATGGTGTCGCTTTTATTCTTTAAGATTGGCATTGAATATCGCTTAGAGATCTATGATCAATTAGAAGTTATGTTAAATACCATAAAAACTATTAGTCAAAATTAACGAATTTTTACAAATTTAACTCCTTTTTAGTATTATTTCCCTGTTTCTTGATTGTTTTTTATATATTAATCATGTTTTAATAAAAAATAAGAGAAAGATAAAAATTGTCTATTCCACAAAATAAGTTCAGAACTGATAACAATTTGAATCATCGAATTAATTAATATTATAAAAATGGTGAATCACAATAATTAAAGGATTCAGAGGAAAGTTCTTAAAAGTAAACTTAACTATGAATGAAATCTAAAGAAATTATCATAATCAACAATGGCCAATAAAGAGATATTAAGGATTAGAGCAGATAAAGATCAAATTAAAAACATGTACACAAAATTAAGTAAGTTTTATGGACTTATTGAATGGTTTGAGAGGCAACTTAGGAAGAAAGCTATAAAATTTTTAAACCCTAGTAAAGGTGAAATTGTGTTGGAGATTGGTTTTGGAAGGGGCGCCTCTCTAGTCGAAATTTCTAAAGCTGTAGGTGAAACTGGAAAAGTATATGGCATTGATTTAACTCCTGAAATGATCAAACTGTCTAAAAAGATATTAACAAAAAAGAGAATGTTAAATCGGGTAGAATTAAGAGAAGGAGATGCTCGACAATTACCTTATGAAAATAATGTGTTTGATGGGGTTTACATCGCAAGTACTCTTGAATTATTCGACACCCCCGATATACCCCTTGTTTTGAAAGAAATTAAAAGAGTATTAAAACCTAATGGGAAGTTATGTGTGGTAAGTATTCCGAAGGAAGATCGAGAGAAATCTTTTGGAGTTAAACTTTACGAATGGTCGCATAGGACATTCCAAAAATATGCAAGTTGCCGACCGATATATGTTGAAGACTCTATAAAAAACACTGGATATAAGATAACAAAAACAGAAATAATCGGTAAACTTTTTCCAATGAAAATTGTAATTGCCATGCCTTTATAGTAATTTATTTCAAATCTATTTCTTCAAAATAATCTTTAGTTTTTCTGAGATTAAATCTCCCATCTCGTTTGTTGATAGAGTTTTAAGATTAGGATTTTTAATATCAACAGTTCTACCTTCTCTAAGAGCCTCTTCAACTGCCATCTCAATCTCATTTCCTATTTTTGAGTTAAAAGATTCTTGCAACATTAATTTGATGCTTAAAATCGTGCCAATAGGATTTGCGATATTTTTTCCAGCTATGTCGGGAGCAGAACCATGTATAGGTTCGTACATAGAGACTTTATTTGGGTGAATATTCCCGCTTGAGGCCATTCCTAAACTTCCAATAAGAAATGCTGCCTCATCGCTAATGATGTCTCCGAACATATTTCCAGTTACAACTGTTTTATATGCGTGCGGTGTTCGGATAAGCCATTGACAAAACGCATCAACATACACATCTTCTTTTTGAATATTAGGATAATCCTCACCTATTTCATGAAAAATCTTACGCCACAATTGGCTGGGTTTTAGAATATTAGCCTTATCCACTGAGGTTATTTTATTATGGCCCATTTTTTTTGCAAATTCAAATCCATATTTTATAATTCGTTCACAACCTTTACGGGTATAAAGCATTATGTTCTGAGCTTCATCTTCTTTTAAATAACCAATATTTTTATAAAGACCCTCTGTATTTTCTCTAATAAAATATATATCGATACCATCACCAACAAATTCATCCTTCAAGGGACAACGATCTTTTATGACGTCATATAATTTAACTGGTCGTAAATTTACATACAAGTCTAACCATTGCCTAATCCTTAATATCGCATATTCGGCAACGCCTTGTGGTAAACCTGGAATCCCAATCGCCCCAAATAATAATGCATCGGAATTCTTTATTGTTTCAAATGATTTTTTAGGCAAACTATCTCCGTATTTCTTCCATATCGAGCCTCCTGCAGGAGCTTCTTGAAATTCAAATTCAAATTCAGTATAATTGTTGATAATCTTTAATATTTTAAGACCCTCGTCCACAACCTCAGGTCCGATTCCATCACCTTTACAGAAGGAAATGATTTTTTTCATTATAAGTTAGATCTCTTGAACTCTATTTGGTGTTATGAAATAATAAAGAACAGCGATTTAAGAGATTTTTTAAAAAAGTACCAAGGATGTCTAGAGCTAATTCTATAATGATAGTAATTGGTAAGAAAAATATTTGAATCATATGGGCGATAGTTTTGCATAGAAGGATTTTTAAATATGATTATTCAATTATTTATTATCTAAAATTTAATTTAGAAAAATAATAATAAGGTGTCCAAAACGGATTATCTTATAAGAAAATACTATTTTTTGGCTGCTTTTTGTCTTATTCTTGTTATTTCAAGCGTAATTATCTATAATAATCAAGACAAGATGAGTATAAATCTGGAAAATTCCAACGACTCTGAGTTAGCAGTAGAACCACCCCGCTCAAGCGCGATATATAAAGTATTCTGGGAAAAGAATGGATCCGCAATTTGTAATCTATACCATACCGAGAGCCATGATCCTCAAGTGTGTTCTGACGGAGCTGGTGGCGCAATCATTGTATGGGTAGATAATAGGTCTGGAGATACAGATCTTAATATTTATGCTCAGAGAATTGATAAAAATGGAATACATAAATGGGGCGCTAATGGCACTATTATTTGTAATAAAGAAGGAAGTGTATATACACCCAAAATATGCAGTGATGGGAACGGAGGAGCAATAATAGCATGGTTAGATTACAGAACTACCTGTGGTGATATTTATGCTCAGAGAATTGATAAATATGGAAAGACAAAATGGGAGGCTAACGGTACTGTTATTCGTAATGCACTTAACGACGCAAAAGATTTAAACATATGTGAAGATGGTAATTATGGAGCAATCATTGCTTGGTCAGACAGCCGAACTTTAATCTGGGATATATATGCTCAAAAGATTACTTATAATGGTGATAAAGAATGGAAAGATAATGGAATCGTAATAAGCAATTCGACTATAAGTAAAGGTTATCTTGAGATGAAAGGAGATAATCAAGGTAATGCGTATTTTTGTTGGCAGGATAATGATGATTATGATATTTATGCCCATAAAATTGACTCAACTGGAAAGACTATTTGGAGGAATAATGGAACCGTAGTATGTAATCATACAAATACTCAATTTAATCCTCATTTATGCATTGACGAAGATGGAGGTGCCATAATAATATGGGAAGATTGGAGGAATGAATATGTGAGTAGTTGTGATATCTACGCTCAACGTATTAATTCAACGGGTCATAGGTTGTGGAAGGAGGGAACAAATGATTACAATGGAACAAAAATTTGTGATAATGCTAAGGAAGATTTTTCGCCTCATATATGCAGCGACAGATCAGGTGGCGCTATTATCGCATGGGAATTCAATTCGTCAATCTCAGGTGAACTTGACATTCATGTTCAGAAAATCGATAAAAATGGGATTAGGAAATGGGGCAACCAAGGAATAACCATATCTAATGAAACTAGTGATCAAAACTACCCTCTTATTTGTAGTGATGGCTTCGGTGGTGCCATTATTGCATGGACTAATGATAACGTAGATCCATTGGAATATGACATCTATGCACAACATATAACTGCTGCAAAGACTCAAATGTGGGGCGCAAATGGAACTGCCGTATGTAATGCGATATATGATCAAGGAGAAGAACTGGATGTATGTAGTGATGGGCTTGGAGGAGCGCTTTTTACCTGGGGTGATTACCGAGTAGATGATATAAGCCACCAAGATATATATGCCCAGAGAATCGGATATCCCACATCCATAACTAAATATTTACCAACCGCTGATGACGATGATGATGACGATGAAGAACAAGCTATCCCAGGAATTAATCCAATTACAATCCTAATCCCAATCTGCTGTGGTATAGGAATTACATATATTTTAATTCGAAAGCGATTAAAAACCTAATAATTAATTATTTTCCTTTTTTTAATTTTTCGTAATGTTTGGATCAACATAAATCCTTCAACATTTTACTAGAAAGGATAATAATTCTCTTCGGACAGAGCTTGCGCTATTTATTTATGATCGAGATCTCTGATCTAATGGCTCGGTTTATATCACGTGGGCTTTCTTGTAGGACATCGCAATTTTGTCGAGCGGTCGATCTTTGAAAATTTATTAACCCAAACATACTCTATCGAGAAATTTACGCAATCTTTAAATATTTGAACGAAATATTATTATTTAATGGAGTTCATGTTAAAAAATATGAACTTTGCATTAAGAATTTTAAAAATATAATATGGAGGAATAAAAAAATGGCTAAAAAAGTTTTTGCCTGGAGTCCAGTCCGTAAGTTAATGAAAGACAATGGTGCTGAAATGGTTGCTCGAGACGCTGTAGATGCCTTGATTGATTATTTAGAGAAAACTGCGAAAAATGTTACTAATAAAGCTTTAGAAATGACTCGACATGCTGGAAGAAAAAAGCTCACACTAGAAGATATGGGCCTGGCAATGAAGTTGATGTAAGAATGGTAACAATCTACTTATTATAACAAATTTTTTTTTTATTTTATAATCTAGGAATTATTTACATTTAGTTTACTTTCAGCGATTTTTCTCTCATTAATATCTTGTAATATTACTTGTATATAAGTTTCTTGCTCAATCTTTACAGTGTGAGCGTAAATCGTGTTCCAAATTAAATTTCTTTCACTGTCATATAACTGTATATCAATAGGTTCGATTTCTGATTTTTCGAAGAGTTCAACAAATTTCCTATTTAAGAGAGATTTATATTCTTTTGGAACTATGTTAATTAACTCCCGAAAGTTTTGTCCCAATATTTCCTCTCTAAGATATCCATAATCTTCTAATTTGCGATTTATATCCACAATTATTCCATTTTCGTCTAATATTATTACAATAAAAGGAATATATTCAAATAATTGACGATACTTGACTTCTGATTGAATTAATTTTTTTTTAATTTCTCTTTTATCTGAAATATCCTTTGAAAGGAAGAACATCTTATATGTGGAATCTTGACTTTTATAATAATACCCACGAACTTCAAACCATTTATAAGTTCCATCTTTAAGCCTGAATCTTATCTCCACCTTTCCTTTTCTATCAAATAAATCTCTAAATTGTTGTGGAGTTATTATATCATCGGGATGCATTAAATCAAATGAGGTCTTTCCAATTAAATCATCTTTGGTATATCCCATGATTGTTTTATATGTAGACTCATTAATCCAAAGAAATTCAAATTTATTGTTTAGTAAGGTAATTAATTCATTTGATCCTTCAAATATAAAATTCAATATATTATATAGTTGAGGTATAGCTCTCTCTGATCCTTGTTCCATAATTATTATCCCTTTTTTTAAGAAAAAATTCCTTAATATTATAAAATATTTCTTGAGTTGTTTGTAATAAAAAAAAAGTATTCTTTTTTAATTATTTTCTTTAACTGTTCTGTATAAGATATTGACACGAATTAACTTATCGATAATAATTTTTAACAGAATTTTATGAAATCAGAAAAACATTGAAAACTATAAAAAACTAAAGAAAGAATTATATTTCATTACAAATTAAAAACAGAAAATATAGTTGAAAATAATAATTTAAGGTAGGAGAAAATGTGGTATTTTCTTAGTCCTCAAATAATGTATGGAGAAGGTGCTTTAGACTTTTTAGAAAATATTTCTGGTGAGAAGTGTTTTATAGTCACAGACAAAAACTTGGAAGAATTAGGATATTTAAAGATATTAACAGATAAATTAGAAAAATTCGGAAAACAATTTAAAGTATTCAACGAAGTTGTTCCAGATCCTCACGAAGACGACGTTTTGAAAGCAAGGGAACAGTGTTTATTGTATAAACCTAATTTAATTCTTGCTTTAGGTGGAGGCTCTGTTATAGATTCTGCCAGGGCTGTGTGGTTCTTATATGAATTCCCCGACTTAAATCTTGATGATATACACGTGCTTAATCCAATAATATATAATATAGGGAAAAAGTCAAAATTTATAGCAATCCCAACTACTTCGGGGACAGGAGCAGAAGCAACAAACGTTAGTGTCATCTCTAGATTCGTAAATGATATTTGGATGAAATATTTTTATTTACATAAAAGTTTGATTCCTACATACGCCTTAGTCGATCCAATTTTTCCTAAAGGAATGCCCCCTAAATTAACTACATATACTGCTTTTGATGCGCTGTCACATGCAATCGAGGGTATGGTTTCTCTTTGGAAAAACGAGTTTAGTTATGCTTTAGGGTTAAAAGCTATAGAACTTATTTTTAAATGGTTGCCTATCGCTTATAAAGATGGCAATAACATGGAAGCGAGAAATTTTCTACATCAAGCAGCAACAATGGCTGGACAAGCTGTAAATAATGGGCAAGTTCATATAGGACATACAATGGGTCATACTTGGGGAGCTGTTTTTCACACTTCGCATGGACAAGCAGTTGGTATTTTTCTATTATATGTCACTCAGTTTGCCTTGAATAATCCCGACGATCGGGAAAAAACAGTTGAAACTTATGCCAAAATGGCAAAACAATTAGGATGGGCCAAATGGGATGATGATGATAAGAAGGCTGCTTATACAGTTATAGATAAAATTAAAGAACTACAAAAAGAAGTTGATTTTTCTCATAGGCTAAGTGATTTAGGAATAACAAGGGAAGATCTTGAAGAAAACTTAGATCAGTTAGTTGGTATATGTTATCAAGATCCCAGTGGAGTTTTAACTCCGAGAACCCCAAGCGGAGAAGATTATAAAAATATTTACAGGTACGCTTTCGAAGGAAAAGATATTGACTTTTAAATTTAATTTTTTTTCTTTTTTCTCAATTAAATTGAATTTACTTTCCATGTAAGTTTAATTATTCCTTAATATCCTATTTGTGGAACAAAATTAATAGAAAATATTTAAGAACTTTAGCCACCAGCAATTATAGGGAATAAAGCAACGATATCTCCGCTTTTAAGAACGAAGTTACTTTCTATGTGGGGTCTTCCATTAACCATAATAATGAGGTTCCTATCATCCTTAGAAATTTTATATTTTTCCAGAATTGCTTTGATGGTACTCCCTTCCTGTAAGTCTAGGACAGTTCGATCTGGTCCATATTCCCTTAAATCAGCAAATAACTTAACTGTTACTGAGATAGCATTAGTTTTAGTCATTTTCTACTTTTTTAAAATACCACTTATACAACAATCCCATTCTTTTGGGGAATATTGCCACTCTATCCCCATCATTGACTTTTTTTCCAAATCCAGAAAATATTCCACTTACAAAAATATGGCTGGTTTCTGATTCATCTATAGTGAACTTTTTAAGAATGTCAGATACCGTCTCTATATCTTCATTTTTGATCATCATTGTTATAGGAGCACCCCCCTTAGCGATTTGATTTTTTACTTTTTCTCTTAATTCTCCAAAGAATTTGATTTCTATTGGCATTGTTTATTAGGATGACATTTAAATGAGATTATTTTTTTTCTTTATTATAATATCAATTTATCTAGTATAAATTTGTAAATAAAATCTTTTTTTTTAAAATGTAACAATATCTCCATCTCTAAGAACGAAATTCACATTAGAGCAAGGTTTTTCATTAACCTTGATTTTAATATTATTTTTATCCTTAGAAAATTTGTATTTTTTTAGTAATGATTTAAGAGTGCTCCCTTCAGGTATTTCTATCACTGTTTCAGCCAGTCCATATTCTCTTAAATCACCATCAAGTTGGATTTTAACTGAGATAAATTTATCTATTGCAATTTCTAAGAACATCAATGCCATTCGCCTCGGGAATAATCCTACTCGGTCTCCATCCCTAATCCTTCTTCCAATTTCAGAATATTTTCCATTAACAAATATATGACTTATTTCAGTCTTTTCTATGATCAGCTTTTTAAGAACATCTAATACAGTTTTAATCCCTTTATCTTCGATATTTAGTGTGATTGGAACACCTACATCGATGCTTTGTTGTTTGGCTTTTTCTTTTAAGTCTCCATATAATCTTACTTGTAGCGGCATTTTCTTTAAGCTTTCTAGATTTAAAGATAATCGGTTATTAATATCCAATTTATCTAAGAAATTAAGTCTAAATAAAATCTTTTTTTTTAAAAAATAAATTTCTATACAAATTTAAGAAAACAACATAGCAAAAAAAAAAACATAAATTTAAGATTATTTATCAACTTTTTTTAATTTATTTCAATGGGGTCTTATTATGATTGATAAAACAAAAATAGCGATACAAAAGATAGATAATGATGACATAAAAACTGCGGTATTTAAAGCGCTTGAAATGATTAATGCCCAAGAATTAATGGTAAATGAAGATATGACTGTATTAATAAAACCAAATATTTTAATGGGTAAACCACCTGAAAGAGCAGTTAATACACATCCAGAAATAGTAAAATCTGTAATTCAATGGGTAAAACAATTCAATCCTTTAAAAATTTATGTAAGTGATTCTTCGGGTGGCCAAAAATCTGGTATTACAAGAATTGCGATGCAAGAGAGTGGTATTCAGCTAGTTTGTGAGGAAGAAGGTGTAGAATGCATTCCTTTTGAAAAAACTATTACAGAAGATTATAAAGTATTAGAACCTCTTGAAATGAAAGAATTCACTAGTTCAAGATTGATTAGAGATGCCGATATTATAATTAACATACCTAAAATTAAGACACATTGGCAATGTATCCTTACATGCTGCATTAAAAATATGTTTGGAACAATATTATTAGGGAACAAAGCGAAAACTCATGGAGAATTTCCTGATTTAGACAGATTTTGTGCAGCTTTAGTTGATATTTATTCAGTTTCTAAGCCACAATTAACAGTAATTGATGGTTTCTTTTGTCAAGAAGGAAATGGTCCAACTCAAGGTGATGTTGTTAAGTTAGATTTAATTTTAGCTGGTTATGATGGTGTTGCTTTAGACACGGCTGTTTGCAAAATTATTGGTTTTGATCCCAAAAAGATATTATACTTAGCAAAAGCGGAAGAAAAGGGATTAGGAACCACACATTTAGAAGATATAGAGTTTTTAGGAGAAAAAATTGAAGATGTATCTTGCGAATTTAAACAACCAAAAAAATATAGAATTTTTAAACCAACAGTTAAATTCAATAATAATTGTAAACTATGTTATGAATGTTGGACAAACTGTCCAGCACAAGCCATAACGCGTCCAATACTGTCTAAAAAAATAATGACTCCAAAATGGAATAAAAAACCGTGTATAACGTGTTATTGTTGTGTTGAAATATGTCCAAACGAGGCTATTGATTTTAAGATTAATTATATCAAAAATGCATTACTCGCGTTTTTATGTATTGGTTTAGTTTCGATCTTAGTTCTTTTAATATTTTTTATAACATGGATTATTTAATAATTACGTATGTGAGAATCTTATTTAGTTCCAAATTCAGTTTCCATTAATATCTAATATAGATTGAAATTGGATTAAAATTGATGAAATTCACTATTTTAAACATTATCCCTAAAGGTGATGAGGGAATTTATACAAAATTTATTTCATAAAATTGAGAGGAAAAAAAAGAGGGATTAGAAGAGAGCCTAGAATAGGTATCTCATTCGATTCTTAACTTTCAAAAACTTTATCAAGTTCATCATTGGGTACATCGAAAACTACATTATGTGGCGGAAGTTTCTCTTGTAAAAAGAATTCCGGAAGGCGATCATGTACATCGGTCATTCCAGCTGCTTTATTAAAATTCCTTTCTGTGTCAATTATTTGCTTTCCAAATCCAGGAACATCACCTACAGTTAAACTAATTCCTAAAACACCATTTAGTGTATCTACTATGCCTTCAAGACCTTCAGCGATATCGAGGATTGCAAAGGCTACAAAAAGACAATAACCTGTTGAATCTAAGGCTGCTGTCGCTAATTGCAAATTACGAGAGACCTCAGCCTTATCAGTAGCTCTTGGGTCTAGTTGACCTCCTACACCCAAAATTTCAGGAGCAATCGCGTATCCAGCAGTATGATCAGCACCCATAGGAGTTGTGGCATAAGTAACTCCAATACCTTTAATCGCTCTTGGGTCATATGCAGGAAGTCCTTGACCTTTAACTGTAGGAACTCGTGTAACTCCTAATGCTTGAGCTACAAATGATGTTCCATTTGCGAGGAGTCTCCCTGTAGGTGTTTTTTTGTGGATTTCATCCATGAGTTTCAATGCCTCCTTACCATCTCCAAAATTAGTTAATCCTCCCTCCATAGCTACACCAATTGTATCGCCCATTTCGATAGTATCAACACCTAAATCATTACACGCTCGATTGAGTTCTCCCACATGATCCAAATCATAAATACCGCAGTTTGGACCAAGGGCCCATACACTTTCATATTCTAATACTCCAACAGGATCTTTTCCACCAGGTTTACACCATATTTCGGAACACTGAATTATACAACCAGGACTGCAAAAATGTGGGCGAACACCTCCTCTCTTCTTAATTTCTTCAGCCTTTGCTTCACCAGATACTTTTGCTGAATTATCATCTTGACCTGAAGAAAAATTCCGTTGTGGCAATGCTCCTGCTTCATTTATTATATTAACTAACACACTTGTACCATATGAATTAAGTGCTCCTTCTGGTTTTGTAACGTCATGTGTATTGAGAGCCTTCGTCAGCTTTTCAATACCTTGGTTAAAGAGGTCTTCATTTGCTATTTCTACTCCTGGTGCGTCAGTTTCATCAACAACAATAAATTTTAATCCTTTTGATGCCATTACCGCTCCAAGACCTCCCCTACCAGCATATCTACTTGGTAGTCCTTCAGGATCATTAAAGCAGACTCCTGAAGCTGCTCCTAATAATTCCGCAGCAATTCCAACACTACAAATACCTACTTTATCTCCAAATTGCTTAAAGAGATTTTTATATGTATCATATAATCCTTTTCCTGACCATTTATTCGCGTTAATAAATTCTGTTCCATCAATGGTTACTTTCAGGAGATAATAATCATCTCCTACATGTTTCCCTTCAACTATAATAGCAGCAATTCGCATTCTTCCTAACATCTGAGCAAAAATTGTTCCTGCGTTAGCCTCTTTGATACCATTCGTTAATGGTGATTTGCCCCCAACTGAAATTCGTCCAGAAGTTGGTGCATCTGTTCCAGTCACTACTCCTGGGGCTAAAACAAGTTTATTATTTGGACCTAAAGGATGGCATGTTGGAGGAACCTCATCTGCTACGATAGTTGAGGTCAATGCACGACCTCCTAAAACTTGGTATTTTTCTGGTACATCTTCGTATTTGGTTTCAAGATTACTCATATTTACTCTTAATATTTTCTTTGGCATAATTTCACCTTTTTATAATTTCTTTTTTTTGACAATCTGTTGCTAATTTAAAATTAATTCTTTTTTCATATTTAATTATATCTTTGAGTAGAACTTATATCGTTATGTATGAATGTAAATAACGCTATGTATTAATTATATCTTTCAAAAATTATGGGTGCCAAAAGAAGTACAGGCTCGGAGGGATTCGAACCCTCGATCTTCGGCTTAGGAGGCCGCTGCCCTATCCTAACTAGGCCACGAGCCTAAATTTTTGTGAAAATCAGTTTGGATTAGAGGTTCAAGGTGCCCCGGTAATATGCTGCTCCACATTCACCACAAAAATATTTATTTTTTATAATAATTGCTTTTTCAAGAGGGATTTCTTTTTGGCAATTCATTACACAGCATTTCACCATTTTTTTCCCATTCTCTGTATCGTTTACTTTTGCCATTAAAATCGATTATATTTTTATAACCTTTAGTGGTAATAAATAGGATTTTTTTTATTTTTTAAATTCTTTATTTTTCTTTTTCAGATTAGGCAGATGGAGCTGCTAATGCTAAAATTTGGCCTACAATTGCCACTTGCGAGGCTCCTTTAATTTTACCTCCCACTATTTTTCTAAGCCATTTTCCAGTACCCCAATTTGCTGCGCTTATTAGAGTTTGCATTGTAGGAAATCTCCAGTAACCCCACCAATAGAGATTTTTCCTACTTAAATTTTCTTTTGGTTCGGTTCTTATCCCTTCGACTGTTATTTGTTCATCTTCAACTGTAATTAAAGCAGCCCATTTATTTTCTTCATTATTTAAAAGAACACGAGTGCGTATTCCTTTAATAATATCTATACATTCTTTCTTATCTTTAACAGAATTTATTATATTGTTTATAAACGCCGCAAAACCTCTGAGCTTTGGTTTTTTTGGTTTTTCGTTAGACATGTTAATTAATTTAAAAGAAGTGTTATTTTTAAAATTTGTATTCAATTTCTTTTATTTTAACATTTAAAGCAATTTACTTGATTTTACAATTTTCTTCTTTTTTGTTAAATCTTTAAATTAATTACATTTTTGTATTCTTTAATAAAACTAAATCTAAATTAGATCAAAAGGTTTTAATTGCGAATTGTTTTTTAATAATTAGAATTTTTTTATTAATTTTTTTTTTTAGTGTATTTCAAATATGGAACGAAAGATTCAGCAGAAATCTCGTAGACCTATTGATTATTTAAAAGATTCGATAAATAAAGTTATTTTAATAAAGGTTAAAAGGAACCGACTGTTTAGAGGGAAATTGGAAGGATTTGATGAGCATTTAAATTTATATCTTGAGGGGACTTCCCAAATTTTTGAATATCAAGATGAAGATGGGAACATACGTGAAGAACACGAAAATTTAGGTTCAATCGTTGTGCGTGGAGATAATGTTATCTTTGTTGATCTAGCACGAAACAACATGTTTTGAGGCCCTCTCCTTAAATCATCAATATGAAAGAATCTATTTAAGTTTTTATACCTCTATTCTTTTGTTATTATTAGAGTAATAGAGTATTAAGAAAAGTAGATAAACATATAAATAAAGTTTTATAAGAGAATTGAGCTATTTACATCCCATAGAAGAGATTGTAGGGAAATCATTTTTAGTTAATCCAAACTTAGGCCATCCAATGATTCTAAGTATAGATCCTGAGCTAAAAAATGATGATTTTGAAATAAATTTGTTATATATTAGCAATATAAAAGATCCTAAAAAATTTGAGAAACACATTACCAAAAGAATAAAAATAATCCCTATTCTCGAGTATAAGTGGAAGCTGAAATTAATACTAGAAAAAATGAGAAAAGAAATCGATTTAAAAAAAAAAGAAAAGAAGAAAAGTTTTTGGCAAAGATGGAAGGAAAGAAGGTCTTCAAAAAAAAAGAAAAAATTAAAAACTTCAGAAACAGAGAGTAAAACGCTTGAGTCTGATTTTGTTGAAATCGAACTCGAAGACGAAAGATTAAGAAGATTAAAACCACGAGCATTTCGAGGAGATCCAATAATTCCAACAATATGGAAAGTCGAAAATGTCTCTATAACTGCGATTAATGATCTAAATTATGAGGAATATTGTAGCCCGCATGATCATTTGTTAAAACATAATATTTATGGCAATTTAGATCTTTTCTTTAGGGTAACAATTAGGTTTGATTTAACAGAAGAAGTAATAGAATTTTTAAAAAGGCGGAAATTTGTCATGTTTGATATTGTACAAAAAATAGATAACTTTCAAAATCGAATAAATTATCATTCAATTGTTATTTCAAAACAAGATTGGGAAAATTTTACTTTCATTCATGCCACAGATTTACATATAGCTGAGAGAAATGATAAAATATACGAAATTATTAAAAAATGGACAAAAATATTCAGTGGAGATTATCTAAATGCAATTACAAAAGAAAAAGATTTTAAAATCGAAGGATTAGAAGAAAAAGAATTACTAAAAGATGATGAAATACATAAACCTTTAAAAAAAAGATTAGTAAATCCGAATAATCAATTTAGACGGTTTATTAAATTAATGAATAGAAAGGTTCTACAGAATGAGTTAGATTTCATAGCTTTAACAGGTGATCTTATTGATTTTTCTTTATTAAGTAAATTTCCAAAAGAATTGAAAATGTTTGACTATAGCCACAGTAATTGGAAAACTTTTAAAGAAATAGTGTTAAATTTGCCTCAAAAAAAAAGAAAAGGTAATGTTAAAGGGGAAGAACTATTATGCCCCATATTTACAATTCCCGGTAATCACGATTATCGCCCTTTTCATTATGATATAAGATGGGCAGGATTTTATAGAAAAATGGGTCTAAAAGCATCCGAGGCACTTGCTTTAAACGATAAGTTGTTAGCTTTACCTGTTTCTGCGATTATAAAAAGTAAAAAATCTTTAAAAGGATATTGGTTAGAGATCAATCCTTCATTAGATTATTTTCTAAAGTTTGGAAAATCTAACTTTATTTTTTTAAACACAGGTTCAGATTCCTTTAAAAATCTTAGTGATCTCGTAACAGGTCATCCTTCATTAACAGGACTTAAAAAGAAACAAATCAGTTATTTAGAAAATTTAATTAAGAATAAAATCCAACAAGGAGATAATACTTTCCTTTTTCTTCATGGACCAGTAATTAATCCAAAAAAGAAAATGGGCATTCTTAAAAGGATCAAACATAAATTTGGGAAAAGGATTTCAACAAAAATAGATGAATTTAGAGAATCTCTGCTTAGAAAGTTTGTAAAAAAAACCTCAAAAATCCGCATTGATAAAAAATTTAACGTGAAATATGGAACTGTTTCATCAAATTGGGAAAAACTTGTTAAATTTTGCAAAGATTATTGCGTTCTTACTATGACTGGACATACACATACTCTTAAAGAGTTTAGATTAGGAGACCCAGAACATAAAAAATCAAAAGTATTTGATGCTCCTCCGTTTAGCTTAAAAAAAATAGAAAATCCAGCAGCAATTTTTTTTGATACATATTCAGAGGTTTTTACAAATGCAAAAGATATAGAAAAATTTGGACCATTTGTAGTTCAAACACCAGCATTAGGATTAGCTGGGTATAGGAGTCCTAGATTGGTCGGTGCATATAGAGTGATAAAAATTAAGCATGGAAAATTATCTTCTTTCAAAGTTAAATATATCCATAGATGATATATGTTTATATATCTCAAATTTTACGTTTAATTTAAAATTTTAACGAACATTATATATTTTTAGAGAATATGGAGAATATAATTTATTGTTTTTCAGGCACAGGGAATTCTTTAAAAATAAGTCGAGACCTTGCTAAAGACTTGGAAAATACAAAAATCATTGCTATTTCAAAAGCAATTAACGAGGAAATAAATTTTCCTATTAATAAAGTTGGCTTTGTTTTTCCCGTTTATTTCGGAGCACTCCCTCCTATTGTAGCAGAATTTATTAGAAAGCTAAACGTCGATCAAATAACTTATATCTATGCTGTTGCTACGTGTAATGATTTTCCAGGGGGAACCATCAATATTATAGCAAAAATTTTGAAAAATAAAGGGAAGAAATTAAACGCAAGCTTTGTTATTAAAATGCCGGGAAATTATATTCCGATGTATTCTCCACCATCTAAAGAGGACCAACTAAAAAGATTTAATATAGCAAATCAAAAAGTTAAAGAAATTATTAAAATCATTGAAGGGGCTAAATCAATTAAAAAAACACCTGGTTTGGGTAAATTACTCACATTCCTTCAAAAAAGAAACGATCGTAAATTACTCTTAAAGGATACAAATTTTTGGGTTGATGAAAATTGTAATAGCTGCGAAATTTGTCAAAAAATTTGCCCTGTCCAAAATATTGAAATAATTGAAGGGAAACCCCTATGGCTTCATAAATGTCAGCAATGTTTAGCTTGTTTACATTGGTGTCCAAAAGAAGCCATTCAATACGGGAAAAAAACAATAGGAAGGGCTCGCTATCACCATCCAGACGTCACATTAGAAGATCTAATAGATCAATAGCAACAATTCTTCTCCTTTATTTTATTAGCATCTATTTTAATTTATAGATGAATTGGTCGTCCTTTTTTATGAATCGCTGTACCAATGACAGATTCTACACCCTCTAGGACCATCTCTGATAGTGTTGGATGACTATGTATTGTATCAGCAACATGTTGAACGGTTAAACCATTTTGTATTGCTAAAGCAATCTCTGCGATTAATTCAGGTGCTTCAGCACCTATACATGACGCACCAATAATTTTTTGGGATACTTTATCAGCAAGAACCATTAAAAATCCATCTTCCTTACCCATACACTTAGCCTTGCCAAGAGATTTGTATGGAAATGTACCCATTAACACGTCAATACCTTGATTTTGTGCGATTTTTCTTCTTAGCCCTACTGATCCAATAATAGGATATGTCCATATAGTAGATGGTATTACTGCATAATTTGCTTTCATTTCCTTGACTGGAAAGCCTCCGATGCTTGATAACGCATTTGCTACCGCAATTTTACCCTCATAACTACTCACATGAGCTAGCATAAGGCCACCTGTTACATCTCCTATAGCATATACTCCCTTAACATTAGTTTCTAAAGTATCTGGATTTACCTTAATTGCGCCTCGCTCAGTTTTAATTCCAAGTTCTTCAAGTCCAAGATTTTTGGATTCTTTTTTCCGACCATTTGTGACCAAGCAATATTCTGCTTCAAAGAAAGTCTTTTCAGCGGTGTTAATTTCCTCCCTAGGAACATTTGAAGAATAAGTTATAGCTTTAACTCCAGAACCTGTATTTTCAACCGATAAAACGTTCTGCGAAGTATAAAGTTCTATTCCTTTAGAAACCAATTTCTTTTGTAATTCTTTAATAATCAAAGATTCTTCGGTAGCTATAGGTGAAGGAAAAAATTCCAATAAGGTGATCTTACTACCAAACGATGCAAAAATAGTAGCAAATTCACAACCACTAACACCAGCCCCAATTATTAATAATCGTTTTGGTACTATTGTAAAAGTTGGTTCTAAAATATCATCAGTAGTTAAAATTCGTTTATGATCAATATTAAAATTAGGTATAATAGCTGGTGATGAGCCAGTTGCGATTATCATTCTTTTAGCGATAATAGTCTTATTATCTTGACCTTGAATTGAAACTTTAAATCCAGTATTGATATCTCCACCTAAAATCTTACCAAAACCATAATAAACGTCGTTTTTCCACGCTTTTTCTAGGGCTTTAATACCTTCAGTTAATTCTTGAACAATTCTATTCTTTCTTTCAACAGCATTAGTAAAATTTAATTTATATTCTTTAATTTCAATTCCAAAATCTTCCGCGTTCTTAATTTTCTCAATTAGTTCCGCTGAAGTGTACAAAGCCTTTGTAGGTATACACCCTCTATTAAGACAAGTTCCTCCCAATTTATCTTTCTCAATTAAAGCAACTTTTGCACCATACTGCGCCGCTCTAATCGCTGCTTGGTAGCCTCCTGGACCGGCTCCTAATATCGCAATATCGTATTGTTCGCTCATTTTCTAATCAATTTCAGTAAATAATATGAAATATATACTTCTAATTAATTCTATCAAATTAATAATTTGATAAAAAGTGATATTACTGTTTATTAAAAATTTTTCTCAGTTTTTTACAAGAAATTTGAAAGAATCCCAATTAAATTTAAGAAAAGTCGGATTGGAATCATTAGAGAAAGCACTAGATGCAGTAAAGCCTGAAAATTTAATGGCAAAATCTATCAAAATTCAAAATAATTTTTTAATCGTTCAAAAAGATAGATTTAATCTAAGTAATTATGATAAAATATATATTATTGGTGGGGGTAAGGCTACAGCGCAGATGGTTCTCTCTCTCGAGAAAATCTTGCTAGAATCTACTAACATCCAGTATGAAGGTATTGTAAATATTCCAAAGGGACTAGACATTATTTCAAATATAACTGGAAAAATTATTTTTAATTACGCTTCACACCCAATTCCAAAGGAGAATGGATTAAGCGGAACTAAATCAATGATGGAAATTATTAAAAAAACCTCAAATAGAGATTTAGTTATTTGTTTAATATCTGGAGGAGGGTCTGCTTTATTACCTTTACCTAAAAAAGGGATAAAAATCAACGATTTACAAGAAGTAAACTCGTTGCTTTTAGCATGTGGAGCGTCAATACACGAAATTAATACTGTTCGGAAGCATTTGTCTGATTTTAAAGGGGGTAATCTCGCTAAGAAATTGTACAACTCAAGCAGAGCTACATTAATCACTTTAATTATATCAGATGTAGTGGGAGACAATCTTGATTCAATAGCTTCTGGACCAACTGTACCAGATAAGACTACATTCAGTGAAGCTGTAGAAATTTTTAAAAAATATAGTATCTTTGAAAGTCTTCCGACTTCCGTCAAAAATATTTTAGAGAGAGGAATAAATAATGAAGAATTAGAAAATCCAAAATCCTCTGATATTTGTTTTAATAATGTTCATAACTATTTAATAGGAAGTGTTACTTCGGCAGTTGAAGAAATAAGATTTTATTTAAGAGAACGGGATTTTGAAGTAGATTATTTTTCTAACGAAATTACGGGGGAAGCACAAGATTTTGGAAGAAAACTCTATCAAGTACTAATTCAAAAAATAAAAGAAAAATTTAATCAAGATAAAATTGCGTTAATTGGAACGGGTGAATTAACGGTTACAATTAAAGGCAATGGGATTGGAGGAAGAAATCAAGAAATGCTTTTAGCATTTCTTGATTTTATTAAAGAAAAGAGAATTCTTAATGATTTTTTAATAATTGCTGCCAATTTAGATGGTATTGAGGGTAACAGCAAAGCAATGGGTGCTCTAGTTGATAATTTTACCTTATCTCAAACCAATAGAAAAAAAATCGATACTAAAAAATATCTAGATAACAATGACTCTAATAGCTTTTTCAAAGCTCTTAAAAGCGAAATAATTTCAGGTCCAACAGGTTGTAATGTGAACGACATTTTAATTATATTAATAGAGAAATAGAATCTGTAATAATTAATACCTAAATTTCTTTTAATTATATGAGTTAATTAAATAATAGATTAGGAGTTAAAATAATGAATAAGAATTTAATAAGAACCTGTCCGGCATGTGGGTATAGCTTTAGACCGTTTGATTCACAAAAGAAAGAAAAGATAAAGACATGTCCAATGTGCGGTTATAAATTTATTGAACCAACCATCTTGCCAGAGAAACCAAAAGATTTTAATAATAAATATATTTAAATGGGATTTTTAGACAATTTTCACTTAATCTCCCCCATACAAATCACATATAAATAAAATCCTAAACAAAAGTAAAGCTCCTAAAAATGAGGACTCTACCGAAATTTAAACAAAATAAGCTTTTATTTCATCCTTAAAAGGTTCAAACAAAGTTATATTTGTAAAATCTCCCCCATCGTATTTTTGACGGAAATTTTCTAAGATAGGATTTGTTTTTTTTAAAAATTTAAATACTAATTTATCTGGATTTTTTTTTTTCTTCTCAGTTAATCCGTACAAAATCAATGGTTCAGCAGATTTTGATCTTTTGGATTTCACTTCTGACATTTTGAAAATAAATAATATATTGCCACTTTCTAGATATTCTAAATTATTATTGCTAAAGGCGGTTTCAGCAAATATACTAATTGCTGATACAAAGGCACCTCTCAAATCCTTTTTAACACCATCTTCCTTGTGAGCAGGAAGCTCTTTAAAGGTATGACTTACGATAGTAAATCCACGAAATATAAATCCAATTTCATAGATTAAATCTTTCATTAAAATTAGTTTATAATAAAAATGTTGTTTTCTTAAGAAATTAAATAATAATTTTTCTATTTAACTTTTTAACTTTTATAAATACATTTTAAAAAAATCGAGGTTTATCTTCCTAATAATTCAAATTCAAATTTTTGAATTAGATATAATATTTTAAAAGACTAAAGAGTCTCCGACATAGATATTTTTAAATTGATCAGGAAACTTATTCTTTAATAAATCTATATGTTGTGTGCAATGGGTCGCACCTATAAAATCAATACCTTCTAAGCAACTAAATTTTCGAAATCCATGAAATCCTCCTATTATCGCCTTAATTTTACCAATAATTTTCCCCCTCGATATAATTTCGTCTAAGCCTGGATGAGAGCAACCAACAATAGCTATTAAATAGCCTTCTTCTGTTTTTAAAAATATAGCCTGTTCTTTTAAATAATTTCCTAATTGTCCTGTAGAATATATATTTTGTTCGATTAGAATTTTATCTGAAACTCCTATAACTCGTGATTTTTGATATTTTCTTTTATATGATATTAAATTCTCAGTAGGTACATATATTTCTATGTTAGAATTTTTATTATATACCCCATCTAAACCCCCAATGTGTTCATAATGATTGTGAGAAATTATAACTTTTGATATATCTGAAATGTCAATGTCAAATTGTTCTATATTATGAATTAATGCTTCACTATTACTGCCTGTATCAAATAACAAGTAGTTTTCAGTAAAATTGTTATAAATTAAAACTGAAAATCCAAAATCAGAGATAAATCTATCTTCAATCTTATTATTATCAAATGCAATTTTGATTTCGAATGAAGCTAAAACGGTTTCCATATGTTAAAAAGTAATATAATTTTATTTATATTGTTTACATTTTCTGTAGATATTCAATATTAAATAAAAAATATTTTTAATTAAAAAGGAATTCTATATCAAGTTATCTTCTTGGAAATTCAGATTTTTTATCCATGTAAATACATTTATTTAGCTTTTCTTATTTTAGTTAATATGACTGATATAAATGAAAAATTTGACAATAAAATTAAAGATCTAGAAGAAACTCTACCTTATCTCAAAAGAGAGGCTAATTGCTCTGTCCTAACTTTAACTTCTGTCCTTGAAATCCTTGGCATACCAGAATTACGAAGTTTTTATTTTAATAATCTTGCTGTTCCACTTGCGGGAGGTTTTGGAGGTTTTAAGTCAGAAAAAGGTTGGAAAGGACCATGTGGTGCAGTGTGTGGTGGATGTGCTGCCATAGGAATAATTATAGGAGGGAAGGAAAAACTTAAATTCAAAGATCATATGAAGGCTTATCAAAAAGCAGCAATTTACGCTCATAACTTCGAAAAAGAATTTGGAAGCGTTGCTTGTAAGGAGTTATGCGGTACTGATTTTACCGATTTAAATTCTATCAATCAATATATGGAAAATAAAATATGGGAGAAACAGTGTTATAAATACGTCGTATTTGGCGTAGATCAAGTAAGAAAGCTGACGTCGTTAGAGTTAAAAAGGAAATGGCAATAAATCATTCTGCTTACAGATAAAGTTTTAAAACAAAAAACTAATACTTATATTTTTATTCTCTCAATAGTTTTATCAAAATTAAAAATGTGAAATTAAAAATTTTTTAAGCAAATAATATATTATAATTATAATTTTAAAATTAATAATTTTTAATTTACTAATAGTGAAGAGAAAAAACTATGGAAAAGGACAATGAAAGCCGAAAATGTCCCTACTGTGGTGTTACATTACAGCGTCCCTATTGGGTACACATTCAATCTAAACATCCAGCAGAATACGCTAAAAACGAGACCTGGATACAGCTTTACAAGGATTATACAAGTATGGGGATGGATCAATCAATGTCTTTAATGGTTATATCAGAATTATTTAACCAATCAATAAAAGACGTGAAATCTTATCTAAAAGAGAATGGCATTCTATAATTTCCTTTTTTGCTTTTTCTTTTAAGGCCGTATAATAATAAATAGAAAAAGAAAATGAATACCTAAATTTTACGCATATTAAGTTCTTTAAAAGTAGTTAAAATTCCTCCTCTTCCTCTTCTTTTAAGAGGCCAGATTGTTTTAACATGTCCTCTATTGAATCTCGTGTTTTTATGATTGATTCGTTCTCATGAAGGTTGAGTTTTTCTAACACATCATCTGAAAATTCCATGAATTTCTTTATAGAAGATGACGAAAAGTCTTTTATCTTTTCTTGAGTTTCTTTCACCCATTCTTTTCCACTCTCACCAAATACATTACCGACGAAGTCCACGAATGCATTATTTATTTTATCTAAAAGTTTCTCTTCTTTTTCTTCCCCTTCTTCTTCACTCATTTTTTTTACCTATTTTCTGATATTTAACTTTTGTATTTTTAAAATTAATTCGTATTTTATTAATAATTTTTTCAATTTTTTCTTTATATTTCTTATATTATTTTTCTCTTTTTAGAAGAAATTAAGTAGTAAGAAAATTAGAAAAAAATTAATTTAAAAAATTATATTTCATTCAAAGGACTTAAATTTATCCCTTTTGGCACCGCAAATTGGACACTTATCAGGTATTTCGCCTTCTAAAGTATAACCACATATTCCACAAACTTGTATAGGTCCAATTTCTACATCTTTTTTTCTTTCAACTGATTTTTTTGCTTTTTCGTAGAGTTTTTTATGTTCTTTTTCAGTAGTTAATGCCCATTCAAATGTTTGGATTGCCCCTTTTTCTCCTTGAAATTTTGCTGTTTCTATATAAACAGGATACATTTCTGTAATTTCAAAAGATTCTCCTGCGATTCCTAAGTCTAAATTTTTTGCGGTATCACCTGGTCCAAAAGCCCCCATACTATTGGCAACGAATCCTCCATTTAGGTGTGTTAGTTCTCTATAATGATCACCAGCATGTACATATTCGGCATGAGCTATTGCTTCAAAAAGCCGGGAAACATTATCAAATCCTTCTTTTTTTGCCATGACGGCAAAATGGAGATAACGCATGTGGGCCATACTCTCTCCACCAAACGCATTTAAAAGATTTTGTTCTGTCATTTGTTTCATATAGATTTGCCTCTGTTATTTGGATAATCATTTTATTATTTGATTAAGTTATTTTCATTTTTAAATATAATTTTTAACAATTAAAAAAGAGTGAATTATGAAGCACTAATATAACTTATATTATCTTTGATATAAGAAACGAGCTTTATTGCACTATCCGCTGCCAATTCAGTTCCAATCCCTCTAGCTTGTACATCTGCACCTACATAATAAAGACCTTTAATTGGTGAGATAGCTGATGGACGATTTTCTCCTGTTTGTTCAGGAGTTTGAGCTAATCCTATAGCGCCCCCACCGAACCTTCCAGTCCAATTAGATATATCCTTTGGTGTAGTAATTTCGACCCACATTGCTTTATCGAATATATTGGGAAAAACTCTATTGATATTATCTTTCAGTTGCGTAATCCAAGGTTGAAAATCTATGTTTGGATCATTTGGACAAGGAGTGCCAATTGTTAATAGTTGGATTCCCGCTGGTGCCAGGTCTGGATCCAAATTTGATGGGATGGGTATGAAGAGAAACATATTTTTAGGTGGTTTACCCGCATCTATATCTCTAAAAGATTTTTCGGAATTTTCTGGCATCACTACTATGCAAGGATGATTTGTAATTTTATCCTTTACAGCGATTTTCATACTAAGATAGCCTAGTGATTCTTTCAGATTTTTTATATAATTTACATACTCCTTAGTAAAACTTTTTTCGCCTACTAATTTTAGCACAGTTTCTTTTATGCCTGCATTACTTATAATAATTTCAGAATTAATGATATTTTCATCAACCGTCTCAACGCCAATAACTCTTTCATTCCCAACAAGAATTCGCTTTATTTGAATGTGCTTTTTTATCTCAGCTCCATGATCGCTAGCTACTTCCATAAAAGCTTTAGATAGCGAAGAAGATCCTCCTTTGACGTAGCCAAAAGATGAATCTATAAACATATTTCTAAAGCAGTAAATAAATTCTCCAGCAGAAGCCCTGTAATAAGGTAATGCAAAATAAAGAATACAAACGCAATTTAAAAAATCGTGCATGGCAAGATTATTGGTGTAATTAGATACCCAAGATTTTAAGTCCTTAGTGTCGAAAGTTTTAATATCAGATTCGCTCGCTGAAAGTATAGCCATGAACATTTGAATCACCTTATCTATTTCTTCGGAATCAAGAGAGTGGAAATCTAAAAATTTTCGCATATTTTCCGGTCTTGAAAAAAATAATGGCATGAGAAAGCTTTTATTAGCATATTTAATTTCTGTGGCTGGATCGTTATAAATCCACTTGAGTTTTTCCTCAGCTTTGAATTCTTTTAAAACCTGACTGAGAGGTCCATTCTCGCAGCGTGAAAACATGTGTACTCCTGCTTCAAGGGTGAATCCATCCTTATTATAAGTAGAAGCTTTACCGCCTACAGAATTATTTTTTTCTAAAATGATCGGTTTTAAATTAGTTTTAGCTAATAAAGCACAGCAAGCAGATCCTCCTATTCCCCCGCCTACGATTATTACTGAAGAAATCGTTTCATCACTCCAAGATTTTTTTGAGGTATTCCGTCAGATCTATTACATCTATATTGATACCTCGCCTCTTACTCGCTTCCTTTAAATTATGCTTACAGAAGGGACAACATGAAATTAATGTCTGGGCTCCTGTATCTTTTGCTTCTTCAAGCCTTTCAAGACCTGACCAAGTCGCAAAATCTGAATAAGCTGCTTTTACACCTGAACCAGCACCACAACACCAAGAAAATTCTTTATTTCTCTCCATTTCGATTAATTTAACTCCAGGAATGTTACTTAGAATCTTACGTGGAGCGTTATAAATGTTCAAGTGCCTTCCTAAATGACAAGGATCATGATAGGTTATAATTTCATCTATATTTTTAAATTTAAAAGAATCTGTCAACTCAGCTAAAAACTCCACTATATGAAGAGGTTTAAAGGAGTAGCTTATTCCGAATTTTGGATAATCTTCTTTAAAAGCTCGATAACAACCTGCACACGAAAAAATTACTTTTTCGGCTCCTAAATCCTCTATGATTTTTATATTATGTTGCATTAATTTCATTGCGAGATCTCGTTGCCCAGTTCTAAGGAGAGGGCTACCACAACACCACTCATCAAATAATACACTATATTTAATATTTAATTTTCTTAAAATACTTGTAACAGATTCAGCAATCTCAGTAGTTCTATATGCTGTTGTACAGCCCACGAAATAGACAAGATTTTCTTTCTTATTTATTGCACTCTTATCTTTGAGCCATTGAAACCTTTTTTCGTGTGGTTCATGGTATGGATTATTATTTTTTTCAATACTTTCTTTAAATCTAGTGTGCTCAGGGAGAGGACCGAAGCCGTCTTTAACGATCTTTGTTTTGAGTTCCTCAAAGATCTCCAAAGGCCTTAGCTCTTTAACATAATAACATTGAGCATTACAAGCACCACATCCTGTACAAGCGTAGAAAATGTGAAGTAATCTGTCTGTATAGTCTAAATCTCCATCGCAAATCGCCCGTGTGATTTCCATTTTCCCAGATGCATAATAGGCATCAAAATGAAAACGAGTACCACTTGGACATATGGCTGAATAGCGGGCACTTTTTACCTCAAATGGTAAAACTATCTTACAAATCGAACATTTACCACAACGAGCGGCTTTGTCTCTATAATCCTGTAGCATATTTTTCATCTTAAATTCTTATATTGATAACTTCTTAGGATTTATTATATTATTTGGGTCTAATTGATTCTTAATACTTTTCAAAAAACTCTTAAACATCGGGTTTTTAGAGTAAACAATACTATCTATCCGTTTATTGGGCCTATCCACATTTCCTCCAAGATTCGATATCAATTGATATAAATCAATATAAAGTTTTTCTACCATTTCTTTTTCGTTTGGTTTTGTAGGATCTGCGTATATATAATACTCAACGAAACAAGCACGCCCTAATTCTACTGGAGTTATAAAAGTTCCTAATTCTTCAGATGAATAATTATTTTCTCCAAGATAACTAAGTATATTAGAATTGAATTCTGATAATCTGTCTAAAGTAGTATAAAATGAAATTTTTCTGCAAATCGTTTTGTATTCAAGAATCCTTGATATTCTCTGGGGGCATAAAAACTCGTTTAGAAGATCGTCTGCAAAATTTTCCAAACTATCGATCGGAGTTAGACCAAGATCTTTAAAATCTTCTTCTTGATATTTAATCTTTTCTTCAGGTCCTGCTAAGCATAATAATAAAGTCCATTGTGGTAGTTCATTAACTAGTGATTTAAAGTCGGCTGAATTTTTACTTAACATAGCTGCCAAATTAAAATTTTTTGATAGTAAGCACTCTTCACCAAGCTCGATCCGTTGGATTTTATATAGAACATCTACAGCATCTTCAATTTTACTAAAAGCAAGAAATAATAATTTTCGAGATTGGGGCATAGCCTTAATTTTGATAGTTGCTTTTGCTACTATTCCCAAGTTTCCATGTGCCGCTGTAAAGACGCGAGACATATCAGGACCTCCACCAAAAGGCCAATAAAACGGTTTTTTCATGCTTTTCATAGAGGATGCCCCCGTTTTTAAGATCTCCCCTGTTGGTAAAACAACATCCATCGTTAAAATACACTGCCAACCATTTGCTAATAGTGGTTTTGGAGCTGAAAACAACGGAACTCTCTCAATATAACAATTTAAGACTGAAATTGAAGCAGGTAAGCCTAAAGGATTCATGGCCCTAAATTCATACTTATTTAGCTCTGTTTGGAGTTGTAAAAATGATACGCCAGGTTGGATTGTTATAGCTCTAGATATTTTATCTAAATCTTGAATTTTGTTCATTCTATAAAAATCTAAAATAACATCATTAGTAATTAAATCATCTATTCCGTGATAATTATCGTCGCAAGTTTTAATATGAATGTTAAATTTTTGCTGGTTAGCAGCTTGAATTATATTTTGGATGTCCTCTGTGTTTCCTGGTGAAACAATATAAGCTTCGGAATCTTTTTTTACATACGCATTCCCAACAATATCAACCAATTTATCTAAAACAATATCACCACTCAAAAAAATCACCTCATTTTGGAAGATACACTCCTGGGTTCATTATATTGTTCGGATCTATTATCTTTTTAAACTTTTTCAATATCTTATAGTAAGAACCAAGTTCTGGACCAATAATTTCACCAGCACTGCCACAAACGGTCTCATAATAATTTAATCCCTCTCCATCTATCGTAAATGCTCTATTAACCTCTAATAAAATCTTTTCCGCCAGCTTCCTATCGGTAGCTTGACCATGATCGTATATAATGTCCATTTCAATGAAAGCATAATGGTAATCATCTATTGGTTGAATGTAATACGTTGTAAGATCCTCGTATCCAAATTTTTTACAAATTTCTTCAAATTTATCGAATATTTTAAATGAGTTTTCAATATCATGTAAATAGACCGTTATTCCAAATGCTCCTTTAGGTCTCATTATCCTCACTGTAATTGTCATATAATCAGCTTGACGAACTATTCCTGTTTCTGCGGGTTTAGGATCAATACCCATTTCAGCCCCTCCAAACATCTCAACGATTTCAGCCAAATTTAAATAAGTACCTTTAGTTTCTTCGACTATTTTATTGAAAACTTGCTCTTCATATTCCACTTGCCTTTTTGTACCCTCAAAAAACGCTAATATCGTGTAAGGAGGCAATAAATTCATTACTTGCGAAGCAGTCTCGTTATTAAGCGTGAAGAAATGAGCTGCATAAGTTGCGGGCATATGAACATAACCAGATGATGCAATGCCAGTTTTTTGAATTCGATTCAGAGCTTCTAAAACTTGATCTGGTTCATTGTACAAAACAATGTAACTATTTCTTATCTCAGGTTTTGGATAAAGTTTAACTTTAGCTTTCGTACATATTCCAAGACCTCCACTGGCCTCGAGAAATAAGCCCAATAAATCAGGGCCAGGAGAGTTTCCAGTACATCCTGTCTGCCAACCGTTTTGATATACACAGGAGCCTAATTCCAATAAATTACCATCTGGTAAAATCCACTCAAGACCAACAATATGATTATCTCCGACACCGTATTTAACAGATGCTATGCTTGTTCCTCTCGTACCAATATAGTTTGCCATCACAGAGACGCTCCCCGGGGCGCTTGGAACAATAATTTTTAATTCTCTTTTATAGGCTTCTGCTTGTAGCTGAGCCATTAAGACACCCGGTTCTATGGTGGCAGTCATGTTTCTCTCATCAATATCAATAATCCTATCCATCCTCTTCAAATCTATTAAAAGCCCACCTTCTGAAGATGGTATACAAAGACCCGCAACATTTACTCCAGTGGTTCGTGGAATAACTGGAATCTTAAATTTATTAGCAATTTTAACTACAGCTTGGACATCTTCTGTTGAACCAGGTAAAACGACAAATGTTGGATTTTTAGCTGGTTTAGGAGATTGATCTCTTGAATAACAAATAAGAATAGCTGGATCTGAAGAAATATATTCTGATCCTAATGCTTCTGTTAATTCTTTAAGAATGGTTTTCTTTTCTGTAGCTAACATTAAAGATACCTAATAATATAAAATAAATAAAATTTATTATAATAATTATTATAATTAGGGAACTAAAAAAATAATATTAATTCCTAATTGAATCCTATTAGAAAAGAAAAATTTAATAGAAAAATATAGTTATAGAAATATTCAATATTTACATAACAGATTATAAAAAAAATAATCCAATAAAAAGAGAGTTGCTTAAAATATGAGCAGTGTAAGAAAAAAACTCTGGGAACCCTCGGAAGAATGGATCAAAAACGCAGAAGCAACCCGTTTTATCGAATTTGTCAATAAAAATTACGGACAAGATTTAAAAGGAGGTAAAGACCTTTATAAATTTTCTGTTGAGAAAATAGAAGATTTTTGGGACGCAATGTGGAAATTTTCAGATATTATCGTATCCAAACCTTACGATAAAGTTGTTGAAGACTTAAGTGTATATCCAGGTACAAAATGGTTTCCTGGAGCCAAGTTAAATTTTGCTGAAAACCTCTTGAAGTTTAAGGACGAACAATTGGCTTTTGATTTCCAAGGTGAAACGAAAGTATCTAAACAAATGACATATGCCGAATTAAATAAGAGAGTTGCACGTATAGCAAAATCCCTCCGTGAAATGGGGATTAAAACTGGAGATAGAGTTGTCTCTTATATTCCGAATTTAATTGAAACACCAATAGCTATGCTTGCTGCTACAAGTATAGGCGCAATTTGGGCATCATGTGGTGCTGAACTTCAATCCAGTGCTGTTATCGATAGATTTGGGCAAATTGAGCCAAAAGTACTCTTTTCAGTTGATGGGTATTACTATAGGGGTAAGGCTTTTAAAATTAGTAAAAATATCAAGGAAGTAGTCGATGCAATCCCCTCGATAGAAAAAGTAATTGTTGTTTCGTACATATCCGATGGTAAGCCAGACATTAGTGACATTCCCAAGGCAGTCCATTGGGATGATTTTATTTCTAAGGAGGAAGATCCACCAATCGAATTCGAACAATTGCCATTCGACCATCCTGTTTATATAATGTTTTCCTCTGGGACAACTGGAAAGCCAAAATGCATGGTCCAAAGTGCGGGTGGAGTTCTTATTAATCATTTAAAAGAACTAATACTCTCAACAGATTTAAAAAGAAACGATGTAATAAACTATATCACCGCGCCCTCATGGATGATGGTATAAGATCACCTTATTCCAGCCAAAATGTGGAACTGGCTTATCAGTGCCTTAGCTGTGGGCGCCACGATATTCTTGTACGAGGGAAATCCGCTATATCCAGATCCATTAAGATTTTTTGAATTAATGGAAAAACATAAGATCACGATATTTGGTACAAGCGCAGCTTATATCCACTACTTAATGGGATTGGGAGTAAAACCAGCTGAAAAGTATGATTTAAGTGCGTTAAGAGAGATTTCACAGACGGCATCAACTCTCTCTCCCGAAGGATTTGAATATGTTTATAGAGAAATTAAAAAAGATCTTTACTTCAATTCAATAAGTGGGGGAACAGATATTAATGGATGCTTTGCCGGAGCAATACCAATTCTTCCAGTATATTCTGGTGAATTACAAGGTCGTGCGTTAGCTATGAAAGTTGAGTCTTATAATGAAAATGGAGAGCCTATTGAAGATGAACAAGCCGAGCTGGTATGTGAGGCACCCGCTCCCTCAATGCCTACATATTTCTGGGCTGATGATGATAAGATGACAAAATATAATGCTGCTTATTTTGATTTTTATAAGGATAAAGGCAAAAATGTATGGAGGCATGGAGACTACATAGTAATTCATAGCGATACGGGTGGCATTACTTTTTGGGGCAGATCTGATGCGGTTTTGAAACCATCAGGAGTCCGAATTGGAACGGCAGAAATTTACAATGTGGTTGAGCAACTGCCAGAAATAGCGGATTCGTTAGTGATAGGACAAAAGATCAGTGGTGATATACGAATTGTAATGTTTGTTCTCTTAAATGAGGGTTATGAATTGGATGATAACTTGAAAGCTAAAATTAAAAAGACACTACGGGAAAAAACCTCTCCAAGACATGTTCCTAAACTCATATTCCAAGCCCCTCCAGATGGTATACCATATACGTTTAGTAATAAAAAGGTCGAAATAGCAGTAACTAAAATTATTCATGGAATGTCCGTTGCAAACCGAGGGGCGTTAAGAAATCCAAACTCACTGGATTTCTATGAAGAAATCAAGAATGAGTTAAAATAAGTATTATTTAATAAATTTTTTTTTTCCTTTTTTACTATATCATTTAAAACAGTCTCTTTTTCTTAGAAGACTCTCTTTATAATAAAAATAAAAAAAAAAGATAAGGTTCGATAATAATCGTAAAAATAGATTTTTACTAATTTTTTATTTACTACTTATTTATTATTATTTTTTTGGATTTATAATGATTCATAATATTAAATGCGAAAACCGCCTCTACCGTATGGGCTAGGAGGGGCTTTTTCGGTAACGACTACATTACTCGCTTGAGGTCCTTTTTGACCCTCAACAATATCAAACTCTACCTTGTCATTTTCATTAAGAGTTTTATATTCATCATCTCTGCCACTTAATGCTGTGTAATGGACAAATACATCAGTCCCCTCATTAGAACTTATAAATCCATAACCTTTTCGGCTATTAAACCATTTAACTGTTCCTTTTACCAATTTTAAAACCAATTTTTAAATTTTTAAAAAATGCTATTGTTCTAATAGAACTAATTAATAAAAAAATCTAAAGATAATAAACTTATTACTTTTTTGAGAAAAAACTAAGGAAGATCTATAATTATTTTTTTATTCTTATATTTATATCATTGTATTATTAGAGAAAATTCAAAATTAGGTGAACTTTAAATTGGCAAAAATGACTTCACGAGAAAGAATTAATGCTGCTATAAGCCATAAGGAACCAGATATGGTCCCCATTGACCTTGGCTCAACAGAAGCAACGGGAATATCGGCAATCGCTTATCATAATTTAAAAAAGCTCTTAGGGATGAGAAGTGGACAAACCCGTATATACGATATTTCTCAACAACTTGCTCAACCTGAAGATGAAATTCTTGACCGTTTTAAAGTTGATACCGTTCATTTAGGACGATTCTTTAACGATAGCGAGGATGATTGGTATGATATCGAAGTAAATGGTATTCCTGCACAGTTTCCTTCATGGTTTTCACCCAGACACAATGAAGATGGCTCGATGGAGGTAGTTCATCCTGATGGAACGGTTTTAGCAAGAATGTCAGAGGCAGCATTAGTATTTGATCAAACATTTTGGCCTTTTTATGATAAATATCCAGAGAATATAAGCGGATTTTTGCAAGCATTAACTAAATATCAAGGATTTGCATTAGTTAAAACTCCTTTTGATAAATTAAATCAAAAAGGTTTTTGGCGAAAGTTAAGAAAAGAAACAATTGAGTATAAGAAAACAACAGATAGGGCTCTTGTTTTACATATGGGATTAAGTCTTTTTGAATTTGGGACTGGTATGCGACGAATGGATAAATTCTTAATTGATATAATTCGACGCCCAAATAAGGTTGAGAAATTTTTAGATATCGTATTAGAGTTTAATTTTGCTGCACTTTCGTTAGTTTGTAAATATCTTGGAGATCTTGTTGATGTTATTGGTATAGGTGACGATCTTGGTGAAAATAAAGGCCCTTTTATGAATCCAAGAGCATATCGCGAGATCTTTAAGCCACGTCATGAAAGTATGTGTAATTTCATTAAAAATCATTCTAATATGAAAATCTTTATGCACAGCTGTGGATCTATTGTTCCTTTTATTTACGATTTCATTGAAATTGGAATTGATATATTAAATCCGGTCCAGATTAACGCGAAAGGGATGGAACCTAAGTTTTTAAAAGAGGAATTTGGAGATGATATCACATTTTGGGGTGGTGGAGCCGATACGAGAAATGTAATTACCCGAAAATCTCCTGAGGAAGTTAAAAAGCATGTTACAGAATTACTCGAAATATTTGCTCCTGGTGGAGGTTATATTTGGAATACTGTTCATAATATCCTACCAGATGTTCCCCCTGAAAATATTGTGGCAATGTTTGAAGCACTTCATGAATATAATGAAAAGATATAATTAATTTTTGGAAAATTAGCAACTTCTTAATTAAGATACGAAGTTTTAAAGAAATATTTACCGGAGTTAATCTCTAAACATAAAGTTTTATTTTCATAACTCGAGATTTTAATTTCCTTAGATTCTTGAATGGGTTTTTCATTCTCATAATTGTTTTCTACACTTTCAGCAGGCAAATATACAGTTGCGGTTGTATTAGTTGGAATTGAGACTTCAAGATTAAAGATCCTATTCTCAATGCTCCAATTTATGATAATTTTACCATAAATGGATTCATAACAACCTTTAGCCCAGGTTAATGGATCACCTGGCATAGGTTTGATTATAATATGTTTATATCCAGGGCGATTCTCATCATAGTTAATACCTAAGATTACTCTAAAAATCCATTCGCCAACGGATCCAATCGAAAAATGATTAAATGAATTCATTTTTGTATCATAAAAGCCACGTCCTTTCATAAAACTATCCCAATGTTCCCACATTGTCGTAGCACCTTGGTCAATCATAAAGAACCATGACGGAAATCGTCTACTAAACATTAACTTGTATGCTTTTTCATAATAACCAGCCTTCGTTAACTCGAGCATCAATGGAAGAGTAGAAAAAAAACCTGTTGATAATCTCCCATCATATTTCTCAATTCCCTCCACCATTTTGCGTGCTAATTTAGGACGTAGATCTTCTGGTATTAGATTAAAGTGGAGTGCTAATGCATAACCTGCTTGTGTATCTCCTGTTATTCGACCAGTTTCTTTAACATACCTCTTAGTAAATTTATCTCTAATTTGTTTTGCTAAATTCGAATATATAATAGAATCTTCTTTTAAACCAAGTACACTAGCCATCTTGGATAATATACTGGTGGAATTGGCAAAATAAGCTGTTGCAAATATTCGAAAAGGAATTGTTGCACCAGTTCTCGGGTAATCTTCTGAGATAATAGTATCTCCATTCAACCAATCACCATAATGCATTCCAGTAGATCTTAGCCAGAGTAAAGACTTATTTCTTGAATGTATAAAGTCTACGAATTTTTTTGCTGAATTATAATGCATTTTAATAATTCGCTTATCTTTATAATTTAAATATAATTTCCACGGTAAAATTAAACCACAATCCGACCAAGCAGCAGCACCAAATTGTTCATTAGTGATTTCCTTATATACAGGTGGATATGGAACATAAATAGGAAACATTCCATCTTCTCTTTGGCAATCCCTAATATCCTGTATCCATTTTGTATAAAATGCTCCCATATCCATATTATAAATAGATGTCTGGCAAAACACTTGAGCATCACCCATCCAACCCATTCTCTCGTCTCTTTGAGGGCAATCTGTAGGTATACTTATAAGATTATCTCGCTGTGTCCATAATATATTGTTCCATAAGTTATTAAGAGTAGCATCGGAGCTTTCAAATTCTCCAACAATTTTACAATCAGAACTAATAACGCAACCTGTAAGGAAATTAAGATCAGGTTTTATACCCATTCTTAATCCAGTAACTTCAACATATTGAAACCCGTGATAAGTAAAATGTGGATTGAATTCCCTTGTGTTATTTCCATTAAGAATAAACTTATCAATTGCTTTAGCATCTCGTAAATTATCTACATAAAGCGTTCCATCTTCATTGAGCATTTCTGCGTGCCTTAAGGTAATTGTAGCGTCAGGCTCGCATAATGAGCT
This sequence comes from Candidatus Hodarchaeota archaeon, assembly GCA_048887225.1. GTDB lineage: Archaea > Asgardarchaeota > Lokiarchaeia > Sigyniarchaeales > SOKP01 > LW40-45. Next base: position 88,432 of record JBHLJY010000001.1, read on the forward strand.
ATTTACTCTAATTTTACACCAACCAGCAATATTTTGTCCCAAGTCAAATATAAAAATTCCTGGTTTTATCTCATTTATAGAAACAGGAGTAATTTCCTTTACAATTCTAATCGGTTCATTCAACTGTGCAACAAGGTCAATATTTATTGACTCATCAACTATTACATTTGACCAATTTAAATCATTGTATCTTGGAGCATTCCATCCAGGCTTCTCTTTTCTAACATCGTAGATTTCGCCAATAAAATGATCGGACATGCGTATAGGGCTTTCTTCGGATATTTTCCAATCCGATTCTGAAAGAATTTCTTTAATAGAACCATCAGATAATTCTACTGACATTTGTAAAATTAAACGAAGATTATCTCCATAACAAGTATGAGGAATATCACTACCAGGACCAAGATTTCCCCTATACCAACCATCTCCAAGAACTGCCCCTATTACATTTTCTCCTTTATTTATAAAATTACTCACTTCATATGTTTGATACTGAACTCTTTTAGTGTAATCAGTCCATTCTGGTGCTAAAATGTGATCTCCAATACGTTTTCCATTTAGGAAAAGTTCATAATGCCCTAATGCGGTAACATAAATAAATGCTTTTTTAATGGGACTTTCAAGTGAGAAGGATTTGCGAATAAGTGGTGAGGTATAATATTTACGCTCTCGATCCTCAATATTTATTGGTTCCTTAATAGGGGGCAAGCCAATCCACTTTGCCTTCCAATCTGAAGCATAAAGCAAACCCATTGTCCACATTGCCGATTGGCTCCACTCTGATGGAATCTCATTTTTATTCCATACCATTACTTTCCAATAGCAACACATCTCAGACTTGAGTGGCGTTCCATCATAGCTTATATGGTTTGTTTGGTTAGACAAAACTTTTTCAGTATCCCATAAATCTCCTTTATTTTTATCCAATAAATCCTTTTTGCTTGATACTAGAATTCGATAAGCTGTTTGATATTGACCACGTTCATCTGAATCTATAATCCAACTTAGGCGTGGAGTCTTTACATCTATACCTAATGGATTTACTAGATATTCACACCTTAAATTATTTATAACTAAAGAAGAGGGCATTTACTTCAGTTCATTTAAAATTAAAATTTAATAAAACCTACTTATACATCCACATATTTATAGTTATTTGATTTAGTTTTTACGTTTCATAAAGGCATAATTTGCTAAATGCGAAATGGGTTTTCCTCTAATTTCTATTGTTTTTAATATTTCTATATTGAAGAAAGAACTAAAAAGTTCTTTTAGTTCATTTTCGGATGAAAAGTACAAAATAGTACCCAAAGGGGTTTTTCTATATTTCCTTTGGCTTCCAAAACATGGATCTTTGTCGCTAAAACTAACAGATAGATATATCCCCTCTGGATTAAGTAAATTATATACATTTTTAATGTAAATTTCCCTTTTTTCGGGAAAAATATGGTGCAACACTTCCCAATCATAAGCAAAATCATAGTTTTGCTTGAGTTCGTTTAAATCAGCAAGAACATCAGCAACAAGAAAATTGCATTTCACTTTTTTTTCATCGGCATTTCTTTTAGCAATTTTTATAGCAGCAGGGGAAATATCAATTCCCGTAACAGTAAATCCTTTACGTGCGAGATATATTGCATAATTACCGGTACCACAACCTAAATCAATAGTTTTACAAGGTTTTATCTTGCCACTATTAATAAGTTCAATTAAAATGGCTGGTGGAGTCTCATATATCCAAGGAATTTTTTTTAAGGGTATTTCTTTGTATACTCTATTAATATCATCCTGCTGCATTAAAAACTCTCTAATCTCAAAATTTCTTAATAATTATAAACTAAAATAAATAAAATAATCTTAATCTTTTTAGTTATTAAAATTTAATTAGAGCTTAAAAATGGTAAAAAATTACAATAAAACTCCTAAAATAAAGGAAGGATGGTCGGGACCTGGTCGTCGTGATGAAGTAATAACATCTTTCAAACCTGAATATGATGGTTTACATATTGACTTGAAAAAGAAAGGCTATTTTGAGTGGTGGTATTTTGACGCTCGTCTTGAAGGAGGTTATACAGTAGTAGGATTTTTTCGAGCAGCTCATGAGCGAACTGGTAAAACAGCAGTCGAAATCGTAATATATAAGCCTAATGGAGAAAGAATGCAAAAATTTGTTAAATATAAACGATCAGATATGACTGTTTCTCGTGAGAAGGCGGATATGAATATAGGCCATAATTATATAAAAGTTGATTATTCAAGCGCAGATCTACCTATTTATGAAGTTTTTTTAGACGAGGATGGTTTAGGGTTTCATTTGAAATTTGCTGCTAAAGTTCATGGTTGGATGCCTGGAAATGGAAGCACACAATTTGGAAATAAGGGTTATTTTGCTTGGTGTGTGCCTTTTCCTAGAGCCGATGTAGAAGGAAATATTTGGATTGGCAAAAATAACATGCCTGTAAAGGGAATTGGTTATCATGACCATAATTGGGGCAATATTAATATGCCTAGATATTTAGAGTATTGGTATTGGGGACGCTTATACTCTGAGACTTTTACAGTGGTCTATGCATATATAAAATGCAACAAAAAAATGGATGATTATGCAATAAAAGTGCTCATGCTTGCGAAAAATGAGGAGATTATTCTCAGTACGGGTGAATATGAGCTCATACAGAAAAATTTTGCTTATGATGCTAAAGCTGCTAATAAATATCCAAAATCTTTAACATTCAAAATGGATAAGCAACTAGAGATTTATCTTCATGTCCAAGAAATTATCGATTCTGGAAATATTTTAGAACTCTTTAATATAAACTCTGTTATACGTTTTATTGTGAAATATATTTTGAGACTTAATCCTGGCTATTTTAGATTCAATTCTAACTTCAAATTAAATGTAACTCTTGAAGGAAAGTCTTATCAAGAGCAAGGAAATATTCTCCATGAAATGGTTATTTTAAGTTAAAAATTATCTCAATTCTTTCTTAGATTTTCTCAATGATAGTAGCAACACCTTGACCGCCGCCTACGCAAGCAGTAGCAAGACCATATCTTCCATCTTCAACTTGTAGAATACGTGCGAGTGTTCCAATCAATCTTACTCCAGTTGCCCCAAGAGGATGTCCAAGAGCTATTGCCCCTCCCTTTATATTAACCTTCTCATATGGAATATTAAGGATTTTACACGCGTATAAAGGAACAATTGCAAAGGCTTCATTTATTTCCCAGAAATCTATATCACCAACTTGCAATCCTCCTCTTTGAAGGGCTTTTTTGCTAGCTGGAACTGGTCCACTTCCCATAATACCTGGATTAACACCTGCCCACGCCATTGATAGGATCTTAGCTATCGGTTTGATTCCCAATTCTTCGGCACGAGCTCTTGACATTAGAACGCAACAACCTGCTCCTGTATTTAACGGTGAACTATTTCCAGCAGTAATTTGCGGATCTTTGTTAATACTTTTCGAAACCAAACGGAGTTTGCTCATAATCTCCAATGTAGATCCAGCACGCATAGATTGATCATATTTAATAATTTTTTTAGTGCCATCTGGGAGAGCACCCTCAATTGGAAGGATTTCTTCATCAAAAAATCCTTCATCCCGCGCTTTTATTGCTCTCTCGTGAGAAATGAGGCTCCACTGATCCATATCTGTCCTTGTTATATCTGGATTTTGCTCCCATAATTGTTGAGCTGTTTGAATCATAGAGAATCCCGTATTTAAATCATATTTGACATGATTTGGAAATTTTTCTTTATCCCCAAGTTCCGTATGGCGAATCGTTAAATCGGTTCCGCGAGGAATTCGTGTCATATGTTCCATTCCACCAGCAATAATTATTTCAGAATTTCCCGTCATTATCTCCATTGCGCCCATATGTACGCTTGACATGCTTGATGCGCATTGTCTATCCAAGCCTATAGCTGCTATTGTTTCAGGAAGTTCTGCTAAAAATATTATATGTCGTCCCCCATAGAGAAAATTTTCTTTAACTTGGTTAGCACACCCTATTATAATTTCGTCAATTTCAGAGGAATCGAACTTTGAACGCGCTACTATTTCTTTAATTACTATAGCTAATAATTTATCAGCAGGAATCTCGTGGAAAATATCCCGCTCAGGTTCAGCAGGTCTACTTCGGGATATTGGAGTCCGCAAATAATCTACCATTACGACTTCTCTTAATTCTGACATTTTTTGATCACATCTGTTTATTATTGATTTTAAAGGAAATTTTAACTATAATAATAATTATATTTCATTAAAATTCTATAAATAATTGACTATTATCAAAAAACTTAGCAAAAATTTGTGTTTATTATGGAAAAAGTTGCTATTATTGGGGTAGGACATACAAAATTCGGTAGATTAGATGGTAAAGATTTATTGGATTTATTATGCGATGCTTCATTAGAAGCTATTGAAAATTCAAACACAAACGATAAAGAATTTGGTTCTGTTTATGTAGGTGCTATGTGTCCCGAAATTTTAAGCCATATGACAGGAATAGCCAGTGCATTGGTGGATAGACTCAGTTTAATTCCTGCCGCTGCTGATCACATAAAAAATGGACCTGCCAGTGGTGGTTCTGCTGTAAAAGCGGGTTTCCAAGCAATTGCCTCGGGGATGAGTGATATAGTCTTAGTTGTTGGTGGTGAGAAAATGACCCATATTAAAACTCCTGGATTTATTACCTCGACTATCGCGACTATTACTCATCACCAAGCAGAGCGTCGTCATGGAATCTCACTGCCATCCTTAGCAGGGCTTTTAACCCGCGTCTATCTTAAAAAATATAATGCAAAATTGGAGTGGCTTTCAGATATTGCTATTAAAAATCATAAGAATGGAGAATTAAACCCAAATGCACATTTTCAAAGAAGCATTCATAGTTTCATGGAAAGTGCCATTCAAAAAGGAAAGGGCCAATGGGAAAATGTCTACGAATTTCTTGAAGATAATAAGACCAATCCAATAATAGCTGATCCATTAAGATTATTTCATGCTTGTCCCATCTCTGATGGAGCTGCGGCTCTCGTATTATCTAATGCTAATATCGCTAAAAAACATTGCGACAGTCCTGTTTTAATTTCGGGAATTGGACAAGCAACTGATACACAAATATCTTATGAACGAGACGATATTACTGTCTTAAAAGCTTTAAAGATTTGCTCTAATCAAGCTTACAAGATGGCAAAAAAGAGTCCCAATGATATTAATGTTGCGGAACTTCATGATGCATTCGAAATTCTTGAAGCTGTACAAAGCGAAGATATTGGATTTTTCAATAAAGGAGAAGGAGCAAAAGCCGCTCATGAAGGTTTAACAGAAATAGGCGGAAAAATACCTATCAACCCTTCAGGCGGTTTAAAAGCAAGAGGTCACCCACTTGGGGCAACTGGAGTGGCTCAAGTTGTAGAATTAGTATTGCAATTACGAGGGGACGCAGGCAAACGGCAAGTCGCAGATGCAAAAACTGGTATCACCTGCAATTTTGGAGGATTTGGGAATAATATTTTATCGATTTTGGTCGAGAGGATGTGAGATCAATGGACTATGAAGAAGAAATAGTATGGAAAAAATGTAAAAAATGTGGATTTTTACAATATCCAACACATTTAAGATGTTTAAAATGTAAAAATAGGGAATTTACTCAGTTAAAAGCCTCAGGTGTATGCAAATTATTGACTTATACTATTTTAAATGCACCTCCCGCAGAATTTAAAGAACAAAAATCACTTGCGCTAGGAATTGTAGAATTCGAAAATGGAATAAGGGCATTAGGACAAATTGCTATAAGAGATAATCTTGAAATTGGAATGAAATTAAAACCTATATATAAAAAAATTTGTGAAAATTTGGATGATAATGAAGTATATGCTCATATTTTTGAACCAATTTAATAAATTAAAAAGGAGGATAAAATTGTTATGTTTTCTTATGAAGAATTAAAAAAAATTAAAGGTAAACGGCAAGAATGGGAAGAAAAAATTTTGACTAAATTTATAGAGCGGGGCGAAAGAAAAGAAAAATTCGAGACCCCCTCAGGAATTCACTTAAAACAAGTATATGGACCAGAAGATATTGATTATATCAATTATTTAGAAGATCTTGGATTTCCAGGAAATCCACCATTCACCCGAGGTGTTTATCCAAACATGTATCGCGGTAGAATTTGGACGATGAGGCAATATGGTGGCTTTGGAGATGCTACCCAAACTAATGAAAGGTTCAAATATTTAATATCACAAGGGCAAAAAGGACTCTCCATAGCATTTGATTTACCAACTCAAATGGGATATAATTCAGATAATAATATTTGTTTGGGTGAAGTAGGCAGAGTTGGAGTTACAGTTAATTCATTAAAGGATTTTGAAAAAGTTTTTGAAGGAATTCCTTTAGATAAAGTATCAACAAGTATGACAATAAACGCGCCAACTTCTATTCTTTTAGCAATGTACATCGCAGTTGGAGAGACACAAGGTATTTCTCCTGAACAATTAATAGGTACAGTTCAAAATGATATTTTAAAGGAATATGTTGCTCGAGGAACTTATATATTTCCTCCTAAACCCTCCTTAAGGTTAATGGCAGATGTTATTGAATATTGTTCGAAATATTTGCCAAGATTTAACACAATAAGTATAAGTGGATATCATATGCGTGAAGCGGGAGCTAATGCTATTCAAGAGATTGCTTTTACGATAGCTGACGGTATTGCGTATGTTGAGGAGGTTCTTAAGCGTGGAATTGATATAGATGATTTTGCACCGAGATTATCATTCTTTTTTACAACTCATAATTATTTTTTTGAAGAAATTGCGAAATTAAGGGCTGCAAGAAGGTTATGGGCTAAAATTATGAGAGAGAGATTTAATGCCAAGAACCCAAATTCATTAAGATTAAGATTTCATACTCAAACCGCTGGTGTAACACTAACTGCGCAACAACCACAAGTAAATATAATCCGTGTTGCGCTTCAAGCTTTAGCAGCAGTTCTTGGTGGTACACAATCGCTACATACTTGTGGAGCAGATGAAGCTTTAGCTATACCAACTGAAGACTCCGTTAGATTATCGCTAAGAACCCAGCAAGTTCTTGCATATGAATCAGGAGTGACTGAGGTTGTAGATCCACTTGGAGGGTCATACTTCGTGGAATACTTAACAACGGAATTAGAAAAAAAAACTATAGAATATATTGAAAAAATAGATAAGATGGGTGGTATGGCAATAGCCATTGAAGAGGGTTACATTCAGAAGGAAATTCAAAATAGTGCTTATTTGTACCAAAAAAGAATAGAAGATTCCGTTGAAAAAGTGATAGGTGTTAATAAATTTTGTACAGATGAAGAATGTAAAATAAATACATTCAAACGTGATGAGAATGTTGAAAAAAAGATTATAGAATCTTTAAAATCTGTAAAAAAAGATAGAGATGAAAAATTGGTTCAAGAAAAACTAACTGAATTGAAGAAAATTGCACAATCATCAGAAAATATAATGCCAATAATGATTGAAACTGTCAAAACCTATGCCACAATTCAAGAGATTTGCGACCTCTTAAGAGAAGCATTTGGGGAATACCGAAGCCTTCAGATTTTTTAGTATCTCCTTAATTTTTTATCTTTCTCGTATATTTTGAGATTTTTACTAATAAAGGTAGAAATTCAAGCGGATCTCCAAATACGGGAACTTTTCTTTCAGATAGTTTTTTAAAAAGTCTCTCCCAATCTTCAGGACAATTAATTCGCTTTAGGATTGGAATTAATGGTTTTCTATGTTTATGACCTAAGGTTAGAGCCTCAATCATTTCATTTTCATAGGATTGATTTAATCTAGTTCTAAAAGATAAATCGCTATTAAAATAAAAACTCGGTAAATCTACTATCATTCCATCAATATTTCTGTCAGTTAACGCTAAATTAATAATATTATAAAAAGTTTCACTGTTGAAAACTTGAGCAGAAACATCTAAAGGATTTTTTGAGCTTGTTCCAAGCGTATAAAAAAGTGATGTTATTTGATTTTGGATGTCAGGACTGAAAGGAGGAACTATCATACCCGCTTTTTCAATTAGGTCAACCAATATTACTCCATAACCACCACTGCTGCTAATTACGGCTAAATTTTTTAGATCAAAAAGTCCATATAATTCTATTAAATAGGCAAAAGATATTAATTGTTCAATAGAATCTAATTCAATAACATTATATTGCGTAAAAATAGCTTTCCATATATGATTCTCTCCAGAAATAGTTGCAGTATGCGTTTTTGCGGCTATTGAACCAGTTTTAGTTTGCCCGCCTCTCACGATTGCTATAGGCTTTTTATTTTGTTTAAGAATTTTTTTTAACTCATTTGCTCTCTCTGCCTTAATTCCCTCAATATAACAGATTATAATCTTGGTCTCGGGATCGTTGCTTAAAAAATAGAGTAAATCAACAAAATCTAAATCAGCACCGTTTCCGAAAGAAAATACTTTGCTAAAATGCATTCCTAACTGATTTCCACCATAAATTACTAAATTACATAATCCTCCAGATTGTGCTATAAATGAGATATCACCGCTCTCAGCCGAAAATCTGGGTCTCCACGCAATACCTAATTTGGGATAATACAGACCTAATCCATTAGGACCTAGCAATCTAACTTTATTTTTAGCCCTTCTTAGTAATTTTTTCTCTAATTCTAAGCCCTCTTTTGTCCCCGAGTCTGAAAATTCTGCAGTAAAAACACTAGCTAGTTTTACGCCTTTTTCAACGCATTCATCCATTACTTCTAAAGTTTTTGAGGGTGGAACGGCAATAAAAACAAAATCAACCTCACCAGGAATATCCCTTAATGAAGGATAAATAGAATTTTTATCGAATTCAGGAATTTCTTTTATTAGCGGATTTACAGCATAGAGCTTTCCTTTAAAATTTTCTTGGTGATTTTTTAAAAAAAAGAATCCTCGTTTTTCTGAAGTACCGATAACGGCCATTGTTTTAATATCATTAATAAAAGAAATATCTTTTATATCCATGTCAGAAGGTTCAAAATACGTAATTTAAATTAAAATCTAAATCATTAAATAATATTTAATAAGAAAAATAGTTAAAAAAATAAAAATCCCTCAGATTTAAGAGATTTTATCTATAAAATATGATAGACTATTTATTAATACATAAAGATTTAATTATTTAATGTGCTTAACACATTAGGGTATAATTTGACCAAATTTATATAGCTTATATTAAGTTTAAAAAAATAGAATAAGGGATTCTCTTGACTGAAAATGATAAAAAAATGAAAAAAAGGTCCGAAAGGATGATCAAATTATTTAATGCTGTAAGAGGAAAAAATGTAGGTGAAGTTCCTGGACCTATTCCTCCTTTTTCAAAATGGTTAAATGGTTCAATTATTTACGTAAAAAGGGGTGAAATCGAGTTAGAGTTCGAAGTTAGGGGCGAATGGGCGAATCCAACAGGATTACTTCATGGAGGTATGCAGTGTGGATTGATGGATGATACAATTGGCATGATGACGGCAACTTTAGGGTATGAAGGTTTTTTAATAACAATCGATTTTCACGTAGATTATCTAGGAAAAGTTAAAGTTGGCGAAAAAATTCGCGTGAAAGGAAAACTCGTTCGAGAAGGTCGAAATATTATTCATACCGCATCAGAAATATATAATATGGACGGGAAATTGATTGCTTTGGGAAATGCTAACTTATTAAAAACCAAATTCACCCCTGAGTATGTTAAAGCAATTGATAGATTTGATGAAAAGATTTTGTGAAATTTGGGAAATTATCTTTACATTAATGAATTATCAAAATATTTAAAAAACTGAAGTATCTTAATTATTACGAAACTCTAAGAAATTAAATATAAGGATTTTGAAATTTTGAGTTCTAACTATACTACTTATAGCGAGTCTGAAATCGTTAAAAAATTAACTTTAGGATCACATTTTTGTTATTTTTATAATAACAAATATGAATTAGTTAATTTCTTAATACCTTATTTTAAAACAGGCTTGGAAAATAATGAATTTTGCATTTGGATTATTTCAGAAGATTTAACTCCCGATTTTGCTATGAATGCCTTAAGAGAAGCTGTAATTGATTTTGACCACTATTTAGAAAAAGGGCAAATGAAGATTTTGCCTTATACAAAATGGTATTTAAAAAGAGAAGTATTTAATCTTGAAAAAGTCATTGAAAAGGCGACATATTATCTTAATCATGCATTAACTAATGGATATAGTGGTTTAAGAGTAACAGGTGATATTCGTTGGTTAGATAAAAACGATTTAGATCGTTTCATTGATTACGAAATTTATGTAAATAATAGCATTGGAGATTATAAGATGATAGCAATTTGTACTTATCCAATCAGTAAATTTAATAAATTTGAACTTTTAGACATTGCAAAATCTCATCAATTTGTACTTACTAAAAGCAATGGAAGTTATAAAATAATTGAATATATTGATTCTAAAAGTATTAAAAAAGAGAAGGAGTTAATACAATCTAACATACAAAATATACAACATTTATTAAATTCAATCCAAGGATATGCTGAAGTTGCGATGATGAAAATAAAGAGAGATAATCCTACTTATAACTACTTAAAAAAAATAAATGCGTCTGCAGAATCAGCATCGGATTTAGCCAAAAAAATGCTTAGACATAAATAAATTTGTTTATTAAAATAAACGATGTCTTCAAGCCTCATTTACAAATGTGATGATGGATTTAGATAATTAGCCAATTTCTTTTAAATTCTGTTTAATTAATTCTATAAAAAAGACAAAATTTGTAATAAATTTAAAATATTAAGTAAAAATCTTAAAATCTTTAGTAAAATATATTTAATAATTATAAATTACAAAGTAAAAGATTTTAATATTAAAGAACAAATAATTGAGATTTCACAAAAATGTTGACAAAAGAACAAGTTGATGACATCTTAAAAAATCACTGTGTCAATCTTCGTTTTCACGCAAGAGGTGGACAAGGAGGAGTAACAGCAAGTAACCTATGTGTTGAAGCATTTATCGGTTTTGGGGTTTGTCAACCAAAATTCGGAGCTGAACGTGCGGGATCTCCAACAGAAAGTTATGTAAGACTCAGCATGAATGAAGATCTTGTTCGTAGCAATGAGCAAGTTTATGTACCTCATTTTGTTTCAGTTTTAGACCCTTCTTTATTAACAGAAGTGGATGTCGCTGCTGGTGTACCCAAAGGAGGGTGGATTATAGTTAATACAGTAATGGATCAAGTAGCTATTCAAGAAATTGTTAAAAGGAAAGATTTGAACATAGCAACTATAGACGCTACAAGGATAGCCTTGGATGTGTTAGGTAGGAATATCACAAACACTATAATTCTTGGTTCTTTAATACGAGTTTCTCAGCTTTTTACTTTCGAAGAATTATCTGATGCGATTATGAGAAGATTTAAAGGTGAACTAGCTGGTAAAAATATTGCGGCTATTAAGCAGGCTTATGAGGAAACATGTCTATACGAGATTGGAATTGATCCAGATTTTACTTTAGATACTAAAGTTCCATGGTATCAAGTAAAACCAGGTTTACCAGGTTTTAAGGAAGTAGATAAGGCGGGAGTTTGGTATTGTGATGAAGATGCTATAGAAGTAGGTAGTGGACAAGTAAATACTGGCTCTTGGGGAGAATGGGAAATGATTTGGGATGAGGAAAAATGTACAGATTGCGCCCAATGCTGGTTTGTATGCCCAGATTTCACCATCCTAAGAGAGAAAGGTGAAGATGGATTGTGGCATATGGCAGGAATTGATATTTATCACTGTAAATCTTGCCAGAATTGTCTAAATATCTGCCCAGTGGATGCAATAAGTAAAAAATTAAAACAAGGTCCAGCAGCTTGTGCTGCGCCAGAAGATTAATGGAGGGATATTAAAATGAGTATTGAACCAATGAGAATATTCTTTAAGGAGATTAAAGAGCCCGTTGAAACCACAATGATTGGAAATTATGCTGTTGCTGGAGGAGTTACCCAAACAGACCCAGATGTAATTTGTGCATTCCCCATAACCCCACAGACTCAGAGCGTAGAAGGGTTGTCCGATGTAGTACATCATGGCAGATTAAAGGCAGCTTTTGTGAATGTTGAGTCAGAATTAGCAGCAATTAGTTATTCTACAGCAGCTTGTGCAGCTGGGGCAAGAGCGTTTACGGCCACTGCGAGCCAAGGGTATTTATTGATGACTGAAGGTCTGCCAATAACAGTAGGTTGGAGACTGCCATTAACTATGATGATCAGTGCCAGAGCTTTCAATTCCCCAAACTTGAATATTTGGAATACTTGGGAATTTACTGAAGTTAATTCTGAACTTGGTTGGAATATAATCGTCTCGGAAAATGTTCAAGAAACTTACGACGCCGCAATTCTATCGGTAATGATCTCAGAAGATTCATTGTTTCCGACTATTTTTGTTCATGATGGATTTATAATCAGTCACTCGGTCCAAAAGCTCTGGTTAACCCCTGATGAAATTGTTAGGAGATTAACTCCAAAGAAGGCAAGACACCATATTAATCCCGAGAAACCTGGAACGTGGGGGGGCATTGTAACTCCTGATTTTTTCATGGAAGGCCGCAAAAACTTAGATGAAGCAAAAAAACCAGTTTTAAATATCATGAAAAATTGTTTCAAGGAATATACCTCTGCGACTGGGCGTGAATATAATCTAATCGAGACTTATAATTTAGATAATTCATCTAGAACCGCATTTCTTACCATGGGTTCAATGTGTGGGAACATAATTAGTTGGATGACCAACAATAGGGATGTTGGGCTTATTAAAGTACGAGCTTATCGCCCATTCCCCTATAAGGAATTACAAAAAATTGTTCAAGACCACAACATTGAAAAACTTATAATTTTAGAAAAATCAGATTCTTTGAATGGACTTTTACCACCATTTTCAATGACTATTGCATCAGCATTATACCCTCTCAAAACGTTATTTAGAAGTTTTATTGTTGGTTTAGGAGGTCGAGATGTGACTCGAGATGAATTAGATATAGCTAAGAAAAAAATAGAGGCGATTTCGGATATGAAAGGACCGTTATATATGTATTTAGGTGTAAGAGAAACTAAAACTAAAGTTCATGGGGTGGATTAAAAAAATGTCAGAACCAGAGAGAAATGTTCTAAAAGTTGATGATATATTAACCAGATCAGGAAAGGCTAATGTGCTGTTCCTAAATTACGATAACGAGGCATTTATGAATACAGGTATTCAAGAAAGTGGAGGAACTCCCCCATATGCATCAACTACAACTGGGCCTGCGGGTGAAAAAATACCTGGAAAAGTAGGAGTGAAACAGGATTTAGTAACTCCATTTGCATTTTATGGTTCAAATTCTCTATTTTTAGCAACTGTAAATCCTGCCTATCCCAACGATTTTATGGGAAAAATAATTGAGGCAATGAAAACAAATGGTTCTGCATTTATTCAAGCATATTCAGATTGTATGAGAGGTTGGCGTCATTCAGCAGAAAATGCTGCAAAAATCTCAAAATTAGCAACAGATTGTGGATATTGGCCCCTTTATACTATTCGAGTGAATGATGGAATTCCTACATTTTCTTATTATAGGGGATTAGATATTGATAAGGATAAATTTGTAGAATATCTGAAATCTATGGGTCGATTTAGACATCTATTTAAGCCAATATTTAGAGAAAAAGAAATTGATGAGATTATTTATTTTACTGAACAACGAAACAAGAAGTTAAAAGGTTTAATTGAACAATTTGGTGCGGAAAAACCCGTAGATATCTACAGATTAAATAGAAAAGCACTAGAACCTCAAAAACATCTACAACAAGGTCACGGGCTATGCCCTGGTTGTGGTGCTGGAATGTTTTTAAATCAACTAGCAACAGCAGCTCAATTAGTTGCTGGGAACAACGTAATTTATGTAAATAATACCAGTTGCACCGAAGTCTCTACTTCAAAGGATTTTGTTACCTCGTGGACGGTACCGTGGGTTCACCATCTCTTCGAATCTGGGGCAACCATCGCAGAAGCAATAAGTACTGCTTATAAAATCCGTAAAGCAAAGGATGATTATAATGGAGAAGTTCCTTATGTAATACATATAGGCGGTGATGGCTCAACATATGATATCGGATTTCAATTTCTTAAAGCAGCATTAGTAAGAACGAGCACAATGGTAGAAATGCATGAATATTTAAAAGATCAGAAATAATTTTTTTTTTTAACATCTTATTTTCTTTATGCCTATCTATGTTGAAAAAAATTATCCAGTTTTTACCGTAATTATTGATAATCCCGATGTGAAAAATGCAGTCGATGGACCAACAGCCCAAGAATTGGGGGATGAGTTCCGAAATTTCGAAAAAGACGAAAATGCATTAGTCGCTGTTTTATGGGGAGCTAATGGAACATTTTGTGCGGGGGCTAATTTAAAGGCTATCGCTGAAGGACACGGTAATAGGGTAGATTCTAGAGGAGATGGTCCAATGGGACCTTCTAGAATGGTTCTTTCCAAACCGGTTATTGCGGCAGTGGCAGGATATGCTGTAGCAGGAGGTTTAGAACTTGCTTTATGGTGCGATATGAGGATTGTTGAAAAAAGTGCAATTTTTGGGGTTTTTTGTCGACGTTTTGGAGTCCCTCTTATTGATGGTGGAACTGTTCGTCTTCCCAGATTAATAGGTCTGAGCAGAGCAATGGATATGATACTTACAGGACGCCCTATCTCTGCTAAAGAAGCACTCGAATGGGGTCTCGCAAATCGAGTAGTTGAAGATGGTACGTCAAGAGAAAATGCTGAAGAATTGGCTCGAAATATCGCATCATTTCCCAAGATTTGTATGCGCAATGATAGATTGTCTGCTTATGAACAATTTGGGATGAATCTTAAGGATGCGATGGCTAATGAATTCGAATGGGGCTTAAAGACCTTGGCAAGTGGAGAATATTTGATGGGAAGCGATGCTTTTACTCAGGGAAAAGGAAAACATGGAAAATTCTAAAAGAAAAATTTTGAAGCTAAAAGTGATTTCAATGAGCGAAAAGATGAATGTATTATTAATTATATCTGATCAACACCGTGCTGATCATATGAGCTGCGCAGGCAATCCAGATGTAAAAACTCCAAATCTTGATGCGCTTGCTAATGATTCTGTGAGATTTACAAGTGCCTTCTGTACCAATCCCATGTGTATGCCTAATAGAGCAACAATATTTACAGGGCTCTATCCTAATGCACATGGCGTTCGGTCGAATGGTATAAACCTTTCTGATCAATTTCCAACTTTTGTTGCTACTTTAAGAGACAGAGGTTATATTACTTCAAGTATCGGAAAGATACACCTGCAGTTCTTTGCCCCTCCCTTTAGAATAAGGACAAAATCAGCAGAGGCAATTCACGATTGGCTTGAGAATCCTAAGGCCATGAAAGAAAACTTCCCTAAACCGTATTATGGTCTCGATAATGTGGAAATTGTGTGCGGGCACGGTGATTTATGCACTGGACATTACACAGACTGGTTGGAGGAGCGTGCCCCAGAATATCTTGAAAAAATTAAAAGAGGATTTAATAATTTTTTTAGCCTGCCGTTTTATGATACTGATATACCAGAAGAACTATATAATACTACATATGTTGAGGAGAGAACGATTAATTTTCTTGAAAAATATGTGAAAGGTGATTTTGGAGATAAACCATTCTTTATGCATTGTTCTTTTCCAGATCCTCATCACCCTGTCACTCCTCCAGGAAAGTATAAAGATATGTATGATCCCGAAAAGATTTCAATACCAGAAAGCTTTTATCATAGAGATGAATTAAAAAATCATCCATATATTGGTCCGGCTTGGAAAAATCCGATTTTTAGAGGAGCATTGCTTCGCTATTCTACAGAGGGGGAGGTGAGAAAATTCCTTGCTGGTACTTACGGGATGATTTCTATGATGGATCATAGCATTGGTAAAATCTTAGCTTCTTTAGAGGCACTAGGATTATCCAAGAACACGATTGTTGTTTATACAAGCGATCACGGAGATTTTTGTGGTGATCATGGAATGATTCTTAAAGGACCTTCACCTTTTAATGGAATATTGCAAGTTCCTATGATTTGGAAGGTGCCAGCTGTAACCAAACCTTCTACTACTGATGCTTTAATGAGTTCTGTAGACATACCAATGACAATTTTAAAATTGTTAGGAATTAAAGAAAGATATTTTCCTCCACAAATGCAAGGTGTTGAGATAACACCCGTGTTAAATGATCCTAATATAGATGTTCGGGATTCTTGTTTAGTAGAACACGACGAAGATGTAAAATCTTCTATAACCAGGTTAAGACATCTAATAACTAAAGACCACAAGTTAACTCTCTATCAAAATCTGGAAAGTTATGGTGATATTTATGATAGAAAAAACGATCCTCATGAGTTGAATAATTTATGGGATAAAGATAAAGAACTTAGAAATAAGTTAATTTATAAATTATGCATGGAAAATATTAAAGCTCAGAGCCATTTACCACAGAGAGTATCTCTAACATAATTTTTATTTTTTTTTATTTATTCTTAATTATTATAAATCAAGGTGAAATTATGATAACTTTCGAAGAATTAAGAGTGAAAACTCCAAAAAGAGAAGTTCTTGTAAATATTACTAGTGAGATTAATGATATTGTAAGAAACAATAATATTAAAGAAGGCGTTTGTCGAATTTTTGTTCCACATACTACCGCGGGAATTACTATCAATGAAAATGCGGACCCAGCTGTAATGAAAGATATAATAAATTATTTGAATAAATTAATACCACAGAGAGAAAGTTATTCTCATATGGAGGGAAATAGTGATGCGCATATAAAGTCTTCCTTAACTGGCCCCTCTTTAGATGTTATTGTTCACAATGGTAAATTGGTATTAGGAACTTGGCAAGGTATTATGTTTGCAGAATATGACGGCCCCCGCCATAGAAAAATATATGTACAAGTTCAAGGGGAATAAAATAATTATTCTGCTAATTGAATACTACAAGGAAAAACCGCTACCTTAGGAGAATTGCCATGGACTTTACTTAATTCACCAATTAATTTATCCCAATCATCAAATAATTTCACGGATTTTGGATAGAAATGATATAAATCAGAATTACTAATATTGGGGGAAAAAAAATAAACTTTTCTTTTCTTTACAAAAGCTCTCCATATAATCACATCACCAAAATTCTTATATAATCTTGCACCTGTTTCAGCTATAAGACTATGATACCCACGGCCTTCATATGAGGAAGACATTAATACTATACTACCTTTTCTTTTTAGGATATTAGTAGGAGCCGTCATTAAAAGGTTAAAGCCTTTAATTGATTGATTTAATTCAGAATCTTCTGGAAATAAATTGAAGAAACAAATATTATTATCGAGAGTTATTTTGGTACTATACATCTGTTTAGCGGCTTCCATTGCTTTTCTGTGAGCGTTTCTAAAATGACCAGAAAAAATTCCTGCGATCTTTCCAGATTCATTCAATAAAATGTTAACTGAAAAATCTAAACCTACTTTTTCAGCAATTTCTTCAATATCTTTTCTTATATCTGTTATTCTCCCAATCCCCGCGCCAATTCCTCTAATTCCAGCAGAATGATTATCTTCAAGAGTACGAATCCCGCAAACTCCTGGCAATACAATTTTTGCTCCGCCTCCAAATCCTGCGAGTGGATGTGGGATAACACCTCCTATAGCAATTTTTAAATCAGAATTACAATATGTTGTATTAACCTCTATTCTCGTACCTATTTTAGATTCTCCAAAATTCGTTGTATTTTCATAAGGATGATGATTTTCTATTCTTATAGTATCCACTACTTCTCTTCCTAATTTAAGAATACAATCATGTCTATTCATAGGTCGGTGGGCTCCCAATGCCAGAATAATGGTTATTTGTTCTCTTGTAATAGTTGCTTTTTCCAATTCTTCAAAAATGAATGGCAAAATTTTTGATACAGGAGTAGTCCTTGTCATATCATCCACCACAATTACTACGTTTTCCTTTCCTTTCGCTAATTCTGATAATTTAGATGTATTTATAGGATTAAGAATTGATTCTTTAATTTTATTATCATCTATTTCAGGTCCACCTTTCATTTTACATAAACTTATGTCCCATGAGTCAGGAAATGACATTTCTAAAAATTCAGGCTCTCGCCACGCTGCCCAAGGGATTTTAAATGTCTTTACCATGTATCTTCACTTCAATATTTTTAATTTTTATTATTATTATTATTTCAATTCTCATAATTAATTAATTTTTTAAATTTCCCTTAAAATATAAAAATCATAAAGAATGGAATATTTACTTAAACATCAAATTTCTAAGAAAATATTCCCTATTTTACATTTACTCAAATGATTGATAATATAAAGATTTTTGATTCACACATGCATTACATAGGAAAATTTAAAAAAAGGGATGAAACATTAATTGATTTTTTAGACAGATTTGGAATTGATAAAGCAGTTGTTATTACGTTAAATAAGGCTGCCAATAAAAATTTGCTAATTAGAAACGATAAAGAATTTAGCGAGAAAGAATAT
Organism: Candidatus Hodarchaeota archaeon; assembly: GCA_048887225.1. Classification (GTDB taxonomy): domain Archaea; phylum Asgardarchaeota; class Lokiarchaeia; order Sigyniarchaeales; family SOKP01; genus LW40-45. Next base: position 107,063 of record JBHLJY010000001.1, read on the forward strand.
GCTGAGAAAATGTTTGCGAAGACTCAATATGATCACGAGGAAATTAGAGAACTAATTAAAAAAAATTCAGATAGATTAGTAGGGGTTTATTGGTTTAATCCGAGAATAGCAGATGACGAAGATTGGAAAATATTAAAAAGGTACATTAAAGACTACAATTTTAAAGGCGTAAAAATTCAGGCCTCGCTTGATAATTTGAAAATTCCAAAAGATTTGTTTCAATTAGCAGAATTTTGTATAGATTTCGACTTACCACTATTCTTTCATTTCGGACCATCTTTTTTTTTCCAAGAGCCATTCCACGTTAAAGATGTTTATTCCTTAGTTAAAAAATACAGAGAGCTTAAATGTGTCGTTTTACATGCAGCATACACTATGGAATATTGTGTCAATTGTTTGAGATATTTTCCTAAGTGTTCTAATGTATATTTTGAAACGAGTTTATCTGTCCCGTATGGGATAAATATTTTGATTAAAGTCATGGGGAATCACCGGGTATTATATGGTTCCGATTCACCAGCAGCAACTACACCAGACATAGAAATTAATAAAATCAGAATTCTTAATTTAGATAATAACACATTAGAAAGTGTATTTTATAACAATATAAGCAATCTTATAGGTGAAACCTAATAAATCAATTTAAAATATTTGATTCACATATGCATTCTTATGGCAAGTTCTTAAGTCCTAATAAAGATGTACTAGAATACATGGATAGATATAATGTTGAAAAAGCAATAATTACAACAGTGAATAGAGTAAAATTTTTTTCAGAAGAAAATAAAGACCAAATGAAAAGAATGTTTGAGAGTAAAAATATATCGGATATTTTAGATAATTTCAAAAAAGTTATTTTAAGAGGACAGCTCCCTCATCACGATGTAATAGATATCGCAAATAAAGCACCTGACAGAATTTTTAAACTTTTTTGGTTTAATCCTAATTTAAAACAAGAAGAGGAAGAATCAAATTATCAAATTTTAGAAAATCATTTTAAACAAGGATTCTGTGGAGTAAAAATTCACCCAATGTTTCATATGTTTAAAATCCCTAGAGATATTTTAAAATTGGCCTCTTTTATTCAAGAATATAACAAAAATTTGATATTGTTCGTACATTCTCTACCTAAAGTCTCACTACATAGTGGGGTTTCAAGTAAAGATATAGCAAAATTAGCAATAAAGTTTCCTGATTTGCGAATAATTGTTGGGCATGCCGCATATTCAATGGAATATAGTATTGATGTAGCCTTTATTTTAAGAAAATTTAAGAATGTTTACTTTGAAACATCTGCTTCAGCATCATATGGGATATATAATATACTTAAAGCAGTTGGCCATAAACGCATATTATTCGGTTCTGACAGTCCAGTTGTATCTCCAGTTCAGCTTGAAATCGACAAAATATTGACATTGCCAATATCTAATATGGAAAAACAAGAGATATTATACAACAATGTAAGTAAGCTACTTGAATTTTGTCGAAAATAATTTTATTATTAACCAATTAATTTTTATTGGTTTTTTAATTAATTTTTGCAATCATTATTATTGATTAAACTTCTTATTTTCATTTTAATAATAAAATAATTAAAGTATGTAAATCCTTTTTATTATTAAATAATTAAAAATTATTTTATGTTGATTAAGTGGAATTTAATAAATCGAATCACAAGATATTAGAAATTTCTAAAGTAGACGACAAAATCATAAAAAAGTTAATCGATAATTTGAAATTGGATTTATCTGATAACTTTTTTATTTCCTTTGAAAGTCTAATAAAGCTAGGAAAAAAGGCTGAATCTGCATTAGAAACCGTTATTCATGAAATAGACGATCATCATCAATTTAAAAAAGAAATATTTAATCTACTTCTGAATTTTATTAAAAACAACGAAATTGAAAATCCTTTATTACTTAAATTATATCATCCTGATTTTATTGTTCGAGCAAATGCTCTAGTGCAAATTGAAAAAAATGACGCTTTAAAAAATCTTAATTTCATTTTGCCATTAATATCAGATCCAGATGATTCTGTGCGTTGGGCAGTTATGAGATTACTAGATTCACTTAATCAATCAGAAAATCAAAATCAAATTATTTTTAAAAAATTAAAAAAGCAAGTAGAGATTGAACCAAATCCAGTAATTCAAAAAAAAATTAAAAAGATATTAAAAATAGCATAAGAGTTTTTAAGATATTCTTTTATTTAGAAAAGATTTTCAACAAATCTAAATGCAAATCCCTTTAGAACTGGCTTTAAATCATTAACCCAAGCAGCTCCATCTAACTCTTTTATTTTATGAATAGATCTGAATTCTGTTAACACATTTGAAATTAATTTTTTCAAGACATCTAAAGAGCTAGGTTTTCTCATTTGTTCAGTTAATCCTGAGTTTATGTAATCTGCTAGAGATTGAATTAAAATATCCTTGAATTCTTCATATTTATAAAATTTACCAAATCTAAAATATGAATGTAAAAATTGTGAAACAGCGTTTTCAATTTCGATTGATCTAATTTTCTTTTTATCGAAACAATATGTTTTAATCAATCTTTCTAATAATGATCCATTAAATTCAAAGACTATTTTCTTTTTAGGAGCAAAATATTGTGTCGGCGTTAAGTCCTTCATTTGTTTTTCTTCTTTTCTAGATGATAATACTCCCTCATAATCTTTTTTAATAATTTCTGACAAGCCAGCGCGTAGTGTCATTATTTTTGTATCTATTCTCTCATTTTCTTTAAATATTGTTGGAACCTTATTCTTATGCTTTTCTAAGATTTGAGAAACATTAAAGTCCTTAGCTTCAAAAGTTGCGAAAAATATATCGTAAAGCGTACTAATCTCATATTCTTTAATATTATTTTTAAGCAATTTCCTCATATAATTATCATAATTAAGGAAAAAGAGAAATATACAATCGTCAACCGCTAAGTTAAAATTAGAATATTGTGCTCTTATAAGATATTTCTTGTATTCCAAGCGAATTTTTTGAGCTCGGATCCATTCGAATGCAAAATCAAGTATTTTTTTTTCTATTTTTCCTTTATAATGATTAAGAATACTGGCTATTTCATCTATAGATTCTCCAATTGATTGATTATTTAGGAATTTTGCAATAATCTTTAGTGGATCTAAAAAAGAAAATTGATTTTTAATTCTTTCATAGTAATTATATAAACGTGCCTTATCAATCTTGTAAACTTGTTCAAATTTGATTTCTTCCATATCTTCTTTCTTTACAATAATCTTAAATTAATCTATAATATCAAGGCATGACTTAATTTTATTTAGATCCTCATCTGAAGATGTACACCATTTTTCATTGGAGAGCCGTGGATTAAGATTATGAATTAATTCAATAGGATTTTTATGCTCGTCTAAAATAAATCTTAAATTTCTTTTATAAAATGATAAATTATTATTATTATCAGTAAACTCATTTTCAGGAATTAAAATACCTCCATAACTTTTTTTTACACTATTTTCGACTGAATATTCTTCTAAATAAATCATGTGTTTATCTTGTTGACTTAATTTTATCGTTCTAACATTAGGATAAACTGTAGTCATGTTAAATAATTTTAAAGTCTCGTTTATTAGATTTTCATAATAATCTGGAATAATTGCAGTAATATAATAAGAAGGAGTATAAGATAAAAGTTGTTTTCTTAAAAGATCATCTTTATCAAAAGTAAAAAGATGAGAAATTTTTGACCCATCATCATTTATTATTCTTTCTATTACTCCAACGCAATAGTACTTTTGTTGTTCTTCCCAGTACATTTTTCTTGTAGCACCTAGCGAATATTCAATTAGATTAAGTCCACGTTCCAATTCCTTTTTAATAAAATCTTTGAAATTAAAATCTCCTCCTAATAGACTCTCATTTACGATTCTACCTTGGATGATACTAGGGTGAATATATTCAACTAATTTAGTATGTAATAATTTGACATCTTCAGTATGAGGAGAACCAATTAAAGCGGAGAGATGAGTAGGCAACCCATCTTCGGAAATAATTGTAGAATTAAGATTGAAGAAAGATTGAATAATATCAACATCCATTAATATATCTTGGTGTAAAGATAAAGTAGATTCTATAAATTCAATTTTCCAATTGGCTCCAGAGGTGCTGGCTGAAGTTAAAAATAATGGCCCTAAATATTTATATGAAGTCATTTTTAAATTTGAAATTGCATCTTCGGATAATCCCTCTGAAAATTTAATATTGTCGAAAACTAAATTATTTTCGTCAGAAAAAAACAATCCTAGGATAAATTCTGAGTTTTTCATAAGCTAGTAAGAAAGTTTTATTTTTAGCGGCATTAAGTCCGTTTATTAGACAAATCCTAGACAAATAATAAAATATAAATTTATAAGTTTTAGGTTTTCAAAAATTTTCGTTCCTTTCTGTCAAATGATAATTTTTTTTAGTTTTTTACAATAATTATTCTTTTTCACAATAAAAATTAATTCAATAGGTAATTATGAGAACTTATGAGTATTAATATTAATTGTTATAAAATGTTTTATTGCAATGATTAAATTAGCTATAAATCAAAATTCGTGCAAAAATCTTTCATTGTTAAGATTTATTAAATTTTCAAAAGATTTTAAGGGAGTAGAATTAAATTTTAAAGAGATTAAAAAAGAGGTCTCTGAAAATGTTAAATTAAAAGACATTTTAGAAACCTTAGAAAGATACAATCTTAAAGTATATAGCATTTTTAGTCTAAAGGATTTTTCATTATGCTCAGAAAGAGATTTTAAAATTAAAATCCTTAGTAATTTAATCCAAATGTTTAATTTCTGTCATAAATTAGAATCAGAGTTAATAATTGTCAATCCTTCTAAACTTGAATTTTCCTTAGAATCTGACATAGTACCAAAATGGAGAGTTATTAATAAAACAAGAAAAAGACTTGAAGAAATTTTAAAAAAAGCAAATAGTGAAGATATTAATATAGGCTTTGAATTTTTATCTGATAGTTCAATATCAACCTTAAGCGATGCTAAAGAAGTTTTAGAACCTTTTGAATCGCATGAAAATTTAGGGTATATTATAGATTTATTCCATGTAGTTAAAAGTGGATCAGATCATAATCAGCTTAAAATTATTAAAGATTTTATCTTTTTAATTCAATTATGTGATTTAGAATACGATAAAGAAAACATAACAGATACATCCAGCTCTTTAGTAAAAAGAGTTTTCCCAGGAGAAGGTTATTATGAATTAAAAGATTTTATAAAATTTTCTCAAAAAATAGGGTATCTCAAAACATATTCTCTAGAATTATCGAAATATGAATGTTCAGATAATTTATATAAAAAATTGCATATTTATTATCTAAACAATATTCAATAGCTTAAGATTATATTATAAAATTCCTATTATATCATAATAACCAATTAAATAGTTTTATGATCTTTAATGACTACTTATGACTATACGTTTAAGATCTTGTTGTTAGGCGATGCTTCAGTGGGAAAAACTTCGTTCACTAAGAGGTATTGCTATAATGTCTTCAATCCTAGCGAACGTTTGACGATAGGAGTCGATTTTCACGTAAAAACCATCGAGTTGCATAATAAAAAAATAAAATTACAAATTTGGGACGTTGGTGGAGAAGAGCGTTTTAGATTCCTGCTACCTACGTATTGCCTTGGCGCGAACGCGGCGTTTCTGTTGTATGATATTACGAGAGCTCCCACTTTAGATAATATACCAGAATGGACTTCTATAGTAAGGGAAAAGGGAGGCTCAATCCCTATTATGTTAGTTGGTTCAAAAGTCGATCTTGCTGAATCTCAGCGGGAAATTCCTACAGAACATGGTGTTCAAATTGCCGAGAAAAATAATTTTTCTGATTTTGTCGAGATTTCAGCAAAAGAAAATCTTAACGTTAACAATGCCTTTAAAGATCTAACTGAGTTTACTATTCAAAATATGAAATAAAAAATAAATAGATTATTCTATGACCACACAAGACGAATTTATTCAAATATCGAATTTATTCAATTCATTAGGCATAATTGAAAAAGGTATTGAACGAGTTTATCATTATTTGTTAAAAAATAAAAGAATTGATAATTTAAAAGAAGTCTGTGATCAGTATGATCTATCTTTAAAAAGAGGTTATAAAATCTGTTCTGTATTGAACGATTTAGAATTAGTTCAAATTTACGATAGACCAATGAAAGTCAATTTAACAACTCCTCTTGTCTCGATTTGGCAAAAATTGATCAACAAGCGTATAGAAGCCTTGAAATATGAATTTGAGGACGAAAAGCAGCGATGTTCTGTTTATCTTGACGAATTTATTAAACAATATAATTTGAAATCCTTAGAGGCTCCACAAGAGCCTGTAGAATTGCTTCTTTTCGATATTAAAAAAATCGATGAGATGTATTATCCATTTTTAACCCGCAGTGAATGTAAAATTGCGGCAGGTATTAGATACGAAAATCCATTAATTTCTTTCATCAGGACCAATTCGATAGAAGAGATCGGAAAGAACTTAAAAAAGTCTATAATAGAAAGTATGAATAAAATTAAAGAAAACCTCAGTAATATTAATATAAAAGTTGTTTTTAATAACGAGTTAATTATTGAATTGCTAACAAGTAAAGAATTTGCGGTTTTATACGAACAAATCGAACCTGTTGAATTTGAATTTAAAAGCCTTAAAGTTCATATAACAGAAGAACACTTTAGTAATTTTATTTTAACCGATGAAGAGTTAATCCAGCCAAGTTTCGATCCTACCAACAAGCTAATGGGTTCTTTTATATCTCGCAACGAAAATATTTATCACATTTTTTATGCTAAATTTAACGAGTTATTTGAAAAAGGAATTCCGATAAATAATTTTATCTCAATATCTGATATTTCAATTAATTCCCTATCGGAAAAACAAACATTTACCTTGTGTTTATTGTAAAAATCATTCAATTAACTATTGTTTAAATAATAGCCCCAGCACTAATTTTTAAAAATAAAAAAGAAAGCAAAAATAGTGATAGATTATGTCAGAAAAAGTATTGTATGTAGAATTAACACCTCGAGAATTTAAGGAGCGATTATTAAAGGCTCCGATTGCATATTTACCTTTAGGTACTCTTGAATGGCATGGTAGGCATATGCCATTGGGAGCAGATGGATTGATATCTTCTGGATTTTTTATAGAACTTGCGAAGAAGGTTGGTGGAATAGTTCTTCCAATGCTCTTTTTAGGACCCGACAATTCAAGAATTGTTGATGGAAAAGAATATTATGGGATGGATATTAAAAGTTATCCTTCGCAGCACCCTCAAAAACTTTTAGGTAGTGCTTATTGGATAAATAAAAAGCTTTTTAGGGATGTCCTTATAGAAATCTTAAAACAACTTAAAAGGGCAAGTTTTAAAATTGTTGTAGCACATGGCCATGGTCCATCTACATTGGTTTTCTATAAGAGTATTAAAAAATGGAGGAAAGAATTTGGTCTTGAGCTTTTTATATGCTGGAGAGATAAAGAAACAGATGGGCTTGGAATACAAACGGATCATGCTGCTGCAAATGAAACATCCCTTATGATGGCTTTAAGACCAGATCTCGTCAAAATTGAAAATCTTTCAAAGGAAAAGGATAAAAAACCACTTGGACTTCAGGGCAAAGATCCCCGTGAATTTGCGAGCTCTGAGAAGGGAAAGAGAATAATATCTTTACAAATAGAGCGAATAGCAGAAATTCTTAAAGAAACATTAAATAAAATTAATTAAGAGATCATAAGTTATAGTATGATGATATTTTTGATTCTTTTAAATATTTAATTATAAAAGTATATTGTCATGAAAAAAAACAGTCGGAATATTGCATTAATAATAATTTTAATTTTGGGACTTCAAATCTTCTCAATTCTTATATCTAATTTCTATAATAATGATTATTATAGAGCCTTTAAAGAAACTGAATATATTTCCGATAAAATACCAAAAATACAAAATGGTTATCCCAAAACTCTTTTAATAGATGATATGGAAAACATAGATGATTGGGTAAATCTTAGCTGCGAAAAATCTCTCTCAACTGACTGTACGCAAGGATCTTATTCGTTGAATATGACGGTTAATTCAACTAATGGACAACAATCAGTTGTAAAGGATGTTAATTCTACATCATTAGGATTTAATTTTTCGCTTTATGATACTCTCGAATTTGACCTAAAAATCACAGGATCAAATTTCACAGCATTTTCAGTCGCATTAAACCAGAGGCCTCAGTTTGAATTTGTGATATGGTATCGTAGTTATCGAGATTCTCAATGGCACCATGTAGTCATCAATTTAAAAAAACCAGCAAAAGTTAATATGGCATACTTCGACTTACACGTTCTAGTACTCTCTTTATGGGGTCATGAAGATTATGAGGAAGAAATTTTTTCCATTTTAATAGATAATATGTATTTATCGTCATCGGGGATTAGATTAACACCTGATTTAGATTATAAGGATATTTCACCAGGGAATTCTGTGAACTTTGTAGTCGAATTAGAACATATACATGGTACGGCATCTGAAGATTTTTCAATTACTCTTAATAAAAATAATCTAATTGAATTTGACGCTAATCTCAATTGTTCTATTCTTTCAATCTTACCAAACAAGAGTAAAAGTTTTACTGTAAATTTCACGGCTCCCATTCCTGCTAGTGTAGACGTATGTGAATCTGTAAATGTGTTTGTCCAATCTCAATCCCAACCAGGAAAGAATTATTCAATTACTTTAACATGTGGCGTCCAAACGAATAGAGATCGCATATACTTTATGTCTGATTATTATAATGGAAGTTATGAGTTATTCTCAATGAATCCCGATGGAACTAATGTAACGAGATTAACGTATAATAAAGATGACGAACATACAGTAGTGTGTTTATCACCTGATGGAACATTAATAGCATTTACTCGCTCCAATGAATCTAATAATGCTAATTATAGAGAAATTTGGGTATTGAATCTTACCGATATGACAGAATGGCAAGTTACGCTTAATAATTGTTCTGATTCCCATCCTGATTTCTCCCCTGATGGAAAAGAATTATGCTTTTTTTCTAATAATCGATTTCCAGGAGATAACGCTTCAGTTTATATAATAAGTATTAACGGATCTAATGAACGACAATTAACTCCAGAGAATTATCTTTGTGCCGATCCATCTTGGTCAAGAAAAGGAGATAAAATTGCTTTCAATGCATTGCCACCCGGCGGAACTAATACATGGGATTTTGAAATTTTTACTATAAATGCGACAGATGGAACTAATTTAACACAAATAACTAACGATAATTTCTGTGAGACCGATCCCTATTGGTCTAAGGACGATGAATGTATCTTATACGATCGTTATGTTGGTCCTGGCGATTGGAACGATTTAAATAATGTTTTCGCAGATTGGGAACCTTGGGAAATACTTGAGTTCAATAGAACCTCCACTTTGGAAGAAAAATTACTTGAAACCATCGGTGATAATGAGGCTAAATATGCAATCATCCCTACTTATTCTCCCGATAATAAAAAGTATATGTATTCTCGATATATTGACGAATATGGAATTTTCCGTTGTTTTATTGACGATCGCAAAGGAAATACAGTTGAATTAGACTTACCATATAATGTTTTATGGGCAGATTGGGGTCCTCGTAGGGATTATGTCCCTCGCCCAGACTTAGCCGTTGTAAATATTTCTTCTAATCCAGCGTATAATCCAACAAATCCGGCATGTAATGAAATAACAGCAACAATTAGAAATGTTGGAGATACTCATTTGACTTCTGCAAAAGTAATATTTACAGATGGACATCCAAAATTTGGTGGTACCTCAATTGGAAGTGTAAAAACAATATCTAATTTGGCACCGGGTCAATCTATAGAAGTATCATCCGATTTATGGTTAAACCCAATGCTTGGAGAACATTTTGTATATGCAACTATTTTAAATTCAACTCCTCAAGAAAATAATATTTTAAACAACCGTAACTTCACAAAATTTTACTTTAAACCACCAATGAGTTTTATATTAAGCTCTAATGCAGGAGAACCACATAAAAATGGAGCTTTTATGTTAAATTGGTCAATTTCCATTGGTGCTGATAATTATTCGGTTTATATTTACAACCGCAATATAACTATCTTAAACGATAGTATTACATTAGTACAAGAAGGAATTACTAAAATCAACTATTCAACTTTAAGATCTAACGGAAATTATTATTTTGTTGTTGTTGCGGTTAATAAAACTGGTCGCACACTATCTAATTGCATTTTAGTTTCAATTCAAATTCCATCTATCGGTGAAGGTGATGATGATGACGATGATGAAAAAGTTATTGATATGGGGGTTATTATCGTAGTCATACTTCTTGCTAGCATCGGCGGTGGTGTTGCTGTTGTTGTATTAATTAAAAAGGGAATATTTAATATCTCTAAACTGAAAAGAAAATAAGGATAAATATAAATTTTTTATTTTTTCTTTTTTTTTAATTTTGTCTTAGATTGAATCATATATCCGTTCTAAGATATAAGATTTATCATTTTAATCATTCATAATCTTCAATATTGGATAATAATTAAATAAATAATTCATAGATGTAAATCTTATATATAGCATATGATTCTACTAGATTATATTATCATATCGTTTTTAATTATTAAAACAACTTGTACTTTAACTTATGAAACGCAGATATAAAATTATTATTGAACTTCTGCTAATTATAATTCTTGCTTATGTTGGATATTGGTTCTACTTTTATTCTGGTTTAAATCAAATCTTAATTAATTTAATTTTATTAAATATTTTAATTTATATCGTACGCACTTTTCTTATTAATTTTGTAAACGCAATAATAAAAAATCGCATATTTAAATTCACATTTTCTCTTATTGTTAATCTTATTTGGATTATATTTCTATTTACACTATTATTTTTCATCTCACCTACATTCACAATTTCAATTATTTCTTTCTTAATCATAGCAATCTCTTTAACATTTCAAGATGTTATCAACAATATTGCTTCAGGCCTTATGATAATCTCGAAAGAGGATGTTGAAATTGGTGATTTAGTGGAAATTAATGGTATACAAGGAATAATAAAGGAAATAAATCTAAATTATACAGTTATAGAAGATTTTGATGGAACTTTAACATATATTCCTAATAGAATAGTTTACAATGCGTCAGTGGTTAAATTTACGCATAGAAGATTAAAAATAGGTAAATCAGCAGATGAAAGAAGAAAGTTAATGAGATACGTTAAGGATTTTAGCAAATTTCTTTCACGTGGAAAAAAATTAACAAACTATACTAAAATTGTTGAAATTACATCGGCTGTAAATCCTGATGAATTAGAAGCTCTATTATCCTCCGTTTTCGATAAATATCAGCCAATCTTTGGAATAAGACCCGATTATGTAATAGAAAAAACAGCTTTGGATAGATGTGTGATAACATTACTAGTCATGTCAAAAGAGCCAATTTTGGTTATTAAATACTTAGATAATTTCTTAAAAGATATCGTTTATAAATTATATTCTAATAAAATCGCTGGGGGATAACATAATTTAAAATTAGGTGATAAATTGAAAAAAAAAGAGGTTCCGTATTAAATGGCACTTTTTAATTCTGATATAGAAGCAATTATATATATCATAATCATTGGCATAACTTTATTCATCATAAGTAAAACCGCAACATATCTCATGAGACATGTTAAAAAAATATCTATAAAGACAGAGAATAAAATCTCATTCATATTGAGTCTTATTTTTTTTGTAATCATAGTTTATTTAGTTATTGAAGGATTTCCTTCATTTGAGCAAATTGATCCGACATACGCAGCAATTCTTACCGGTGCCATTAGCACGGCTTTAGCATTTGCCTCTAGTGGAGTTTTCAAAAATTTGGTGGCAGGAATTGTTTTAATGTTTGTGGGGCCATTTGATATTGGAGATATTGTAAAAGTTGAAGATAATAAAGGAATCATACGGCATATTACTCTCTCTAAAACAATATTAGAAACGTTTGATGGAAAATTTATTGAAATCTCAAATACAGAAGTTTTCTCATCTTCTATTGTAAATTATACAAAAAAGTTATATAAAGTTCGTAATTTTGAACAATTCTTGAAAAAAATTCAAACCCCTCAGGTTAAAGCAATGGCGGAATTAAAGGAATTGGACGAGACGTATTTAAGAAAATTATTTGAAGATTGTAAAAAAATTCGTAATCCGATAATTCATAAATATACATTTAGAATGGAATATCCTATAGAACGATTTCGTAAGAAAATGGAGGAAACTCATGAATTATGTCTAAAATATAGAGAAAATTTTGGAGCACGTCCATGGTACGATATTGTAAATTTTGGAGCTGAAATTCACGTTAAATTTACAATATTAACATTAGATTCCAATACAATTCTTGAAGATCAACCGAAATTTGCCCATGATCTCTATAAAATTATACTTCAACATAATTAATATCCATTTCATTAATCATACTAATAACTACTTTATATTTCTCGAAATGCATAGCTTAATGAATTTCTTTGAGATCTACAGATTAATATTTTATTAAGATCAGATGTTTATATTAATCGGCATTTATCCGTTTACAAACTAAGGAAATAATCTCTAAGGGTGAATAAAATGATAAATATATGGGCAATTTTAGTTTTTATTGCGATATATTTTATATTGGGTGCTCTTTGATACTCGCCACTTCTTTTTGGTAAAATATGGGCTAAAGCGATGAACTATAATATTGATGAGTTAGAAATGAAACTAATTAATTTTATAGGGGGCTGCGATTGCTGCTTTCGTTGCTAGGTTTTTCCTTGCTCTTCTCTTAGAAATAATTGGGACTTATAATATTTTTATAGGGATTCTTGTAGCATTAGTCGTAGGAATAGGTTTCGTTTTAACAATAGGATTTTATGACGTATCATATGAAAATAAAAATATTAAAGTATATTTAATTGATGCGGGATACCATATAGTAGCTCTGATAATTGCGGGATTAATTCTCGGATTTTGGCAAATTTGAACTCATATCTATTGTACGAATTGTTTTTAATAGTACTAAAGCTCATAGTTTTCAAGTTCATATAGCCATTAAAAATATAACTTATATCTCAATTTAATTAAAAATAACATAACATTTCCCTAAATTATTTTAGGCTTATGCTGGAATTAAAACAATAAAATTAGAACCTTTCTTATAATCATCTTTTATTCTATTGTCTATCCAGATTTTTCCATTATAACTGTCTATTAGTTGTTTTACAAGTGATAATCCAATTCCCATACCTCTGGTCGAGTTTTCATCGTTGCTTCTCCGCTGAAAAATTGCTACTTTTCTTTCATCATGTATTCCTACACCATTATCAATAAATTCAATTTTACAATATTTTTTATTCTCTAATTGCATCTCAGAAATTCTTATTTGAATTTCTATTACTAGATTAATATTATGTCTTACTGAATTCATTAAGATATTTTCGAAAAGATCTAAAATAAGCTCGTTCGCTATTGCATAATGATCTTCTTCAATTGCCTCTACATTTATATGGAGGTTTCGATTTTGATAAATTTCGTCAATAAATACAATTGCATCCATTAAATTTTTATTAATGTTAACTAACTCTAATGGCATTTCAGTTTCTTCGAGTTTAGACAATTTAATAACATTCGAAACAAGTTTTGAACCTCTGAAAACATTTTCTGTTATAGAACTTAAAAAATCCTTTTTGTCTTCGAACATTTCTGGCCTTTTTTTAGATAATTTATACAATTCTACGGAAGATTTTATTGATTGAAGTATGTTATTCATGTCATGAGCAATTAGTTCTTTATAAAAATTCGCACGGTTATATGCCTCTCGGTATCTTTTTTCTGATTCCTTAAATTTTTGTTCCGCTTTTTTTCGCTCAGTAATATCCCTTCCAATCGCTACAATTAGAAGATTACCATCAAAACTCCTAAAAGTTTTTCCAGTATATTCAAATGGAATAGTGCGACCTTCTTTTGTAATAAGAGACATTTCAACAGTTGTTTCTCCCGTGCTTAATGCCTTTTGTGTTGCTTCTGCTGCTTTCTTTAAATCTTCCTCGCTATAATAAGAATCAGGAGCTTTCAGTGAAGCTATCTCATCATCAGTATAGCCAGCAACTTTGCGAAAAGCCTCATTCCACCTAATTGCTTTGCCAGTTTCGGGTTCAAAAACAAAAATTGTATCGATTGATGTATTTAAAATATTATCAGTAAATTCTTTTACGTTTTTTAAAGCTTCCTCTGAGATTATTCGTTCTGTGATGTCAATTCCATAAATATTTATATATTTTTCTTCTTGAATTGGTGTAATATTAAATGTATAAATTCGATCATTTAGTCCTATTTCTATAATTTTAGTAGAGTTTTTTGAAATTACACTATTAACGCCTTCCATTAATAGATATGGAATTTTTTTACCTTCGGTTATATTAAATAATTTTTTACCAGCTTCATTGATATACAAGATTTTTTCACTATCAACTCTTAAGACGGGGTTTGGATTTTCAGAAGGAAACCTTGCAAGATCGGCAATTTTTTTTTCAGATTTTTTGCGCCCTGAGATATCTATAACCATTGAACGTGATTCAAGTACATTTCCATTATTATCTATGATTGGATTTACTGATAAACTAATCCAGATAATATCCCCATTTCTATGTTTAAATTGTAATTCTTCGTCTTTTATTTGCTTACTTTCTAAGAATCTTTTAAAAAGCCTCTTCGCTTTCTGTAAACCATTCTCTGTGTTAGCATATAAATCAAAAACTTTCATATTTAAGAGTTCTTCTTTACTATAACCTAAAAGTCTTTCTGCTGCTTTATTACACCTTATAATTGATTTATCAGGGCTTATAGAGAAATAGGCATTTGGAGCTTCTTCATATAGATCTTGATATTTATTCTTCGATTCTTTCAATTTTAGTTCTACCTTTTTGTGTATATCTTACTATTAAATAAAAAATTGACTTCAAGTTTTTAAGAATTGTTTTTATATTCCATAAAAACTCAATCCAAACTTAAGATTTAGAATTATTTTAAATAAAAATTATAGATATATCTTTACTTAGTTGTAAAAGAGTCTTTATATTTGATAAGTCCTCTTTTATTAATATTAATTTTATATATAGTGTTAGGATTGAGGATAAAAACATAACCTATATCTCGATAAATTTATAAATTAATTTAGCCATTTTTTATTTGTTTCTATTATACTTCATGGTATAATTATATAAGATAAATAATAAAATCAGAAAATATTTGATTCTCATTTATTAATGAGACAGTTTTTATTTCTTATAATTTTAAAAAATAAAATGATTTAACTTGAATGCTATAGAAAACCAGCTTAAGGAATTAAATAAAAAATTAATTGAATCAGAAGAGAAGTTTAGAGCTATTGCCGAACAATCAAATTTGGGTATTTGTATTCAGCAAGATGACAGGATTAAATATATAAATCAACGATTGGCAGATTTAGTAGGATATACAATTGAAGAATTAAAAAGTTGGCAACCAAGAGAGTATGCAAAAGTAATTCATCCAGATGATAGGGAATATGCAATAGAACAAGGAAGAAAAAAACAGTTAGGGAGCAATAATGTTGATACTAATTATCAATTTCGTTTAATTAAAAGCACTGGTGAAATTATATGGGTTGATAATTATTCAAATGCAATTATTTACAAAGATAGCCTAGCTAATTTAGCTACTATTATTGATATTACAGAAAAAAAAAAGGCAGAGATAGAGTTGAAAGAATCCGAAGAAAAATTTAGATTAATTTCAGAAAAAGCAGATGACTTAATTTCAATTTTAGATAAAAAAATGAAATTTGAATATGTTAATGAACCAGTTCATTATCGATTGATGGGATATTCAAGAGAAGATCTAATTGGAAAAACTGGGTTAGAACTTATACATCCAGAAGATCGTGCAAAAGTTTTACAAGAATTTAATAAAGCTTTTAAAACCGGTGAAGCAATCGCAGAGGCAAGAATTAGAAATAAAGATGGGCAATATATCTGGACAGAAACTAAAGGTAAATCTTTTATCGATAAAAATAATGAACCAAAAGCTCTATTAATCACAAGAATTATTACAGAGCGTAAAAATGATGAAAAAAAATTAAAAGAATCCGAAGAAAAATTTAAAGCTCTTTTTAAAGGAGGACCAGTTCCTACATATGCATGGCAAAAAGTAAGAAACGATTTTAAATTAATTGATTATAACAATGCCGCCGAAGAGTTTACCTATAGAAATGTGAGAAATTATTTAGGATTAAAAGCTTCTGAGATGTATAAAGATCGACCAGATATCTTAAAAGATTTACATAGTTGCTTTGACACAAAATTCAATATTACTCGTGAGATGAAATATTACATCAACATTTTAAAAGAAGAAAAAGATCTTATAGTGAAATATAGTTTTATTCCTCCAGATCTGGTCTTAGTTCATACAGAAGATATAACTCGTAGAAAAATAGCCGAAGAAAATTTGAAAGAATCAGAAGAAAAATATCGATTAATTATTGAAAATGCTCATGAAGGAATCTGGGCTATTGATAAAGACGCCAATATTACTTTTGTTAATCCAAGAATGGCAGAAATATTGGGTTATACTACTGATGAAATGCTTGGAAAGCATTTATTTGATTTTATGGATGAAAATCTTATAGAAATTGCTAAACAATATCTTGAACGCAGAAAAAGAGGTATAAAAGAACAACACGATTTTGAGTTTCTTCGAAAAAATGGAACAAAAATTACAACAAGCTTGAATACCTCGCCTATTATAGATAAAAACGGGAATTATGTTGGAGCTGTTGCGTTCATAACTGATATAACTGTTCGCAGGAAAGCAGAATATGAATTAAAGGAATCCGAGGAAAAATATCGACATTTATTTGAAAACTCACCATTCATTATAGTAATACTGGATTTAGAGGCTAATATTATAGATCTAAACTCAGCCGTCAATAATTTTCTCACTTCGCGTACGAAAAATGATTTAATCGGAAAAAATATAAGAGAAATCTTTTCTATACGTGAAGAGGAAAAACCAATAATCCCAATAATACTAGATCAAATAAAAAGAACGGTTAATGGAGAAACTACAGAACCATTTGAATTTCCTTTAATAAGGTCAGATGAAAGTATTCAATGGATACGTTTCCAAAGTTCTTTAATAAATTTAGAAGATCAAAACTTAATACAATTTATAGGACAAGATATTACCAAGCGGAAGAAAGATAGAGATGAATTACGTTTACATAGTCAAATCATGAAAAATATGGCTGAGGGCGTGTGTCTTATTCGAGCCGACAATGAAACATTTGTCTATATAAATCCCAGATTTAAGAAGCTATTTGGTTATGAACCTGATGAGTTGATAGGTAAGCATGTTTCAATTATAAATGCTCCAACTGCCATAAGTCCTATGGAAACAGCAAAAAAAATAACAGATATCGTGGAAAGAACAGGAGAGTGGCATGGGGAAGTTAAAAATATCAAGAAAGATGGTACAACATTATTTTGTCATGCTAATATCTCAACCTTTAAACATCCTGAGTATGGTAAAGTTTATGTCAACGTCATTATTGATATGACCGAAAGCAAGAAATCAGAACAAAAATTAGAAGAATCAGAAAAAAAATATCGCTATATTTTCGAGAACTCACGCAATGCTATACTTTTAATTAATCCTGATGGAATAATTATTGATTGTAATCCAAGTACAGAAAGAATAACTGGATACAAGAAAACAGAACTAATAAACAGGAATTTTAAAGATCTCTCAGTAATTCGTAAAAAATACTTAAATTTGAGTGTTAAACTTTTTAGAAAACTTTTCGATGGAGAGATTGTACATCGTGTAGATGTAGAATTTATAAAAAAAGGTGGTAGTTTGATCTGGGTGAGTATACACGCATCTATAGTTAATATCAGCGAAGAGAAATTTATGATTGTGCTAATTTATGATATCACAGAGCGTAAAAGAGCCGAATTTCTTGTTGAAGAAGAATTAAAAAAATTGAAAGAATTAGAGCAAATTCGAAAAAATCTAATTCTTAGAGTATCACACGAGCTTAAAACACCATTGATACCTGTATGTAGTGGAACTGAATTTCTTTTGTATAAATATGAAAAACAATTAGAAGAAGAAGTAAGCGATATACTTAAAATGATAGAAAAAGGAGGCAAACGGTTGAAAATGCTGGTGAATAAATTACTTGATGTATCTCGATTAGAATATGATATGCTTTTATTAGAAAAACAAACAAAGGATTTATGTGAAATAATAAAAGAATGTTGTAATGACATGATGCATTTAATTAAAGACAGGGGTCTTACACTTAATCTAGATATTCCTAACAATTTTTATCTCGATATAGACGCTATGAGAGTTGAACAAGTAATTATAAATCTATTGTCAAACGCTATAAAAAATACTCCACCTAAAGGAAAAATTTCTATTGGTTTGCGAGAAGAGAATAATTGGGCTACATTAGCTGTAACTGATACGGGAGTTGGTTTTACTAAGGAAGAAATGAGTAAAGTTTTCACTAGATTCGGTAAAATAGAAAGACTTGATAAAGGACTTGAATATATGGATATCCAAGGTTCAGGATTAGGACTATATCTCTCTAAAGAAATTGTTGATTTACATGGAGGTAAAATCTGGGCAGCGTCTGAAGGTCGAAATAAGGGTTCTACATTTTACTTTTCTCTGCCTATCATTAAAAAATAGTTTTAATCTCTTTTTAGATCCTCTTAGTTTAATTTAAATATTTTTTAATTATTTCGAAGTTTATTTGCTCATAATCCAAAAAGAATTTCTATGATTAATACTCCAATATTTTATTTTTTTAAATCTATTTTAACTTTATCTCTGTCCTCAAACTTAAGTTCGAGAATTATTCTACCCCATCCCCCACATTTTAATCCTATATCGAAACAACCAACTCTTTTAATACGCATTTCATTAGGATCAACACCCGCGTAAAATAGCTCTTGAGCAGCAAAAATTAACCTTTCCATCTCACTTAATGCATAAATACAAATTCGCTTAGGATTTAATTTAGTAAGAAGATTTCCAGGACCATCAAAATAAAATTTATGACCTACTTTATGTAAACTACTACATCCATGTGATTGAACTACTTCAATAATGATCGTTTTTTGCAATAAAGCTGGCGCTTTCATAATTGCTTCCTGATTTCTCGGATTTTTCATCCAAAGCTCCATTTCTTCATCTGAATAACCTAAATGTTTTTGGATAAAACGAGCATAATTTTTTATAGATTTCATTTTCTCTCCATCCTTGTTTTTTTTCTTAATATTATTTATTATTTTTTTTATTATAGATATTTTAATCAAATTATATTTTTAAGAGGAATGAATTTTACTAAATATTATATTTAGTTCAAAATATAAGATTCTCTAAGTTTTAACATACAAGAAAGCTAAAATTCAAACGATATTTTCAAACTAAAAAAGAAAGTTAGAACCTTAAATAAAAAAAAGTTGAAAAAATTAGATAAAAGCTAAAATTCCGAATATGAGCACGACTAAGGCAATGAGGAACACTATTCGACCAGCCATAATGTGCATCTTTCGCATATTTTTATCCTGCTTTTTAGACGCAATATACCCCCCAAAAATTTCGCCAATTACCCAGATAATGACAATTAATCCAAAAACTGCATGAATTAAAATTAAATTTAATCCACTCAAGACAAGAAGGCCGATTAGAGTGAGTATTATTCCAGCAACGGCAAAAATTTTATGGAATAAAAACCATTTTTCCGGTTTATGGATGGTTACTACAATGATTGAAAGTGCCAAAAGCGAGATTCCAATCAGCATGACCCAAAAATGGGGAAACGTTAAAAGGGCTGTTATAGACATCTTTTTTATACACACTTCTTTTTAATAATTTTTTATTGATTTTTACGCATGTTCATTATTAAAATTTACTTAACTAAAGTAAAAATATAAAAAAAAAAATAATAAATAAATAATGAGTAATAACTGAGAATTAATGATCGAAAAAAAGATTTTGATTACTCGAAGTGTCGGTGGGCATTTGCACGCAGTTCATTTTTTAAGTCGCGGTGAAAAATCTTCTGAAAAAAATGAAAGATATCCATTTGTAATACTCTGCCATGGATTAACAGGTGATAAATATGAGTGGGGGCGTTTCACTAAGACTGCGAAATCTTTAAATGAAGTGGGATTTGACGCATTAATTTTTGATTTTTCTGGTTCTGGTGAGAATGAACGTGAATCCATAACATTATCTAAGCAGGTCAAGGATCTTGAAGATGTATATACATGGGCAAAAAATAAAGGTTATACAAAAATTGCTGTTATAGGGCTTTCGTTTGGTGGACTCACAGCTTTAGTGGCACACCTTCCAGGGATTAAAACATATGTATTTTGGGCTCCTGGTTTCTATGTAAAAGAAGAATTTTTTAAAATGACAGCATTACAGAAAACTCTTGAAAAAGGAGTTCTAAAATTACCTTCCTCTGGGGATTATGAACCTATAATGATAGATAATTCGTTTTTGGAGGCTCTTGCCAATTATGAAGTTAACTCTTATCTAAAAAAATTATTGACCCCTACATTACTAATACAAGGTACTCGTGATATGGTTGTTAAATGTAATTCTACAAAAGAAGCATTCAAACAATTGCCACAAGAGGACTCTCATAAACTCGTTGAGATTGAAAAAGCAACTCATAATTTTGACGGAGTCTATTTAACAAAATTTATTGATGTTTCTATTCATTGGTTAAAAAAATATCTCTAAAAAAATAAATTAATGTTCCGTTAATATCTTCCCAATAGCATCCATTGGAATTTAGAATTAGTGTTTATTATTTCTTTTAGATTAGTTTAAAAATCTTTTTTTTGAGTCATAAATACTGGTTATTTAAGATATAATTAACAAAAACGAAATGATAATTTAGTAATGAGGATGAAATGACAAAAGAAGCACCTTTAACGATGTGTTGGTTTGGTTTGTACCAACCTTATGCTACTTCAATAGTTCATGTTCCTGAACAGGAAATTAGTCCAGATGAAGTTGATGAGAAAGATTTAGTTTTTATCTGGGATAAATATATGAAGGCTGATATACTAAGTGAATTTTTAGGAACACCAGTGCCGTGGTCACCTGCTTTGATTAAAGGGTATTCTCGTGAATGGAAAAAGCAAGATGATGGAAGTTTCATTTGCGAATTGGTTCAAAAAGAATATGGGGAATGTCTTGGTGCAGTATTATTGGTATCGAGATTAAGCAACGAAAAATTAATTCCCCTTGTTGAGGATTACAAAAAGCGAGGTTATTCTTTAAAAAAAGCTAAAGTTCTTATTGGAGATTTAACAAGAGATATCTTGGCCTTTTTACCCTGATTATGCTTGTTTGATAAGGTGATTTTAAGGATTTTAAGATTAGTTAATGTCTTCCCCAATCGTAAGAGAGTCGTCAAGTCTCGGGTCCCCTCTTAAAAAATAAATTGAGAAATATTGCTATCAGAGATATAATCAGTATCAGAAAAAAGATTTTTAAAAAAAGGGCGGAATCAAGAATTTATTATAATATTAGATGATTTCTATTAAAAAAATATAGAAAGAAATATCTTTAATTAACTGTGGTTTTCTTTAATTATATTTTCAGTTTTTTAAGATTAATCAATTCTTTAAATAAAATAATACTAAAACAAAAATTTAATTGATGAATCTGAATTACAATAAAATTGTAAAAGAGAATCTAGTGAAGAGAATCGGCGCGAAGAATATTACACCAGGAAATAAAATTATTCTAATAGGCGGAACACATCAAAATGAAGAGCCACATAGCATTTTCAGTATAAGAAAAGCGTTAAGTCGTAGAAATAATAGAGATTTTATCAATTTTTTACAAAAATATAGTTTTCAAGTTGTCCTTTTCTCATATCCGCAAGAACTGGTGCTTGAGAATTTTTCTGAAAAAAGGCAAAAAGATAAAAGAAGAGAATTTAAACTTAAGATTATTCAGCAAGAAGGCCCAAGCATAATTCTAGCAGTGCACAACAATCATTGGGCAAAATCGGCAGAGGTCTATACATTAGCCGGTGAATATGGCGAAGATGGAGTCCTCGAAATACCTGACTCCGAAAAAATCTGTCTCAACCCTGCTCCTTTAATATTTGAATCAGAAACACAAAAATGGGTTAGGCGACATGACCCTATGCTAATAATAGTTTCTGATGGAATGGATTCAGAAATAGATATTGGCAAAGCCTTAATAGATCACTCTATGATCCCTACGAACATTGTTAATATTAAACTTATGTGGTGGAAAGACTTTGAAATCCGCAACTCCTTTTGCTTAGAATTGCCATATCTAGGGAAAGACTGTTACAATCAGGATGCGCAAAAATTGATTGAATACGGCAAAAAAGTGCTCCAAGACGTAATTAAATGCATCATCCGACATAAACTTAAACTCCCTCAATCATCAGAGAAGATTATGCTTACATTAGGAAAGAAAAAGCCTCTGGCCTGGTATACTGGAAAAATTTATTATAAAACGCCTCCAATGAAGAGGTTTAGATAAAAGAGATTTACTGATCAATAAAATAGATATTAGGATTATGATTAATTAATTTAGGATTTAACACCTATGTAGATTTAAGAAAAAAATTCAGAATATAGTTTAGTTTGTATTTAATAGAACAAAATTTATAACTATCTTAAATTTAATTTTATTATGACCCATAATTTTGATATTAATTCTTTTGATTTAACAAGTAGAAGGATTTATGAAAAAGCTAAGAGGGAAAATAGGCTAATAGAAAACCCTCCAATGAAAGAATTAAGAAGATTAACTGAAAATGAACCGGGTATTAAAATATCAAAATTTAATAACATTATAGCTAATTCTGAGCCAACATCGCGGAGTGCAATGTTCACCAAAAACAGCATTGACGATGAATTTGGTTCAAACGAAATTGAATTGTTGAGGCATTGCGAAGATGCCTTAGATAAAGAAGAATTAGTTAGCATTGATAGGATAGTAGGTAATTTACAAAGTAATATTACCGTAAGACTAATTGTTCCTTTAAGATTTGTTCATGTTGCCTATGGTGGAGGATTGTTATTTGCCCCTACAAAAAAAAAACTGGAAGTCCCAACCTATGTAGTAATAATGTTTACAGATGGAAGTTGGGAATCAAATAAAACTAAAGATCTACCTAATAAAGATATCACCATTAGGTTAGCAATGTTAAATAATGGAAGAATGATAAAAATATGTCGTAATTCAAACTATATTGGAGAATTTAAGAAGGCTGTTTTTGCAGCAGAAAATTGGAGGGCAAAATTTGAAAATATTGGAATATTTTTACATGCAGGATGTCGTGAAGATTATCTTCAATCGGCTCAAGGTGATTATCAATATGTTCATTCACTTTTCATAGCGTTAAGCGCCAATGGAAAAACTTCCACGACTTGTAAAGTTATAGGAAGAAAAGATAAAGAGAAATCTTGGCTTATTCAAGATGATGGTGGTATTTTAATGAATGATGGGTCATTTAAAGGGTTTGAATATGGAGGTATTTTTATTAAAACAGAAGCTGTGAATCCTTCAAACCAAATTGAATCATATTATGGACTTTTAAAACCAAAAACCTTTTTAGAAAACGTTTACGTTGATGATGATGGCGATTTTGACTTTTTTAATTTCGAACGAACCTCAAATGGTCGAGCGATAGTACGTAGAAAGGATTTTATGCACGCTAGTTCAAAGATAGATGTACCAAAGATAGATAACATAATTCTAATTACTCGAGGGACAATAATTCCTGCGATTTCAAAATTAACAACAGAGCAAACTGCTGCATTCATGATATTAGGACAATCAATGGAATCATCAGCCGGTGATCCAACGCAAGCAGGAAAAATTAGAAATATATTTTTCTATGATCCATTTGTTGCTGGTGATCGTGTTGATCATGCTAATAGATTCTATGAGATTATAAGAAATTTACCTCATATTCATTGCTATTTGTTAAATACAGGGGGAATAGGAGAAGGGAGGCATTATAATGAGATTACTATTAAGCATACAATGGGTATCCTTGACTCTTTATTAAGAGGAGGCCTTACTAACTGGGAGAAATCTCCAACTGGGTTATTAGTTCCAACTGCGATTAGAAAAGTCGATAAATTATATGTCCATCCAGAAAGATTGTACACTAGTCAAGAATTTGAGGAAAAACAAAATCAACTAGAAAATATGCGATATGAAACAATAAAAAAATATGGAGAAAATTTACATCCAAATATAAGGTCAGTATTTAAAAAGATTATCTGAGAATTTAAAAAGTTCTTATAAACTTAAGCTATTAATAGTAAATTATGCTTTATTTGATTCATCATTTATGATTTGAGCAGAATAATATGGGAATAAATAGAAATCAAGACATAAATCCATTTCAGCAGAAAGATGAATTTTATTTTCAACCGCGATTTAAAGATTTTTCCGTCAGTTCTACTTATATTACAATGAGAGATGGGGTGAAAATTGCCTTAACGATTTGTTTACCAAAAGGCTTAGCACCTAAAGAGAAAATCCCAACATTACTTTATCAGACCCGTTATCATAGGACTCACCATCTTCGGTTACCTTTTAGATGGATATGGAACGAGACAATAGATCATTATCCAAAAACGGAGTTAATTACTGCCAATGGATATGCATGTATATATGTTGATGTAAGAGGGAGTGGGGCTTCATATGGTTTTAGATTAGGGCCCTTTTCTGAAGATGAGGTAAAGGATGGGAGTGATATTGCAGATTGGATTATCAATCAACCATGGTCAGATGGTAATATAGTATCTAATGGTATATCTTATACGGGATTTACATCAGAATGGTTAGCAACTAATAATCATCCTGCTGTAAAAAGTGTAATGACGGGCCATAGCGGTTGGGACCCTTTTATAGATATGATTTTGCCAGGAGGCTGTTATAATACAGCATTTATACAATTATGGTCCTTTTATGGAAAACAGCTTGATAAAAATATTATGAAACAAATGAAAATGTTAATGCCATATCGTTGGATACTAATGAAGGGGGTAAAACATATCCATTCAGATAATGATTATACTCATTTAAAAGAGGCCATAAAAGAACACAGCAATAATCAAGCTGTTTATGATAATATTAGTGATGTAAATTATCGCGACGATGTTATCAAAATTGACAATGAAGAAAGTTCATTTAATTCTAGGAGCATTTTTCAACGTCAACAAGAATTGCAAAAGTTAAATATCCCCATTTATAGCTGGGCTTCGTGGTTGGATGCTAACTTTGCGGATGTCGTCATAGAACGTTTTATAAATTTAAATAATCCTCAAATTGCTATAATAGGTGATTGGAATCACGGTGCCCATCTTCCCGCTAATCAATTTGATCCCTCAAGACCAAAAGTAATTCCTTCTCCACATGATCGTATTAAAACTGAGATAAGTTTTTTTAATAGATGTCTAAAAGGAGGTGGATTAAAGAGTAAGACAATTTATTATTATACAATGGGGGAGGAAAGGTGGAAAAAATCTCACATATGGCCCCCAATAGGTCACTCTTTGCAGAGATGGTATTTTCAAGAAAACAATAGTTTAGCTAAAGAGGAACCTGAAGCAAATGAAGGAGCAGATGATTATAAGATAAATTTTCGAGCAAGTACCGGTTTTTTTAATCGTTGGATGGGTCCACTTGCTACGCCTATTGATTATAGCAATAGAACAAAAGCAGATGAAAAATTACATTTGTATACGAGCCTTCCTTTCGAAGATGATTTAGAAATTACCGGAAATCCTATAATTACTTTATATCTTTCTTCGACACACGAAGATGGAGCAGTATTTGTATACTTAGAAGATATTGATCAGAAGGGCAACGTAATTTATGTAACTGATGGAAACTTGCGACTCACCCATAGAAAAATATCGTCAGATAATCCCCCATATAAAACACTCATCCCCTATCATACATTCTTAAAAAAAGATGCTCTTCCCCTTGTTCCGAATGAGGTTTCAAAAATAAAATTTGGATTACATGCAACATCTGTTTTAATTAAGAAAGGTCATAGAATTCGTGTAGCAATCGCTGGGGCAGATAAAGAGACGTTTATGCGTTATCCTGCTAAAGGAAAACCCATAATTACTATTGAACGGAATAAAAAATATCCATCTTTTATTGATATTCCAATTATACTTAGGGAGTAAAAAATATAAAATTAATAATTAAAAAGAATAGATGATTGTAATGGAAGAATTATTACCAAAATTGAGTAATTTATTAAATGATGCGGTAGAAATCAGAGAAAATAAAGAACAATTACTAATTGAGTTGAAAATAAGAAAAAAAGATCTTATTCTTGGAGATTTAGGGAAACCAAATGAAGTAAAAGAAATGATAAAAGTATTTGGTGGAGTTAAACAGGATATACCGATAGATGTTGCTGTTGATGAGAAAACCAATATCATCACTTTAAAATTACTGTACAAAGAAGATTTTAAATTAATAAGTACTGCTATTAAAAATCTCTGGGAGCGTGTATCTGCTCTTTTAATAGAAGCTTTTAATGCGGAACCAGGAAAAATTGGAAAATTTAAAGATCTTGGAGATTTTGATGAAACTTATTAAATACCAAGCAATTAAAATTAAATAGAATTATTAATGAATATTCTAAGATAGTAAGTATAAAATAACACGTATATAACAATTTGAATGATAGAATTATGGCAGAAAAATTTTCAATGTTTAATTTCATTAAAGAAGTGTGCGATAAGATTGGCCCTCGATTTGGAACGACTGAACAAGAGTTAAAGGCAGGAATGAAAATTAAAAGTATCTTGGAGAGCCGAGTAGATGATGTAGTTATGGAGGAATTTACGTGCCATCCAAAAGCGTTTTTAGATTTTACAAGGATTGCATTTATCGTCGCTGTAATAGCTACTATTTTATTTATATGGGTGCCCTTAATTAGTTTCTTTCTGTATCTTTATGGGATCTCCATATTTGCGTTTGAACAAATGTTTCTGAAGGAATATGTAGATTTTTTCTTTCCAAAAAGAACGGGTTCAAACGTGATTGGTAAGTTAAAACCTACAAAGGAGCCTAAGCAAATTATTATTTGTAGTGCACACCACGATAGCGCTTACCAATTTCCACTGTTCGAAAAGTTCAAATCAAAATTCCGCATAATTGCGTACTTTACGGTTGGTTTAGTATTCCTAGCGGCAATTTTATCTCTCGTAAAATTTATTCTTGATATCTTAGGCATCACATCGATAATGATAACTTTAATATTACTTATCGTTCCTATCCTTTCGGTTGTGATGGTGGGTTATATCACTCTCAATCTTCATTCCAAAAACGTAATTCTTGGCGCAAATGACAATTTATCAGGTGTCGCTGTTGTATTGGCCCTTGCTGATCATTTTTCAACCCGAAAACTTCAAAACATTGAACTCTGGTGTATTTCATTTTCGTGTGAAGAATGCATGAGAGGATCGAAACGATTTGTGAAAAGGCATCTGGACGAATTAAAGGATTCAAAAACCATTAATTTGGATATGGTTGGTGAGGGAGCAACACTTTCTATTATTTCTGCTGAACCGTATTATGTAACAAAACATTCTATGGAATTGGCAAAAGAATTCCAAGAATCTACTAAACGTGCGAATGTAGAAATGCCTATTAAAGCGGTAATGTTTGGCGGAACGGACGCTGCTTCTTTTAGTAAAAAGAAGCTCAAAGCCATTTCAATTATCGCTTTGACTCCACAAGATCATCCGAGTACTTGGCATGAATTAAAAGATAAACCTGAAATTATTGATGAACAACTTCTCGAAAACACGTTGAAGGCAATTATTCAATACTTACAAGATCTTGACGCTAAATTATAATTTTTATAATTTTAGCTTTCTTCTAATATAATAATTTTTTTCTTTCTCGGTTAGCATGTTTTTTCAACCCATTCAAGGATTATTTTTAATAAATTCTATAATGACTTCAGCCAGTTCAGGACCTTTATCCTCCTGTACAAAATGGCCTGCGTTTTTAATTGTGGTGTGATTTTGTCCTCGAGCACCTGGAACAAGTTTTTGCCAAGGGATATACCCTCCTGCAGTTATACGATCTTTATCGCTAAATGCCGTTAAAAATGGTTTTTCCCATTGTCTAAATTTTTCCCATGCGCTTGTATTAGCTTCGAACTCTGGATCATCTTTACTAATTGGAACTAATGACGGCATAATTCGGGCCCCAGCTTTATAAGTATCGTCAGGAAAGGGAGCATCATAACCTCTTAAAATATCTTTCGATAATTCTGTGATTGTTCCACCTTGGATAATCCGTTTAATATCAAATCTAGTTGCCGTTCGAGAAAACTCGCGCCATCGTAAAAATGCTTCAGGCATGCTTTGCGCTCCTGTTGGTAAGCCTCCATTTGACAAAAGAATTCTATTGAATCGCTCCTGATTTTCAATAGCAACTCTTAATCCTATTAAAGAACCCCAATTTTGGCAAAATAAAGTAATATTTTGAAGGTCAAGTAATTTTACCCATTTTGTCATCCATTCTACATGTTTACGGTATGTATGATCGCTTTTTTCAGTGGGTTTGTCAGATCGACCGAATCCTACTAAGTCTGGTGCCACCGTTCTATAGCCGGCTTTCACGAGAAGGGGAATCATATTCCTATATAAAAAGGACCATGCGGGTTCACCATGCATTAATAAAATAACGTCCCTATCTTTTGGTCCTTCATCCACGTAATGAATCCTGATATTATCCACTTCTATATAATTAGGTTCATAAGAAAAATCGGGGAGATCTTCAAATCTTTCGTCAGGTGTTCGCAATAATTTCATTTTTTTCCTTCCTTTTTTGAATTTAAATATTTAATTTTAATATTAAGATTATTTTTTTTAATATTTATTCATTCAATATTTTCTATTTTTTATTGTGAATATGAAAAATTGCAAATAAAAAAAGAAAAAAGAGATTTAATTAGTCGTAAGTTTTGGGGGCGGAACAAACACCTTTCTAGGTTCGATTCTTACTAGCGTCATTGCTTTCTCAGGGCAGAAATGAGCACAGATACCACATCCAATACATCTATCTTCGTTTACAACGGCAAGAGTATCTTCAAGCTCTACAGCCTCTGCGTTACACATTTCAACGCATGTACCGCACCCTATACAGTCATCTTCGTTCACATTTGCCACATGGGAAGCCAAACTCATTAAAGGGATCCCACCAGCATAATGGATGTCAAAAGTTCCACAGCAACATTTACAACAATTACACATTCCGTCAAGTTCTCTTTCTGGATCCAGATGAACGTGAAATCCTTTATGAACAAGGCCGTCATCTTCGCATTGTTTCAATATTGTTTTTGCTTCTTCTTTTGAAATTTGTTCGGCAAAACCTTCTGAGATGAGAAATGAAGCGGCTTTACCAAAAGAGAAACAATTTTTTCTATCTTTTGTCTTTTTACAAGGATCGTTAAGAAGATCTTTTCGATGTCTACAATAACAAGTCATTAATCCTATAGGATCATATTTTTCTATAACTTTGGAGATTTCTTCAAAAGTAAACACTTTTTCTTCCTTTATTTCGACTTCTTCTTCAACAGGAATAATTCTATCAATTGGATTAGCGTTCTTTAACGCTTTCATTATTCGATCGTAATTACCTTGAGTCATTTCGACTAACTCTTTAAAAAATTTATCGAATAATTTTGCTAATTTCTTCTCTTTTTCTCCCGTTTCACCTCGCATTAAAGTAAACTCAAGTACACCAGGAAAGAAAGGCGTTAATCGATACACCATTATTCCTGTACTTCTACTAGGAATTCCAGTAATTGCCCCAATGTGCATAAGATCTTTTAACATTTTCATAAGCGAATCTTCGTCTAAATTGCTTATAGTTTTTACTTCATCAATGTTATATGATGATTTTTTAAACAACAGAAGGAATTTTGCTTGTTCTTCGGTCATTATTGTTTTCATTACCTCAATAACAGTGTCATTTATAGGGAATGGAAGTTTCGCAGCGTTGATAAAATTACTCGCAACCTCATACCAAATTTTTTCGGACATTTTCAAATTTTTCCTAACTTTTTTTAATTTAGAATATATTACTTATGTTTTTTATTTTTGCTAAGAAAGTATTTTTTTTATTTTTTAAAACCAGATGGGAGACATCCCGCTCCTTTACTAGACCAAGAAAATTCTCTAAATAGAAGTAAAACCTAATTATAAGAGCGAATTAAAAAAAAGCAATAATCCATTATTGATTTCTATTTTAAATTATTTTGAATTTTTTGAATCCTAAGATCTAGTTTCTGTAATTGTTTATCATGTTTTCCATCATCATTTTCAGCAGATAAAATATTCTTAATTTGAAACAAATATTTTAGCGCAATTACATAGTCTTTTTTCTTTTCTGATTTGTTTGCTTGCTCCATGGCGAATTTTAATTCAACTTCTTTGTTGAGTTTAATAATTTCTAAAATTTTAAACGAGATTTTACCCATCTCCACATCTAAATTGAATTCTCTTGCGTAATTAAGTGCCTTTTGATATTCAGTTAACGCCTCTTGATATGCAGCATTTTTTTCTGCGATTTCACCTTTCTTCACTGAAGAATGAATTTTTATATGAGCTTCTTCAAGACTCATATCATGACATTCAAAAATTATATCTTCCATATCTCTTATTTCCATGATTTTTTCAATTACATATTCCCTACTTTGTTTTTCTTGTCTTTCAGATTCTAATTCTTCCTTTTGATATTCAAAATTTTGCCAAATAATGATATTTTCTCTTATCATCTGATATATATTCCAAAGAATTTCTTCATTCGATATCACTCCTAATAGTTTTGAAGTTGTATCTATAAGTGGTGATATAAAAAAATATGTATCTTCTTTTAATAAATCCTTAGCACATTCATATATGGCTTTTTGAACTATAGAAAAATTTTCGATTTTATTTGGTGGTATTTGAGTAGAGAGGGTGTGAGGATTAATCAGAGTTATTTCAAAAGTTTTTCCTACTAAGCTTCTAACTGGGTCTAGTATACTTAAATCACTTTTTTGCTCAAATTCCTTTAATTCATCTTGATAGTTATATTCACATATATTCGTGAAATTTAAGAGTAATTCTCTTAAATTATTTGAAGCTCTTCTATCAAGAATTAAACAAATTCTGCATAATTCACCATTACACAAAAGAATATGAAAATTTTTATACTCAAACTCGTAAAATTTTTTATCTGGATTAATTTTATCTATTAACGTTAGTTCTTCGGACGAAAATGCTATATTTGCATGGATAAAACCAGATATTAGAGTAGCATCAATAGGTAAATCGCTTACAGCCATATTAAATGCGGGTACGCCTCCTTTAGTAAGAATTATTACATGTCTTATACTTGTTATATCTTGGTACTTCCTCCAAATATGTTTATATAATATTTTTTTTCTTTTTTGTTCTGAATCTTGTTCAATAGCTTCAATAATATCCACTAAAAAATTAGCGTCGCTAAATTTTTTCGATAAACACCTAAAGCAGTTTTCTGGATATCCCTCTTGACAAACCGATTTGTCCACTCCGCAATCAAATCCCGAGATCAATTTAAAATATGTCAAATAACCACCTTATGCTTAAAATTAAATATCTAATTACTTAATAATTTAATAAAAGTTTTTTTTATACTGTATCTAATAAAAAAATCCATATATTTAATTCTTAATAGTTATATTAGCATCTTTTAAAATTTTAATGAAAAATTCCCTAGGACCTGATTCTCGCCTCTATTAAGCTGTTAATGCTTTCACCTTGAAAAAAATATAAATATAGAGCTAGATAAACTTTAAGTAATACTCATTTTACAAAAAGAGGAGATACTGAAATTGAAAAAAAAATTACAATTTGGATTTATGTTGACAATTTTTTTAGTCTCAGTTGTAACAGCAATTATTTTGTTCTCAAGCGCAAATACAAACATCACTAATAATTCTGCTATTGATGATGAAGCAAAATTAACAGTAGAAGCTGAAATCGACAATAGAAAGGAGCCAAACACGGCACTAACTGAACCACAAGAGGGTGAAGTTGACGTTGTATTTAATCTTACAGTTGATGTTGGATGTAAGATAGGACTTGGAAATGATAAAAAAAAAATAAATCCATCCAAGCAATGGCAATATCATTTAGAATTCATAAATATTCCCGGAATATACGATACAGAAGCTAAAGAGATTAAAGATTTGGACATAATTATTGAAGAGTTCGTTGAAAATTGGCTTGAAAATAATGTTAAGAATAAGGGAAGAAAAAAGAAGATGCTTGAACGATATGTTATCATTGATTATGAGGTTATAATGGAATTGCTACCGGAGCCACCAGAGCCACCAGGACCCGCATAATTTTTAATTATTCTCTTTTTTTTTATTTTTTAAGGAGTCTAATAATTAGAGCAAGTATAATACTGAAAATTTTAAAATTTTATTGAAATTAATTCTCTTCCGTCGAAGTTAATAATTAATCCTAAGAAATTTATACTATGTATTTTTTATATTAAATTACTTACTTCAAGTTAATTTTTAAAGGTGGGATATCTTTGTGTAAAATCTGTAGAATGCATGCTGAGGGTCATGGTAAGTGGTATTTAAATCCCAAGGGCTATTCAGAGGAATTATTTTATAAATTATCATTACTTGATCGTATTTTAGGCAGAAAATCCAAAAAAGTCAGAGTTGCGCTTAAAGACAATGATTCGTCTTGGTTTCCTCTTGGTATTTCAAAACTTATGGATCAGGTTGACTTGGTGAGTAAGCCTCTAATTGGCCGCTTAGTTAGAATGATCGGAAATCGTGTCGCTCTCCGTTCTCACTCAGGTCAGGTTGTTCCATTAGAAGATGCGTTTAAAATTGTGGATTTGAGTTACGATCACGTTGTTTACCCTTGCATGTGTAAAAGACTTTTTAAAGGTCATGACGAATATAAATGCCTTAATTTTGCTCCACTCACAGAAGAAAATAGAAAAAGTCCGAGAGCTTGGAAGGAAAAACATCTCAGTCCTGAAGAAGCAAAAGCAAAGTTAGAAGAATTCTCAGAAAAAGGATACGTTCATGCGGTTTTCTGGTGGTATGGAATGCCCCAGGCAGTTTGCATCTGTAACTGTGATAACAAGTATTGTTTTGCGGCGAGACCTAGATTGTGGTATGATGTAGAAAATACATACAGAAGGGCAGAGTATGTAGCCAAAGTTAATGGTGATGAATGTATCAGTTGCGGCAATTGTATAGAACGCTGCCAATTTGGGGCAATATCCTTAGGAAAGGACGACCGGGCTATAATAGAACCAACAATTTGCTTTGGTTGTGGGCAATGCAGAGTTGTATGCGAGCAGAACGCCATAAAGCTTCTTGATAGAAACACTCATTTAGTAGCGCAAAAAATTTGGTAAGAGGGAAGCATATAAAATGGTAAAATTCTATTATGATAACAAGAAATGCGAATTACTTTACGATCAAGCAGAATATCGACCCACAAAATGTTTAAAATGTCTTGATATCTGTCCTTATTCTCTGTTAATGTTTGTACCAATGAAGGAAATGCGTAAGGATGGAGCCCCTTCAAAATTTAAAATTCACCTAACTTTCAGGTCCTATGCTGATAAATTTTGTCCTGAATGCTTGAAATGTGTTGAAGAATGCCCCTCCAATGCTATAAAAATAAAGATTTAGATCTAATTCTTGTATATTCAAATATTATACATATTAATTATTTAGTCAAATTAGTAAAATATAATATGAGCAATAAAAAAAAACACATTGATGATTGTGGTTGCGAGCATCATCCGCGTGGAAAAAATCCCTCACACCACATAGATGATAAATGTCCTACTGATTTAGTTTTTGATAATCTAATAGAGACCTTAAAAAAGGAATTTAAAAAAGATTTCGAAGATTAATAAGTTCAAAATAAGTTAATCTTTAAAGGACTGAATAAAACGTATAGAAACACTGGAATTGAAAAAGTAAAAAAATTTAATTTTAAGAGCTTTTTACTCATAATGAGTAAGAAGTTGAAAATTCAGGGTAAACTAACTTTTCTTCATGCATTTGCTGTAATGCTAACTCAAATACGAGTCTGAAAACATTATTTACATTATATCCCGTTTTAGAAGATGCTTTTATGT
Source organism: Candidatus Hodarchaeota archaeon (assembly GCA_048887225.1). Lineage (GTDB taxonomy): Archaea > Asgardarchaeota > Lokiarchaeia > Sigyniarchaeales > SOKP01 > LW40-45. The sequence goes on from JBHLJY010000001.1 coordinate 141,441, forward strand.
AATATTCTTTTTTTATTTCGCACATTTCTGCTATCTCAAAAACTACATCATCTTGAATCCCAGGATAATAATTTTCATTAATAAGATCGTGTTTTGTACCGACTAGAATTAAAGGAAGTCTATTATTCTTTGAACGAAACATGTTTGCCCAGTACGGTATGTTTTCTAAACTGTGTATACTCGTTAAATCAAAGAGTAATACGCCAACATCTGCCCCATTTACATGGCATTCGTGTAAAAAACGAAATCTTTCTTGCCCTCCCAAATCCCATATTTGCAGCTTACAATGTGTAGAGTTAAAACTCCATTCTTTTACAAAAAAATCTAAGCCTATTGTCATAATCATATTTTCTACGAATATTCCTTTGGTATATTTATTGAGCATTGTCGTTTTACCGACTCCTCCGTTACCGCCCATTATTATTTTAAAAAGGTAATTTGTCATAGACGACATTTTTGACTAAAGATATATTCTTATTAATAAAAAAAAAATAATCTTCATATTTAAATAAACGGTTATTTCCCTTATGTCGCAAGACAAAAGGAAAAATTAACTAACTTAAAGAATAAATATAATCAATAATTTCACTTAATATATTTTATTCGGTTTAGTAATACAACTTAAAAAACATGAAATCGTATTTTAGATTATACGTTCTAATTTGAAATATTTAAAAACACTATGTTTAAATTTGGAAATTATAGGTATTTTTCTAATCCAAGGGTTTTAACTTTCTCTTGAGTAGGGAGACCATTCTCTTTATCCCACCCCCGCTCGTCATAATAATCGTTGAGCAATTGATTTGCGATTTCAGGTGTTATCTTAGTTTCGCCAAAAAAATCCAGAAAGTTAAGCGTATTTTTTCCAAATTGTAATGGTTCAAACCATCCTTTTGGAAAATTATCATCATTTCGAGTAAAACCTACTTTTGCGTTCAATAATTTAAGTAAATTCCAAGTGCGTTCGGCAGCTAACATCAAATCTTCAGGGAGCATATCAAAACTAGTCACAGCATTAAAAAATTCTGTAGCAGATTCCAGACTATAGAAACGATTTATTTGAGCCCTAGCACATAGTCCAAGGGAAGTTAGCACAGTATACCAATCCTCTGAGTAGCGAGTTAATCGTCCAACATTAATGACCATTTCTTGCATAGGAGGAGAGAAAATTCTATTTATAGCAGGATCAGGAATGCCCATTCGCTTGAAATGAGACTTGAATTTCTCTGGGGAGGAACCTGCGCCAATATAAGTAGGGGAGCCTCCTGATGCTACATGAGCACCTTTAGGATTCACTACTTGTTCAAATTCCATCGTGCCAAGGTGTAATAATCTTGGTTCAAAGACGATGTCTAAACCTTTTATAGCAAGTATTTTATCAGAAAGATCATCGTAAGCTTTAGTCAATTTACTGAATCCATCAGCCAAAATATCTCCAAACCCTTTTCTACGCGCAATCATTTCAATTGCTCGGATTAAAGTATTGTAATCCTGTTTAAATTCCATATTGGTGTTTTTTTTGGTTAAGATTCCGGTTTCATATAATTTGGTACATAAATCTAGAAGCGCTGTTACCATCATGTAATCTAAGCCATATCTATTGCATAGATCACACGCTTTAATTGCCTCATAGTTATAATTTAAATCTTCAAGCTCCGTAAACAATAAAAAGGGATTAATAATCGAAGAGGTATAATGAATAAGCCCTTTAAAATCACCCTCTTTAAGTTCAAGAATATCTTTATCACCCATTGGGCAAGATGGACAAGCTATGCGCCGTTTTTTCAATTCTTTAAGGTAAATACGTTCACTACATTGTCGAGCCTTTTGATTTTGTCCTGATGCTTTGAAGAGCATTCCTACTGGCAGACTTCTTAGCATTCCAAGGTCGTGCCAAGATTTTCTATGCGGGTAATTTCTGATGCGCTCAAAAAGCTTTTTATACAATTTATTAAATTCCTTTGGGCGTGCGATGGAAATGCCTTTTGTTCCTTTCGCAACAATTGCCTTAAGGTTCTTAGAACCCAAAACAGCTCCAAGTCCACCACGACCTAATGTTGAAGTTTTATCAATTAAAGCCATAGAAATTTTAACTAAATTTTCTCCCGCTTGACCAATTGCAATAGTTCCGCAAGAGTTAAATTTTTTTCTGAGGGCGTTGTGCGTTTCTATGATATCTTTACCCCATAAATTTTCAGCATCGCATAGTTCAATGTGGTCGTTCCATATTAGCAAATATACTGGTTTTTCTGCTTTTCCCGATAATATCACATGGTCATATCCAGCGTGCTTTAAATTGAATCCGAAACTCATACTACCACAAGAATAGGCAATTGCCCCTGTCGAGGGGAATTTAGTGTTGCCAACAATTCGAGAAGAGCCAGGCGTAATAGTACCGACTAAAGGACCTGTGCCTATTACAATAAAATTTTCAGAAGAAAGAGCGTCGATCTTGGGTTTAATCAATTCAGTGATAAGCTTAGTATTTATTCCGAGGGCCCCAATAAATTGTTTAACGTCGTCGAGGCCTAGTTGAGCGATTGAAATTTTGTTATTTGTTAAATCTATATTAAGAATATTGCCTGTATAACCGAACCATTCCCTCAAACCTCCACCTCCTTTAGTTCTAAAGCACCATAAAGACAATGTTTAGCACACTGACCGCAACGAAGGCAGCTATTTAAAAAAGAGATTTTCGGACTTAAACCATGTCCATTTACCACTTGAATATGCGCTTCAGAGAGATTAAATTTTTTCGAGTGAAAAAGAGAACATGTTAATTGGCAAATCAAACATCCTGTACAATTATTTTCGTGGACAATAATAACTATGGAAATTTTTTTTGCCATAGTAATAATTTTTCTTAAATATTAAATAAGTATTTTTTTAAAGAAAATAAATTTTGCTGAAATTATCTTTTTGTTTTCCTTACTTTCTAAAAACCGCTTTTTTCCTTAAATTATTAAAAAAGGATAAAATGATATCTAACGCCACTCACAGCCACATTCGCCGCATCTCAATTTCTTGCCGTAAATTCGTGGATAAACCGAAATAAGGTTAGTTTTATCAAGGATTTCGTGAATAAATCTTCTATTTGTATTACCACATTTAGGACAGCTTTTTCTCCCTACAGAGGATTCAATTGGTGTTTCTTTTTCCATTAGTAATGCTGATCCCGTTCCATATTCTTTATCGTAAAATGGGGTCGAGATTTTTGGTTTCTCCATTGATCTTTCTCTGATCATTCTTGCTACAATCCCTTTTGGAATTTCAGGAAATTTTTCAAAAGACCTTCTTTTCACTTTTACGCTTACAATTTCTTTTTCTTTCCGTTGGGTGATTTCAGGAGTCACTTCCACAATTCCTTTAAGGTTTAAATTTTCGATCTCTAATTCAGTAATTTTTTCGTTTAAGTCAATAATTAGTTTTTCTAATTTAGCAATGATAAATCTATCACTTTTTAGTTTTTCGCAATATTTATTAACTCGTTTGTTCTCCTCTTCTAAATTGGAGATTTTTTCGTTTAAACCAAGAATATGTTCTTCGAGATCAACAATATCTAACTGGTAATGCTTTTTGGCCTCATCACTTTTAGAAAGTAATTCTTTCTCCTTTTTAAGCTCTAATATTTCTTGGTTTATTGTTTCTTTGCTTTTAAGTAACTCTCTATTTTCCACTTGTAACTTACTAATTTGTTTTTCTAAATTAGCAATTTCTTCGTTTAACCAATCAATTTCTCCTTGTAGCTCTGTTTTTTCGTCCTTTATCTTCTCTATTGTATCGGATTTAATTCCTAAAACTATTAGATCATCAATATCTTTGCTTTTTTCTAATTCTGTAGCTAATTCATCGATTCTTTCTTTAAAAAGTTGTTTCTCGTGTTCTTTTTGAGCTAACTCTCGTTTTTGTGAAGCTATAATACTCTTAAAATTTAAAATCTCGTCGTTTTTTAATTTATTTATCACGTTGCGCAGTTTTTTAATAGTATTTTCCAATTCAGAGCGAGTTTTTTGTTCGCTATCGTAAGAATCAAGCAAGTTTTCTATATCCTTAGTCATAATCCTAAAGCCCAGATTATTTTATAATTTTATAAAATTAACCTTGTTTAAAAATTAATCAAGCTTATATTAAAAACTTAAGGAAACTAATCTAATTTTTAATTTCAACTTTTTTATTTATTTGGGCAAAATTACAGATAATATACGGGCAAAATTAATTATTAATGCTATTTTTCTAATATTTTTTTCAAATTTTCTCCTTCTTCAATCATATGCTGAGTAATAGATCTTACTGACTTCTTAGCTAGTTTTGAAAGCAGCTTGCCTATACGAAAATCAAGAGTAGCAGTGAAAATACTACCATTTTCAGTAGGTTCTATTTCAAAGGTTCCGCCATAGAGTAATAATTTTAATGATCCAACTGTCTTAAACTCAAATAATTTATTAGAGATAAGTCTTTTTAATTTAGCCCTTAGTTTAAGTAATTCACCTTTAACTTCTTCTTCAGTATACATTATTGAACCGACTTCATTTGGTTCTCCTTTTTCCCAATTTGCTTTTATATGTGCTGGATGCCATTCGCAATAATTATCAACAAAATTTAATAACCAATTCCAAATTTTTTCCGGCTGGACATTTATTTCAATAGATTCTCTAAGTGTTTTAATTATTGTTCACCAAATATATTATTTTTTCAATAATCCTTTATCTTTTCTTAATTTTCTTTTTTCTAAGCGTTTTTTGACAACACAATATACCTCGCCTGTCATCATTGTCATAAGACAAGAATTACAACTAATACAGAGGGCTGGTGAAAGATCGCCGTTCTTCCAACGATTTGGGAGATCCGGCTCGTAAATCAATGGTCTACACATCGATATAAAATCTGAGTGATTCTCTTTGAGAATTTTTTCGGCAGATATAGGATTTTTAATTCCTCCTACGAGAATTAACTTACAATGATTCATTATCGGCTTTAATTCTTTAGCGGTTGGTAGAAAGTAATTCTCATCCTCTGGTGTTTTAATCATTTTGCTGGGGATTGCGTTTCTTACCTCTGTCATCATCTCACTACCTCCTCCACTCGGCTCAATCGCATCATATCCCGTGTCTACAAGAATTTTAGTAATTTTTTTTGCTTCAGTTATGGTGAGACCACCTGGAACAAAATCATCAGTTTGTAATTTGATAATAATAGGAAAATTTTTTCCAACCTCGTCTCTAAGTTGATTGTAAATATCAACGAAGATTTTTGTTCGGCTTTTAGTATCTCCTCCATATTTATCTTCCCGTCTGTTTATGTGAGGTGAAATAAAATTGTTTAGTAAATACCCATGAGCGGCGTGTAATTGTACCATATCATAGCCAGTTTCGTAAGCCCTCATTCCTGCTCCTACAAATTTTTCAATAATTTCTCCAATTTCTTCGGCTGTCAATTCTCGTGGTATTAAATTTGTTGCTTTATTTAGTATTGGTGAGGGGCCTACAGGAGGATATTTAGGATGAATCCCTTGACGACCAATATGAACTAATTGGGCTGCAATTTTTACGCTAGAATAATTGTGAACCGCCTCAACTAATTGTTTTTGTCCTGAAACATAAGAATCTTCATATAAATAAGCCTGATTTTGGCTACCTGAACTTTTAGGATCTACAGCAATAGCACCCGTGATTATTAATCCTGTGCCACCTTGAGCTAAGTCGGTATATAATTTTATAAGTCGATCGGTAACGTAGCCATCTTTAGTCGCCCTTTTTTCGTACGTCGCAGACCGGACAATTCTATTTTTAATTTGGACGTTTCTTATTTTTCCAGGACGAAAAAGATATTTTAATTCTATTTTAATCACCTAAATAAATTTATATACTAATATTTTTATTGTTTTTTGATTTATAACATTCATATTTCAATAAAGTCAATACTTACAATTATAAAGGAAAGATAAATGCCAAAATTCGAATATAACGATTATTGGTTTAATTACGTTCTTAACGCTGATCCTCATGAAATCAAAAATATTATTAAAGAAGAATACATCACTTCTGATGGCTTAAAAATCCACATAGATATTTACGATAAAGAAGAGTCATTAAATAAAACAGTTATTTTTATCCACGGGACTTCAGTTTATAGCCGATTTTATGCCGAGTTTTTGTATAATCTTTTTCAAAAAGGATTTCGTATCGTTGCGCCCGATATGATAGGACATGGGTTAAGTGAAGGAAAAAGAGGGCACTTTACTATGGAAAAATTCACGAACACAATTTACGACGTAAATAATTATGTTAGAAAAAATTTTGGAGAGAGCGTTGCGGTTATGGGTTCGAGTTTGGGTGGTATCACTACTCTCTATAGTGTTGCTTATGATAAGAGGTTTAAAGCAGGAATTTGTCATAACGCAGCAATATTTAATGAGGAAGCATATAAAAAAATTCTTAAAATCGAAGGTAAACTGAAGGATTTGGCTTCAGAAGTTCCGATGTTAGCAAAAAGTGCCCCAAAATCAAGATTAAGTGTTTTTACTTATTTAGATTTCTATAAGTTAGCGAAATCAGAAGATATAATTAAAAGGATTGATTTGCTGATGAAAGACAAGATACTTTCTGATAAATATTCTATGACTGCTATTTATACTCAAATGAGTGCACCATTAGCAAGACAAATTGAAAAAATTGATACCCCAATAATGATAATTAACGGAGATGAAGATGTATTATTTACGGTCGATTATATGCAAGAAATTTACGATAGATTAAAGTGTAAAGATAAAAAATTGGAAATTTTAAAAGGAGCATCTCACTTAATTCTGCATGAAAACATTGAAGAAGTTATAAAACGTATTATCCCGTGGTTAAAAATACACCTATGATTTTTTTATTTCATTTTAGCGATTTCTTCGTTTACTTGTCGTATGCGCTCATCAATATCTTCAATACCTAATTTTTTCGCAAATTCCTCGAGCTTATCTTCATCTTGGTCCAAAATCTTTCTCCAAATCAAACCTCCATCAACAACAAGAGCGTGTCCAGAAACAAAATTGGAATCATCACTGGCTAGCCATAGAGCAGCTTTGGCAACATCCTCTGGGAGGCCGGCACGTTTAATTGGTTGTATGTCAGCTAAAAAAATTTTCGCTAATACACCCAATCGTTCCGCCATATCTTGTGGCATTCCGAGCCCTCTTCCAAATATAGCAGTCGCAATTCCTCCGGGGCATATACAATTCACACGAATATCATATTCACCTAATTCTACAGCGACTGTGCGAGTTAAATGGATGATAGCTGCCTTAGCAGCACTATAAATATGAGGAGCCATGCCTGTTCGGAGACCTGCAACACTTGCGGTGCTAATAATACAGCCTGAACCTTGTTTTTTCATCACTGGAATAGAATGTTTCATTCCGAGAAATACACTGCGAAACATAACTTCCATAGTCACATCGAACGCATCTGTGGGTATCTCTTCAATCGGCCCTCCAGCACCTCCAAAACCTGCGTTGTTAAACATAATATCTAGGCGTCCGAATTTTTCTACAGCGAGATCGATAGCAGCCTTGATTTCAGATTCATTGCGTACATTCATATGAAAATACATTGCATTTTGTCCTAGCTCTTCTGCGAGGGCCTTGCCTTTATCGTCTTGGATATCACCGAATATAATATGAGCCCCCTCTTCAATAAAGAGGCGAACCGAGGCATTACCGATACCACTTGCCCCACCCGTAATTACTCCAACCTTTCCATCGAGTCTTCCCATTCTAACACATCCTTTTTAATATTAAATTGTCTTAATTTTTTTTATTTAAAATATTATTAGAATTTTAGAATTTTTATAGATTTAATTTTTATTAACTGATGTGGATTAGAAAGAGGTTGTAGTAGTTGGTTGAAAGATTTTTTTTTTGATTAAATCTAAGATAATTTCAACATCACGCGGCTTAAACTTTTGTTCAGAGATAAGAAAAGTAGAATGGATATAATTTAAATTAAAATCTTTCATGATTTGTTTTGCTTTATCTATCATTGCTCTTTCGCCTATAGTAAGTTTGACATCTATTTTCTCCACAACTTTTAATGGGGAAACAAACGATGTGTGGAGGTGTTCTTCAATTAACTCACGTATCCCTGCAAATTGACTTTTAATCCCCTTAAAACGCTTTATTTCTTCGCCAAATCTACTTTCAATACTATACGATAAAGCTGTAACTGATCTTAACAATTCTTCTGAGGGACGTTCTTTCAAAATAAGTATTATTCTAAAATTTTTAAATTCTGACATTAAAACCTTTGATTCTTTATATTCTAACGAAATAGTCTGAGACTGATCGAAAGATTTCGTAAGTTCAATTCCAAAGGCACGAATAGCTTCCAAAAATCCGGATATCAATGTGGCATCAATCTCTTTCCCAGCGATATATTGCTCATAAATATTTAATCCACTTTTCTTCTCTATTACCATAATATAATTTAAATTAATTATATCTCTAATTTTATTGGTGAGATTTTCTCTACGTTCATCGCGTGTTCTCTTTAACATTTTAACACTTTTATAAGATATAATACTTCCTGCTGAAATTATACCACCAATTAAAACAATAGCAAAAATTAACAGTGGATCAATACCTCCAGCTTTTTCTGTATCATCACCATTATCGTCTCCAATAATTAAAATGGAAACACCAGTAATCTGAAACGATTGTAATTGAACACCTGCATCAGTACTATTCGTCCAAAACACGAAGCATTTCCAGGTTCCAGAAATAGCTGCAGAAGATAACGTTAAGTTAAAATCAAATTCAGATGTTGTTGTTCTTTCTTTTGTCTCTTGGTGGATTTTAATTGATCTACTATCGATTAAAATAAATGTATATTTACCTAATTTTGCTGGAGCCTTTACAACAAATCCTAAGTCATCACCTGCATTATAATCTGTTTTTGAAACGGTTAATGCAATTGGAAGTTCATTTGAATTAGCGGTAATTATCAATTGCCTTCCTCCGATTGTGGAATTATTACCTATAAATAATGTATTTCCATCATTTAAAATGGACGGTTCTGATGTTACATTTATAACTCCGTCAAATACACTAACATGGAACCAATTATCGGGATAATCATAAAATAGTGAATAATTATATCCAAATCTATTAAAAGGTGGTTCAAACGTCCAAATATTATCTTGATTTTCCTTAATATAAACCGTTCCATAACATGATAATGAGTTATTTAGTTTGATATAATAACTTAAATTAAGGAGCAATACATCAGATGTATTGTGTATAAATTGAATATTTAGACTAGAACTATTGGGAAAGTAATCTGTAAATGTTAAGGTTAAATTACCGGTTCCAAATATGATACCATCTTGGATAGAATAATCTGTTTCGTTTATTTCAGCCTTCAGATCAAGATTTGAGGGTTTAACAGTTCCGAGTGTTTGTGATTCTAATTTATAGAGAAACGTTTCATTGACTATTCCCGCTTCCCATCCAATTCCGTTCCATCTCCAATTTAACAAATCTGGATATTTAGGAAAAATATCATTATAATACCAAAAAAAAGTTCCAGGATCGGGTGGAGGACCCGTCATTTCTGTACAATTAAATACTAACGAATAATACCCCGGAGAAAGAATTACTGGTGTAGAAAAAGTATGATCCCACCATAGTGGATTCGCTGATGTTACATTCAAAGAAGCATTAGCGTAAAGGATATTGTTTGGTCTTTGAGTTCCTGGATTATAACCATAGATTTGAAGATAACATTGAGCATCCGGAACTTTTGTTCTTAAAGCATATATTTTAACACCATATATTTTAGTAGAGGCCGTAAGATTAATCTGAACAGCATATGCTTTATCAGTAAATTTTATCTGTTTTGAGGAGATTGGGATATCCTCAATTACCTTAATCCCTCTTTGGAAAAAGATATTACTTATATCAAGGTGTAGTTTTGAAACATTCCATGTTGACCTTCCTAAATTTATATCAAGGAAATTGATGTTTTCCTCTGTTCCATTATTTTCCGCAATTTCAACTAAAGAAAAATTTTTAGTTATGGTTAAAGCTTCATTACTATATACGACTTGAGAGTTACTTGGATTTTTTTTTTCTATTGGAAACTCTGAATTTTTTGAATTAATCCCTGAAAAAACCAGTGCACTAAATAGAAAAATTAATCCTAAAAGAAAAACAAAACCCAATCTCTTATTTGTCATTTTTTTAATAATTTTTTAGGAATTTAACAATAATGATAATCATTTAGACTCAGATCAAAATTAATTAGTTTAATTATTTAAATTTTTATCGTTGGGAATCAAATTTAGTATTTGATTTAATGGTTTTTTATTAGAAAAACTTGAAATCGTAATCATCATAATTGAACATAAATTATACCCATATCAAAACTAAATAAAACCAATTATTTAAGCTTTGATTCTATCATTTAAAAAATAAAAAAAAATAATGTATTAACTCTTAAGTTTTTGGAGCAAGAAAGCAAAATTTTTTCCTAAATTTTTAAAAGTTTCTAGTCCTTCTTCGTCTTTCTTGATGTCTTCTGGATCCCTTACATTAGGATTCACCCCTAAATTCCAATAGCTAGAACCAACAACAAACATTTGATTAATTAAGAAAAAATAATTTAAACTCGAGAACACATGAGTTGCTCCTGCTCGCCTCACAGCAACTACTGCTGCGCCGACTTTATGTTTAAGAAGGTCCCCATTAACTTTACTTACAAGACCAGCTCTTTCAATTAAAGCTTTCATTCTAGTAGAAGTATCTGCAAAGTATGTAGGAGAGCCTAATATTATTCCATCTGCTTCAAGCATCTTTTCAATATATTCATTCATTTTATCAGTTTTGACTGCACATCTCTTATCTTGATTTTGTTTACATCGATAACAAGAGATACATCCTTGGAGTTTATCCATACCAATCCAATTATAATCCACTTCAACTCCAGCAGCCTTCAATTCGTCCATTACAATATTTAAACATTGATGGGTAACCCCTTCATTCCTAGGACTTCCATTAAACAAAGCAACTTTCATATCTAAAATGATCTCATCAGTATTTAATTTTTAATTTATAAAAACAATTTTATTGTTAATAAGCTTTTTTTTATATAATAAAGATTATAATTGAGAAGATCAATTAATAATTAGTGGAAAAGGTTCATACCGTACTGAAAACATAAAAAAAATAATATTTAACGGAGAAAAAGTTAAATCAGTAATTAGAGAAATAAACGACAATCCTATTAAAATTAATTTATCCTTAAAAAAGGAGTGTTCTTCGAACGAAAAAATATGTATCATTTCCAAAACCTAACTCTAATCATTTTAATTAAGAATGTTTTAATTAGGGTATAATTTAAGATCCAAAATGAGTTTTAAAGAAAAAAGAAAAAAATTAGTGGAAAGCCTAATTAAAAGGAAAATTTTAATTTCACAAAAAGTAATTAACGCAATGCTTAAAGTCCCAAGAGACAAATTTTTACCAGAAAAAGCGAAATCATCAGCATATTTGGATACACCATTATCAATTGGTTTAGGACAAACAATAAGCGCTCCTCATATGAACGCTATGATGTGCGAATATCTTGAGCTTAAAGAAGGTGATAAAGTTTTAGAAATTGGAACAGGTTCGGGGTATCACGCTGCTTTATGTGCTGAGTTAGTTGCGCCAAAGAATTCTAAGAATCCTGGTCACGTTTATACTATTGAAAGACATAAAGAATTAGCAGAAAGAGCGAATAAATGTATAAAAGAAAATGGTTATGATAGCTCTGTTACAGTTATTCATGGCGATGGTACCTTAGGATACGAGGAGTCAGCACCTTACGATAAAATTTTAGTTACTGCTGCATCTCCAGAGAAGCTCCCTCCACCTTTCAAAAAACAACTAAAAGATGGGGGTATTCTTTGTATTCCTGCTGGTTCTAAATCATTTGGGCAAAATTTATACGTAATTACAAGAAATGGGAAAGAATTTAAAAGTAAAAAAATTACAGGGGTTCGCTTTGTCCCTCTTATTGGAGAATTTGGATTCAATTAAAGAATTAGAAAAAAGGTTAATTTATCAATTTTTGATTGATTTTTTTTTTCATTAATTCGGTTCTCACTTTTTTAACAAATTTACTTCTTCTGATACAATTTATTAAGGCTTCCTCATCACCATTCCAGCAATACCATTTTTCAATATTATCGCACGCAGCCATTATATTTCAACACCTTAATTTTTACAATCTTTCATATTTACCCATATAAAATATAAAAAAAGACAATATGAACTTAATACTTATAATTTCTGATATTTTTCATAAAAAAAAATTACAAAAGATAAGGAATTCAATGCTTAAGATTATAAAAAGTAAAATAAAATTTTGTTAAAATAAAGAGGATTAGTTTAGGGAGGTGTCTTTTTATTTTTTTTTTTAAGTAGTTTTGCTCGCACATTACTTACGAATTCGTTTTTTTGAATGTTTTCACGGACGGATTTGTTTGAGTAAGACCAAGAATTACGTTTTTGGATTTTAATGTTTCTCATAAGATCTACATTTTTCCAATGATATTAGTACATTAATAATAAAGTTACATTTAAAGTATATAAAGATAGTTAATTCCGACAAAAAACCTATCAGACTTACAATATTGTAAAAATTAGAATTTATTCAATTTTTAATTTAAGATTAATTTTAAAATTTTTATCAAGTTTAAAAAGAGGAGCTACGTTTATTCCTTGATAAATACTCTTATATCCCATATCGGTGTACACATATGCAGATATTGGGAATTTATTAATATTTACTAAATCTGTATTACTTGAAAGCAATAGTTCAAAATTTAAATCGTAGGTCTCGTCGTAAGCTTTAAAATCTGACCCTTTATACTGAAACGGTTCCATTAAATCTTTTTCTTTTTCGTCTTTAAATTCGACTTCCACACTCTCCCACTGAAATTTTTTTGTGTCTCCATTAAAAAAAAAAGGTATGTCAGCGATAATACATATATTTTCGATAATATTTTTCAAGATTTCTTCCTTACCAGGGATCTCCTTAAATCTGCCGTCAATGGTTATTAAGATAGTATTTGCTTCGATATCTATATTTTTGGACATTTCGCAGGTTATCCTCTCATTAGAATAGGGATCTTTTATGCTTCCAACTTTTTTAAGCTCAATAATAGCTGATGTTCCGTATTTTTCGTTTTTGGTAACTTTAAAATCACCCTCAACAAAATCTCCAAATTCATAATAGGTGTCTTCTTGAATTTGTTTGAGAGTCACGTTCTCGTGTAAAAATCTTAAGCGTAGCATACTTCTTCTATATCTATCAATAACAATTTCTTGTGTTTTGATTTTCTCGTCTTTATGATATGCTTCATGCCATCTTGTTAAAGTATTTAACAAATTATAGGATTTTGGTTTGTAATCTAATTCAAATATTGTTCCTCCATCAGAAGGATCAAAATACACGTTAAGAACATTTGATTCAATTAAAACGTCCATTTTACTATTTTTATTAAAATCTATAGGAGTTATTGTTATATAGGGACTTAGAATAGGATAAATAACAGGCATTAGTTCGTCAATTATTTTTTCAGCATTTATTAAATGCGTATATACGGAAAATCGTAAGAACTGTAGATATACTCCTCCAAACAATCCATGCCAATAACAATCGTTGCATTGCGCTTTATAAATTTCGTCCCACGCCTCGTTTATTTTTACTGTAATGTTTGAATCGAAAGCTACATTTTGCAGTTTTTTTAACTGTTCTTCAACTTGTATTAGTTTTTCTCTTACATAAAGCATTTTTTTATGCATGTTATTTGATTCTGGATATTTTACCAAAAAATACCGCCAAAAGCCTCCCGATAAAAATTGATACGCTTCCTTCCAATTTTCATCCTTTTTAATGTTTTTTCTTATTTTTTTAAATTTTTTCCTAATGTGTGTTGGTAACACCCATTCTTCCATTTTATCGTAGCTTGCTGTTGGAATGTACAATAAACTTTTCGCGGGATATTGTTGCATATATTCAGATAAGGTTATGGATTTAATCCAATCATTTTTTACTATTTGTTCAAAAAAAGCGGGAATAAAAGGTTTGTTATCATCCCCATCCCAATGCCCTTGTCCTTCTACATAGCATATTTCGTGAGTAGATCCCCAAACACCCATTTTTTCAGCATCAGATATTAAAAGTGCAATTCGATCTCCATTATTATCAGCTGCATTTCTTAAATAATCAATTGATAAATAGGTGGGTTTCCACGGAGTTAAATATCTTAACTCTTCGTTGATTGGAAATATCCTCAAAGTCTTTCCTTCATCTTCAGTAACATAGGTATAAAAAGTATCCTCTTCTGTTAATCCACAGGACCTAAGATGATTATCGTCAACAATAATATATTTTAATCCAACTTCGTTTAAAAAAGAAGGATAACTCGGTTCCCACACTCTTTCCGACAGCCATGCTCCTTTAACATCTAAACCAAATTCTTCTTTAATAAGAATAGAGAGCTTCTTCATTTGAGCTATTCGATCTCTATGTGGAATAATTGCAAACATAGGTTCGTAGTATCCGCCACCTATTATCTCGATTTGTTCTCTTTTAGCCATGGTTTTTAATTTATTAATGAATTCTGGTTTGTTTTTTAAAAACCATTCTAGTAAATTTCCAGAAAAATGCAGTGTTACTTTGATCTGAGGATAATTATATATATTATCAATTAAAGGACTATAAGCTTTTTTAAAACAATCTTCAAATACCCATTGAAAGTTATCGACTGGTTGGTGAAAATGAAAAACTATGGGTAGATAAATTGTTTTTTCAGCCATTAGTTAGAACACCAATTATTTGAGAATATAAACAAAAGTAAGATTTGGTAACATTTAAGATTTTAAATTATTTTTGAACTAAAACTTTTTTTCGAGATTATACATTTTCTACTAATTTTTTTTAAGTTAATTTAATTATCTTAAAGGATTTTTCTTAATAAATTTATAAAAATAACATATTTTTTCTTATTAAAAAAGTTCTATAATGGAGAAAACCTATAATTATTTGTAAAAAATTACTAATTATTAAGAGAATAGAACCTCACGAATGGTTAAAATGTTAGAAAATTTAGATAAAAGTCTTATGCAAAATATTTTCAATTCTAACGAGTTTAAAGGATGGCTTATTTCGAGAAGATGGTTCGGATATAAGTCAGCCTTGTCAAATTTAGAGTTTAAAGTATCTATTGATTATTTTGTAATTATTTCGGAAAGGATTTTTATTACAGTAATAAAAATTATAACTGAAATTTACTCCAAATCTTATTATTTGCCCTTGATTTTTTATAGAAAAATTCAAGATATTCTCGAACAAAGCGAAAATAATAGAAATAATATTATAAGATTGACTGAAATTACATTTAGTAAAAAACTTGCTCTTACTATAGGAAGCACCCAAAAAGTTTTTACGCTAAACTTGGTAGAAGCAGAATATTGTATATTCTTCTGGAAAAACATATTATTTAATAAAGATGTTATTGAGAAATTTCCTTCACTTTCTTTGGAACTAACCTTATATAGTGAACAATTTCAAGATGATATTAGAATGAGAGAAGTTCAGACCTTAATAGAGGCCAGTCTTTTTCCTAATAGATATGCATTATCGATGCAGCAATTAGGTGGAGGGGATACGACTAATTCACTATTTTTATTAAATTTAATTGACAAGAGAATCCCAGATCAGAATGCAATTTCATTTGTTTTAAAATCGTATAAGGAATATCTAGAAAGTTTAGAGCCCTCTATTTTATTTGTTTTAGTTAAAAATAACTTTCCTAACGCCCCAAAAATCTATGGAACGATAAAAATAAAAGGAATCGAAACGGTTGGGATAATTGAAAACGTCCAAAATATTGGAAATATAGGAGATGTTGTATGGAACGAACTCAACGACATGATTTACGATGTATTCAGTAACATTAAAGCGGATTATTCGCATCTTTCTGAAAAAAGCGAGATCTCAAACTTAACAAAAAATTATTTCGTCGAAACTATGAAAGTTTCTGAGGAAATTGGCACCTACATTAGTAAATTACACGAATCGTTAATATTACCTGATGAACGAGATTATAGCATAGAAACTGTAAAAAGCACGAATTATTTAAAAAATTATACAGATAAACTTAATTCAATTATATCAGATCTCCAAAATAACATAAGTCAACAATCTGAAAAAACTTTTTATAATCTACCAAAAATAAATTCTATATTAATTGATATAAAAGAAATCATGGAAAAATTCCGCTCCGAATTTCCAGAAGATAAAATAAAAATCCAACCGGTTCACCAAGATTTACATATGGAACAGGTATTATATAACAAAATTAATGAGCAATACCAGTTTTATTTTATTGATTACGAAGGAGATCCGCAACTTACTGTTGAAGATAAAAAAGGAAAATTTCCAATTGAAAAAGATGTAGCGTCATTTCTGAGATCTTTAAGTTATATTAAGTTTAACACATTTTTGAATTTTATAGAGAAAAAAATTATTCAAAGAGACCGATACGAAGTACCCGAAGAGATCCTATATAGCCTTTTTTTCCGAAAAGCTGTTATTAGCAAAAATAAAGTTTTAGACGTAATTTTAAAAGTACTTAATGTGTGGGAGGAAAAATTAATGGCAAAACTTATTAGAGGTCTTAAACCAAATATTATATTAACTAATTATTTCACTATAGAAAGAGCTTTATACGAATTAAACTACGAACTACTATTTAGACCGAATAAAATTATTGTCCCAATTCTAGGCTTAAAAGAAATTATTGAAAAATATTGAAATTTCCTTAATATTTACTCTTCTTTTTCTAATTTCGCAAACTCAAACGCATAATAAGATTTAGTTCTATCAATAGGACCTATTTTTTTAACGTAATCTTTTTTTTTCTTGCTGTCTTTGTTAATCGCTTCTGTTGTAAACAATGCTATTTCATATTCATCTTCAGGAGTATAATTTATTAGTTTATATACAAATCCTTCAACAAATTTCGCCGGACCGAACTTATTTGAAAATAAGATATAATTCTCTTTATCGATAAATTTTGGAAAAAAACCTAAATGTACACATAAATCAAGCTTATAATCTAAATTTTCTAATTGATTTTGAACCCTCGCTATATCATTTATAAGGCGTGCAAACTTTATTCCCAACTCCATTTGAGCTTCTTCTTCTAAGTTTTCGAGAAATTTCTTAAATGTGGATCTTTTTATAACTATTAAATCCCTATCGTCTAATGATCTAATAGAGCTTTGATCTATTATCAAATATTTTGCCATTTCCAAATAGTTTCTAATGACATTAGCTTTAGTTAAGTGCTTTCTGTCTTTTATTTCTTCTAAGATTTGATCCAATCCTTGATCAATTCTAACTGTTAAAACATTAGTTACCTCTTTTTTTTCAGAATTTTTACCCTTTTCATCAATACTCATTCTTTTATCCTCCATGCTTGAAATATAATTCTAGATTTTTAATATTTAATCTCTAATTTATAGATTTTATATAGTAATATTTGTATTCATTTTTATTCATATATAAATATTATTGACAAAAGAATTTAAATTTAAGTAGTAATATATTGAAGGATCCATGATTGTTTAAATAACTTACGAATAGAAGCCGTATATTCCTAATTTTTAAGAATTATTTTATCTCAATCCCAAATTATTAATGGTTGGATATTTCTTTTAAATCAAAAAGAAATCCATATTGAATCTCTTTATCTATTTTTTACCTTAATTGATATAATTGGATGAAATTTAATAAGATATTCCTACAAATTTACATAATTTTTAAAAGTATAAGAAATCCAATTACCTTTTAATCAAATATTTGTTTAATTAAATACAATTTCGTAAATACAAATGCAATTTTTATTCAAATTGCGACTACAGATGAATATAAAGTAATTTTTTACTTTAATTTTCAACATTTGTTACAGTATAATGTTATTTAAATTACGAATTCTATTCTTATATTGTTAAGTTAAATAAAAAATAATGGCATAATAATAATGGAAATTTCAGAAAGCGATATATTGGGGGTTGAGTTAGTAAACAAAGATCATTCCATTATAATTCATACCGATAAACAAATAGAAAATATTGTAAAAGCTCTATCCAGTCAAACCAGACGAAAAATTTTACAACAAATCCAAAACAAGCCCATGGATGTAAGTAATATTGCCTCGAATTTAGGCATGACTGAGGCAAATATCTCTGCCCAAATTAAAAAGTTAGAAAAAGCGGGATTAGTAATTTGTGAATATAGCTCAGGGCAGCATGGAGTAAGAAAAATTAGTCGGTTAAAATATGATGAGATAAATATCAAGATCTAAATTTTCTTGATTCTTGTTTACGTTAATCTTAATTAAACTTAACCTTTTATGATCACTTGAAGGGCGAATTTTTTAAACAAATATTAGGTTTACCCCTTAATCAATTTTAATAAGACTTCTTTCAAATATAATTTCATAAGATATCTTTCAAGGGAACAAAAGTCTATTTTTTGCTTATTAGTCAAATCTTTGTAATTCAAAAAGATAGAACGATTTTTTTTGAGTAATTCAAGATAAGTTTTTTTCTCATTTCTAAGACCCTGATCAATAAAATCTTTCTTTATAAAGCTAGATGATAATTTTAGTGTGGTATTACTCTCTAAAATAGCAGGATAATTTTCCTTAACTATACGTGAACTCATATAGAATTGGGGGGCTTTTCTATTTTAGTAAAAAATTATTTTTTGATCCTATTAAAAAAGGACTCCCTTTTGGTTTAGTATTTTTTAAGGAAAATAAGGTAAATCTAATAAGACGATAAAAAAATAGATAATAAATGAGACGAATTTTATTTTTCGGGGGTTAATATAACTTATTCTTGAGGTGTTAATATTGGAGGGCCATTTACAATTTTTTCCATATTTTCTTTATGATTTTTCATTTGTCTTAATTCGTCAGAAACGACGTGGTGAGACATTCCATTAGTATGGAGCATTGTAACACCGCCTTTAATTCCTTGTTTACACAATCGAAATATACAGTTAAGCATCCAATTAAATTTGCCGAATGGATTAAGATACTCCTTTACTCTTCTTCTAAACCAACCGCTGTCCAAATAATAGTAAGAATATGCTTCTGCAACTAGACGATACATTTCGATATTTGTTAATTGCTCGGTCTTCATCATAGTATGAAATAGATCGTAATGTTTATAATTATGGCTCGTGACCATACCTTTTGCATTCATCTCGTCGTAAAAAGGAGTTCCAGGGAAGGCAGTTATTGGAGTAAATTGCACGACATCCATATCGAGTGATTTAGCATAATAGATATTTTGTCGTACCATTGTCTTAGTTTCACCTGGAAAGCCAATTATTACGCCTCCAAAAATTGAGATACCTCTATCTCTTAGCATTTTTATTACTTTTCTTACCATAGTTGGTGTAAGGTTTTTTTTATTCATCGCATTGAGGCTTTTTTGATGAACCGATTCAATTCCAAGGAAAACTTGCCTAAAACTCGCTTTTTCTAATAGATCTATTAGCCAAGGATTGCGATATAGGGTGTCGACGCGAGATTGACAACTAAATCGCATTATATTATTAACTCCTGACTGTATGATCGCATCCAATATTTTTTTAGTGCGTTTAACATTAATAGTAAAATTATCCTCGCAGAAAAAGATAAAATTATTTCGCCAATCGACATCGTAAACTTCTCTCATTATTCTTATTAGGCTCTTAGTTCGATACACAATATGTTGCTTTGGATCTTTCCACATTTTAATAATACAACAAAACTTACAGTTATGCGGACACCCTCTTGAAGTTTCTACTTGTCTTGTGGTTGTACCAAGATAAGTATAAAGTTTACCCTCTAAAAGATCTCGGCGTGGCATGGGAAATTTGTCTAAATTACATTCTAATCTTCTATCGTTGTTATGAATGACTTTCCCTTCTTTATTTTTATACGAAACGCCATCTATATCTTTTAAAGACACATTATTCTTATTGCCATCAATATAATCTATAATTTCTTTAAAGGTATGCTCACCCTCTCCTCTAACTGTATAATCCACAGCAGGATGATTGGCTACATATTCTGGAACCAATGTGGGATGATATCCTCCGAGAATTGTAGTGCAACCATGTTCTTTAGCCATTTCAGCTACTTCAAAAGCGTGATAAATTTGAGGTGTCATACTGGTTATAGCAACTACATCATATCGATTTAATTCGTTATGGAATCGTTTTTCTCTATATTTATCGACTTTAAAATCAAATAATTTTGCTTCGTGTTCAGGAACCATAGCTGCAATTGAAATAAGACTTAATGGGGCACCTGTAATTATTGAATCCATTCCCGAGTCAATTCTCGCGGGATTAATGTAAAAAATTTTCATTTAAATACGCATTTTAATTAGTAAAAAATTTCTATAATTAATTTTATTTATCGGAGGAATTAATTGATAACAATTTAAGAAATCCCTAAAATTCATATGTTAGATTTATTGAATTTAAATTGATTTATAAACTTGCATATAAAAAAAAGAGGTTCTTAGGCTTCTAGAAAGTAAGTAACTAAAGTATTTTTAATTTCCTCGAAATGTCCTAAATGCACCTTTGAAAGGTCGATTAGAGATTCGCGGAGGCCTATTTTTTCAATTCTTTCTGTAATCTTGAAATATGGCGTTTCTTTAAGCTTTTTAATTAATAATTTGTGTTTTTCGCTCTCTGCTAAAAGTAATTCAATGGGATTGATTTCTTCAACTCCTAATATTTTTTGAACAAAGGACAGCAACATTGTGTCAAAAGTTATTCTCATTATGACTTCTTTATCAAATTCGGCTTTTTTATAAAATAAATAGGTTTTAAGAAGGGATATCGATTCTTTAAATAGTTGAATAGAATCATTACTGAGTTCTTTTATTTTCTCATTGTAAGCTCGATTTTTAGAAACTCTCAAACATATAACAGCTAAAGTTTGATATTCAGCTACAAAATGAATAAATCGCGCTTTAGCGTTAAGCATTGTCTCTTTTGATTTTTCCTCATCTAATATTTCTCCAAGATTATCAAGAGATCTTCTAAAATAAGTAGCAATATCGTAAAATTTATTTGCAGCAGCTTCATATTCTTTCATAATTAATAAATTAAGCGCCCTTTTTTCTTCTACCTCGTAAAGCTCGTCAAATTTATTGATTTTCATCACAGCCTGTAAAATCAGTCTTTTACCTTTATCTTTTGTTAAACTAGAGCGTTCATAAGTTTGTCCTGCTTTTAGCAATAAAAAAGAAGAAAGTTTATGAAATTCTTCGGGATCAGCCTTGTATAAATAAGAAGAAGCCTTTTCCCAACTTTCTCCAGCAGACTCCCAGTCATTCATCTTATATAATATATTCGCTAGACTCATGAGCAATTTGGCAGAAATTTCGTATAATTTTAATTGTTCCGTCTTTCTAATGATTAAATTTAGACGGTGAATCGCATGAATATTATTTTTAAATTGCGAAATTATTTTAGCAATTTGAATATAAAGCTCATCTAATTTGATATAGCTTCCAAAATCAAGATATATTTGAGCAGCTTTTTCATAAAGTTTTAAAGCTTTTTCTCCTTTGCCTTTATCGACTAGATTTTCTGCTTCGTCTATTAATTGTATTGCCTCGATTTCTTTCTGTTCTCTATCGCGATTATTGATCATTTTTAATCTATTCGGAGTGTTTTACTATAATTGATTATAAAAAATTTTTATTATATTATAATAGATCCATTAAATAAATTTAATTTTTCTATAGATTATCAAGGAGTTTTATATTTTTACTTTTTAAAATATTTCTAAACTCTAAAGCTTGGGAAGTTGAAGCAAAACATTCTTTAGCGTCTTCAATGGCTCCGTAAAAAATAAAATTTGAGAACCATGAAGCAATAAACATAATGCTTGCTCTTCTATAGCGAGTGTGAAATTTTACGTTTAACCGAGGTGAGGAATATTTATAAAGAAATAGATTTGGAGCTGTACCAACCGGTAGTTTTAGCGAAGTACAGATTATTTGTTGAGTCTCTAAAATGTGAGCTAGGCTCTCTAAAGTTATGACACCCCCATCAATCCAGATTTTCTCAATACCTAAATTATTTAATCCTTCTAACAAACTGATGTTATTAGGTTGGTTTTTATCAGTTAAATACGCATATCGTTGAGTGGATGTCATATTATCTGAGCCAAGAATTAGCACTACAACTGAATTAATTTTATATTTTTTAAGAATTTCCAGTTCTTGTTTGTTTTTAAGATTTGAAATGGCATTATATATATATTCATCTGGTTTAATGCCCCTTTCTTTAAGATATTTTATTCCTTCAACCCGCGCATCAAAAGTTCCACCTAAGACTAATGGAGTTTCAAAGTGATCTAAATAAAATTCTAGATATTTTATCATAGCTTTTTGTGTGTTTCCCGAAATCTCTATTAAATTTGGCAATTTATATTTTTCAGCTAAAGACTTTTGGGTTAAAATCCGCTTTTTTGCTTTCTCTTCATTGAAAATTTCTTCATTTTTTCGATTGATAAAAACCTGACCTTGATAAAATAGAGTTCCAATCATAACGGGAGGTAAATTAAAATTTCCTCGACCAAGTTTTATATTTTTATAAATATATGGACTATTATTCGTCATAACAAATTTTTAATATTCTTTGATTTACTGTTATTAAAAATTATTAGATAATGTTTGAGAATTAATATTTATGTACAAAAATAGTATATATGTTTAATACAGATGTAATTTATTCCCACAGCTCTTACATTGTCCATTCTCTAATTTTTGAAAACATTCTATGTGATATAATGTTCTGCATTCAGTATCACCGCATTTAACTACTTGTTGATTTTCTTCAAAAATATAATGACATATAGGGCAAGAACTATAAATAGCATCATCTCCTAAATCAGAGATATTTTCTAGTGTTGCGGGGAGTATTTCAGATTTCTGGGAATTTTCTTGTTTTTGATATTTTAATCCTGATAAGGAACGTAATTTTTGTGCTTGAGTCACCTCTAGGGGAATATTTAACAAGTAAAAACAATGAGGACATCTACAAGTTCCAGATTCTGCTGACGTTTCATCTGTTTGGGACATTGCCCATCCTGCTAAACAATGAATATGATATGGTGTTTGACAATTTGGGCAATATCTGCCAGTGAGATAAAAACTACCCTTAGTTGTCGGATCGTCTTCTTGAAAACAGATCGTACACTTTTTAAAATCAGCCTCACCTCTTATTTGTTTCAATCTTAGTTCTTGTGTTTTTGTTAAATCTTGAACTCTTAATAATTTTGCAGCAATTTTTCTAAGGAAAGATGGATTTTTAATAAGAGATTCCATATCAGAACCAGGAATTTTAATATTTGAATCAGCAAATTTTTGAGCAATTGCCAGCAATGATTTAGAATCATTACTGTAATAATATTTACCTTTTGTAAGATCGCTTAATTTTTTTAAAATGTTAAGCTGACTCATTACGCCTAATCTAAAAGTATCAATTTTAATATTAAGCCCTTGCGCAAGACGCGCCATTTTTATAGGATCGTTGATTGTTTCTGTATTAATCCCATCAGAAATTAGGAGAATTCGGGGAATATTTGCCATCACTTTTCGCAGCTCTCCGATTAATATCTTTATTGAAAGCGCTATACCATCGCCCATATTGGAACGCCCTCCAATAGTAAGCGAATCTAACATATCGGAAAGCTGACTTTCAACACTGGTAAAGTCTGAAACTTTATTAGCATTATCTGAAAAAGATACTATTGCAAATGTACTCTTTCCATCTTCCTCAAATCTTTTTTGTATTAATTTTTTTATCGCATTTATGCAACTGTATAATCTATTAGGTTTAAAATCAGTTCTAAACATACTTCGGCTAGTATCTATACAAATAACCACGTTTTCAGAGACTCTTTGCGGCATATTTTTAGATCTTTTTATTATGAACTATCTTCTTTATATAACTCAATTAATAAATATTTATCCTTTGTTAGTAAAATTATGTTTTCCATTATAATTCTTTCCTTAATTCGTAAATTTAGCATGAAAATTAATAATTTCATAAGAGAGCTCTATTTTTAATATTATAAAATAATAAACTTACGTCGTAAGTAATGGAGAAAAAATTCTTTTTATTAGTTAAATTAGTTACTAATTATTAGAAAAACTTTTTTTAAAGAGAAATATCTATACTTTACATATAATAAAGAAAAATAAGAAAACAAAACAATCTGAGTTTCAATGTCAAAAATCGACAATATTCAAAAGATTAAAGATTTTTTCAAATCAAATGTTATTATTAATGAAGTTGGAGAAGTGTTAGATTTTAAGCCTGATACACTCTTTGGCATCGATAAAATCAGTGCTGAAAAGCTGAGGGGATCTAATATTAAAACGATCTTAGATTTAGCTAGTTTAGATGAAGATAATCCTCCACAAATAAGAGATGTCATACCTCAAATTATAGTTAAGTGGATTAAAGTTGCTAAAGTTCTTGAAAAAGCGGTAAAAGAACAATTAAAAGCGCAAAAGAAACTTTTACTTATTGGATTAGATAATGGAGGAAAAACTTCAATTTTAGCTGTTCTTCAAGATAAATTCTCAATTATTAAAGATTTGTTACCTACAAGAGGAGTTTCTCGAGAAAAGTTAGACTTTTTTGGCTATCCTATAATCTCATGGGATTTAGGAGGTCAAGTTCAGTACCGTGAAAAACTTTATTTTAATAAACCTGAATTATTTTTTGGAGAAGCAGATCTTATTCTATATGTTATTGACATACAAGATCCTACTAGGTTTGAAGAATCAGCTAGCTACTTTAAACAAGTGATAGACGTTTTATTGGAATTAAAAGAATATCCACCAATACTGGTTATTTTAAATAAATCAGATCAGGACGTAAGGCGTACCTTGACGTGGCAGAAAAATGTTGATGCTATTAAAAGTAAATTCGATCACATTCTTAGCCAATACGAAAATTTTAATGGTGAGTATTGTGATACAACAATTTTTCAGAAAGAAACGGTAATGCAAATGTTTAGCACTGCGTTAATGAAAGTTTCTGAAACTTCAGAAATTATAGAGAATATTCTTGAGGATTTTGCAGAACAGATTGAAGGTAAAGCTTTAAGTTTAATTAGCATGGATGGATTAATTTTTGGAAGTCATTTTAAAACCAAATCAGACGAGATGTTAGTGAACAATTCAGCACTTTTGCTACAGACGCTCTCAAATTTTCATAACTCTCTTGGGTTACTCCGAGAAAAGGCTATATCCCTTGCCCTTCCTATGAATAATCTTACCATCCGAGGCGAGAAATTATTTGAATATTCTGATTTAGAAATTCCGGTTTATTTATGGCTTCTCTCTGAAAAACCAGAAAAATTAGAAGGAAAATTAGATTTTTTCAGAGAGCAACTGCTACCATTAATTAATCTATTCATTTAAAATATATTTAAACTAACATTCTTTCTAATTTCAATTCAGTTTTAATTTATTCTAATTCTTTTCGGGCTAAAAGTAAATATTCATTACATTTTTCCATCATTTCTATTGCTTTATCCAAATTTTCAACAACGTTATTTAATCCTTTAGTCTCTGCGATATTCCGCCATTTGAGAAAGTTCTCTTTATGTGAATTGTTATGACTTGCCCAATATGAACATAATTTTGATAGCTTCAAGATTTTCTTATCCAAAATAAAATTCTCCTCAATTCTTTTAGTAAATATAAATTATAAAATTAATACAAAATAATAAGAGATTCTATAATGAATAAAGAAATAAAAAAAATTAAAAAAGAAGAAAAAGAACTAATGGCACATTCTCTTCAAGAGAGTGGGATCAATTATCTCTGTTGGTTTCCATCCTTTTTTCTTCAAATATTCCTGAATTTCTGTTTTTAAATTAATTGGAATATCAGCTTCGAGTCGTATAAATTTGTCCAAATCCTCTGGAAAATCAACACCTTTATATTTTCGCTCGAGGTCAATCCAGTGGGACAGCTTTATCATTCTGCCTTTTGAGTTATCAGCAGGCCTTAATGCCAGTTTTGCAACCATACAAATAGCATCTTCAATTGTTTCTACAGTTGTTAGTAAGTGTTCTGGACAGGGACCTACCACATGATCAGGAGTTGCATCTCTTGCATTCCAGACTTTCCATGTATCCTCGTCGTCAGTTCTACCTATGTATAGTCGACGATACTCTGCACAGTGTGGACCAACAATTGCAGGTACACCTAAACCGTTTGCCATGCTCGCAATGCTCGCTGCTTTTTGAGAATAAGCACCCCACGCGACGCCAACAGCACCGACCCTGTTTAATATATAATCTGCGATTTCTTCAAAATTTCCTCTCAAAGGTCGGCGAGCGAAAATATTTGGAACTTTACATGCGGCTCCGGCAATGTGAGTATTTGCAACACAAGAACCAACATTCACTAAACCACCCCTATCAAAATCTCCAGGAAATCTATCATATAAAGTTTTTCCTTCTTCATCTTTTACAAGTCCAATATCCATAGCTCCACAACCAGATACACACACGATATAATTTCTTATGAGAAATTCTTCTGCCATTTTATATAATTCTTGAATCTCGTGAGAATAATTAGAGCATCCAATAATTGCAACAATCCCAGGGATCTCGCCTAAGACGATAGGAGCGCCAACATTCCTTATTTCACTATCTTGAATGGGTCCGCGTCCTGCTCTACAGTTGAATTTTTCATTCTTTATTTTTTCTCTTGCTGCATAGAGTATTAGTGTAAATGGAGAAACATCCTTCATACAATCTTCTTCACATCGACCACACCCTACACATTCATCAAAAACACCTGTCATTAAGGTAAAGTCTCCATCTTTTACCATTGCTACACCATCAACAAGTGGCAAGTCATTTGGACAATTTCTCTGGCAATTACCACATCCATTACATCGATAAGCCATATCAATGCAACCTTGTTCATCTGGTATGCTACTTTTAGCCTTTCTTATTGGTCTTACCTTTACAGCTGTTTCGGCAGCCACTATTCCAGCTTTGACAGGATTCAATATTAAGACACCAGTCATTTTGCCGCTAACTAGATCATCTACAATATCTTCTACAGAATCATTAGTTCTATCTGGTAACCCACACATTATTTTCTCATTTGTGGCAATAAAAGGAGCACCTATTTTTTGAGCCTCCTCATAATCTCGTAAGTTTACACATTGTTCATCAATCATCACGACATCAGGAATGCCTGAGCGAATAAACATCAATTGTCTTGATATAGAACCTACGATTTTCGCTCCACTGTAATATCGGGTTAAATCATGAGCAGTACAACAAATTGCAACAGCTTCAACTTTATTTTCATATCCTTTTTCTCTAATTGAATCGACTAATTCTACGCCAGCTGCGACATTATGTCCGACCATTAAAACTATAGCTTTATTATCACTATCAACTGTACCCATTCCTAATTCAACAATTGGAACTTCAGGTTCACCGATAGGAAATCCGAAAGCACACATCTGAACAGCGTCAGAAATTTCCATACCAATCGCATCTGCTATACCTGCTAAAAACGCTTTAGATTCATAATCTAAATTGTTTGCTTCTTGTCCTGTATGACCGGCTGCTAGTAGGTGCGTTATGGTATGCTCCACATACTCCATTGCGGTTTCTAAATCCTCTAAGTTTTCTGGCTTCATTCCGACCATGAGTCGTGTTAAAGGCATATTTACGGCAATATTCATTCCATAATCGATAGGCACATTTCCATATTTTTCCTTTAACCAATGTAAAAGATGACCGCCATGAGCGCTATGACAAGCAGCTCCAATACAGCATGCGATCTCTACAATCTTCGCCATATGACCTTCCATATTGATCCCACAAGCACCTTTTCTGCCTTTTGAGAGATTACACTTGCCAAATGTGCAAAGGCAGCACATATCGCATATCGGCATATAGTAAGGTTTGTATCTTTCCATTAATTTAAAAAACCAGTCTCGTAGAGTTGAGATGCTAGGCATAGGATGAGGACCCATAGGCTCCCATTCGGCTTCATCTCCCCAACTTACTTTACCAGTTGTCAGTTCGAAGCCTTTAATCGAACCCATTGGACCTTTATACTCGTCTATCTTAATTTTTGCACCTTTCTTACTCATTTTTACATCAATTTTTTAAATTTTATTTGTAAAGAAAGATAATAATAATTAGTTTTATCTTTGTTTTTATTTTAAATTTTATAATCCATGGAATCTATACCTTACCAGAATTTAATAATTAATGCTTATATTCCAAAACTGAAATTAGAAAATTGATTAGAGGAAAAAAGTGTGAAATTTCACTCTATGCCAAATTTCATTTAGTTTAATTAAAAATAATAGGGAGAATAATTAGAGAAAAATAATTTAATTGACAAAAGAGAGTACATTAGATTTTAATAATCCAACTTATAAATTATATCTTTCCACATAACTTTCAATAGGGCCAGATTTTATCTCTTTATCAGTGTCTTCTAAGCTAAACTCATCAACTAACATATCAAATCTGAAGATACAAGCTTCATCGTTTTTTAGAAAACATTGAACCTCTTGTCCATCCACATCAATTTCTAATTGTTCCAATACGCCGTTAAAAATACCTTGATAAAGGATGCATATGTTTTTTGCCATGATATTATCTTTTTCTTGGTCAGATATTGGTTCTTCGACAGAAATCAATATTTTATCTTTTAAAAAGAGAGTTGTTAAAATTCCATATCCAAGATGTTCGAATGTTTCTAGAACGCTAAGGATAACTTCTTTTTTAATGGTCATAGTTTCGTCGGCCCAATTTTCGTTAGGAAATAATTTTTCCAAAAAGTATTTTGCTAATGTTTTTCCAACCCATATGACAATATCTTCTGAGTTTGCTCCCGCAAACTCTGAAAATTCGATTATATCTATTGGTCTCAACATTAATAATCTTAGATCCTTTTCACCTAAGAAAAGGTGTCCCAAGCTATCATCGACATTTATTAGATCGTCTTTCTTAGATTTTTTTATTCTCTTAGACATAAATGATCTCTCTCAAACTATTTTATTCAATAATTATTATTTATCTCCTTAAGAATTTAACTTTTTTTTAAAAAAGATTTTATAAGATTTTATCAGGAGACTAAATTAAATCAAAAATTGTTTCAATAGCGGTATCGATATTGAAATTAGTTTTAACTGATGTAAAAAATAAAATCCATTCTCTATTTTTAATTTTTTGAAATTCAAAATAATCAATAATTTCCTTTTTAAGTCTATTATATTGCTCGTCATTAGTTTCAACGGATTGATCAAGTAAATCGATTTTATTGACTAAAATCAATATAGGAATTCCAAATAAATCGTATCTATTTATAATTTTCCAGAATTCTTTTTTTGATTCCTCAAATCTAATTTGATTTGCAACATCAATCATAAATACAATGATATTAGAATCTTGAAGTCCTAATAACCATTTGTTTCTAAATGAGCGTTGCCCTGGCATGTCCCAAAAAGCTAAAAATCCTCTACTGTTCTCTTGATAATATTCAATATTAAATTTTTTTGTAGGAAGAAAGTAATTATCGTTGAATTTTCCCGTCTTAATTCTTCTTACTAACGAAGACTTTCCAGCATCATCAATTCCAAACAAAAACACTTTAATAAATGTTTCCTGATAATGAAATCTAATTTCAGGATGTCTCTCCACGTATTCTTCTCCGTATCTACGAATGTCAATAAAAATGGTAATTAGGAGATTTTCGATTTCAATTTCGTCTTTGAACATACAAATTTTCTCGATATTTAATATCTCGTTTAGTGTTTCTTCAAAAATCTCTTTAAAATCGTATGGATTATCTTCTTTATCAAAAATTAATCCAATGATAATTTTATCATTAATACAAGTTGTATAAATATTAAGATCACCTAATATTTGAGGAACGGGAGTATCAATTAAATAATGATAAGTATTGTTGTTATTAATGTGAGATTTACTTTTCGATTTACGCGTTCTATATCTATGGATAAGATCACCGTGATCGTGCCCATAAATTATTTTACTGATTTGATCTGTATCATCTATAGTAATAATATCATTTGGATAACTGTAAATGTTTAGTTGATCCAAATCGTGAAAGTTTTTACCTTTAAAAAGAAAAATATTTTTTAACAATTAGTCTTCAAAAAGATTAATTTCGTTAAGTTTGTAAATAAAAAATGATTAAAAAAAGTTTTGAATAAGAATTCTTATAATATGTTTAATCTTAATCGAGATATCTTCGTGGATTTCTTTCAATTTAAATTTTTCGTTTTTATTTTTTAAACAAGTTGATTTTCGTTTTTATCTTATTCATTATTCTCAGAGGATTTGGAGGATTTTGGGTATCTGTCTTATTAATTACCTCATAAGAGATTAGGAGTATCTTTATCCTCCTCTGATTTGTCTTTTTCTTTCTCTGGTTTATCTCTCTCTTCTTCTGGTTTATCTCTCTCTTCTTCTGGTTTATCTTCTGGTGGTGGACTTGGCGTTGTGGGTACTTTAGCTCCCACAGGTGTCCCACAAATAGGACATTCTGACCAACCTTTCCGAAGGCTATAACTACATTTTGAACATTCCAATAGATCTTGATCTGGTTCCCATTCTGGGATATCTAATCCCCCGCCTTGTCTTTTACGGGCTAATTCCTGCAATTCTTCTTCTGTCCACATTTCCATACCTTCGGGTATTCCGTCACCTCTTTCTTCAGCCATTTTCTTCAGATCTTCTTCTGTCCACGTTTCCATTCCTGGAGGAACCCCTCCTCTTTTTTGAGATTCCTCAGCTAGTTCTTCCGCAGTCCAAGATTTTAATTCTTGATTACCTAGTGTTCTTATGGCTCCTGTTGGCTGCGAAGGTTGGATTGCATCTGCTTTTTTAGAAGATGGTGCTTCGCAACACGCGGCTGAGAATTTAATTATTGCCTCAAAACATCTTGTGTATCTATCTGAATCCTTTCCTTCGTCAACAACTAAAACTAAAGATGTTCTATCGTTAATAAGCGGAATCGCAATACTGCATACTGAAATATTCGATTCAACGCGTTTTGATTCTATTCCACTTCGTACTTTCTCCATTGTCGCTAATAGATCTTTTTTATTCATTAAAAAATCGCATATCGGTTCCCCATGTCTTTGATACCCCTCGTGATATTTTGCCAATTGGCTACTGATCGTTCTAGTATCCAAAGCTTTAATGACTGCACTGACATACGAATAAATTTGAGATTTAGAACCTTTTTGAGACTCATCTAATTTATACCCTCCTAAATCAAGCTCACCCATAAAAGGGGCAAATAAAGGTTCTGCTTGTTTCATTTTACCGTAAATAGTTGTCCGTGAAATTACACAATTGATTTCTCCATAATAAGCAATGGCCTTATCGAAAAAATTAATTTTCTTTTTATCAATTACTATGCGAGGGATGTTCCTAAATAATATTTCCATCCAAGGCATTTCTTTTACAGGTATTATAGCTACACATATTTTTTCAATTAATTCGCGTAGTTTTTTCGAATAATCTGTAAACATTTGTTTCAAATCTTTATAATTTTCCTTGTATTCTTCATCCTCTAATTTTTTCTCTGCTCCTTCTAAGAAGCCTTCAAATTTTTCTTTATTTTTTTTAAGATTTCCTCCTAATTTCTTGACTTCACCAATAATATTATCTTTTAAAATTAAAGTCGCTTGTTCAATCAAGTCATTCTGAAATTCTGTAAGTTCCGTATCTAAATACTCAGATACGTCAAATTGAAGATTATCCACAAATTTTTCAAATAGTTCTTGCTCTGCCAATTACATTACCAATTTTAATTAAATAATTTTTTTTTCTAATTACTTATAATTATATCAACGAGAAGTATATAAAAATTTAATTGAATAAAGTTTAGGTTTAAGCAATTTAATATCCTTAGAATTTCTAGACTTAATTGCAAATTTATGGATTATTTCTATCTTTAAATTTTTAAAAAATAGGATTTTGTTCCAATTTTGTCCTATCATTACGAAAAAGCTTTTTCAAGATATTAAATTGTTTTGATGGAGATTTCCGATAAATATTTTGATTAAAATTTAGAAAAATAATTTCCCAAATTTAGATGTTCATTTTTTTCGAAATATTTTAAAAAAATTTCATCTTATTATTTGATTCGATTGGATATAATCAATATTGTATTTAATAATTACTAATATTTATAGAAAAAAGTTTAAAAATCGAACAACGGTTTAAATTTGAGGAGAAGAGAATCTTTTTAAAAAAATTAATCCAGTAATAAAAGTCTTTTATAAGAGAAAACATATTTAGGGGAAAACATAAAAATTCATATTAATCAGACAAAGATAAACATTTAAATATAATTTTATAATAAATTATAATATAAAAAAAAATCAAAATTCATAAGGCGGTTGGATATAAGCAACAATTAATGTCATTTAGTTCCATTAATGTATCATCAAAAACTTGATAGGTGCATATGGGCTATTATCATCGATTGTAGCGATAAAAAAAAGGTGTTATGAAATGAAAATTGTGACGGTAAATGTACCAGAATCATACATAGATGCCATTGAAAAGTTAATTGGAGAAAATGGCCTTTACCCTTCTAGATCTGAATTAATAAGATGTGCTGTTCGTGAATTTCTTTTAAAGGAACTAAGGATGGCAAAAAAAATGACAAAATATAATGAACCTGAAATTGACGATTTTGACAGCGAACATTTCGTAAGAATTCCAATAGAAAGTAAGAATAAAGACGAACCTGTGCGCACTTTTAAGACATATAAAATTCTCAGAAGACTCGAAATTGAAAATTCTCAAAATTAAGACATTTTTATTAAAAAATATATAAGAATTGGGATCATTTAGGGAGTTACCTCCCACCTCTTTTTATTTTTTTTGAAAAAATTAAAAAAATTTTCATTTTTTATCTTAATTTTATCTCAAAGTAGAAAATTTTTCATTATTATATATCATTTGTTTACATGGGTTTGTACACAAATCATAACAGATTATCAATTTTTATCAAAAATTAATAGACTAATATTTATAAAAAACAATTACTAAATTAATTCAAATAATGTAATTAAAACAGAGAATATTGATAAAAAGAGTGGTTGATTATTTCGGCTAAAAAAGAATGGTCTGCTCAAGGGGGGTTTAAACCTAAATTTATGGAATGGGGGATTATTAACAAAGAAAATTTCAAATCTGCTTACGATGTTCCGATAAAGAGATGGGATCCATTATCTACTGTTAGCATTAGTACAAAAGATTTTGGTCTCCGAAAAGAACGTGTAAGGTACTATGGGCATTATTCATATTTATCTCCTATTCGTGGTAAAAGGCCTAAAGGTTTTAAAAAAGGAGAAAACCTCTATGAGCGCCAAGATTATATAGATTATCCAATCACCGATGTTAAAGATACATTTATGAGTATTACAGAAGGAAAACTAATGTATTATGATGATGGAACACCGATAGGAGATGGATATACGATTATTATTACTGAAGATGAAAAAAAGAGAGATTCTCCTTTTTTAGAAATACCTCATAAAATTGAAAAAATTGCTGAATCTTGTAAAGCAATTACTTTAATAAATCGATATCCTTCAATGGCTCGTGTTGTAGATCCCGATATTAAAACTTCAATGGAAAAAATTTTACCCGCACATTTAAAACTTGCAGTGGGCATAAATTTGGTATCTATTTCAAGACATTTTTATCCTTCGTTAAATTTCAATTTAATTCCAGAAGATGTATTAGCAGGCATTTTTTTTTCTATGAAAGCTGCGATACTTTATTCAGTTCAAGAGGCAATAGAGAGAGATTATTACGATATTCCTGTTTCACCATTTTTCAATATAGGAATAAAAGCTGGTGGATCACAACCCCGAATCCATGGTCAAATATATATTGATTTGAATATGGACGGTCATGGTTCACGGTTGGAAGGATATCTTAGAGCTTTTAAAGAGATGGGAGAGCGTTGTCATCTTTGCGTAACTACCCATGGAGATAGTGATCGTATTATATTAAAAACTACATATTGGACTTTTTATACTACGGGAAGTCCTGTAAGGAATTATCATATAAGATTTCATCCAACAGAGCATATTAGAAGATTTAGTCAATTAAATGTTAACCAATTACTCGATTTGGCATTATCTCTAAAAATTATATTTAAAGCATTGGACAATATTGAAATTGATAAAAATCGAAATATTTTATTTAATTGTTGTCCTTATGGATACGATGCCAATTTTCACTTGTTTGGTGATATTATCCCTCATGAAATTATAGGTGGTGCTGAGATGGCTGATGATATGCGTGTTGCGAGAAAATTGCCTCATGAAGCAGCTGAAGAAATAAGAAATGCTATTTCGTCTTTATAATTTGAAAAATAAGCATTTAATCATTAGATTTTAAATTTTTTTGAATTTTTTTTAATGGTTTAAATCAATTAAAAATAATAGATTTAAATCAGTTGATTTTATTATATTAATATAAAATAGAGATCGTTTTCAATAATGACAAGAGATTGGTCAGCGATAATACTCGCTGGCGGTAAAGGCAAACGGCTAATGCCATTGACTTCGCAAATTCCAAAACCGTTAGTGAAAGTAACTAATAAGACGATGGTTGATTATTCCATATCACATTTAATATATGCAGATATAAAACATATTATTCTCGCATTAGCTTATATGGGTGAAAAAATTGAAAAGCATATTAAAGAAACGTGGACACCTGATAAGCTTGGCGATGTGGAATTGGAATGCTCAATTCAAAATAGTAAAGGCACTGCTGACGCGTATAGATTACTGAAAGACGAGATTGACTCGGAAAACATCGTTGTTAGTATGGCAGATATAGTCACATCTCTTCCAATGAAAAGTTTTATGGATTTTCATAGAGAAAAAAACGGGATTGCAACAATTTCAATGAAGATGGTTGAAAGCCACACTTCTCAGTACGGTGTTGTGTTATTGGATAAAAATAGAAAAATTTATTTATTTTTGGAAAAGCCTATGCCAATGGAATTGTATTTGAGTAGTATAGCTCAAAGAACAGACTTATTCTTACATACAAATATTATTAACACAGGAATTTATTGTCTTAAAAAGGATATAGGAAATATCCTTCATGAAACGGGATTGCAAGATTTTGGTAGTGAATTATTTCCATATCTTCTTGAGAACGAGTATGAGTTGTATGGTTTTGTGAAAGATTATTACTGGATGGATGCCGGTAATTTTCAAACCTACATGTGGGCAAATTGGGATTTATTAAGGAAATATGCTTGGCCAATTTTGCCAAACGGAGAAGAATACGATGGAGTTTACGTTAAGGGAATTATCAATTCAGGTAAAGATACAATAATTGAAAAACCTACATGTTTTGGTGAAAATGTAGAACTTCAAAACAATGTGAAGATAAAGGAATTAACTTCTATAGGAAACCAAGTTATTATTGGAGAGGATGCCATAATCGAAAAAAGCGTTATATGGGACAATGTAAAAATTGGTCCTGGGAGTTATATCAACGAATCAATAATCTGTAACGATTGTGAAGTTGGAAATAATGTTGTTTTAGAGAGGGTAATCGTACCTCCAAATGTAAAAATTTCAAGTAATATTCAGTTGTCTGATGTCACACTCGAGTTAGGTCAAGAGATATAATTCAAATGTTTGTAATTTATAAGATGAATTTAAAAAAAATCAAATAAGATTTTATTTCTTTGTAAATGGTTCGAGATCCAAATCCATGAATATGCCATCATTAGCCTCAAGCGTTCCTAGAAAATGCCATTCACCCTTATCAACATGTTGTCCTCTTCCGTATTTTGAAGCCATACCATAGAGTCTATTAAAGTTTTCATAATGCAATGCCACTCTATTTTCTGCATAATCTCTTGCTGACCACGTCGTAATTAGAAACTGCCAATCGCTGCTCTCTAGAAGTAAAAGCTCACGTGCCAATTGCTTTAATATTTTCATTAAATGTTCATCAGCATTATCTTTATATTTAGCAATGATCTCTTCACTTTTCGCTTCACATTCATATATCTTCTCCCATGTCCAAGTAGTCCATTCATTTAACCAAACCCAATGTGAACTTCCTTGCCCCCAGCTTCCTTCTATAATTGAAACCACTTTATTTGGAGGATTTTGTTCGATATAAAGCCTTGTATTTGTCAGATCAATTTCGGGATCATCTTCAATCCATCGGAGTACCCTTGCTAACCACCAATTTCCTTCAAACCACCAATGACCAAATAATTCGCAATCATATGGTGCAACAATGATTCCCTTTGTACCGAATTTATCTTTGAATTCCCTTAGAATATCCTTAGTAAGATTAAGATAATGGCTAGCATTCTCGTCCAATTTTCCAGGGACATCCTCAGGCCAATACAACATTTTTGATCCAAGATCAATTTTAGGACTAGTACATTTCCAATATCTAAGACCACCTGGATAATGTTTTTTATGAAAATCAAGATATTCTGCGCAACCTGGATAACCATGTTCACCTGACCATACAACAATCCCAGATTTTTCGTCTCTCGTGAAAAATCCAACAGGAGCCTCTGCAGACTGAGTAGACACTAAATATACTTCATATGGGGATTTTTCGAAAGAAATAGGAAGCTCTTCATATTGGTCTGCAAATTGCTTCCATAATTCCTTTAATAAAGGAAATCTGGCAGCGTAAACTCCTTGGGATTTTCCCCCTAATAATAGAGCAGTGTCAATAAAAAAATATTTCAGACCATTTTTGGCGAGAAAATATTCAATCCCAGGCCGATCATACTCTTCACCTGCATTTAAAGGATTTTTCCATCTATAACCCGGACGATAAGCACATTCTGGAAGCCATACACCTGTAGGTACCCTTCCGAAATGATACCTATAATTATCAACTGCAGTTTTGAATTGAGCATCGATGGAAGTTTCTTTAGAGAGTAAAGGAGTGTAGGCATGAGTTGCTCCACAAGTAATTATATCCAATAAATCCTCATCTTGAAGCTTTTTAAAAGCTCCTACAATGTCCCTATTAAATCTATGGATATAATCGTCCTTAATTTGCTCGTAAAATTTCTCCCACCATTGCGTTAATTTAATCCTTCCTTCTTCGTATTTGTTATCTGTAAAATCATCATAATCGTGAAGAGCCGCAGAGATTTTTTCATCTAAATAACTGATAAAATCTTCAATAAAAGTCGGATGTCTTAGCATTTCACATAAAACTGGGGTAAGACCAATTGTCAATTTAGGGTGATAACCCTCGTCGATAAGTTTGTACAACTCTTGAAGTAAAGGAATATAAGTCTCTGCGGCGGCTTCGTTAAGCCAAGAAGTACCATGCGGCCATATTCCATGTCCTAACACCCAGGGTAGATGACTGTGTAAAACAAGACAAAAGCTTCCTAAAGAATTTTCTGTCATTATTAAATACTCTTAAATTTAATTATAAAAATATAAGATTTAATTAATTCAAAATTAGTTTTTCTATATTAGTTTTTCTATAAAAACAGAAAAAAATATATATGTAAATTAAATATTCTCCAATTGAATTAGAAATTTCAAATATCTGATTTAGATGGTTAAAAACCTTAAAGAACTGAATAAACACGGAAGGATCATAGGACGAGCTAATTTTGTGTTTACGCCAGAAATAGCAGCATCCATAGGTTGTATTCACGGGAGTATGGTTAAACAAAACGAATCAATTGTCATGGGAAGGGATTATCATAACGATTCTCGGATGCTTAAGAGAGGATATACCTCGGGTTGCATGAGTACAGGGGTGAACCTCTTAAATCTTTCAGATTGCACTTTTCCTCTACTTCAGTTCACCATTAGAAGATTCGGTGCCATTGGAGGTGTTTATTTTTCAGGAGGACATTTATACAGTGAAGATGTTGGAGTACGATTTGTTGATGCCGGTGGAATAGAATTAACCCAAGTCGAAATAGAAAAAATATTTGATGCATACAATAATTATCCAAAAAAAATTCGTAGAGTCGAACCAAATGAAATTGGTCAAATTACCGGAATCCCTCAGACTGAAGAAATTTATATTAAATCATTACAACAATTTGTACATAAGAAAAAAATAAGAGATGCAGATCTAAAGATTGTTGTTGATTGCTCTTATGGGCCTAGTGGAAAAATCACACCTTTATTATTGAATGATATTGGAGTAGAAGTTATCGCATTGAATACACATTATCGTCAAAGATCGACTAATCCTGTACCCAACATTCATACTATTAGAAACTGCGCAGATATCGTGAAAGCATCCAATAGTCATCTTGGAGTTTGTTTCGATATCGATGGATCAAGAATTTTAGTGATTGATGAAAGTGGATTAGAAGTGAATTTTGAAGATCTACTAATGTTATTCATCTCCTACGATGAACGAATATCAAAATTAAAAGCAAACACGATTATAACGACTCCAACAATCTCCACAACTGCAAAAGATTTTATTAAGGAATCTGGATATCCTTTAAAGGAAGTAGAAAATTATCCTGGAGAAATCTCGAATCAAATTAGAGAAGAAAGAGCATGTTTTGCCGCAGCAGATACGTTGAAGTTTTATTTTCCTGAATTCGCACCATTTAGCGATGGAAATTTTATTCTTTTAAAACTTCTTGAAATCATGACTATTCAGGACGATTTATTGAGTTCATTAACGAAAGGTTTTCCTAAAGGTATAAAAGCTAATAAATCAATTACAGTATCTCAAGATATAATTGAAACTTTTCACAACAAATTAAGAATAATTGTTGAAGAAAACGGTTTTAAATATCATGACATAATTAATGAGCTTAAAATTATTGATGAAAATAACAGTGTTTTTACTCAAGTGAAAGTCTCTTTATATCGTAATGCGATTTTGTTATCCGCAGAATCCAACGATGTTAAAGCCGCAAAGAACATGATAAGCGAGCTCGAAGAGATAATTCTTAAATTATAAATAAAATTTTAAAACGTTTATTCTTTTTTTTTATAATTTCTTTTTAGAAGAATTAAAAGTTTAAAAATACTTGAAATTTAATAATTATATTAAGAAATTATATTTTAAAATAAAAATTAAGGTTCATGAATCATGTCTTTAGATGCAACTGGTATTATTATTCTAATATCTTTCTTTATAATATGGGGTGTATTCCTTTGTTGGGATTTTTTTAGAAGAGGCGAGAAATATGGCTTCTTAGCTTATATTCTGGCAGTGATTCCTCCAAATATTCTTTGGGCTGGCGAATTTAATATTTTAGGTGTATATATTGTCCTCTTTAGCTTGTGGATTATTGCGCTTTTTCGCGACTTAATATTAGTATATGGTAAAACAAAAGAGTACGACGACCTATTACTCTTCTTAGGTCTTGGAATTTTAGTACAAGTCGTTTTAACAGGTATTTTGCCATATATGAATAATAATATGCAAACCAATTGTGTGGCCTTGTGGGTTTTCTGGTTCCCAAATGTGTATAATCCAAATACAAACGCTATAAATGATTGGGTTAATCTAAATTATCTATTAGGATTTAGAGTAGCAGCAACAGGAATGGTAATTTTAGCAATTTTACCAATGATTTTAGATTTAAAAAACACCGAGGAACATGTGAATCTTTTAGCAATTATAGTAATAGATTTACTTTTCATATTGCCATTCCTCTGGCTCGCGTATGTGTGGATGGGTGGAATCGGTTGGCCATTGACGTTCTTATTTGCAGTCCTTTTATTTATCGTATTATTGCTGTTGACGAGAGAGAGATAATTAGAATTATTTTTTTTTATATTTTTTTGTTTTGATATTAAATTTTTTATG
Source organism: Candidatus Hodarchaeota archaeon (assembly GCA_048887225.1). Taxonomy (GTDB): domain Archaea; phylum Asgardarchaeota; class Lokiarchaeia; order Sigyniarchaeales; family SOKP01; genus LW40-45. Next base: position 181,434 of record JBHLJY010000001.1, read on the forward strand.
TTTATTTTTATATATAATTATAGGCTAACGAGTGATAATCTATACTTTAATTTGAAAAATTAAGATTCTAAAATGGCAAAGAAAAAAGATAAAGACAACGAAGGAAAGGAATTAAATTCTAAGATAATTTATACTTTAAAGGATTTACCAGGAGTGGGAGATGCAACCTTAAAAAAATTAAAAGATGCCGGAATTACATCTGTTAGATCACTTGCTATGATTCCGAAACAAACATTAATAGATGATGTTGGTATTGGTGATAAGACAGCTGAGAAAATTATTAAAATTGCCCAAGAAATTGAGAAAATGGGATTTAAATCTGCCGATCAGATTTGGGAAAAAAGAAAGGGATTGAAGAAATTATCTACCGGTAGTCAAAATTTAAACGAATTATTGGCAGGTGGAATTGAGACAGGGGCAGTAACAGAACTTTTTGGTGAATATAGAACAGGTAAAACTCAGCTTGCTCATCAATTTTGCGTTAATGTACAATTGTTGGAAGAAGAAGGAGGTCTTGAAGGTAATGCGTTATATATTGATACTGAAGGAACTTTTAGACCTGAAAGAATAATTCAAATGGCAGAAGCGAAGGATTTAGATCATAACAAAGTATTACAAAATATTACAGTTGGACGAGCGTATAATAGCGACCACCAAATTCTTTTAATAAAAGAAGCATCAAAAATCATTGAAGAAAAAAGTATTAAAGTAATAATAGTTGATTCCTTAATTAGTCATTTTCGCAGCGAATATATCGGAAGGGGTACACTTGCCTATAGACAACAAATATTAAATAGCCATATTCACGATTTGTTAAGATTAACTGAAACTTATGACGAATTAGCAATAATTGTAACGAATCAAGTCTCATCTAGACCAGATATTTTTTATGGAAATCCAATAATTCATACAGGTGGCCATGTCGTTGCCCATGGTGCTACTATAAGAATATTTTTGAGAAAAGGGAAAGGAGAGCAGAGAGTTGCCAAAGTTGTTGATGCACCCCATTTACCAGAAGAAGATGCTATATTCTCAATAACTAAAGATGGAATAACAGATTAAAATTGGGATCTATTAAAAAAAGAATTATTAATAATCAAGATTAACATTGACTTCTATACCATCCACAACTGCAGCGGTAACCGTACAATATTTCTCAAACATTTTTTTACACTCATCTGCCCTCTTGCGAACATCTGGATCATCAATTTTTGGCTTTATCTTAACATTTATTTTCAATACTCTTACAAAACCTTTTTCATTATTTCCTATCACAACAACTGCTTCTGCCTCTAAATCATCCAATGTGAAATTTCTTTTCTTTAAACAAAAAATAAAACTTGCGGAAAGGCAACCTAATATTGCTTGGCCTAAAAGATGAGCTGGACTTGGACCTAATTTTTCTGCTTCATTTATATTAGTATCATCAATATAACAATCTTTTACTTTCATTTCTCCCATGTAACACTTAAATATCATGTCCTCAACTAAATTTATTTTTACTTTGATTTTAGCTTCTTTCGACATAAAATTCACCTAAATTTAGATTTAAATTTGAAATAAAAATTTCCATAATAATTATAGTATTAAATTGCTTCGATCTTTTTTAAATGATAATGTCGAGACAAGTGAAAATATAATCCTATAAAGTATATTAAGATAATGAGGATATATTCAAAAGCAAATATGATTATAGAGAACATCATTAATACAAATAGTAGTATTTCAATTGTTAAGCTCGTTTTACTATTGTAATATTTAAAATTAAAAAAAGCCGCAGGATTCTTATATTCTGCTAAATATTCGGGTAAGTTTTTTTCTTCTTTTCTTATCAAAAATCGGGGACCATATGTTTTTTGTGGAAAATAAAAAAAATTTGTTCCCCAATCGAATAAGTCAATAAAAATATGGATAAAATATGAAAATCCACATAATATTAATGCCGGCCAATTAAAAACAATTCCAAATATTAAAATAACGATGCTGGGAATAATTGAATGAGAAATTAAGTTTCGATGATTATGGTCTTTAGCATAGTTAGAAAAAAAAACATCCAAATCACAAATAAATGATGCAAAGACGATAATTATAAACTCAACCAAAGAAAAGTTAAAAATGTAATGAAAACTTGACGCAAATATCACTCCAATTGCGAAGTGGCTATTTATATGTATCTAACTACACCTAGTTTATGTAATATAGTTTCTATTATTTACGCGTACTAACACGTTTTCTTTTGTTTCAAATCCATAAGGACCTATAGCTTCTACGTTAAATGAGGCTGCAGAAGATGCTAAATATGCGGCTTTTTCTATGGCTTTCCAACTTTTATCAGATCTAATGAATTCAAATAAAAAAATTGCAAAATAAACATCACCCGCTCCTGTCTCATCAACAACACCTGAAGATTGGAAGGCTGGTATTTTTAATATCTCTTTACCTCGTTTTACAATTAACGAACCTGCTTCTCCTAAAGTCATGATAAATATTCCGTTAAATTCAATATATCTAAAATAGTTCATCGCTTCATAAATATCATCCTTTCCAGACAAAATTTTCATTTCTTCTTCGGAACCTTTAATTATCAGTCTATCTCCAATTAAATCAATTATTTTTTCCATATTTGAGATAATATTTTCGTCCCTTATTAAAGAAACGTGTCCATTTTCAATTTTTCGGACGAATCCTTGGAGATCTATTCCGATATAAGCATTTGGAAGGTGTTTTAATATTTCAATAATGTATTCGTATGAAATTTCGTTACATAATGGAGCTAAAACAATGACATCTGGAGATTTATTAAGATAATTCTTAGGAATATCCTTAAATTCAAGATTAGGGCTCCTTGACTTAAGTGTTAAGGTTCTTGAATGATTGAAATAATCTAAAACAAAATTAGTATTATTTGTCTCTGTCCACTTTAATCCTTTTAAATCTATATTCTTATTTTTTACTAAATCTAATAGACTTTTATCGAAATTTAAGCTACCTAAATTAGATATAATAGTGATTTTAACATCATTCGTATAAGTTTTTAAAGATAAAGAGCCAAAAGAAACACTTCCCCCTAGAGTGGGATCGTGTTCTTTTTGAAACCGGATAATAGTGTCAATTGCTAAATGTCCAATAAAAAATATCGAGGGAATTTTTTCTTGATAACCCATTTTATTATCTTATGATTTTATTTTTATCGGACTTTTTTAAATCTTCAATTATCTTATTCTTTTCCTTTAAAGCTAATTTTAACTTATTTATTTTACTTTGTAAATCCTCGATTAATCCTGACATTGGACCACTATCTGTTGTTGTTGCTTCAGCTGTTTTAGGAGCTTCTAACTTTCTAATCATATCATCTCTTTCTTTCAATTCATCCTCAAGTTCTTTTATTTTAGTATCAGCTGCTTCCGCTTCAAATGCTAAAGTGGCTTCTTTGTCGAGAGATTCCTCTAATTTTGAGATTTTTTTTTTAAGTAGTTCATTTTCTTTTTTCAAATTCTTAATTATATCGGACTCTCCTGGAGCACCCCCCGTTTCTTGGGCTAATTTAAGTTCTGCGTTCTCTTTTTTTAATTTCTCTATTAATCTCTTATATCTATTCAAATCAGTTTGGAGGTCTTGAACCAGAATTTCTAATGTTTTTGAACTTGCTGAAGTCGTTTTTAGTTTTTCTGGTTCTTCAACAGGTATATCATAATCAACACTAAGCTTTTCTTTTGCTCTTGCTAATTGTCTATTTAACGATTCGTTATCTTCAGATAATGATTTAATTTCATTCTTCAAATCTAAGAGTTGTGATTTCTTTTTTGATAATTCAGACATTAAATTATCAACCTGGGATTCAAGAGATTTAATAGAGTGTTCTAGTTCCAAAATATGCTCGTTTTTCTTCTTTAAATCTAGCTTTAAATTATCTTTTTCTCCAACAGTTTTTTTAAGGATTTCCTCTGAGCTACGTACTAAATCGACATTTTTATCTATCTTTTCTTTCAATTCTATATTTTGTTTTTCTAATGCTTCTATTTTTTCTAAAGTTTCTGCGATAACCGAAGGTGATTTCGAATCTGATTTCATTTTCTTCAACTTACTAATAAAATCTTCATTTGACATAAGAATCAATTTATTATCATTTATTGAAATTTATTTTATAATTATACCAGAAAAGTATCCTACTGAATATTCACAGGGACCAGTACCGCCTCCTTTTTCGTAAGACATATAATATTTTAACGCTTTAGTTTTACATTGATTATTAGTGAGTTTACTACAGATTAACATTAACGATGTAATTGTTTGTGGTCCACATACTGAAGTATTTCTGGCCATGTTTAATGTCTTTTCCGGATCAAATTCTAAAAATGCGTCTATTACCGCCTGATCCTTTTTGCGCATATCATTTAAATCATTTTTTGGATTAGAAATATTTCTTGGTTGTTTATGTGTCATATCCGAAGATGCAACAATAACAATATCTTTTTCAAAAGATATAATAGCATTTGAAATGTCTGTCGATAAATTATTCATAACATTAAAATTTTTTGTAGAAATTTTTATTGGAACTATTTTTACATCTTTTTCTTTAGCACAATATTTAATAAAAGGTAATTGAACTTCAATATTATGCTCTCTACCAAAGGGAAAGCCTAAAAAAGCAGAATCGTCCGAAACAATAATATTACTATTTTTTACGATTTCTTTTGATAGCTCTGAATCTATACTTAAATTTCCTAATGGTGTTTCCCATATTCCCTCTTCCATCAATCCAATTTTTCCATATCCTACATGATCGGTGCCTAATATTATAACTGTATCAGGAATTTTTTCTTTAAACAAATTCAAATAAGTAAATGCCGCTGCACATCCTGAATATATAAAGCCCGCGTGAGGGGATATTCCCCCTATAATAGTTCTTTGTTCTTGATTCAATGTTTTAATTTCTTCACCAGGACCAAAATCTTTATCTAAAAAAGATTCATCGAGAATTCTAAGTAAATCTGGTTTAAAGCGAGGATAAAAGCTTCCAGCGACTGCAGCCTTTCTTACTACCAATTTTTTTTCACGGTTTATTTTATGTATATAATAGAAATAAGATTTTATATTAATTTTTAATTTTTTTTTATAGAGATTAAAGTATCGAATAAAATAAAAAATCATGAATACAATTGAACAGAACTATTGTCTTAAAGTTAATAATAGAGTTAATAAATCATCTAAAATAATTCTACTTGATGGACGAAAAGGAAGGTATTCAGATATCTTTTGATGATATAAACGAAGAAGATATACCGGATAAAATTCCAACGAAATTTATTAATTCAAGAGTTATAGTATTTAATCCACTTTATGCATCGTACTTATACGTGAAGAAGAAGTTTTTTGGCTCTCCTCTGGGAATTAATAAACCACGATTAGAATATTTCTCTAAACCATCAGAGCTATCTCTTATAGAAGCTTATTATTTACTTGAAAAAGATAAGATAACCATTTTCGATGTTAAAAAGAACAAATACTTAAGCTCTAATGAGTTTTTTAAAATAGGAAAACAAAGACACCATAAGTTTGAAGAAAAATACGCGATTTACAAGGATTTAAGAGAAAAAAATTATGTTCCTAGACCAGGATTGAAGTTTGGAGCAGATTTTGTTGTATATAAGAAAGGTCCTGGATTAGAGCACTCTCCCTTTATAGTTCACGTATTACCTCACGATTCTAAGATAGGTGCTATCGATATGGTGAGGGCGGGTAGATTAGCTACTTCAGTAAGAAAGAAATTTGTAATTGCTAATCCACTCACATTAAATTACTATTTTTTTACATGGTTCAAGCCTTAAAGCCTTTTATTTAGTAGAAGTTAATATCTTTAAATTCTGAAGGTTATTATTAAACATAGAGAAGAATTCTAATGATATCAGCTATATCGTGGATACGGTCAGCAAGCTCTTCCAAAATCATAATGCTATCACGAATTTGTAGGAGTTTTCTTATATCTAAATTTTGATCTGAATATAAATCTGATAAAAAGCCTCTAAATATTGAATCAATATCGTTTTCAATCTCGTGAATTGTTGTTGTGTTATTAAAAACTTCTTGACGATTGTCTCGTAGGTTTTTGATAGCGAGTTTTAGAACATCAGACATTTTTATTATGTTGTTTATTAGTTTATGGTAGTTTTTTTTAAAACTGTCGCTTAACTTAGAATCTTTTAAAAATGTTAAAATATCAACAAATTCGAGAGCAAAATTTATCACGTTATCCATTTTCAAAACTAAAGCAATGTAATCTCCCATTCCTTGTGCTCCTATTTCAGCAAACTCTTTAATAATACGAATTTTTATATCATCAGCATCTTCTTCAGATAATATCATTTTACTCCTTTTTTTTTCAAGTGATTCTTTATTTGCTTCATAGCTTTCTGCCCAACTAGTATAATAAACGCCCATATCGCTAATAACATTGTAAATTATACGACTATGCTCAAGAAGCATTGTAATTATTTGTTCTTTTATTTTATTCATTGGTAATCATTATGTATTTTTTAATTCTGTCTATAATAATATATACCTAAAAAAATAAAAATAATATTTTTTAATCACATATTTTAATTAGGATAGTTTTTCATTAAATATTTCCATACTTTAAAGACGGTTAAAAAATATTGGGTAAACTTAAAACTTATAACGAAATAACCGGCTATGCAAAAATTATAAGAAGGTATTTTGTGAATAACTTTTATGATGGAATGTTAACGATCCTAGGTATCCTTCTGGGCTTTTTTGTGATATTGCTTAACGATCCCGGTAATCCGATCCAATCTAATTACGTTATATTAACGGGATTGGGAACTTCAATTTCTATGTTAATATCTGGCATCTCTGGATCGTATCTTTCAGAAAGGGCAGAACAAAAAAAAGATCAGAAAGAGTTAGAGCAGGCTATGGGAATTCAACTTGAAGTAGAAAAATTAATTGATGATTTAGATGAAAATGAGATTAACAAAGCTATGGTTATACCGCCTAATAATGTAAAAAAAAAATTTTTTATAAAAAGGAAAATAAGAAGAGAGAAGCCTAAAACTATTCATGAAAAAGCTGAACGTTTTACGGGATTTATAGTTTCTTTAGTTAATGGGATAAGTCCATTTCTAGGAGGATTAGTCGCTATAATACCTTTTTTTTTTGTAGCAGAGGCAGGAATTGCGAGTTTTATTACTTCTTTTGTAATAATTTTTATTTGTATTATTTTCTTAGGAACATTTCTAGGTATGATCTCGAAAGAATCTATACCTAAAAACATATTACAAATGCTAGTGGCATTCACTCTAACAATTATTATTACTATTTTGTTTTTGGGAGGTTGATTTTATTTTTTTAAATAATATATTTCATATTCTATTGAGATTGAGAAGTTTTAATAAAAATATTTTACTTCACTAAAAAATTATTGAATTTAGAATTCGGCCTAAATAAATAGAATTTGTTGATACAATTAGGAAGTTAAAATTGAAAACTATAGGAGTAGATATCGGATCTTTAGTAACTAAGATTGTTCTTTTAGACAATAGTAATATGATTGACTTTCGGATTGACCGTTCTACATTCGATTTTAAAAGAATTGGTCATAATTTATTTGATGACATTTTAAATAAAAATAACTTAAAAAGATCTGATGTTTATGTAATGTCAACAGGGTATGGACGAAATACTATAGATATCGCTGATGACAGAATTACAGAAATTACAGCTCATGCGAAAGGTGCTCAGTATTTTTTTCCTGAAGTACATTCTGTCATAGATATAGGAGGTCAAGATAGTAAGGCAATTTTAATTTCTAAAAAAACGGGAAATGTCGTCGATTTTCAAATGAACGACAAGTGCGCAGCAGGAACTGGCAGATTTTTAGAAGTAATGGCCCATGCTCTTGAAGTGCCAATAGAAGAAATAGGAGAACTAGCTTTAAATTCGAAAAAACCAGCTGCAATAAGTTCTACGTGTACTGTCTTCGCTGAGAGCGAAGTGATTTCACTTTTCGCCAGAGGCGCTTCCAAAACGGATATTGCTGCAGGAATTCACAAATCTATAGCAAGAAGAGTAGCAGGAATGGCTAAACGTATCGGAGTTGCACCAACATTAATTTTTTGTGGTGGAGTGGCTAAAAATGTAGCAGTTAAAAAATACCTAGAAATAGAGCTTGGCTTCGAAATTATTGCACCTAAATATCCTCAACTTACAGGAGCGATCGGAGCTGCTTTAATTGGACAAGAAAATCAGAAAAAATAATCTTTTTTCTGCTAAATTTTGATTTAATAGATTCTTTACTTAATTATGTACTTTAAGTTGGGGGCCTCATACTCCAATATGCTAGGAATGCACCGACGATCATCAAGAATCTGACAATAAAAAGGAAATGCTCGTGTGGTCTGATAACAGAACCTAATATCACAGTATCAAGTAAAATACAAGGGCCTACTATAAACGCGGCTAGGATGATAAACCCCGCCCTTTTTTTCAAGTCGCCAGCGGTCATTTTTCTGAACCTGTTGAATCCGATTGCAGTAATTACGGCTACAAACGAAACCTCCACCCATAATAAATAATAAAAAATTGTTTTCTGATTAATCCAGTCGTCGTATATCTCGCCTTTGGGAACATCGGGGCAGACAACTACTTGCTGGAAAGTAGTGTATAAAAATATATAGTAAACAATAGAAAGGACCAGAAATCCGCTAATTATGATTTTTTTAGATTTCGGAGAACCAAACACATCCCAAGTAAAAAGAATTATTGATATTGCTCCAAATGGAATTGTAGAATATGAAAAATAACTTATTACTCCTTTGACCCATGGCAAATTACGACCATATATCGCAACAGAGAGAAATGTTATGGTAATTCCAGTCCATCCTAGTGCGATTGCAGCTAAAAAGGTAAAAAGATTAATATGCCGCTTATGTCTTGTTTTAAAATAGAATTTTAATGATAGAAGTGCCATAATCCAAGCAGAACAAATTAACAAAAACGCACTAAGCCCATTTAACCAAGTTAATATTTGATTTGTCATTTTAATAAAAGTATAATTTATTTTGATTAATAATTTAAACTTATATATTTAAAAAGATTTCTATTTTTAGTTTATTACTATGGACAGCCTATATCTTTTATTTTAAAAACCAATTCCATCTAATGTAATTATCAAAATCAAAGATCTTTGAGAAGTCAACTTCAGAATAATATTGAACTATCTTGATTAAAAATCTCAAATATAAATCGCTAATTTTTTGATTATATTTCTCAGTTAAAAAATTACTCATTAATTTTGGAGTTAATTCTGAAGTCTTATCATAATTTTTTAAGTATAATTCAACGTCTTTTGATAATTTATACGCTTTTGAAATTTCGTTTTTTAATATAATTAAGCTTGTCTGTGGATCTTGTTCGGCTAAAAATTTTTGAACAATAATCCGTTCTATTTTAGTCCATTTTGATAAAATCTTTTCTTTATCTTTAATTATTTTATCTTTACCAATTACTATATAGCCCTTGTATTTTTTTTTATCTTTTTTATAATTTTTTTCTTGTTTTATCGAAATATCGATATCAAAAGTATCTTGAAAGATAAATTTAAAGAAATTCATAATATGAGGATTTAATAAACTTAAATCATTTAATACAAGTATTTTTTTTCTGAAAAAGCAAGCTCGTAGAATATAAGTCAGCAAGAGAGCGTTTAGATTTAACGTGAGTAAATACACATCAATGGTATCTTTATCAGGAATTTTATCTTCTGTTATTTGTTCTATTTCAATCTGAGGAAGTTCAATCGTAAAATCCGTTATAAAACAATCTCTCACATTAAAATTTTTATCAATATAAGCAATAAAGGAATGTTTACAGATAAGGTCTTCAGCAACATTAATTGCAGAGACACCTCGTTTGCTTTGAATTATAAGATTCTCTTCTACTTCCAATTTACCTTTTTTTGTACATTCAGGGCAATGAATTTCGACTTTTACCATGGACTTTTCGAGATTTTATTTTATATTAAATATGATTCGTAATATATTTAGATTCAATTTTTAAAATCTAAGTATATTAAAAAAGTCTGCATTTATATAATGAATACACATTTTAATTTAAAAAAATCTAGATACGTAAAAAGAATAAGAGAGTATGACTTTCTTATTGAATTAAAAATTGTACAATTTATTAAAATGAATAAATACTCTTTTTCTAATACTATTTAACATATTATTTCAAAGCTCATAAATTTTAATAAAAATAATGTACTTAAATCAGAGAATGACGAATTTAGAATTATTATCGAAATATTATACTTATTTAAAGGCTAAAAAAGCAGAAGGAAATAAAATTATTGCTTACATGGCCCACGATAATATCCCAGAGGAATTAATTGATGCTGCTGGTTTTGTCCCTCTGAAGATGATATTTGCGGGAAATGACGAATTAATGAATTCAAGCCATGATTATTTACCTCCATCAACTTGTAGTTTTGCACAGAGTTCTATAGGTTTATTTACTCAAAAGCCAGCGGGCTTTAATTTTTTGGAATTAATCGATTACTTCATCGTTTCAAATCATTGTGTTTCAGATATTTGTGCTTCGGAAATTATTTCGAAATATTTTTCAATCCCTCGATTGAATTTTTTTATTCCATATATTTTAAATGAAAACGCGCTAAAATATTACAGATTGGAATTGTTAGATTTAAAGCGTCAACTCGAAAATATTAAAGGTACCGAAATAAAAGAAGAAGATTTAAACGAGAGCATTAAAAAATTCAACAATTTTAAGAAAAAACTCTTAGAGGTTTCCAAATTCGAGATGAAAGGAAAAAATAAATTATATGTATTCCAAGAGGCCATGTTATACGGTCCAGATTTTCTTATCGAATTAAATAACATTATTCAAAAGTATAAAAGTTTGCCACCTCAAACATCTAACAATTTAAAAGATATCATATTTACTGGGTGTTCTATTTTTATTAACGATTATTTAATTGATTTAATAGAAGAAAGTGGAGGAAATATAGTTTATTTTGACACTTGGATTGGAGATAATTATTATTCACAAATTTTTGACGATGTGATACTAAATTCAAAAAAAAATCCATTAGATCTTTTTGTTTATAGATTTCAAGATAATAAAAGTGGGGATCATATAGTCCCAAATTATCTTGAAAATAAAATTGCTAAAATAGAGACTATTTTCAAAAAATATAAGCAAAAAATAGGTAGAAAATTAGGTGTAATAAACCATATTATAAAATTTTGTGATCACATTTCAATTAATTCTGCATTTTTAAAAGAAAAATTACAGAAAAAGAAAATTCCAATCTTAAACTTAGAGCGCGATTATTCCCGTGCTAATCGTGGCCAACTTTCAACCAGAATTGAAGCATTTCTCGAGATGATATAAAAAATGAGTGTTATTGCTGATGATGTTATTACATTTACTTCTATGTTAAAAATGGCTTACAACTTATTGACGGGTAACTCTTATCTAAAAAGAAAGAAGTTCAGAGAGAAAAAAAAATTAATATCTGTAGCTTTACCATTTTCGGATTTAGCGTTTGCGTGTGGAGCAATTCCAGTTTTCCCTATAAGAATGGAGATCTTTGAAATCAATAAATATTTGGTCGCATTAGGATCTGCAGGTAATATATTTGGATGGAAGAGTGTTACAAATCTCTTAGGCTTCATAAAAAAACTTGATCTTAAAAGTATCAATACTGCAGTTGATAATATTATTGACGAAGTTATTGATACGATAAATAAAAAATATAATCAGATGTATGATTTAGGTATAGAAAGCGGAATTCCTACTGATTTTTGTTATGGAATTAAAAGCCTATATGGAATGCATATATCTAAAGGTAGAAATGTAGACGCAAATTTGAATTTTACAATCCGATGTAGCGCTTGGAATAAATATTTAGAAACATTAAAGACAATAAATTATCCTGCTAAATTGATATGGGTGGAGGTGCCACCAAGAAATATCGGAAATGCTCTTGATATTTTAACAGATAACTTATCTAATGCGATAAAGGAAATTGAAGAGATCACGCAGATAAATTGCACCGATAATAAGCTCAGAGATCATTTTCGAATAAGAAACCGAATTTGTGAAAATTATAAAACTATACTTCACGAAATTTCGGCATCTGGATTTTATCCATGTAATCCTGCAACTTTTGCCGAGATCTTGGCTTTGCTTTCTAATAGTTTCCAAGACTACAATTCTAACGAGAAGAGATACGTTGAAAACATATCATCATTAGTAAAAGAAATGAGGGAACGGATAAGAAAAGGAATTGGAATGGATTGCTCTAATATGCCAAGAATATTAATAACACCAATGTTTGGTGGATGGGAACCTAAGAGCCACGAAATTATATATGAATTAGGTGGAAGAAGTTTATATGCTGATTGGGATATGCTGGGCTTCCTTGAAGAGATACCAATTTCAAATAATTCTAATCCCCTGGAAGAATATGCTCATTTTATCATGAATGCTAGTTCTAATTATATGGGTTGCGATAACGATACATTAACCAATTCTTATTTAGGTATAGCTAAAAAGCTAAATGTTGATGGTCTTGTTTTTAATCAATTATTTGGATGCCATAGTGTTTCTAATTGCTATGTACTTCTTAGAGATAAATTAAGAAGAGAGGAAATATCCTCGACTGCATTGACATTTAATAAAATTGGTGAAAATGTAGAGCAAGTTAAGACACGCTTGGGAGCTTTTATGGAAATGCTTAAGTAAAATAAATTAATCAAATTTATAATTTAGTTAACTCCAATCTTGAATTTATTTAATACACTATAAAATAAAATTAGCTCCCGAAAAAATCGGAAGGTTTTAGCAAATGTGGCTCTTCTTCTTCTTTTTTTTTCTTCTCATGTGGATCGACCCATTCACTGGTCTCTTCTGAAGTAGGAGTGGGAGCTGTCCCACTAGGAGGCTTTAAACCACCAGGAGGCGATAAACTTGGAGGTGTTAATCCGGTACCAGCGGTGATAGGTTCTGGTTTTGATTGCTTTTCACTTACAGTAGGTTGAACCGTATATGTTCCTGATTGTAATATTTGAAATTCGCTTAAAACTTTCTCAAGATTCATAGATTGAACACTCTTATTCATTGTATTCATAATTTCTTTTAATGATTGCGACGTTTCTTTTAATCCTTTCGGATTGATTCCTGTGAGCAAAGAATCTAGACTTGTATTAATATCTTCGTTCAAATCTTTCAAAGAGTCCAATACGGCCTGCCAATGTTTATTCATTTGATTTTCAATTGCTCTTATCATTTTTATTGTTTCGTTCATAAAATTGACGTGAGCTTCGTATCTTTCTTCGTCTTTTGCTCGGAGATCGGAAATTAACATAATAAGTTTTCTCAATTCTTCCTTTTCTGCTTCTGACATTTCTAAAATATATTCCGTTTAATTTTTCTTTACTAATATTATGATTATTAAAACTAATATATATATGTATTAGCAAAAAACAAATTTTATTTTTTTTAGCACTTTTTTCTAAATCATGGTAAAAATAGGTCGAAATATTGAAGAATTTGAAGTAGGTATGACGGCTGAATTCAATCATACTTTTACGCAAAAAGAAACAGAAATCATGGCGGATTTAATTGGGGATCATAATCCTTTCCATTACGATGGCGAATTCATAAGAAATACGAGGTTTAAACGACCTATTGTTCATGGATTACTTGTTGGCGGAATGATAAGTCATTTTGGTGGCGATTTATTTCCAGGACCTTGCTGTCTTGCTGAAACAATCGAGTTTAAATTCCTAAAGCCTGTTTATTTTGGAGATACCATTAGGTCTGTTGCAACCATTACGGAAGTAGATCGTAAGCAAAAGCGTCTTGCCTTTTCAATGGCGTGCTATAACGAGAAAGGCCAAAAAGTTGTGGAAGGAAGAGCAACTTGTATTCCATATCAAGTTGAAATTAAAAGGGATTGAATAATTCGCATTAAATTATTTCATAAATAAAGGGAACTTATTTATTAGAAAAATCATAGCGAAATATAATATGTCAATTAAAAAAATCGAATGGCCAAAAAATCCAAAAATTTTTCAAATTAATACATGGTCTTGGCTTTATGGTTTATCAGAGACTTATAATTGCCCTATTACGCTAAAAAATGTCCCTGAAGAAGTTTTAGATAAGGAAATAAGCTTATTTGATGTCGTTTGGCTTATGGGAGTATGGGAACGGAGTCCAAAAGGGAGAGAAATTGCAATTCAGCACCCTGATTTACAAAAAGAATATCGTAGAGCGTTAAGGTATTTTAGTACGGATGATGTTGTTGGTTCACCATATTCCGTCCATTATTATCACGTTGATTACCATCTTGGGGGTCAAGAAGGATTAGCTTTTTTTCGCAAACAATTAGCTGATCGGGGATTACTATTGTTATTAGATTATGTACCAAATCATGTTGCTATCGACCACGTGTGGACTTTGGAGAAATCGGATGTATTTATTGAAGGAACTTTTGAAGAACAAATCTCCAATCCTTATGATTTTTTCTCGCTAGGAGGTAAAGTATACGCTCATGGTCGCGATCCGTATTTTGCTCCATGGAGCGATACGGTGCAGATAAACGCATTTTCACAGGATGCACGTCAGAAAGCTATAAATACTTTATTAAATATAGCTCTCCAATGCGATGGCGTCCGTTGTGATATGGCAATGTTATTAATTAATGAAGTCTTTAAACGCACGTGGGGTGAAAGGGTGGGAAAGCCCCCTGAGAAAGAGTTTTGGCAAGAAATAATTCCAGCAGTAAAGGAAAAATTTCCTAATTTTAAATTTATAGCAGAAGTTTACTGGGATCTAGAATGGAAACTTCTGCAGCAAGGATTTGATTATTGTTATGATAAAAGATTATATGAACGTTTGGTTCACGATAATGCAGATTCAATTCGAGAACAGCTTCGGGCAGATTTGGATTATCAAAGCAGATTGGTACGTTTTATTGAAAATCACGATGAAAAAAGAGCAATTAAAGTTTTTGGTGAAAAGAGATCAAGGGCAGCGGCTATCATCTCATTGACATTACCAGGAGCGCGATTGATACATGAAGGACAAATGCGGGGTCATTCGATAAAATTACCCATCCAATTAAGAAGGAGACCGATGGAAGTAGATATTACAGAACTTATGGATTTCTATCAGAACTTATTAAAAATTATATCTGGAAAAGAAAAGGGGAAAGGACAATGGGAATTATGCAAAATTGAACCTGTAGCTAATGATAATTCATATAAAAACCTAATTGCTTATACATGGTCTTTTATTAATAAAAATATTCTTATAGTAGTCAATTTTTCAACATATCCGACACGAGGTCATGTAAGAATTAAAGATGTACATTATGGTTTTAATGAATGGACTTTTAGAGATTTATTAACAGAGGAAGAATATATTTATAAAGGGGAGGATCTCGATACTTACGGTCTCTATGTCGATTTAGATGCGTGGAAAGGTCATATCTTCGATATTAAAAAAATTGAATAATTATCACTAGAATTCTAAAGAAGTTTTAATATTATTATCAATTATAATCGTTTATGAAAGCGGTTATATTAGCGGCAGGAGAAGGAAAGAGATTAAAACCAATAACCTCGACACGTCCTAAACCTATGATACCGCTTGCCGGAAAACCAATATTAGAACATACAATTTTAGGATTAAAAGACGCCGGAATAGCTGATATTTTATTAATTGTAGGGTATAAAGAAGATGTTATTAAAGATTATTTTGGCGATGGAATTGAAAAATTTAACACTAAAATTGAATATACAACTCAAGAAAAATATTTAGGTACAGCACACGCTACTAGCTATGCAAAAGATTTTGTGAAAGATGAACCATTTTTATTGATGTATGGAGATTTAGTCGTCGATCCAATAATTTTTAAAGAAGCAATAGAAAAATTTAATGAAAAGAAAACTAAAGGATTAATTTCTCTAATAGAAGTAAATAATCCTCAAGATTTCGGAATAATTAAGCTTAATTCTGAGGGATTAGTTGAAAAAATTACTGAAAAGCCCACTCTTGATATGGATTTAGGTAATTTAGCAAATGCAGGAATTTATATTTTTGAACCACTTATATTTGAAGCAATTGAAAAAACAGAGAAATCTGTAAGAAATGAATACGAGTTTACAGATTCAATGAAAATAATGATAAATCAATTAAATGGGAAAATAGCTGGTTATATTATAAAAAATCATTTCTGGAGTGATATTGGTTTACCTTGGCAACTATTTGAAGCAAATATTTATATCTTAGATAAGCTAGAGCGTGAAATATTAGGAGATGTCGAAGAAAATGTTTATATTTTTGGCAATGTTCACATCGGAAAAAATACGAATGTGAAATCAGGAAGTTATATTATAGGTCCGTGTTATATAGGGGAAAATACTTTAATTGGTCCTAATGCGTATATAAGACCTCATACTTCTGTCGGAGATAAGTGCCATATTGGGATAAGTGAAGTTAAAAATTCCATTATTTTTTCTAATTCCAACGTTCCACATTTTAATTATGTTGGAGATTCAATTATATGTGAGAAGGTAAATCTCGGTGCTGGTTCAAAAACTTCAAACTTAAGATTTGATAATAAAAGTGTTTGGGTGACAATAAAGGGAGAGAGAATAGATTCTGGTCGAAGAAAACTAGGTTCCTTTATAGGACCTAATGTGCAGACAGGAATCAACGCCAGCATAATGTGCGGTAAAAAAGTAGGTGAAAATTCTGTCATTGGAGCTCATACTTTAGTTGTTGAAGATGTTCCTGCAAATATGCTTTATTATCACGATCCCTATGAAGGGATAAAAAAGAAAAAAAATCCATTTTATTAAATTTAAGATAATTTTTAATTGAATTTTGATAATTCGGACATTATTTTACAACTTTTAAAACAAAATTATAAGAAATGAATTAATTTATTTTAATGAACTGTTACTGTTTTGCTTAAATTAAGTGGTTTATCTGGATCTAAGCCATGATAAAGAGAAGCATAATATGCTAACAATTGTAAAGCTGGAGTAAAAGTAATTGGACTAAATATATTATGATATTTATCCCCAGGCTGAGGTATTCGAATAATCATATCACTCAATTTTGAAATAACTTTATCATCTTCTGCAATGAGAGAGATTATTTTACCTCCTCTAGCTTTAAATTCCATTATATTCCCAATTAATCTTTGATATGTCTCATCTGGAGGAGCTACAAAAATAACAGGAAATCCATCTCTGACTAAAGATATTGGCCCATGTTTGGCGTGAGCTGCTGAATAGCCCTCAATAAATCGGCACGCAACCTCCTTCAATTTTAAACCACCTTCTTTAGCAGTAGCGATTGATATGCCTCTTGCCAAAAAAAAGAAATTTTCACTGTTTTCTAAAGTATTTACGATATGTTTTATTAGGTCTACATTATTTTCAAGAAATTTTTGAATTATTAGAGGAGTTGAGCTTAAAGCATCATAATATTTTTTTAATTCTTCACCAACTAATATTTTTCTAAGTTTTGCTATCTCTAAAGCAATCATAGCAAGAGTTAATACTTGAGTAACGTATGTTTTTGTCGCGGCAACACCAATTTCAGGTCCAGCTTGAGTTACAATAACATGATCAGAATATCTAGTAATAGATGATCCAACCACATTAGTAATTGATAATACTGTCAAATAATTACCTTTTATTTTTTTCGCCCATCGAACGGCTTCAATGGTATCAATAGTTTCACCAGATTGAGAAAGTGCTATTATAACAGTATTATCTTTCAAAGAATTTGACAATTCATTTTGAAATTCAGAGCATTCAATCGCATGAATATATTTGTCTAAAAATTTTGTAATTATAAATTTACCTGCTAATGAGGCATAAAATGACGTACCTGCGCCTGTTATAAAAATATGATCAGCTCCAAAAAGAATTTTAGCAAAAATATTTATTTTTTCTTTAGGAATTAACATTGTCTGCCTTAAAGCAGTTGGTTCCTCATATATCTCCTTTAACATAAAATGCTTATATCCTCCTTTTTCTGCCGCATCAATACTCCATTCAATATATTGTAACTCTTTTTCAATTTGTTCACCGCTTTTTAGATTAAAAAAATCAGCCTCTCCTGCTTTTAAAATAGCAATTTCGTTATCATCTAGGATATAACAGTTTCTTGTCAAAGGTAAGAAAGCTGGAATATCTGATGCACAATAAGAAGTTTTTCCCTTGTCAATTCCTATCACAATTGGAGATCCTTTTCTTGCAACTATAATTGAATCATAAATTTCAGCATGACAAACAGCAAGTCCATATGTTCCCTTACATTTCTTTAAAGCATTTATTACAGAATTTTTAAAATCCAAACCTCTTTTCATAAATTCCTCAATTAAATGTGGAATAAGTTCGGTATCGGTTTCTGAAATGAATACATGCCCTTTTAATTTAAGTTCATTTTTTAACTCTATAAAATTATCAATGATACCATTGTGAACAACAGCAATTTTATTGGAGCAATCTAGATGTGGATGGCTATTTATTTTAGTTGGGGGACCATGAGTTGCCCATCTTGTATGGGCAAGAGCTAATTTTGAATCATTAGGGAAATTAGATAAATCTATTTTTTTTTGAATTTCATCAATTTTTCCTGAATCCTTTTTAACAATTAATTGAGAAAGATATTGAGAAACTATTCCACAAGAATCATAACCACGGTATTCTAGACGCTTGATTCCTTCAAAAGCAATTTCCCCGATAGATATATCTTCTCGATTTGTAATTACTCCAAAAATACCACACATAATTAAAATTCAATTAACTCTAATTCTCTCTTATTAAAATAATGAATTATAAAAGTTTTATTAAGATTATTGAATATATGATAATATAATCAGTATAAATACGTATAACTTTGAAGATATTGAGATATAATTAAAAAAATCTATTATAATCAAGTTTTATAGATATGAATTTTTATTATTTTTAAAATTAATTCTGAAAACCTTTTTTTATGAGTTTTCTTATGCCTATAAAAGTATTAATTACTGAAGATTTTGAACATATGAGCGAAGTAGCGGCTGATATAATAAAAGAAGAAATTATTAAGGGATTAAAAAATCAAAATGAATTTGTCTTAGGTTTAGCAACAGGAAATTCTCCTATTAGGGTATATAAGCTTTTAGCGAGAGCCGCTAATTTAGGAGAATTCGATAGCAGTCGTATAAGAAGTTTTAATCTTGATGAATATGTTGGCCTCCCAGGTGAAAATATTCAGCAACGAACTATCCATCCTGAAAGTTATTGCTATTTTATGATCCAAGAGTTTTTTGGCCTTTTAGATAAGAAATTCATTGAAACAACAGTTCCATTTGGTTGTCTCATTGACCAGAATAAACTTATAATGGAACTTGAGGCAAACCCAGATGATTGGTGTGAGTTAGGCGCTTATGCTGGAAAATCAATAAACATCAAAGAAAATCCGACTTCAGAATATCTTGCTAGGATCCGCAGATTTATTTTGGATGAATATGCCCAAAAAATCGAGAATGCTGGTGGTATTGATTTGCAAATTGTTGGAGTTGGTGGAAGAGGCCATGTGGCATTTCACGAATCGGGAATTCCTTTTAAGGGTAGTAAAGTTTTATTAGTAAAACTTGATGATAACACAATAAAAAACGCAGTTATTGACGGACATTTCTTAACTGAGGAAGAATCTCCACATTATGCAATTACCATGGGTGTTGAATTAATATATAAAGCAAAAACGGTGATGCTTTTAGCTAGCGGTGAACGCAAGGTAGAAGCCGTTACCGAATCATTATTAAATGAACCAACACCAGATATTCCTATATCTTATGGTCAAATTTATTCAATAGAAGGTGGATGTTTATTTTATGTTATTGATAAAATTGCTGGGCGAGATCTTATTGCTAATAAAAATTTGCTTGAACAAAAAGGAATTGAAATAGAAATTTTAAATAAGAACGTTTAAAGCAATAATCTTTTTTTTATTTTTAAAAAAAGGCTAATATTAATAATAAAGAAAGTTTATTTGAAAGTTAAATCAGTCTTTTTTGAAAAAAATTAAAGAGACACAAAAAGATAAGATTAATTTATATTAAATCTAATTTTTTCATTCTCTCCGTAGCTAATTCGTTCATTTCTTTAGAATATTCCAAATTAACACTAGATTCGCCAGAAATTCTTAAATATGGGCTAGTTCCTGAACGTCTAATTAAGATCCATCCATCATTATAATTGAATCTAACACCGTCCATTTTATTAGTATTCTTTATTTCTTTTCCTTTAGAATCTAAAATTTCCTTCATTTCATCTATAATTTTTTGATTAATCGCTTCTGTAAAAGGTATATCTTTTTTTAATTTAGAGTTTGTGCTGAAGTATGGATATTTTGGAATCTTTTCTAATAATTCTTTTAATGTTTTTCCAGATTCTTTAATCATTCTTAAGACTTTAGCTACTGTAGCTATAGAATCTGGGCCAAGGTGTGTTCTTGGCCAAATATAAGTACCAGAAGTTTCTCCACCTAAAAAACCTCCTTGCTCTTTAAGTGCTTGAGCTACTTTAATATCACCAACTTCAGTATAAATAACTTCGCAGCCAAGAGGAGCTAAAGCATCTTCCAATAAGCTAGACGAATTTATAGCGGTGATAACTTTCATTTTTTCTTTGGGTATTTTATCTTTATATCTTTTCAGATAATCAATTGCCATTAAAGCTAATAGACGGATTGGATCAACAATTTGTCCATCTTCGTCAAAGAATATTACTCTATCTGCATCACCATCAAGAGCAATTCCAATATCATCTTGGTCTGAGGATTTAATAAACTTTGAGAGTTGCCTTAAATTTTCTTTACTCGGTTCAGAATGACGTCCTGGGAATTTACCATCCATTTGTGCGTTAATGGTCATGATTTTTATATTATAAGTGCTCAATAATTTGGGAACAATATCACATCCAGAACCATTTCCTGGATCAACGATAACATTTAACTCAGATCCATCGAACATTATACGATTTGTAATATCTAAAATATGAATATCATTTATATCATCAATGTTAGTAACCTTTCCAACCTCATCCCATTCAATCTTTAAAAAAGCTTTATCGTTATATATCCTCTCAATTTCTTCTTCTTGTTCAGGAATATACCCCATCCCTGAAGGATTCCAGAATTTCAATCCAATATATTCAGGAGTATTGTGAGAGGCTGTGATCATAACTCCTGCGTCAGCATTTAAATACCGTAGTGACATAGCTAAAGTTGGTGTAGTAACAATTCCTAAAGTTTTAACATTGCATCCTGTGCTCACTAAACCCGAAATAAAAGCATATTCAATGGGTAAAGCAGACATACGTATATCCTTTCCAATTATGATGTTTGCATTACCATTTAAATAAGTTCCTAAAGCAAGTCCGACTTCTAAAGCCATCTGAGGAGTTAACATAATATCAGAATCACCGTAGTTCATGAAAACCCTTCTAATTCCACTAGTGCCAAATATATTACTTGCTATATTAAATCACCTTAATTCAAATGATTTCTTTTAAAAATAAATGTATATTTTAAAGATTTAATATATTTTTTAATTTATAATATAGAAGATAATTTAGTTTAAATATTTATTCTATGTAGAATATTCCGTAAACTTTGATTAACTAATATATCCAATATAGCTTATTACAATAAACTCAATATAAATTACTTTTCATAGTTATACTCGGTTAAAATGTTTATTTAATTAATCTGTGGTCTAATATCAACTAAATATTTAATAATAATAAATTAAATCTAAAATCCTAATTTTTAATTATAAAAAATAGTAAATTATAAAATTTTGATTACACTTATTCCTATAATAAAAGAAAACGAAGAATTAAAATTATCAAGGGTTATTTAATATTTGATTTTTCAAGGATTATTTAATATTCTTGATCTCTACTCAAATGAGATTGATCTTTTTTACGATGCCATAGATAAATATTTTAGAGAAAGAATTTCTATTTTTATCGATGGGAGCTCCTTAGAGAAACGCGATTTAAAAGAAGAACTCGAGATAATTACTTCTTTTCTTACAAATGAACTTGTTAATTTAGGATTTGAACGAGAAGATATTGAAAATAAATTTTCAGATCAATTTTTAATAATAAGAAAGAGCGAAATTGACACATTGACCACACCAATAGAACGTTACAATAAGAAATTGGCTCCTATTGTCTATGAGATATTTTTGGAAAAAGTAATAGATTATCTTGTTGACGCTTCATCATGTGTACCTCTTTTGTTAGAATTAAAATCTAGAAATTTCCTTCCAATTGAGTTTATGATGGAATTAAAAAATCTAAAAAACCTTTTTGAAAAATATCCTGATAAAATAGAAAACTTAAAAAAATATATTCAAATACGGGAAAAAATTATTCATAAATTTAGTGAAAACAAAGATAAAATTGAAAAACTAGAAGATCTAGAAAATCCTCAAGACAAACTGCAATTAATCTATTTAATATATAGAATTATCGATTTTTTCAATTTACAGAAAATTTTTGACTTTTCCCACATTATAGATTATCTTAGAAATAACATTGAGGAATGGTTAGTTTCGATTCCGTTGATTACATTAAAAAATCCCGATTTATATTTTTGTGGAATTTATTTATCTAATTGTTTTCACAATATCGATATAAAATTTAATATTGAGAGAGTAATCCAATTTTTATTAAACCTATATGAAGAAAGTATTGACGAATTTGAAGCACCACTTATTGAAGCAACCGATAGACTATATTACTATCTAAAAGCAACACAGTTATGCAACTATAGATTATCTGATGTACAAATAAAGAATCTTCTAAAAACAAAACCAAAATTTTTTGAACCTCATTTTCTGAAAAATTTAGAAACCTCACAATTGGTTGTTTTATTGAAAATTTATAATCTTCTTGGATTATACAAAAATTTAGAACCACACAAAATTAATGCAATTATTGATGAGATTGAGAAACGGGTCACACCTGAAGGAATAAAACAATATCGAGACGGATTTGTAACTTCAGAATCAACATATTACGTGCTATTTCTTAATTATATGAGAAACACTCTTGATAAATTAAAAGATTACGACCTATTAGGCAATATAATTTCTAGAATTTATAGGAATTTAGAAATTCTTGATTTCTCAGTCGATACTAATTACGATCTCGTAAGCGAATTATTTTACTCAATTGAAAGTTTGAAATTATTGAATTGTATTGAGACTAAACAAATGATAATACATCTCGCTAAATATTTATTTCCGCAAAATGTTGTAGACACAATATTAAATAGTGAAGAAATTGCCCAAACAAAAGCAAGATTTAAACATTTAAAGGTCAATAGAATTACTGGAGAAACTATTTATTAATCATTAGGTTAAATTAATAATTTCAATTCAAGCTATATCTTTTTTTAACAAATCAAAATTTTAATTTAATCTTTAAAATAATTATAAAATAAATAAATAAACAAAATTTATTTGATTTTTATGAATTTTGAAAATTTTGAATTAATTTATAAGGAGAATCGAGTTAAAATAGATGATAAACCCAAAATAAAATCAAAACTGAGCGAAATTGTAGGAAATAAAAACGTTTCGGACAATGAAATTGATATATTTGCCTATAATAAGGATACTACTCTTTTAACATTAAATTGGACACTCGAAGGAAAAATTGCTGGATTACCAGATTTTATAGTATGGCCTGATACTACAGAACAGATTTCTACTATTTTGAAATTAGCAAATGAAGAAAAAATTCCCGTAATTCCATTCTCAGAGGGATCTGGAGTTGTAGGAGGAGCGATACCGATCTATGGTGGAATTATTCTCGATATGAAGAAGTTCAATAAAGTTTTAGAAATAAACGATAAAGATTTAACTGTTACAGTCGAATCTGGTATAAATGGGATGAATTTAGAGCGTTACTTGAATGCTAAAGGATACACGGGAGGACATATTCCTCAATCTCTTTATACTTCATCTGTTGGAGGATGGATAGCACATAGAGCTGCGGGACAATTTTCTACTAAATATGGTAAAATCGAAGATATTGTATTGGGTATGGAAGTAGTTTTACCGCAAGGTGATATTATAAAATTTAAGACAATAGCCAGAGCATCAACTGGTCCCCAACTTGATAAATTATTCATTGGGGGAGAAGGTACGTTAGGTATAGTAACGAAAGCTACACTAAAAATTTGGCCTTATCCTGAAAAGAGAGCATTAATTTCATATGCATTCCCTACTTTTGAAGATTCCTTAGAAGCAACTAGACAAATTTTGAGACAACAAATATATCCCGCCGTTATAAGAATTTATGATGCTGATGAAACATATAGGCATTTTGGTCATATAGAAAAAGCTAAGGATAAAGTTATGGTTGTATTTGTTTGTCAAGGTATTGAAAGACTGGTCGATCTTGAAGAGGTAATTACCAAAGAGACATGTGAAAAAAATAATGGTATTGATTGTGGAGAAGAACCCGTAGAGCACTGGTTTGAAACTAGATTCAGAGTAACAGAAACATCATCTACACCAACATTTAAAATAGTTGCTGATACTATTGAGGTTGGATTTTTATGGGATAAAGCGGCAGATATGTATCATTCCGTACTAGAAGCAGCAGAAAAAATTAAAGGTGTCATATTGATAACAGCACATGTTTCTCATTTTTATCCTAATGGAGTGGGATTTTATTTCACTTTTGCTGGAATACCTCCAAAAGAAAAAACTGATTTTGAGTTTTATAAAGTGGTTTGGAATACCATTGTTAAAACAGTAGAAGATGCTGGAGGATCTTTTGGGCATCATCATGGCGTTGGAATCAATAGATCTAAATGGATGTCCGTAGAATGGGGAAAATCTTTTGATACTTTAAAGGGTATAAAGAAATTACTTGATCCTAATAATATTTTAAATCCAGGGAAAATTTACGAGAGTGTATGGAATGAAGGAGGTGAGAATTAAATGAGTGATATTCTAAACAAATATAAATGGATGGGTCCGATCATCGCAAAAATGGATCGCGACATTAAAAGAACATTTATGAAGAACTTTCGAATGAGGGATAAGAATTTCTTTCCCGAAGGAGATTATAAAGCTGATATAAAGAACTTAGTAAATTGTATGCTTTGTCCAAATATGTGTCGTTTTGACTGCGGAACTCTTCAAGCAGCGAAATCTGAAACTATGAGTCCATCTTACAAGGCAAGAATCGCCTATTATCTCATATTGGGAAAAATTGATCCCTTGGATCCGTCAAACAAAGAATTCATTGATTTAATGTATATGTGTAGCAACGAAGAAAATTGCAAAATATGGTGTCCATTCGATTTTTCTGTTGTTTCTTTACTTGAAACTGTAAGAGATGATCTAAACGATAAAGGATTAATGCCAGATTATTGTAAAGAACAACTAGAAAAGCTGAAAAAAACTAATACTATTGAAGATTACAATATCTTCGAAACTTATAAAGAAAAAGGGATAGAAAACATCGAAACCAAGGGAAACGACGAAGTGTTTTATTATATTGGTTGTGAGTCTATGAAATTTCCAGAAGTTGTTAAGGCTAACATTGAAATCCTCAAAAAAGCAGGTGTTAAATTTTCTACAAATTTAGAAAAAAAGGTTTGTTGTGGTGGACCTGCGTTTAACATTAGGGATTTAGAAAAAACAAAAGAACTTGCTAATAAAAATATAGAATTAATTGAGAACACTGGTGCGAAAATTGTTATATCAGATTGTCCAGGTTGTATAGAAACCTTAAGTAATCGGTATCAAAATTTTGGAATTGAAATTGATAAAAACTTTATACATATAGCTCAATATATTAAAGACCTTATCGATAATAGAAAAGTAAAATTTGAAAGAGAAATCCCTGATGATTATAAAAAAGTAACTATTCATGATCCCTGTTTACTTGCTAGAAATTTGAATGATACTGAGTCTATTAGAGCAATTTTAAATAAGGTCCCTGGCATTGAAATTATTGAGCCGATATATAATAAACAATATACCCATTGTTGTGGTTGGAGTGGTACAGTTCATTGGGCAGAAAAAAATATAGCAATCAAAGAAGCTTCAAATAGAATTAATGAATTGAAAGAAACTGGAGCAAATGTGTTCATTTCAGCTTGTCCTGAATGTGAATTAGGTTTAGCATATGGAATCAGTGAAAAAGATAAAGAAAACATTAAAATAGTAGATATTTCCGAATTATTAATTAAAGCATTTTAATTTCTAATTGATTAATTAAAAATTTAAATTTAGTTAAATGTTACCCAAGTGATTGAAATGAGTGATTTGTTGTGTGTGTTTGATTGTGGGACGACCGGAACAAGGACAGTTATTTTTGATATTAACGGAAAAGAAATTGCGAGATCTTATGAAGAATATCCAGTTGTTAAGCAACCTGTAGGCATTTCAGAACAAGATCCTATAATTTGGTGGAATGCAATTAAGAACACATGTAATGAAGTGGTAAAGAAAATAAATATTAATAACGTGATAGGAATATGTGCCGATTTTCATCGAGCAACTGCGACTATCATTGATAAAAATGGAGAAGTATTGCATCCTGCATTAAGTTGGATGGATGAGAGGGAACTAGCTCTCGAGGAAGAAGAAGGATTAAGGTTGTCTGTTCCCAAGATCCTATGGTTTAAAAACGAAAAACCCGATTTGTTTAGTAAAATCTATAAAATAATATTTCCGGATACATATGTTTATATGAAATTATGTGGAGATGACGTATGTGTTTCAGAACCTACAAATGGGATATATGGAATTATGAATATGAATACTTTAGATTGGGATGTAAATCTTGCTAATAAGTTTGATTTGCCAGTAGATTTATGGCCTGAACTTCGGACTCCTGGGGATATTATTGGCGAATTGTCTAGTGAAGCTGCGGGAGAACTTGGATTAAAAAGAAGTGTCCCAGTAATATTAGGAGGAGGTGATCAACAATGTGCGGCACTAGGTATGGGAGTAATTAATCAAGGTCAAGCCAAAGTAACTATAGGGACGGGAACTTTTGTAGATTATGTTACGGGTGATGAACCAGCTAAACCAGCAGGCGATGTTCCAATTTTTCCTATACCCCATGTTATAAAAGGGAAATGGTTAATTGAGGGGGGCATGCCAGGTACGGGAACAGCATTGAAATGGTTTAAGGATAATTTTTCACAATTACAAGCTAAAGAATCTGAAGAAAAAAATCTTGATGTTTATGATATTTTAAGTAAGGAAGCAGAAGAAATCCCTCCGGGAAGTGAAGGTTTATTGTTTGTACCATTATATATGTTTAGAAAAGGGACTATCCATGGTTTGGGATGGAATCACACCAGAGCGCATATGATCCGTTCTATAATGGAATCAGCAGCATTAAGCGCACAAGTGTATTTAGGAATGCTTGAAGCCATCGGGCGTGCCAAAACGACCGAAATTAAAGCAGACGGAGGAGCAATGAATAGTAATTTATGGGCGCAGATTCTTGCGGATATTATGTCTAAAAAAATTATTATCCCTGAAAATAAAGATGGAGCCGCTTTGGGTGCTGCAATTTTAGGATTTTACGGATGTAAGAAATATAGTAGTATTGATGGCGCAATAGAAAAAATGGTTAGGTTTGAAAAAGAATTTGTACCACTTAAATCAAACGTAAAA
The DNA here is from genome assembly GCA_048887225.1 of Candidatus Hodarchaeota archaeon. GTDB lineage: Archaea > Asgardarchaeota > Lokiarchaeia > Sigyniarchaeales > SOKP01 > LW40-45. The sequence goes on from JBHLJY010000001.1 coordinate 209,218, forward strand.
GTTTATAAAAAACTTAACAGAATATTTATGCCAACTCTATTGAATTTGTACGAAAAGAAACGAGTTACAAAAGATCTTTAAATCCTTTTTTTCTAATTTTTAAGCTATTAATTTATTTTTTTTTTATTTCGAAAAGTATTTTTTGAATATTTTATTGTAAAAATTATAAGTTAATATAATAAAATTTTACACCATGCCTTATTTTAGGAACGTTGAGGGTTACAATCTCTATTACGAGGAATGGAATCCCGATTCAAAGAATTGTACAATAATTCTACTCCATGGTTTTGCTTCTTCTGCTTCATTTTTTAAAAAACAAATAAAAGTCTTAAAAACAGACTATAGAATAATCGCTTTTGACGCATTAGGGCATGGAAGAAGTGACCATCCAAAAGATCTAAATCTAAACCTAAATAAAAATTTAAGATATGATATTATAAGGGATTTGGAGGATCTTCTTGAGTTTTTAACTGTAAAAGAAAAATATGGAATTATAGGGCATTCACTTGTAGGAGGAATGATCGCCCAATTAATTTGTATGAACCATCCTAACGACATCAAGTTTCTTATATTATTAAATTCAGGCTATATAATGATTGACAATGTAATACGGAATATGTTTTATAATTTACTCCCTTATTTTATACGCATGAATTTTCTAGATGTCGTTGAAGATACAGTAGGAGATATCTTAGATAAGACTATTCCATACATTATAACGGCATTATCAAATTCTATTTATAATATAAAATTAACTAGAGAGGAATTGAATATGTATATAGAGGATCAAATCTTTAGGATGATTACAGAAATAAAAGATTACGATCCTTCCAGCATTAATTGTCCAACTCTCATCATTGGTGGAAGACTTGATAATTTCGCACCAGAACAAATGTCTGAAGAATTACATAAAAAAATTTCTAATTCTCATTTAGAAATCATTGATATGGCAGGACATTTCGCGCCCGCTCAAAGATCAGACGTTATCAACGAGCTGATATGTAATTTTATTAAAAACTTAAAATGAATATATCTTAGCTCAATTAGTCTCATCTCAATTTTATTATGGAAAAGATATCCTTAAATAGTGATCTAAATACAACAATTTCGTATTTTAAAGAGAAGGTAAAAGAATTTGTTGAAGCACGTAATTGGTCAAAATATCATTCTCCCAAAAATCTCATACAAGCAATTGGTATTGAAGTTGCGGAATTATCTGAATTGTTTTTATTTAAAGACTTTAAAATTGAAGATATTTTACGCAATGAAAAGTTTCTTGAAAGCATATCTGATGAGGTTGCAGATGTGTTTATTTATTTAATAAGCTTAGTAAATTGCTTAGATCTTGATATCACTCAAACATTTATAAAAAAAATGAAAAAAAATAACCAGAAATATTCTACTGAGGAATTTAACGACGGAAATTATCGTAAAAAGAATGAATAATCCAATTTTTGTCCAAATTTATTATTAGAATATGAATAAAAAGAGTTTTTATGTTTTTTTTCACTACTTTTAAATATGGATGTTGAAAAAATAATCAAAAAGCAATTAGATAAAACGATAAAAGAAACGGATATTTCTACCTTAGGGAAATTATACAGAGGAAAGGTTCGCGATAATTATATAAGCGATGATAAAAAAATTAGAATAATTATTGCAACTGATAGAATATCTTCCTTCGACAGAGTAATTACTACTATCCCGTTTAAAGGTCAGATGCTAAATCAAATTTCAGCCTTTTGGTTTGATAAAACAAAAAATTTGGTTAAAAATCATGTAATTGAAGTGCCTGATCCTAATGTAACCATTGCTTATCAGTGTGAAACGATCCCAGTCGAAATTATAGTAAGAGCATACATCACAGGCACAATGTGGCGTAATTATGTTAAAGGAGAATCTACTTCTGGAATCATCCTCCCTCAAGGTTTACAAAAGAATCAAAGATTAGATGATATCATAATTACCCCTTCTACTAAAGCTGAATCTGGACACGATATATATCTTTCAAGAGAACAAATAATAAATGATAAAATGGTCGATAAAGAGATCTACCTGCAAATGGAAGATGCCTCTATGAAATTGTTTAAATATGGACAAGAGTTTTGTAAAAGAAATGGCCTTATTATGGTCGATACAAAATACGAATTTGGCTTGAAGGATGACGAATTAATTGTAATAGATGAGATTCACACCCAAGATTCTTCGAGATTTTGGATCCTGGAATCCTATGATGATAAATTTAGTAATAATGAAGAACCTGAAATTTTAGATAAAGAAATTTTTAGAGGATGGCTTATGAAAACATATCCAGACATTTTCCCTAACATTAAACCTACGCAAGAGATACCACCAATTTCCGAAGAGATTAAAATAGAGCTGGCAAAAAGATATATGAAAAGTTACGAAAAAATTACTGGTAAGCAATTCAAACCTTTTGTTTCTGATGTTTACGATAGAATAAAAGAAAATTTGAAAAAAGCTAAATATTTATAGCAATATTTAAATAAGATTTTGTTGAATTTTCTTAATAATGATTATTTTAATTTTATTGGTTCTTAATTTTACGTTATTTTTCGTTGCTTTCTTATTAATCTTATTTGATGTTTTAAAGGCCAAAAAGAAAAGTAAGGAAGGTTCAAAAAAAAAGGGCATAAGTAGATTAAGCGGATATAGTTATGCTATGGGTATTTTAGCAATGTTAGTATTAATGTTTATTGGAGCCCTGTTAAGTGTTTAAATCAATAGAATTGAACGGAAAAAAGAAAAAATTCATTTTATTTTTTTTATAAATCGTTTTAATGTAATTAGATTAATGCGTAAAATATTTTATCGGTCTTTATTTAGGGCAAATTATTTTTAAGTTAATAAGAATTATAATAAATATATCTAACTTCTTAATTCATAATGGATCGCCTAGAATATATTATAGAAGTTGTTCTTGAAAACAAACCAGCAGCAAGAGATCCAGTAGGGGAAACTATACAGAAAGACCTATTAGCAAAGAAAGGTTATGATATGGTTTCAAATGTTCGAAGTGGACAATATTTAAGATTTTATCTTAAAGCTGAAAACGATCAAAAAGCTAAAGAGATTATTGAAGATTTATTGAATAAGCTAAGAATTTTTAACCCGGTTACTCAAAACTTTAAAATATTAAATCTAACAAAAGAAAATGGAAATTAAGGGTAATTATGGCTATTAAAATAGCAGTTATTCAATTTCCAGGTGCTAATTGTGATTTAGATACGTTACATGTGTTGAATAATGTAATTAATATTGATGTGAATTTAATATGGCATAATCATTTCAAGGAAGCTAATTTTGATGGAGTCATCTTACCAGGAGGCTTTTCTTTTGGTGATTATTTAAGAGCGGGAATTATTGCTGCTCATAGTCCTGCGATAGACGAGACAAGAGTAATGTTAAAGGATGGAAGGCCTATTATTGGTATTTGTAATGGTTTTCAGATATTAACTGAAGCCCAATTCCTTCCAGGTGCTTTGTTACAAAATGAATCACTTAAATTCATTTGTAAATGGGTTAATATTAAAGTAGAAAATAATGAAACTGCTTTTACAAGTAAGATGAATTTGGAAGATGTTCTTGACATACCTATTGCCCATGGGGAAGGAAGATATTTTACTGATAACTTAAAAGAATTAGAGGAAAATAACCAAATTGTATTTAGGTATGTTAATGAAAATGGAGATATAACAAAAAAAGCAAATCCAAATGGTTCTTTAGAAAACATAGCAGGAGTTTGCAATTTAGAGCAAAACTGTTTAGGATTGATGCCACATCCAGAACGGGCTTCTGAAGCTATTTTAAGTCCAAAAGGAACTGTACATGGAAAATTATTTTTTGAATCAATGATCGAATTCATAAAAAAGAGGAGATCTTAGTGCCAAAAGTAATGGTAAATGATAATGAATTGAATGTCAATATGACCAACGATGAGATAAAAAAAATTAAAAATATGTTAGATAGGGAACCTAATGTAACGGAACTAGGAATGTTTGATGTAATGTGGAGTGAACATTGTTCGTATAAATCATCACGTCCAAAATTGAAATTATTTGAAAACGCAGAAGAAAATTATGATTACGTATTAGCGGGACCAGGTCAAGATGCTGGAGTTATCAATATAGGAGATGGTTATTGCTTAGCATTTAGAATTGAGTCCCATAATCATCCATCGGCAATTGAACCTTATCATGGAGCGGCAACAGGAATTGGTGGAATAATCAGAGACATATTATGTATGGGAGTACGACCAATTGCGTTATTAGATCCTCTAAGGTTTGGACCTCTAAAAAAGAATCCACATTCTCAATGGTTATTCAAGTATGTTGTAAAAGGTATTGCTGATTATGGGAATTGTACAGGTATACCCACTATCGGAGGCGAAGTGGAATTCGACAAAAGTTTTGAAAGCAATTGTTTGGTTAATGTCGCTTGTATTGGGTTAGGAACAATAGAAGATTATAAACACGCACCAAGCAAAGCGTACAATCCTGGTGATTATGTAGTTCTTATGGGAGGCTCAACAGGAAGAGATGGAATTCATGGAGTGACATTTGCTTCACGGACTTTAACAGAAATGTCCGAGGCAGATAGGCCAGCTGTTCAAATTGGTGATCCATTCACTAAAAAAATGATAATTGAAGCCACCTTAGAAGCCGTAAAAACGGGATATGTTAGAGGGCTGAAAGATCTTGGTGGAGGCGGATTAACTTGTGCTGCAAGTGAATTAACTGGTGATGGAAATACTGGTGCTAGAATAGATTTAAACAGTGTGTTTACCAGAGAACCTGGAATGAATTCTTTCGAAATAATGCTCTCCGAATCACAAGAAAGAATGGCATTTATAGTGAAACCTGAAGGATTAGAAGCTGTGTTAGATGTTTTTAGAAAATTTGAGATGAATTTCGCAGTAATAGGAAGAACAGACAATTCAAAAATTCTTAAAGTCTATGAGACTGGTGAGATCGTGGTCAATTTACCTTCGAAAGCACTTTCAGAATCACCTACAATTCCTCGCGAAGAAAAACGACCTGGGTATCTAGAAAATTTGCTTTCACAAAAAACTCCTGAACGATCGCTAAGCCTTGATGATATAATATATAAATTAATAGCTTCTGAAAATATTTGTAGTAAAGAATGGGTTTATAGACAATATGATCATGAAGTTGGAGTGAGATCGATTATAAAATGTGGGGAAGGAGATTCTGGAGTTCTGCGAATAATAGGCACAAACAAATTTTTGGCCGCAAGCGTAGGTGTTAATTCAAAACATTGTTATCTTAATCCATATGAGGGTGCCAAAGGTGGATTAGTAGAGGTCTGTGGGAACGTAATAGCAAATGGAGCAAAACCTATGGCTATGGTTAATTGCTGTAATTTTGGAAACCCAGAAATCCCAGAATCGTTTTGGTATTTTTCTAAAGCTGTTGAAGGGATGAATGACTTTTGTAGAGCCCTACGAATTCCAATTGTAGGAGGAAATGTATCCTTTTATAACGAGGATGAGGTCAAGAAAACAGCTATTAAAGCAACGCCCATTATTATGATAGTTGGTCTAATTGAAGGTAAAGAGAACATTATAACTTTAGCATTTAAGAAAGCTGGAGATGACATTTTACTTATCGGAGAAACTAAAGCAGAATTGGGAGGATCTGAATATCATTCTATAATTTACGATCTCGAAGGTGGAAAGCCTCCTAAAGTTGATGAGAAGATTATTAAAGCCACTTGGGATTTTCTCTTAAAACTATACAAAAATGACTATGTAAAAGCTAGTCATGATGTAAACAAAGGCGGATTTATAATAACAATTGCTGAAATGTGTTTTAAAAATAAATTAGGGGCAAATTTAGATTTATCCAATTGTTTTGACGATAATTTAAGAGATGATGAGATTTTATTCAGCGAATCTGTTGGAAGATTCGTAATAGAAACAGAACCAAAGGAATATGATAAAATAATGGAAATTGCTAAGAATTTCAATGTTAAAATTAAGAAAGTAGGGCTTTTAATTTCTAATCCAGAAATTAATATTAAGGGTCTAAAGGGGAAAAAATTTAAGTTGGATATTAAGAAAATGAAGGAACTGTATGAATCTACGATTCCAAGCCTTATGGAAGTATAATAAAAATAACTCATAAATTATAATACATCTCTTAAAAAGGATAAAACAAAGGGTAGAGTAATACAATCAATAACCTAAAAGAAAAGAAATATTAGGGAATAACTTTATTATCAATATAAAGATTAATATAAAAGTTTTTATTATTCAAAATATATAAATAAGTTTCCATTTTTGATTGGTGATATATAATTCGCGCGAGAGCCTGTATCAAATGTCGAGAATATATTGTTATCCATCCTAATAATGTCACTTATCAAGAGTTAGAAAGGGTTTTTGAAGGAAAACATAGAGGACATACCCTGATAACGCTAGATTTAGATGAAGTAAAAGGTAGCTACAGTAATTTTGCTGCAGAAATACCGAAAGAATCAGAATAATCACCTTAAATAATTTGGTAATTTTTTATATTTTATACTTTTAATTATATTTAATTTAAATTTTTTAAATTTCTATTTAAATCGAATTAGAAATTGCTTCTCTTAGAAAAGAATTTGATTGATTAAATTAATGTTACAAAAATTTTAGTTTTAATTTTTTACTCATTTATTAAGGCCTTAAAAAATATTGAGTGTTCGATCTCCGATATATTTATATATGTTATATTTCTATATATTATTGATCAATACAATAATAAAAAACCGATAATTGAAGTGACTTTTTAGAATGTTTTTCGGCAAAAGATTTAGTGGATATCATAGGGACAGATTATCAGGATTAGACATATTAGTACTTTCAATTATAAAAAATAATGATGGGATTTCTGGATACGAACTAATCCAAAAGATTAATAAAAAATTTAAAGACTTATGGAAAGCTTCAGCTGGTACGATTTATCCATTATTAAGTCGTTTAGCAGAAAAAGCCTTTATAAGTGTGGAAGAGATTGTTGAAAATAATCGCCAAAAAAAAATTTATAAAATTATGGAAACAGGAAATTTAGCTCTTAAGAAAGTCTTAGAAAGTAATTTAGAGCCAAGTATCAATTGTCTTGGAGATTACATTAGGACTATTATAAAAGCATCAGTACCGAGTGAGAAAACTATTCAGAGAATGATGCATTGTTTTCCATTTCCAGGAATTCCTTTCGCAGAAGAAGTAAACGAAACGGATTATGGTAGAGATAATATTAACTCCATTAAAAGAACAATATCACATTTAAAACTCGCAAGACGTAGAATGAAAGATAGAATTAGTAATATCAACGAAAAGATTGAGAGGTTCTCTAAAATACTTGAAAAAATTGAAATTGAAAGAAATAAAAATGCTAAACCTATAGAAATTGTTGATAATGAGGATGATTTTGAGAATTTTTAAGATTTAAACAAAAAAATTATACAAAATATTTGAAAAAAATATGGAGGTAAAGATATATGTGTTATGGAAAAGGTGTTAGTTCACATGCTAGGCATGGTTGTATGCCCTTTGGAGGAAAAGATTTTCATCAGTTAATGCATAAATTCGGTCGACATATGAAAGAATGTTTTGGCAGAATTGGGTCATGGGTACCGTATAATTTAGAGAAAACAGAAGGAGGCTATTTAATTACAGTACCATTGCCGGGCCGATCGATGGAAGATGTTAACGTCTCTTTAATAGGGAATTGCTTAAATGTTAAAGCTTCAAAACCTAAGAATGTTAAAGAGCCTAAAGAGGAAAAAGAAAAGCAAGGAATTCCGTTTTTGAGACATTTTTTTTCTTTTATAGATGTTGATCTAGACATCGAATTACCTGCAGATGCAGATTTAGATTCTATTAAATCGATAATGACAAATGGGCTTTTAAAGGTAAAAATCGGAAGAAAACCTTCAAAAACAATTAATATCAACACTGAAGAAAACAACTAAAAAAAATAAGGGGTAGTGCCTAGAAATTAGAAATCAAAAGAATCTGGTACTCAACAAAATTCTATTTTCCAAAGCACCACCAATAATTATATTTTTTTTTTCTTTTTTATATTTTTTTTATTAATTTCTAATCAATAATTAAATTTTAAAGATCAAATTATTTTTTCGTTTAATTTTATTTTCTATTTCTAATTTAATCAAATGGCTCTCAATAATGGCAACACCTGGAAAGATCTGACCAAGTTTCGTTTTATAAAACAATTTTATTAACTCTAAAATTGTATGGGGCTTTTTTTCTAAATTCTTTAAAATAATATCATCTTTAATCATAATTTTAGAGCGGATTTGATTAATTCTTTCTTTGACATTATATAATTTACTTCCATGGGAGGGATAGATGTATTCAATGGGGTGCTTTTCCACTTTTTCTAAACTTGACAAATATCCTATAGCTCCGCCCGAGCTGGGTGAATACCAAGCGGTCCCAAATTCACCAATGAGGTCTCCAGAGAGTAGAAACTTATGATTAAGTTCATAAAATGAGGTATGCCCTGGTGCATGTCCTGGTGTGGTTAATACCTTAAACTTATAATTACCCAGTTTCAAAATATCATTCTCTTTAATAGTCTGAATGTAAGCATCTTCTGGGAGTTGCGACATTGCACAATATGTTTTAAAATTTCGGTTTATATCAAGTCTTCTTCCACTATTATCTCTCTGGGACCGAGAACTACTCACTAAAAATTCTAGCTCTGATTCAAAATATTTCTCCAATAGATCCATATCAAAAGAACTATTCAACAATTCAATATTTAAGGCGCTATCCTTTTCTATCTCGTTAATGATAATTTTGACATCGCTAGGATTGATATTTTCATAAATTGCGTCCATACCACCCATATGATCGGGATGAGCATGAGAAATAACGATGGTATGAATATCATTCAACTTTAAACTTAATTCATCCAATTTCTTGAACAGTTTTTTTGTAAATTTTTTCAATCCACATCCCACTTCAATTAAAACAACACCATCTTCATCCTTTATTACAAAAATATTTGCTGAAGCAGGCCACATTGGTTTATTGGCTTTTATGAAAAAAAAATCTTTGTTCATAATTTATTGAATTATTAGAAATTTAATTTGATTTGTAAAAATTCAAAATATTCTTTGTTGGAATATTATTTGTATATTATATTGATATTTATCCCTATATCTTAATTTTAAAATTAAAAAACAATATTTTTAAAATAAAAGGTGTTAAGAAGGAAATGAAATTAATAACTTGTCACCTTCCGGAGGCATATTTAGCGGGTATAGAAGAATTAGTTAATTTAAATGTATATCCAAATCGTTCGGAGGTCATTCGAGTCGCTATACGTGATTTACTCAAAAGCGAGCTCTCGTCAATAATTCAGAAGCCACATGAATAACACCTTCTGGAGGCAGATTTAGCGGATATCGAAGAATTAGTTAGCTTAAATATATATCCAAATCTTTCGGAGGTTAATAGGATCGCTATATGCAGTTTACTCAAGAGAGAGCTCTCGTCAATTATTCTGAAGTCATAAGAATGAGAAAATTATTTTTTTCTATTTTTCTTTTTTTAATAGTGTTAAATGATAAAAAAAAGGGATTTTAGAAAGAATTTCTTGAGTTACTTAGAAGATCGAACGCTTTTAAACATTTGAAAGAAAATAATTTTACATCATTGAAATTTTTTATCATATTTTCAGAATTTGAATCAGACATTCTAATTGGAATATTTTCCATTTCGTGTTCCCTCTGAATCGCTTCTAAAGATTTTTTTAATACAGATTATTTATTGATTTAATGACTTTTTCGCATTACGACTTTGAATATGTTGATATACACACTCATTTTTTTCCACCTCAGATATTTGATGCAATATGGAACTTTTTTGAAATGCCCAACGATGATGGCACCCAACAAGGGTGGGTTATTAAATATAAACTCTCAACAGAAGAAATCGTACAGTTTCTTGAAAATAAAAATGTAAAGGCATTTACCACATATAACTATGCCCATAAGAAAGGAGTAGCAGAATATATAAATAATTGGACAATAAATTTAATAAAGACTTATAAGAATACCATTCCATTTGGATGCGTGTGGCCCGAAGATGGAAATCGAGTTGAATATGTGGGAAAATTATTTGATGAGCATAATTTTGTTGGCTTGAAAGTCCAGCCCCTCGTCCAGAATTTTTATCCTTCTGATGAGCGAATGACCCCCATATATGATTTAATCGTAGATAAGGGTAAATGGTACGCAATTCATGCGGGTACGGCACCATATTCAAATAAGTATTTAGGGTATAATACTTTTGTTAAATTAATCGAGAAATATCCAAATATGAATGTAATTGTAGCTCATATGGGTGCTTACGAATTTAAAAGGTTTTTTAGCCTACTTGATAAGTATGAAAACATTTATTTGGATACTGCTATGGTTTATATTCCAAGAAATATATTTGAAAAATGGAAAAAAAATATAGAGCTCCCAAAACCAGAAGTTTTATTATCCTATCAAGATCGAATATTATACGGGAGCGATTTTCCTAATATACCCTATGAATATGAGCGTTCCACAAAAGAATTATTTGAGTTAGGCATGCCAAGAAGTTTTTACGAAGATATTTTTTACAAAAATGCTAAGAAATTATTTAATATCTATTTACAATAAAAATCTAAGTTATTAATCAATTATGAGAAAAATAAGTAAAGAAGATAAATTGTTTTATTTCGAGCGGAATTTTTTCACATTAGATGGGTTGTGGATGATTGAGACAGAAAAAGAAACAAATTGGGAGACTGCGTTGAAAATTGATGTAGCTGTTTGGAAGAAACTATTAAATATAATTATTCGCCGAATTAAGAAATATTTAAAAATAGAAACAAATACACTCAAAGATTTAGTTGATATACTAACTTTTAGGTGGTCGATCGAAGGATGGAAATATAATATTTTAAAAAATGAGGAAAGTGAAGCTCTAATTGAAATTTATGGATGCCCATATAAATCTACAATGGATAGAAACCCAAAACGACACGATAAAATTCATTCAATATGCCGTGATATGTGCATCCCATTTTATAAGGAGGTCACTCAGGATTTTAATCCAAAAATCAAATTAGAAAGAAATAAATCAATGGGATTAGGTAGTAACGCTTGTGATTTTCATTTTAAATTAAAAGCGTAAAAAAAATGTGAATATTTTAGTTGATTTGATACCTACTATAGATGTTTTTAAAATGATTTATTTGATTTTTAGTATTTAATACAATTATATCACGGCTATCTTTTGTAATTCCATAGAGGGTAAATATCATATCATCAATTTCCCTGTACAATTGATAAACATTCTCATTCGCTATACCTTCATTAATTTCTAAATATTTAATAATCTCGTCTACTCTTTTAATAATTTCAGTTTTTATATCCTCATCCGGCCTTTTTATAGGAAGGTGTCTAATCATATACTGATTTAAATTAATTGTGGTGCCTTTTTGATTATTTATCCCGTAAATGCAATAAAATTGAATTAGAACGCCATTAAGATAAGCGCATAAACATTTTAATTCATCAATATCATCATGAAGTAATGAATATATCGATGATGTAAAGCAAACATTATCTTCGGTATAAAGTGCCTCAGGAATTATGTTATTATGCTTAATTAATAGTTTAGGTGAGGTGTAAAACTCATAATTTTCACCTTTTAATATTTTGGCATCAATTTCCTCAATATTAAACGATTTATTTTTTTTTATGTAATAATAGCTGAAATCGTCCTTCGCACCAATAAAAAAGCAAGTACCATTCGTATCCTTGTTAACAATTTTTTTAACATGTTTTAAACCTTTATCTTCTTCGCCACGTATCATTTTCGGAAAATCTTTAATATTCAAATAATTCAAATTTCCACATTTTTCGATTTTATTTATTAAACGATATATTTGAGACGTAGTTTTTATTCGAATTCTATTTAATTTAGTTGTATTAAAACCACAATAAGGACAGCTCTTATTGAAGGTATACACAAAAATTTTTTTCGATTTTGCACAAAGCGGACAGTTAGAATTAAAACACATTCTTAGAGAATCAAAATTTTGATTTTTATAGGATATAATTTCCCTTTTCGGATAATTATAAATTCTTAAATTCTTAATTTTATGGTCCTTATTTTCGAATAATACGATCTGTACTTCGTTTGTCGCATTTTTAAAGAGATTTGGCCCAATATCAAATATTTTTAAAATATTTGCATACGACAAAAGCTTATTTCTAAATTTAGTATAACCCTGTCTCAAGAGAAAACTTTTAGGAACCAAAAAACCTATTACTCCTTTACTCCAAAGGAGAGCCTTTAAAAGGAAGGAGCAATAAATCTCGTTGTAATAGATCTCCTCTTTTTTTAAAAGCTCTTTGTCAAATTTAGTCAGAATATTTCCGTAGGGGGGATTGCCAATTATGATGTCAAAATTTTGTAATATTGGAGTTTTTAGACTATTTTTTACTTTTAAATTTGATTTTAGTATCGAAATTGTATGAGAGAAATTGAAATTACTTTTATTATAAAACCAAGCAAATAATTTTAATAAACATAATTTAATAGCATACTCATTAATATCAAATCCGTAGATATTTTTTAATATTTGAGTTTTAATATGAGAATCTAATTGGGGATTAATTTTTTTGAGTAAATTGTAAACCAGATCAATTGCGCTTAAAAGAAATACGCCTGAACCACACGATGGATCACATATTGTCGTATTTATTAAAATTTCATAGATTTGATTCTTTAATAATGAATTTAATTTAAAAATATCTTCAATTTTTATAAGTATATTCTCTCCCAACTTCTTGTTTAGGAACAGAATTAAAGCTTCTGAAAAGATAAAGTTTGATATTTGTTTATTTGTATAATAAACGCCTTCTTTTTTTATCTCGTGATAACTTTTTAAGAATGAGTTTTCGGATAATTCAATTAGTTTAAAACAATTTTTTATCTCACAACTATTATTATTTTGTATTGCTACATCAAAAAAATCAAAAAGTTTCTCTAAATTTTGAAAATCTTTCAGTTTATTCATCCTTAAATTATTGGTATTTATTTAATTCAAAATTTTGTCGGGTTAATTAAGATGTTAGTTTTAATCTGGAAAACATTACTTTCTTTTACTTTATTTTCTCTATATTTTTATAGGTTTATTTACTATATATTATTGGTGCCATGAAAAAAAAGGAAAAAGTTGAGGATTATCATGGAGTTGCTCCTATCCAATCTGTTATTAAGAAAATGAAAAAAGATTACGATAAAGATCCAGTAGATTGGAGAATCATTGGTTCAAAAGATAATAAAGGTAACTATGATACATTTCTGACAAAAAAGCCTAATGCATACTGGCTTAAGTCAAAGCAACTAAGTCCATTTTCTGCTTTATCTATGGGCACTATAGTGAGAAAGATTGACCAAGATATCGATGAGCAAATAGGAAAAAAATTAACTGCAGAAGATATGCTAAGATTATTTGGGATGGTGGTACCAATAAAAAAAGATAAAAGTATAATAGCCGCGGGGATTGAAAAATTTTCTCAATTTCATGGAGATTATTTAAAAAAAATAATTCATGAGAGAGATTCGAATTTAGGCTATCAAATGGCTAAGCGGATTGATGAAGAGTTTACAAAAAAATATCCGCAGAGAAAAGGACTATATATATAATTATAACTTATCCTTTAAAGTTTGTAGTCCAGCTTTATCTTTAATAATCGGAAGATTTGCAGAATACTGGTTAAAATTGTTAATTAATTCTGCTATTAGACCGTTAATTTTTTCTGGACCCGACTTTGAATCTAGAGATTTAGCAAAATCTTTCAATTTATTTACATTTAAATCTTCAACATAGAAAGAGACTCCTTTAGTTAATTCTTCAAGAAGGAATTGATAGGATAAATCTGCACCTCTTTCGGTTTTCATTAAAGGCTCGTCAGGTTCTTCGAAAGTATATGAAACTTCCGTCCATCGTGAGCAATCAGGATCATTTGGAACCATTCCGAAGATATAATCGTTTGTATAGATCCAGAAAGGAATTCCATTATCATAGGATGAATCAATAATATTTTTAAATTCTTCCGCCATATTATTGACCTACTTATTTTTTTTCTTTAAATTTTATTTTGTATATTATTATAATATTAGTTATATAAAAAATTTTCAAAATAATTTCTTTAATTTGATTTTATTCTCATTATTATGAATGAATTTTAAATAAATCGAAGAATTAAAGTTTTATATGCGCGTATTAGATTATAGATTATTGATTTTAGAGATTCAAAAATGGATAAAAGATTATGTAATGTCTGCAAATGCTGAAGGTGTTATATTAGGGTTAAGTGGTGGTGTTGATAGTGCAACTATAGCAGCTTTATCTGTAAATGCTTTAGGAAAAGAGAAAGTTATTGGATTAGGACTACCTATTGAATCAATACCACAAGATCTTGAGGATGGAAAAATGATTGCTGAGTATTTAGGTATAAAATTTATAATAATGGATCTCACTTCAGTATATAAGGAGTTTTTAAAAATTCTACCATCTAATTTTGATACAAAGAGGATGGCGATGGCAAATATTAAGCCTCGCTTAAGAATGACACTGCTTTATTATGTTGGACAATCACTTGGAACATATCTCGTAGTGGGGACTGGAAATAGATCTGAATTAGCCATTGGTTATTTTACTAAATATGGTGATGGAGGAGTTGATTTTGAGCCTATTGGGGGATTATATAAAAGCGAGGTAAAGGAACTTGCTAAGATATTAAAAATTCCTGAGAAAATAATAGATAAAGCTCCTTCAGCTGGATTATATCAAGGTCAAACTGATGAAGGAGAAATTGGCTTAACTTATGATTTATTAGATGAAATACTTTATAGAATTGATCATAATTTGGATTTAAATAAATTTAACAAGAAAGATGTAAAAAAAATTATAGGTATGGTAAAGGCAGCAGAACATAAAACAAATATGCCACCAATATTTAAAATAAAATGATTTAGATTAGAGTTATCTTATAAACTCGAAATCAATCTTCTTATTTTGGCTATACGAGAGCTAATTTCGTCTAGATTCCCTTTAAGTCCATCACTCTGATTTTTAAACTCGTAGTCATCAATCATTCCGCTATCGTAATTTTTATTCAACTCTTTATAGCTTTTTTCTAACGAATATCTTCTCCCTTCAAGAGCAATTAGTTCTTGATACAAAGAATCCTTATCCTTTGGTAAAGTCCTATCATCAATTTTTTCGGATTTAGCGGGGGGAGCTGGTTTTGTTTCTGGAAAAAGATCAACGTATACTTTCTTTTTCTCAGGTTCTTTCTTCTTGGTTTTTGAAGTTAGTGTTTCTATTGATTTTGCAGGTTCTGCGAATTTTGCGGGTTCTGCTGATTTTGTGGGTTCTGCTGATTTATCGGGGGATGTCATTCCTACCGAAGAAAATACATTAAATAAATCTGTACCACTTGATTTAATTGACTCAGTATCTATTTCTTCAACATTAATAGGAGTAATTTTTGGCTTTTCACTTATAATTGGTGTCATTTTTGGTTCTTCTTTAGGTAATAGTTCAGGAGTTATATCTTCTTTTATTTCAGGTTTCAGTACTTCTTTTACTTCTTGTGATGGTTCTGAATCTTCAAAAGGTATTGATGTTAATATGGATTTTTCCGGAACTTCTAATGATTCTGTAATAGTTTGTATTAATTTTGGCTTTTTTGGAGGTAAAGGTGTTATAATTGATTCTTCTTTAGTTTCGTGCTCTAACTCAGGCTCTTCTATAGGCAATGACTCTAATTCTGTCTTTTCTTTATCAATTTCTTGTTCTTTTATAGAATCGAGAGATAATTTGAACGGAATTTCTGAAGTACTCTCTTTACTTGATTCTTCTGTAATTATTGGTGTCAATTTAAGCCCTTCTTGAGTTTCTATAGTACTTTTTGGTTCTTCTATAGGTTCAAGCATTTTTTTTAGCTCTTCAAGAGATACTTGGGATATGCTCTGTTGTTTTGGAGTCTCCAATTTTTCACCAATTTCAGTAATCTCAGCTTTTTCATCTTTAGATTCGCCCGGAACCTTGATTTTAAGAGGTTTTTGTGGTTTCGTAATTAAAGGGATCTTAATTCTTGGAGGGGCAAGTTTACTTTTAGGTTTAGGAGTCTCTTCTTGAATTTCAGGTTCATGAACATCAGGTTCTTGAACAATCTCTTCTTGAATTTCAGGTTCTTGAACTTCGGGCTCTTGCATTTTAGGTTCTCGAAAAACTTCTCCTTGAACTTCAGGTTCTTGGGAAATTTCTTTTATTCTTTCCTCTTTTGAATATAACTCTTGCTTAAGATTTTCAATCGTCTCTTTTAATCCTTCAATTTCTCCTTTAAATTGTTCTGAAACTTGAGTAACAATTTCAGTTATGTCAATCTCTTTCGGCTTCTTTTCTGTTTTTGATTCAATTTGCGTATCTTCTTGAAATTCACTTGGGATCTCAATTGCTTCTGATTCTAAGTCCCTTTCTCTTAAATTCAATATTTTTTCAATATTTTCAGTCAATCCTTCGACTTCTTTGAACCATAAATCTAATGTATCCCAATTTTCTAATTTAATGCAAATTTCATCAATTAAATCAATTTGATCGGGAATTAGATTTTCGTTTTTCAGAATTTTAAAACTTTCAATTAATAGTTCCTTTGCTTCAATTTCATCATCTGGTGTAGGTTCCTGTTCGGTTAATCTTAGAAATATATTTTTAATCTCTTCAAGTATCTCTTCTTTGCTCATAAAGAATCATTTGAAAAAATTTATTACATTTAATCGAAATAAAATTCTCTTTAATTATTAAATAACAATTCATTCATTTATTTTTTATGTGTTTACATCATCTAAAATAATTATAAATTAATAAAAATATGAAGAAATATTTGATTTGAGATCTTAATTAATGGAAAAAATATATAGAAGATACTAGCGAGCTCTCGCTTTTTATATTAAGTAATTAAATTAAAATTATAAAATATTATGAAAAATTGTTTTAATCAATAAATTTGAAGCTTATACTCTTCTTCCCCTGTGACCACCCTTTCTACGACAGTGATCGTGCGATTTTGGAGTAACTTCTTCAATCCTACCAATTTGAAGACCAGATCTTGCCAGAGCACGAATACATGCTTGTGCTCCTGGACCTGGTGTTTGAGATTTATTTCCTCCTGGTGCCCTCACTTTAATATGAATACCGCCGATACCTTTATCATGAAGATCGTTAGCTACACGAAAACCACATTGCATTGCAGCATAAGGATTTGATTCATCTCTATCAGCTTTAACAACCATCCCACCTGAACATTTAGCAAAAGTTTCTGCGCCACTGAGATCGGTTGCAGTCACGAGCGTATTATTATATGAGCTAAGAATATGCACGATTGCCCATTTGATTTTATTTTTACTAATTCAATCTCACCTTTATTTAATCTTAAGTTGTTACGAAAGGACTGCTAGGAGTGAAACTAATTAAGTCTTCCTCGTCTTTTTTTACAATATAAGATGGTGCATTTATTTTTTTATTTCCAACTTGGATATGTCCGTGAACTATATATTGTCTAGCTTGATATATAGTGTTAGCAAGACCTTTTTCGTAAACTAAAGTCTGTAATCTTCGTTTTAAAACATCCTCAACCGTTAAAAGTAGTACATCTTCAAATTCTGCTTCAGGACCTAATATACCAAGTTGCTTTAATTTTATAATTAATGTTTGTTGAACTTTTTCAGCTTTTTCCTTAGTCAAGGTTCTGGAATGTCGGATAATACCTCTCCAATTTCCTAACATTGTACGAGACTTCCAAAATTCACGCTTATTTCGAAGGCCATATTTTCCTAAGAATTCAAGTTCTTCCATTATTCTTTCTTTTTGAAATGGATGTGCTGGCTTTTTATATTTTTTTTTTAATCGTCTTGGATCGCCCATATTTCAATTCTCATTTTATTTTTGTTGTTGTCTTTTTCTCCTTCTCATGACTCCTACTACTAATCCATGCCTTCCTGTACTTTTAGTTCTTTGACCTCTTACCTTTAAACGTAAATGATGCCGAACTCCCTTATAGCTTTTAATTTTTTTCATTCTATCAATATCACGCTTAACTGTAATCTCGAGTAAATTTCCTGTAATGTGGAGGTCTTCGCCCGTTCTCAAATCTTTTTTACGATTTACCATCCAGTAAGGGATACCATTTCCTACAGGATTTAAAATTATTTCTTCGATTCTATTGAGATCTTTTTCTGGAATCGCTCCGATTCTTAATTCAGGATTAATATTTGCGATTTTCACTATCGCTTGTGCGAATCTTAAACCTATTCCTCTGATTTGTGTCAATCCGAATTCAACTTTAGCTCGGCCATCTACACGAGTTCTAAGGTTTCTGAAATAGACTTGTTCTCGAAAATTTTTAGGTCTTATTGGTGATGGAGAACTCATTTGAATAGAGATACTAACTTTATTTTATAATTAAGGAAAAGAAGATAAAATTTAATATTAATTTTTTGATTTTGAGTAGAAATCCCTAATAAGAATACTGTTTAATAAAAAGGGAATCTCTTATTTTCAGTTTTTTTTGCGATTATATGTTTATTGCATTTATTTCTTTTAGACACAGCAATCTTTTGGAGTATAGGTAAACCGGGTTTAATTTCTTCTATACGCTTTGAATCAATTAAATTACTAGTATATAATCCATCGTAGAGTTCTTTTCCCTTTTCAGTTCTTAGAATAATTGTATTCCATCCTGCTGGAGAGCCAATTGAGCCTATAGAGATATCTGCAAATTCTGAGGTTAAATCGAAGCAAATATTACAATCTTCACGTGCTAAATGACTAATTTCTTTAATCAGAACACTGAATTTTTCTCCATTATTTGTGTAAACGAAGAATTTTCCTTTATTTATATCCATTTTTTTTACATCGTTAATTTCTACTTTTAATTTCTCACAAATTTTTAAGAGATATTCGTAAGAAAATGATTCCATACAAAAAATTCCAATTCTATATTTTATGTTATTTAACGCTGGAAAACCTATATTATAGATATCGGATTTTAAGAGCGCTTGCATCATACATGGGACTCCAACAATCGCTATTGCTTTATTTTCACCATTTAATTCGTTCAATAATTTTAAAGTAGGATTATTTACGTATTTTGTCCCTGCAGTTAAAAGAATATCATCTTTATTTTTTATTATCAGTGGTTCAGGTCGCCATAAAGTTCCACTCATCTTTGCCCCTAAAGCTATTTCTATCTCTTTCTTATCAAAAAGATAATATAGGGCAGTGCTAGATATGCCCCCATCTTGACAAACTTCGGCAATTTCTTTAACTCTCGTTCTTGCGGAATAGATCTCTTTAAAATAGCCAATTTTTCCGTATTCTTTAATCTCAGAGGTATTTTCTTGAGTTAAATTTAGTACTCTAACAGGCAAATAACTTCTTGGACAAATAAAATAACATAAACCACATTTTATACACCTATCTTCATCAATCTGACCAAAACCATTAAGAACATTAAGGCAATTTACAGGACAGATTCCAGCACATAACCCGCATCCTGAACAGATTTTTGCGTCAAATATAACCTTAACAGGCTCATAAATTGATTTAATTGAATTAATTGATTCAATTTCATTAATTTTTATTAAAAGATCCTTGAAAATAGTTTTTGGAGGTGAATCTTCATCTCCTTCAATTATATCGCTTTGTTCTTCTACGATAACTAGTTTTTCATTTTTTAACAATTCTAATGTGCTATAAGTCTTCTTAATTTCAATTGAATTCTTTTGAGAAAATTGTGTTAAGCTTTTAAAATTATGATTTTGATTTTGATTTAAGAATTCATATAAAGAATATTTTAACCTCTCATTATCAAACATTTTAAACAAAATATCATAATACTGAGATTCTGAATATATCCCTGCATCTAAAACCTCTTTTTTTGCATCGATTAAAGCTCGGACTCTATATGAATCTAGGGTATCTGATATATTTTTTAAGAATTCCCACGAAACCTTTGTTTCAGGACACATATTAAGATTTAGTTAATTTTTTCAGTAATTAAAATATCAAACATTCCGAAAACCCATGCTATGAGTTAGTTCCCTTTCAACTAAAATTTTTTTGAAAAGTTCATCCAATTTTCGGATTAAAACTTGTTAGAGGAGGTAATGCTTGGATTTTTATCGTAATATCCTCAACAGAAGATATAAATTTTTCAACTTCTGCTGCACTAATGAAATATTGTTGTATTCTATCTTCAGACAGCCCAAGATGATTAAATAATTTCTTTAAAAATAAGATATGCTCGTAGGTATTCATATTACCTCTACCAAATTCACATTCACCTTCTTTTCAAGAAATTATCGCAACACCATCTGCACCCTTTAAAAAACAATCCATTATTAAATGCAATCCGATTCTTCCAGTACACCTTACTCTGATTAGATGAAAATCTGTAGAATACAATTTCCTCGTTGTTCCAGTTAAATCTGCTACTGAATATCCTCACTTTTCACAGCCAAAGGCTATTATTCTTTTTTTAATTTGAGTTTCAGTCGTAATATAACACCTTTAGTCTGTTTAACTTTCTTCAATTTTTTGTGGCTCATCAATAGATTCTATTGGAATATCAATAATGCCAATTCCTTTAATCGCTTCTTCAAATTGTTTGTCTCTATAATATTTCAAATCGATAGCTCTTGCTGGACAAGATGTTATACAAACTCCACATCCTTTACACTTTAGATCATCAACAATGGCTATTTCATCGTCACCTACTTTAATGGCTTGATATTCACAGAGTTTCTCACATCTACGACACCCCATACATATGTTCTTATTGACTTCTGCTATAATTAATTCCTGACGTAAAGTGTCGTTAGAAAGCAGGGTAGAAACCTTACTAGCAGCAGCTAAAGCAGTTGATACAGAATAAGGTATGTTTTTAGGACCAGCAGCACACCCGCAAATATAAATTCCCATACCTTTTGTCTCTTGGGGTTTTAAGCATCCGTGAATTTCAGATAGGAATCCATTTGGTCCCTTACCAAGGCCAATTACTTCGATAATTTCTTCGGTGCCTTTTGAAGGAACCATGCCCGTTGATAAAACAACTAAATCTGCTTCAATATTAATAATTCCATCTAATAAAGACGAATATGCTCGAACTTTTAGTTTATTCGTCTTGGGATCTTCAGTTATTTCTCCTACTTTACCTCTAATCATCTTAATACCTGTTTCCCTTATTTTTCTATAATATTCTTCATTTCCTTTATCTGTACTTCGAATATCTATATAAAAAAGTGTAACATCTATATCTGGATATTCTTGAATTAATAACTGAGCATTTTTAAGAGCTACATTACAACATACTCCAGAACAGTAGGGGAGCCCTTTTAAGGATCTGGAACCAACACATTGAATCATTACAACTTTTTTTGGTGTTTCTCCATTCGAAATTCTATATACATGCCCATTAGTAGGTCCTATAGGACTAAGCATTCGTTCTAATTCTATTTGAGTGATTACATCAGAATAAATTCCATATTTATACTCATTGGTTTCCATAATTGGATACTCATCCCATCCTGTAGCCACAATTACGGCCCCTACTTTTAAATCGAGATATTCAGTCTTTTGATTAAAATTAATAGCTTCAGCGGGACAAATTCTCTCACAATTTCTACAGTCAATACATACATCTTTATCAATTACAGCGTATTTTGGGACAGCTTGTGGGAAGGGAATGTAAATAGCACCTCGTTCACCTATTCCTCGGTTAAATTCATCAGGTACTTTTATAGGACATTTGGTTGTACATAATCCACAGCCTGTACATTTACTTTCTTCAACATATCGAGGATTTTTTCTGATTTTTACGTTATAATCGCCTGGAATGCCGCTAAATTCCACAACGTCGCAATATGTAAGTAAAGTTATATTAGGATGTTTGGATGCGTTTACCATAATAGGTGCAAGGACTCATATTCCACAATCGTCAGTTGGGAATATTCGATCTAGCTGCGCCATTTTACCGCCAATTGTAGCTTCTTTTTCGACTATATAAACTTGAATTCCTTGGCTTGCTATATCTAAGGCAGCGTTCATTCCGGCAATTCCAGCACCTATAACTAAAGCAACTTTTGTGATAGGGATTTCTTTATATGGTATATCCTCTAATTCTCGTGCGCGATTTATTCCCGCTAAAATTAGTCTTTTAGCTTTTTCAGTTGCTTTTGCTTTGTCATCTTGGTGAACAAAAGAGCAATGTTCACGAAGATTGACCATTTCAAAGTAATACGGACTTAATCCCGCTTCCATTAAAACAGCTCTGTATGTTGGTTCATGTATTTTTGGAGTACAAGCTGCTACAACAACTCTATTTATATCTAATTCTAAGATGTCGTTTTTAATGATTTGTTGACTAGGATCACTACATGTAAAATCGTTTGTTCTGGCAATAACAACATTCGGTAAAGGTTCCACAAAATCTCTTATAGAATCGCAGTCAACATACGCACCAATATTAACTCCTCATCGGCATACATACACGCCTATTCGAATATTTTTGGTCTGATTTTTTTCAGACATTTAATCCACCTTAGTAACGAATCACCATGGAATTTTTTAATTTTTAATTTTAAAGTTATAATCTTATTTTGAAAAAAATTTTTAATTTACTTGGTTTAAGAAATAATGGAATTTATTTTAATTTTATTTATATTTATTATAAGTCTAATTTTAGTTTAAACCATTCAAAATTAGATAAGTTAAAATAATGCATATTGATTGATTTGGATTTTTTGCGTTAAATTTTTTATTAAAAAAATATTTACATTGGTATATGTTGGAGAAAGAAGAAAAGAGAAAAGTAGACTTCGCAAATGAATTCATGAACGAAGAAGGTTTAAAAGGAAAACCTACTCTGAACAAAATACTGAAAATTATTGAGAATGAAGGATACGACAAAGGAAGAGTTAAAGAAACTTTCTTAAAAGTTAAGGCGAAAGAGGATTTTGCTAATGAAGTCATGGAAGAAATGGGAATAAAAGGTAAAGCAAAAAGAATAGAACTATTGAGAATAATTGATACAGTAGGAAATGACAAACGAAAAATTAAGACTGCTTTATTACGCGCAAATATCGCTGATAAAATACACCATGATTAAATTTTTTTAATTCGCTATTTTTAAATTAGGCAATAAATTAAATTAAAAAATATTTATTATAAATTAGTAAAAAGTAATAGTTTCATTAAAAAAGTTAGAAAAGGACTTTAATTTGCT
The DNA here is from genome assembly GCA_048887225.1 of Candidatus Hodarchaeota archaeon. Lineage (GTDB taxonomy): Archaea > Asgardarchaeota > Lokiarchaeia > Sigyniarchaeales > SOKP01 > LW40-45. The sequence goes on from JBHLJY010000001.1 coordinate 232,609, forward strand.
TGATATTGAATTATTTCGAACGAATTTGGAAAAAGTTATTGAGTCTGAGAAAAAAAGGTTTAAAGATCCTTCGAATGCGGAAAAAGTTTTAGACTACGATAAAAAATGGAGAGAAATATTATCTAAAATCCAAGATTTAAGAAAAAAAAGAAATGAGATCTCTGCTAAAATAGGTGAATATAAGAAAACTGGAGAGTCTAAAAAAGTGGAAGAAGCCGTTAAAGCTTCAAAAGAGATCAGAAAAGAAATAGAAAAATTAGAAAAGCAGAAATCTGAATACTTTGAGGAGAGAGAAAAGTATAGATATCTCGTTGGAAACATTCTACATGAATCTGTTCCAGTTGCAGAGACAGAAGATGGTAAAGAAATAGTAAGAAGTGTGGGAAACATACCTAAATTTGAATTTAAACCTTTAAATCATGTGGAATTAATTGAAACTATTGATGGGGCTGATACTAAAAAAGCTTCTGAAGTTGTTGGTTCGCGTTTTTATTATTTAAAAGGTGATTTAGTTTTATTAAATTTAGCTCTTATGAAATTTGCTTTAGATTTTTTACAGAGTATTGGATTTATTCCGATCTGGACACCATTCTTCATAAAGCATGAAGTTATAAAAGCAGCAGCCGAGTTGGCGGATTTTAAAGAACAATTATACAAAGTTCAAGATGAGGACCTATTTATGATCGCAACCTCAGAACAATCCATAGCTGCATATCACTATGACGAAATAATTGATACTAAACGTTTACCCATTAAATATGCGGGAGTTTCATCTTGTTTTAGGAGAGAAGCAGGTTCTCATGGAAAAGATACCTTAGGAATTTTTCGTGTACACCAATTTGAAAAAATTGAGCAATATATTTTTTGTAAACCAGAAAATTCATGGAAATTTCACGAAAAACTTTTAGAAAATGCTGAGGAAATTTACAAAAAATTAGAAATTCCATATAGGATTGTAAATATCGCATCTGGAGAACTAAACGATAACGCTGCGAAAAAATACGATTTAGAAGCTTGGTGGCCAGCATCACAAACTTATAGGGAAGTCGTTAGTTGCAGTAATTGTTTAGATTACCAAGCAAGAAAATTAAAAATCAGGATGGGTAAAGTTGGTTCAGAAGAAAAACAAATATTACATACATTAAATTCAACTGCTATAGCAACTGAACGTACCATTTGTTGTATCTTAGAAAACTTTCAAAACGAAGATCATTCGATAAGAGTGCCAAAAGTTCTTCAGAAAATTATAGGTAAAGAAGTCATTAACAGCATTAAATAATTTTTAATTTGAATTATCATGATTGAAGTTCAGTTGGAAGAATTCGAGGACTTTTATAAGGAAAGAATTAACCTTCAATATACTAAAATTAAAAAAGCTATAAGAAAGATAATCCATGATATTAGAAGTACTTTGATTGATATTAAAGTGTGTATGGATCACTTTTTGGATTCTTCAGATAAAATTGACCAGAAATCGCTGAGATCTTTAAATTTATTCTCAGACCGGATAAAAAATTATGTGGACGAAATTAAGATTCCTGAAGAAGAAGAAATAAATTATTCAAATTTAACTGAATTAATCTCATCTATTAAAACACTATTTAAGTCAATTAACGAAATTGCTAGAAAATCACTTCCTAAATTTCAGAAAGAAGTGCAAGCTGAAATTAAGGAACTTAATTATAGAACTCGTAAATTACAAAAAAAACAGGTTCTTTTAGACACTTTTTTAAGGAAAAAGTATGGCGATGTTAAAAACGCAGAAGAATTATTAAATAAATTACCTAAGATATTTACTCTTAAAGAAAATATTGAACATTCAAAAATAGAAATAGATAGTTTTGGGAAAATGTTAGAAGAAACTAAAAACAGCTTAGAAAATTTAAATTCAAGGCTAATAAAGCTTGAAAAGAGCGAATTATTTGAGAAACTTGAAGAAGAACAAGATAAACTATTTAAATTAAATATAAAAATTAATGATGAAATAGGATTTAAAAAAGCGTTAAAAAAATTAAAGTTTGAATTAGATAAGGGAACAATTCATATTTCAAATATTAATTTATATTATTTACGAGATTTCTTAAAAGATCCAGTTAAGATGCTTATCAACGAAAGTAAAGATTTGCCGAAGTTTTCTGCTTTATTGGTCCATCTAAGGCATACTTTAGAAGATGGAAACAAATTAAGTCTTAAAACAGATACAAAAAATAAAACTATTGACCAAATTAATAAGATTTTCGAAGAAAAAATAATTCACGAATATATTGAAGAATTTAAAGAATTAAAAGATTCTATTAAAGAATTAAAAGAACAAATTAAAGATGCAGGACTTGCGGAAAAATTAATAGAAGTTAAGAATAAAATATCCATCAATACAGCAAAATTAGAACATGTTCAAGGAGATTTTGATAGAAAAAATAAAGATTATACAAGATATTTAGGAGCATTAAAAGAAGAGCGTGAAAATTTCCAAAACCTTATAAGTGATGTGTTGCAAGAAGAAGTAAAAATAATCATCACCCTGGAATTTTGAGGGTTAAAAATCTAATTTTTCTCAACTATTCTAAATTCGCGATTATTCTCTTCATTTATCTTTTGTAAAGTTAATGTTAAGTTGTTTTTTAAAAACTGAAACGTTTCAGTGTGCGTTAAATTAAAGATTTTTAAATATTCGTACGCTAATACTAGGTCCTTTTTAATATCTATATCGAATCCTGCTCTAAATGAATCGTATACAGCAATTTTCTTTATTCCTTTTTTTTTAGCATTGTTTAATAAAGCTACAAAAGAAGGAATCTCAGGATCGGAAAAATAGGAGGGAATAATATCAGGTGGATTTCTCCCTAATATTGAAACACCTGCGGAATGAATTGCGGGACAAACAACTAATTGATTAATTTTTACTAATGAGTTGATTTCATTAAAGTTGTTAGCCGAAATTAAGATGATATCCAAGAATGTAAAAGTCGTTTGCTCAGCATTAAAATTTTTTATTGCTATAGTGTTGAGATCGTTAATAACATTATCAAAAGATCTTCTAGGTTGTGTTAATTCTTCCTTAATGCCAATTAGTTCGTAATAATCTGCCAATTCTAAAATTTCAGAATCGTTACAATATACAATTTTTTCATCAAAACATTTGACATTATTGAGCGTATTTCCTAAATCTTTAAACATTGCTATAGTTAATTCTTTAAGTTGATCTTTTGAAAAACAATCTCTAAGACGAGATTTAGTTCTTGATAAGGGTGCAATGGGGATTAATAAAACATTCATAATTAATTGCTTTAATAGAAAAAAAAAATTACTTAAGGAAAAATATAATAAAAAATTATTTAAGAATTATTTAAGTTTATTGAGTATTTGAATAGAAAGATCCTCAAAAGCAGCATCGACGCTATCATTAAGCTTCGCAGAGGTTTCAAAATAATTTACTCCATATTTTTTTGCTTTTTTTTCTATTTCTTCTGTTTGAACAACATTTTTATCGTGTAAATCGATTTTATTTCCAACAATGATATATGGGATTTCTCCACTTAACTCTTTCATCTTTGAGATCCAAAAGTCCAAATTATTGTAAGTTTCTCTATTATCTACATTAAAAACAACCATGGCACCTACTGCTTGAATAAAATAATATTCATTGGCAAAAAGTTTATCGTGTTGCCCTCCAATATCCCAATAATAAATTGCAACCTTACGTTCTTTAATTTTGCTTATTAGCTCTTCGTCTTCAATGTTTAATTTGTTAATTACCTTACTCAAGTCTACCTCTTTAATTAAAAAATTGGCGCCAATAGTTTGATTATAATCTGAACTAAATGTTCCATCAACATATCTAGTAAGTAAACTAGTCTTTCCTACGCCAGCATCCCCTAATAAAATAACTTTGCCCCTATAACTCATTCTCTTGACGTTTGGTTTATTTTTTGCTATATAGTATTAAACTTATTTAAATTTAAACTTAATTCTTTTCCGTTCAAGTAAAATTTAATAGAGATTTGGACTTTCCCTTTTTCTCGGTATTAATTCTGCTTTTTTGCATTCAGAGCTTATGAAGTGTTTGAATAGATGTTCGTATCCAATCAACTGTTTAGATCGACCATCTTCTAGCCATAGTCCTGAAGTATATTCTGGAGCTTCACTCACTTTATCTAAAGTGGTGAGCAAAAAATCGTTATCGGCGATTAATAAACCAAATGGTATAACACTATCTCCCGTGATAGAATGGATATCAATTTTTAATTTTAATAATTTCTTAATTTCTTCTTCTATTGCCTTAAAAAATTGTAAGGCTATAATTATTTGAGTTGAATTAGAAGTAAATTTTTTATTCCATAACTCTTTCGTTATCCATTCATATCCTCCCAGTTCTTCCATTAACAAATCAGGAGTAATAATAAAAAAGATTCTACGATCTGCTTGAAAAATTAAATCTTTAATTTTCTTTCTAATTTTTTCCTTAGAATTGATTGACCATACGCGGGGTTCAGATTCCTCTGAATCAATTTCAAGATCGCTTATCATCTTTTCAAGTAAATGGGTTTCATCAATTAAACGAGCATGTTCTTCTCGTATTGATTCAAATATTTTTTTAATAGGGATAACTTGGTAGTTTGCTCCCCTTTTTATGGGTTCTTTCTGAATGAAACCTCTCTCAATTAATCTGTTCAAAGAATCATAAACCCTCGCTCTATCCACTCCTGAATGCTTTGCAATATCTGCAGGAGATAAGATTTTGTATTTACATAAGGTTAGTAGTACTTTAGAATCGTTTTTAGTGAAACCCAAGGTCTGTAACGACTCTTCAATGCCAGATTCAGTTATTTCGTATTTATTATTATCGAAATTCAAAATTCAAATCCTTCTTTTTTTGAGCCCAATTTACTTTACGTAATTATTATAATAAATCTTTATTTTATACTTTTACATTTAGTAAAATCAGAATTAAGTTCAATCTCAGAATAAAATAATATTAAAATTAGAATTTGGAAAAATTAAAAAATCAAAATTAAAGTTAGAATTGATATAAAGTTTAAAAATTGTTATTGAAACATTAATAAAAGTAAAAATCTAAAAATTATTGAATTCAAACCCTCACTAAATAAAGATAAAAATTTTAATTTGTCGGAAAAATTAATAACATATTAATATTCCGATCTGATTTTCGAATCAGAATGAAATCTTATCTGAAATCTGCGATCATATTGATTCGAAACAGAAACTTTAAATAATAAAAATGCGTAGTTATACATAATAATTTAACTAAAACTAAAAATTTTAAAAAGAAGAAATTAGTGGAGGAATGTGATTATGGCTAAAAAGACGACTGCTAAGAAAAAAGGAGAAGGATACATAGCAAAAGCCCCTATTAGAAGATTAATGAAAAAGGAAGGTGCTGATCTCGTAGCTGCTGAAGCATTAGATAAATTAATCGATTTCTTAGAAAAAGCAGCAGCAGATGCAACAAAGGCGGCTATTGCAGTATGTAAGGCGGACAAAAGGAAGAGAGTTACCGCAGCAGATATCCGAAATGCAACAAGGTAAATATCCTTATTACTTCCTAAATTTTTATTTTTTTTTCTTTTTAGTTTTATATTCTATGGATTAAAATCTTTTATAAAACTCTTGGTTTAAGAAGGCATCTATTTTTTCATTGATTTTTTTCTTCACTGAATCTAATCCCTCAACCACAATCCGAGCATCACCGACAATATCAATAAACCCTAATTCTGATGGAAATCTAGGAACGACATGCCAGTGAATATGTTCAATACTTGCTCCTGCATAAGTTCCTTGGTTAATTCCAATATTATATCCACGAGGAGAATACAGTTCATCCAGTAGTAGTTGTAAACCTTGAATCGTTCTTGAAGTATGAGTAATTTCCTCTTTTGAGAGATCTACAAATTTTAAAACATGTCTATGCGTACAGACCATTAAATGCCCAACATTATACGGATATAAGTTCAGCACGACAAAATTTAAATTATCTTGATACACTTTCAAAGATTTAACTCTCTTGTCGTTATCCCTTATTGCACACAAAATACAGTCTACTTTAGGTTTTTCCTTACCTTGAACATATTCAAGTTTTCCTATTGCTCTAAGCCATTTCTCAAAAATTTTTATTCACCCATGAATTTAATCCTTGTTATGAATATAAAGAAAAATCAGATCCAGAAGTAAATTCTTCTGGTTTCGTAAAGTCTTCCGGCTTAATTTTTCCTGAACAAAATTCTTCTAAAATAATATTACTATAAGCAGCACAATTAAAAACTCTTCTTACGCTTTTAAAGAAAGTATTTTTAGAAACACTTCCGTCTTCTTTAAGGAATAGTTGGTCGCTAATTTCGTATCGATGATTTTCGATATTAATGCGAAAATATACATCTTTCAGAAGAAAAAATTTTCTTAATTCTATAAAAAATTGCATTTTTTTGTTATCATTTAACGAATTTAACGCATTGATATGAGGGTCCGATATTTGCGTTCCAATAGTAATAATAATTAAATCTTTATTTTTGGGTTTAATAACAAACATAATTTTTCCAATTGGTCCTGGAGGGAAAGTAAATCTAAATCCGAATTCGATTTTAGGATCTTTTACCTTTTTACTTAGAATACCCTCGACTAATAGATATTCTTGTATTAATTTTTTGATTTCACTTTCTTCTGACATTTTCTTTTTAAATATTAAAAATAAGACAGTTATACAGTTAATATATATTGTAAAAGAATCAATATTTGCCTTTGGGTCTAGGCTGAGGTTCTAAACCTGAATTCTTTAATTTTTGAACATTTACTTCCAATTCCTTTAGTGGACTACAAAAAATAACTTGTAATGTTTCGTAATCAATAAATAATGCCCCTACTATTCCTAAACCCATTAATTGATTATTTTTATCGATAAATGTATGATCAATTCCCATTTTAATTGCTTGTTTACCGTTTCCCAATTCTACTAATGAAGGTTGACAAGCAGTATAACCTGGACCTCTATTTTTCAGTAAATAATTCATTAATGCATAATCAACCTCGTCAGAAATTTCACCCTTTTCTTGGATAACTTTAACAATATTTGGAGCAGACATTTTAAAAACAATGATTTTTTCATTTAAGAATTAAATTGAGCTCTACGAATTTTTAATTTTTTTTAAGTATTTTAAATTTTTTGCTTAAGTTATTTTTTAACAAAATAAAGTAAAAATATATTAAAATTATGGACCCCAATCTTTATCTTCTACTTTAACTTCATCAACACTATGTAAAGAACAATTTAGTTCCTCTAAGGCTTTTGTTATCTCTTCTAATGACATTTCATTAGTACCTTTTAAATTAACATATATAGACGTTGTTTTTTGGTCAATTTCATCGGTTTTAACTATGACAGATTTTACACCATTAAGCTTTTTTAGTGTTCGAGCAAGAAGATCGTTGCTGGGATGATGCGGTTTTAAAATATCTAATGTATACTCGATTATCATTTTTAGACTTTAATCCTTCTACAATAATTAAACAATGGTTTGAATTTAAAATATAACATTAATAGTTATACAAATATTTAATTATTTTCAGTTAAATCATAAAAATTCTTTAATTGCCTCTATTAATTTTAAAGGTATCTCTTCTTCCTTAATAATTTTATCAGCTTTTTGAAATGTATCCATATTAGTCATTCTAGATATTTTTGTTTGGATTCCTATGGATCTCGCTTTTACATTAAGGGCACCTTCAATATCTCGAGCATTATCACCTATTACTAAAATTTCTGATGTCTTTACATTAAGATATTTACATATATAAAAAATATGATCCGGATGAGGTTTTGGATTTTTTACATTGTCCCTTCCAGCTATTAAATCAAAATACTGCGACAATTTAACCTTATCAAGAGAGATTTTTGCATTTCTACTACTATTAAGTGTGTAAATTGCTTGGGTTAAATTCTCTTCCTTGGCAAATTCAAGAACTTGGTCAATACCATTAATCATTGTTGCTATTTCGGCTGCTTCGCGTTCAATTCTTATTACTTCATCATTAATCTTTTCTAAGATTTTTTCAATTTTTTGAGGACTATATCCCATAGATTTAAAAATATCTTTAGATGTGTTAACATTTTCAAAAATACTTTTCTTAATTGTGATATTTCTTTTAATTCCGTGTTTTTTTAAAATTTTGATGGCTGCTCGTCGTGCTCTAATAAAATCTATCTTAAAATGGATTATTGTTCCGTCTAAATCCCAAATTAATGCTTTAATTGGTTTTTTTACCATTTAGAATACCAAATCAGAATATATAGGTCCCTTTGGCGTTAAATCTGATTTTTTTAGTTTCACATCTTTTATATTGAAGGGCCCAAATTCGAAATTTTTATTTTCATTTAACAGTTCCTTAAAAATTTCAAAGTTCTTATAATTGATTTTATTAGGTTTTAATCTACCTATGGTTAAATGGGGGGTGAATTTAATCCTTTTATCTCTTTCAATTTTTAATTTCTGATATAGCAGTGATTCTATATTGTCTTTAACATCTTGTAGAAATTTTATATTGCCTATTAATTTAATCCAAATTACTGAAAATTTTCTAAACTGCCCTGTTCCTTTTAATTTGAATTTATATGTTTTATCTTGAAACATTTTTTCATTGATTTCTTCTTCTAAGATTTTATAAATTTTTGGAGCTAAAGATTCTTCAATGTTTCCTAGAAATTTAACCGTTATGTGAAGATTTTGAGGTTCTACTAACTTTAAACTTGGTTGATTGCTTTTCAATCTATTTCCGTAAGATTGAACTTCTTCTATAGTCTCCAGATCATTTAATTCTAAAGCAATAAAACATCTAATCATTTTATCACCTCTACTTAGTTCAATCTTGGACCTTAATTAAGCTGTTTATTTTGGTAGGGTTTAGTCGTTTCAAGGTAATATTTTTCTCCATGTTTGTTAAACAATTGCCAAGCTTGATTTAATTCATGTGGCATATCGGGGATCCAGAACCGGTCGGGAATGGATTCGGAGGGATTCCATTTTTTTGTAAGATCAATATCAGTTATAATAACTCCGTCACCATCTTCTCGCTTCAAGCATCCAAGTATTTTTCCAGAACCATCCACAATTTGAGTCTCTCCAAGGAAGAAAGATTTATACGGAATATCTGGCATAAGTGGCGTTTTACCTTCGAAATCTCCCGCATGAGCAGCATGAACCACGGGCACCCCTAGCATTCGAGCAAACCTGGCAGGGGTTTCTATCATCATTTCCAAAACCGTTTCGCGAAGTTCTGATTTATATCCTGGAATAGGGATTTCGGGTAATGTCCACCAGCAAGATCCACCTACTACTATATCCACACGATCCAACATGCGTCTGGCTGTTCGAGTTCGAACAAATTCCCAACAAAGTGCGACACCAATATTTCCAAGTTTCGTTTTAAGTACGCCATCATCAGTTCCTCCAATATAATAGCAATTTTCCCACATGGTTGGTTGATCCTTATCATGGAAATAATTATTACCATCTGGGAAAGCTAGTACAAATGTATTATAACTTTCTTGACCCCGAAGAGCTATAAATGAACCTCCAATGACTCCATTATAGTTTTTTGCGAGTTGGTTTAATAATTGCATAGGTTCTCCTTTAATCGGTCGAACTACATCTAACATTTTCGGATGAAAACCCATTGCGCTGGTGAAAAATTCGGGTAAAATTACTAATTCTGCACCATCTTGAAATGCTTCACTAGCAAGTCGTTTAGCAATTTCAAGATTTGCTTTTACATTTGCAAATTTCGCATTCATTTGAATAGCCGCAATTTTCATATCCTTTTCCTTTTAAAGATTTTCGATAAAAAAACCTATTTTGTTATCTCTTGATTTTTGGAGGAAGATAAAAGTCATATTCTTTACGTAATAATTTTGTTTTAATGTATCTATCAATTTTTCTTGCATTTTGGAAAAGAACCCATATCATTTTATCACTTTTATAATATTTCTCTACTTCTTTTAATGTGATTTGTTCAATGTTAAATTCATTTGCTTCTTTGGTAAAAAATTTATTTACTAATCTAATTAATGAGGGTATAATTTCTGGTTTTTGTTCCTTGAAAAAGTTAGCTACTAAATCTATTGTAACAAGCCTCCAATCATAATAACGGTCAAGAACTTCTTGAAGAAATGCGGCTTTTATAAGCGGTCTTAGAAAAAAAGGAGTACTCTTCAAAAAGAGCAAGGCATCCATTGCCTCCTTACCATTAATGCGGAACAAAGGTGTAGATGTGTCTAAATATGATAATTTTGTATTTATATCTACTTGAGGGGATTTCGGGTCATAATCAATTACAGAAAAATTGGAAATTTGTCCATCGAATCCTAAATTAATATATCTATTTTCTTTACCATAGGTGTATACTTTTTTCATTTCTCTCATAGCGAGAAGTACTAGTGTTTCTATTTCATTTTCGCTGATATGATGAATAACTTTATGTCCTGCGGATTCAGGGAGTACTTTTTCTTGAACACAATAAAACCATATTTTACCTTCCTCATCTTTAAACCATGCTGTATCATACTCAGGTAAAGTTAAACCAACATCTTTTTCTAAAATTTGACTATATTTATTATATGCCCATATATGTCTTTTAACTTGTTTTTCGGTGTCAAAAATCGGGATTCTCTTATAAGCCAGTTTTGCAGGATCATTAACAAGCTCAAAAACTAAGCTTATTTCTCCAAATCCTAAAATTTTAATTGGAATTTTTCCTGTCTCTGGATTCACAATATTGACGTTTCTTTCCAATTCTTTTAGCAATTCAATATTAATCTTCATTTTCAAAGACTCAACAATGAAATTATTATATAAAAAACTTAGCTTAAAATTTTAATAAAGTTAACTTAAAATTCAATAAGATCAACTTAATATCAAAGGATAATTTTTGTTAAAATTAAAAGTATAAGCTTTTCTAAAATGGTGAGTATTTGAGACCTCTATGGTATGTGGAAATAATAAAAAAAACTTTCCCTAATGTTCCATTTATAGCCAAATTAACAAGAATTCCTATTCTTGGCAAAATTTTTGATATGGCTATGTTTGAAGGAGATGATATTATATATCTTACTCAAGATAAAGTTATTTCTGTAAATAAAGAAATACAGAAGGAAGCTGATATGGTATTGCCATCTAAAGTGTTAGAATATTTTATAGAAAAAGCTAATTATCACTGGGTCATGAATTTCTGTATATGCCGAGATTCGATGCAATGCAAAGATTATCCTATTAAACTCGGATGTATGTTCCTTGGAGAAGCTGTACTTGATATTAATCCTCAATTAGGTCGACTTGTTTCTAAAGAAAAAGCTTTGAAACATCTAAAGCGTTGCCAAGAAGCTGGATTAGTTCAGATGTTAGGACGAAATAAACTTGATGCTAATTGGTTAGGAGTTAAACCTGGATATAAACTTCTTTCTATTTGTAATTGTTGTCCTTGTTGCTGTTTATGGAGGGTTGCTCCTATTTTAACAAAAAAAATTGGGCAAAAGATCAAAAAAATGCCGGGAGTCAATGTAAAAGTGACAGAAAAATGTATTGGTTGCGGTACATGTACTCAACGCATATGTTTTGTTGATGCTATACATTTAGTTAATAATAGAGCTGTTATTAGCCAAGAATGTCGTGGTTGTGGTCGATGTGTTGATATTTGCCCTCAAAAAGCAATTGAACTTACGATTGATGATAAATTGTTTGTAAAAAAATCAATCAAACGGATTGAAGCAGTTGTAGATGTAACATAATTTCAATCCCAAAATATGTTATTTCTTTTTAAATTATTAATCCTTGTTCTTAATTTTAACGCTGACACTGCTTGAACTGCTTCTTTAATACTATGAAATACAGGGATGTTAGCTAATTCTAACGATTCAATAATTAACGAATACTTTTCCACATAAGGAATGAAACAAATCACTGGTTTTTTCTTCATAGAAATAATATTCGCAATTCTTCTCCCTATTTGAAAAGAGATATTAGGCGGATAAGGAAGCAACAATAATATAATGCACTCTATTTTATCAAAATCAGATAAATATCGAATTAAATTTTCAATATCAGTATCCAATACAGAGCCAGTAAGATCAATAGGATTGTTAAAAGATGCTATTTTTCTAGCAACTGGATTGATTATAGAAAACATTTTATTTTTTTCTTCTTGCGTGAATTTAACTGCCTTCAACCCATATTTCTCGAGCATATCGGAACAAATAACTCCATGTCCACCAGATACAGATAATATCGCTACTTCTCCAAATATAATGTTATTTCCTCCAAAAGGCTTTTTTCGTTGAGATAATACGTCATAAACCTTCAAGAAAGTTAATAATTCTCGTTCTGATCTTGGTTGGATAATATGATATTGTTTTAAGACAGCGGAAAGAATTTTATTATTTCCTCCTAAACTTGCAGTATGAGATTGAGTTGCTAGCTCGCCTTGTTCAGTTATTCCCCCAAAAAAAGTAATAATAGTATCTTCAGAATTTTTTGCTATTTCCAAGAATTTTCTGGCTTTGCCATCTTTAAATCCCTCCAGATAGAAAGCAATATTGGATGTTTCTGTATCTACTTCACTAAAATATTCTAATAACATAACCTCATCTATCACAGCACGATTTCCAATAGAAACTGCCGTAGATACACCTATATTGCGCTCATAAAATTTATTAAAAAATTGATCAACTAACACTCCTCCACTTTGACTGATTAATGCTACAGAACCTTTTGGAGGCCTTGTAATCCGTTCTGTTGGCATAAATATTGTATCTAATAATGGAGGAGCGTAAACACCAATACAATTCGGACCAAGCACGGCAATATCATTTTCAAATGCAATTTTTTTAAGAATTTCTTGCCGTTTTATCCCCTTCCCACCGATTTCGGCAAATCCTCCACCTATAATAATGCTTGCTGGGATATGTAGATCGGCACAATCTTGTATATACCCTAAAGTATCCTTTGCATTAACTGCGATTACTAAGAGATCAGGTATTTCAGGCAACTCGTCCAAGCTTTGAAATATATTTATACCTTCCAATTGACCGCCCTCAGGGTGAATTCCATAAACCTTTACATTCATTTCGAATTCATTTTTTACTAAAATAATTCTACCTGGAGAATTAGGGTTTTTCTTTGATATTCCAATTACTGCCATTGACTTAGGTTTGAACAATTTTTCTAAATCCATTAGTTCCAACTACTATCTTGTTTTAATTAATTTTTTAATATGATTAGATACTTCTTTATTTAAATAAAAAAAAAATAAAAAAATTATACTATATCTATTATTTTTTAATTTTCTTTAAATTTGAAATCCCTCGACCAATTTTATCTAATATTTCTTCAACATCTTCTTTTTTTACTATTAACGGAGGCATAATAATTAGAGTATCTTCTTTGTTACCACAATAATTGACAAGCACTCCTTCTTTTATTATGCTTAGCATAGCTAACACAGCCTCAGATTCTTTATAAAATTCCATCCCTGTCATTAAACCTCTTCCTCTCACTTCCTTAATTAAATCGGGATTTTCAGAAGCTATCTCTTCTAGGCCTCTCATGAATAAATCGCCCATTTCTTTTACATGATCTAAGAACTTCGGATCTGATTGAATATCCAACATTTCACAAGCCACCGCACATGCTAAATCAGACCCTCCTGTTGTCGAAATATGAATAAAAGGATCATCTTTCAAAACTTTTTCAACAAAAGGCTTATAGCTGCAGGTTGATAATGGATATACACCGGCGCTCATTCCCTTTCCACATACTATAAAATCAGGAACTACATTTTCGTTGGGATACAAACCGCCATAAATAGCCCAAAAATGCCCGGTTCGTCCAAGCCCAGCTTGAACTTCGTCAATTATCATTAAGGCTCCCATATCATCACAAATTTCACGAACTTTTGAAAAATATCCTTCTGGAGCAATTAAAACACCCCCAGAAGCGGGGATTGTTTCTAAAATAACAGAGGAAACTTTTTCAGTTACTGCTTTACCCATAGCATCCACATCACCAAATGGTACTTGTTTGAAATCTGATAAATTCCATAAAAAAGAATCTTTAAATCTTGGATCTCCCGTAGCAAGCGCAAAACCTGTATGACCGTGGTAACCTCCAATTGCAGAAATACATACTTTTCTTTTGTTGACTCCTCGAGCAAATTTTATCGCAGTATCTATAGCTTCACCCCCACTAACTCCAAACGTAGTTTTTGTTATACCAGGAGGCATCAGCTCAGCTAATTTCTTTCCTAAAAGAGCTCTCCATTCTGATAAAAGCATATGGTCCCCCATGTCTAATCCCGCATCTAAACCTTCTTTAAGAACTTTAACGATTCTCGGATTATGATGCCCTAAATTAAATACCCCTCCACTGGATCGACAATTTATTATTTCTATGGGAGGATCTGTGTTTTTTCGACCTGCTAAAGTTTTAAATCTTATTCCTTGTCGTTCTCCAGGCATAACGCCAAATCCAAAACCTCTAAATATTGAGACTTTCGGCCTATTAACGTGCCTCGCATAAAGTTTTAGTAATTCTTTTTGGGACAATATCCCTATGTATTTTTTCTTTGAGTCATTATCCATATTTTAAATAATAAGTGTGAAGTCATATTAAAATTTTCAAATTGTGGAAAGTATTTTAAATGCAAATAATAATGAAATCATCTATTCATATTTTGCTATGGATCCACTCTAAAACTTCTTCAGCTTTTGCCTCAAAAGAATGTCCCCCATCAACCAGCAAATATCTATCTTCATTTAGGTTAAATTTTTCTATAATTTTTTTTCCACTTTTTTCGAAAGGCACGTACTCATCCTTTGTTCCATGGATAAGATACACTTTCTTTATGAGGTCATCCGTTAAATAATACTTTGGCATAAGATTTGACTGTCCACTCGAGATAAAGTTAATAAAATTTTTAAACCACCAAGGTGGGCTGAGTGGTTTCTTTAATGCATCTAAAATCCTTTTTCTAATTGAAACCAGAGATTTATCTTTTTCTTCTTTGATATCTTCAATTACGAAATCTTCAATTGAATATAGTGTAGATAAAGCAAAAATTTTATCGATTCTGGGATCTTGGATACCAATTGTTAAGGATGCCACTGCGCCTAAACTGTGACCAATTAAAATTACTCGATCAGGACCTAAACCTCTCTCTCCCATTCTACGTATCGCTGCATTAATAGCATATTGAATATCGAGGACTTGATTTCTCATATCAAATTGGAAACCTTTGCTTTTTCCTATTCCCCTCAAATCATATGCAAAAGTCGAATACCCGTACTTATCTTCCAGTAGTTCACACCATTCTTCTGCATCAACTGTATTACCCCGTGCTCCAGGTGACCATATTACCAGCTCCCTTCCGCACCCAGCCATCCGACCATGTAATACTGTGCCATCTTTAGTTTTGAAGAACATATCATATTCACCTAAATTCTTTCATTCTTTATTGAGATCTTTCGCATAGGATTTTAATAATTCTCTCTATAATTATGTATCATATTTTTTCATTAAATTACTTTTTATAATTTAAATAACAAGTGTGAATGAGTATTAAAATTTTGAATTTAAAGAATATAATTTGAATACGATATAAAAATAAAATAAATAAAAAGAGTATAATATAAAAAGTTAGAACTCGTAGCCGCACTTCTTGCAGACATTTTTCTTAGCGTACATCGGAATGTGGCCGACATAGCTCAAGATTTTAGTTTTATCCTCTTCTTGTTTAATATTACTTCCCACTGCCCCGCACATTGGGCAAGTAACACGTTCCTCGGTACTGAAGCCTCCAGCACCAATTTCAGGAGGCTTTAATTCAGATAATTCAGTTTCGACTTCTGCAAGCTTAGCAGATGTTGTTTCAATCGTTGCGTCTTTTTCTTCAATTAAGGAGTCCTTTTCTGCGATTGAATTGCTTAATTCATCAATTTGACTTTTTAAATCGGCATTTTCCTCTTCAGCGGCAGAAAACTTACTTTTTAAGTCCTCAACCTCGTCTTTTAATTTATTAGCGCCTTCTAAATCAGATTTTAATTGATTTATTTCTTCGTCCTTTGCTGATATCGCATTATTAGCCTCATTCAATTGCGCTTCAAGATCTGAAATTTTTGTTTTTACACTTTCTAATTCGTTAGCAATATCACCAGATTCATTAGTAAGAGTTGACAAATCACTTTCAACTTTATCTAATTTAGTAGTAGCCTCTTCTAATTTTTGCGTTAAATCATTAATCTGATCATCTTTCTGCTTTGAAGCTGATTGCTCGCTATCCAACGCAGCTTTAGTATTATTTAATTCTTCGGTAGTTGAATCAAGATTTTGTTGCGTTTGTGTTAAAGCGCTTTTTGTTTCAGTCAATTGTTTTTCTAGATCATTAACTTTAGCTCTAAGGTCGAGAAGGAATCTCCCCTCAACTTTTTGACCTTTTTCAGGTGATTGTTCTGCTTTGGCCCAGTCAATAGTCATTATATTTCACTTATAATTTGTTTTTTATAATTTTTCAATGAATTATTATATTAATATTAATTTAATTTTTTAACTATTTTTTATATAAGATAATTTAGTATATAATTTCTAACGAAATTACTTTCTAAAGTATTAATATAACAAATAAATCAATATATATTTATTCTTTCGTGTTCTAAAGTATAATTATATTCGAAAAAGTTAGTATCTATTTTAAAGTAAACCAATAATAATATGGCTAAATTAAATGGAAAGTAATCAAGATTCGAAACATGAATTAGAATTTATATCTACTTCTGGTGTGTATAAGACACCATTTTCCTTAATTATTATCCTTCAATTTTATATTGGAATTCTTGTAATAATATTAGTGAATTTATGGTACTGGAATTATCTATATTATTTTATTACAGGAGATTTAATCTTTCCTATGGATATAATTGAAGATGAGTGGTTTAAATGGTTATTACTTTTTCTTTTACCTTTAAATGTTTATGGAAATATCTACTTATTTACATTCTCAATTATTTTAACCTCAGCAGGGATTATGAAACTATTAAAATGGAGATATACTCCAAAAGAAGGGATTTTTGAGAAAGGGAGTAAGGATTGGAAATACATGCACAGAAGATTTTGGATAGCATATTTTCCAATATGGCTTGCGAGGGCGCTACCATTACCATGGGCAGATATTTTTGTGTATAGGTTTTTTGGGGTTCACATTGGTAAAAATGTTGTTGCATATGAGGGATATATTGACCCTGAATTTGTGGAAATTGGCGATTTTACGATGACTTCGCTACATATATGTATTTTTTCTCATTTAATTTATCACGACAAGGTAATTATTAAACGTGTAAAAATAGGAAAAGCGTGTGTTGTAGGGCCTCATACAATAATAACTCCTGGAACTATTATGCGCGATGAGGCAGTTTTAGGTGCAAATAGTTACACTAGCATATTACAAGTGTTAGAAGGAGGTTTAATTCATGTTGGTACACCAGTTAGTATAAACTTTCCAATACAGACTTTAGAAGAATCTATAGAGAAAGCAGAAACAATAAAAAAAATGGGTTTCGATATAGATAAAGGAGGTGCAAATTAATAGTTGTTTCAACCAGCAAGTTTAAAGGGTGATTCTCCCACTCCAATAGACGAAAGAATTCGTAATAAATATCTAATTTTTTATATTTTAATAATTATTCTTAGTTTTATCCCTTCTTCGATATTTGAATATAGTTATATTGTATATTTTTGGAAGGAAGGAAGATACTGGTTGTTTTTTTTGTTATTACCGTTTAATATATTAATTCTGGCATATATTCTTCAAATGAGTGCAATTTTATTCTCATATTTATTTCTAACAATCTTAAGATTATTACATGTGCCAAAAGAGGGAATATTTAAGCGAGATATTATGGATAAGGATTATCTATATTGGAATTTAAGAAATCTAGTTAAAAAATGGGCTTTATTTATCGCAGCCTCAAATCCTTTTCCGTGGCTTAAAAATCGATTTACCTTAAGATTCTTTGGTGTGAAAATAGGTAAAAAATGTATTTCCGATAATTGCTGGATTTCTTCAGAGTTCGTTTCAATTGGTAAGAATGTTATTATTGGGATGGGTAGTACGATTTTAAGCTTTGGAATTGAGCAAGATTCATTAATTATAAAAAATATCGCAGTAGAGGATAACGTAGTGATTGGAGCAAAATGCGTACTTATGTATGGAACAATCATGAAGGAGGGAGCGAAGCTCTCTGCGCATTCATTTACAAATTATAATCAAGTATTAGAAAAAGATTCAGTTTATCTTGGACATCCCGCTAAATTGAAAAAAGTTTAAAGAGGTATTATATGGCATTAAATCAAACAATTAAGATTAAAAATTCTCAAGATACCCAAAAAAGAATTGTAATAATTTCAGATACACATATATCTCCTACAGGCACAGAATTTAATGTAAAAGCATTTTCCAAGGGAATAGAAAGAATAAATAAAATTAAGAACGTCACTCTATATCTTCATTTAGGAGATATTACTCAATCAGGAACGCTATTAGATTACGAATATACTTTAGAACAAATGAAAAAATTTAATCCGAGTTCTAAGGCTCCTATTAAATGTTTAATTGGGAATCACGACGCTAAAAACGTAGGGTATTTATTATTTGAAGAACTCATAGGAGAGAGGCATTTTGAGTTTGAAGATGAACACGATTATATAATAGGAATAGATAGCACTAAACCAGATTTGCCTGGAGGTGTTATTCATCATAATGCGATTAATGCAGTAAAGAAACGATTAATGCAACCTGAGAGAGAAAATAAGTTAAAAATTGTTTGTTTTCATCATCAACTTATTCCAATTCCAAATACAGGAAAAGAAAGATCTGCAATTGATGATTCGGGAAATATGCTTAAAATGTTAATTGATACGGAAGCTGATTTGGTTTTAAATGGTCATAGACATATTTCAAATTTATACGCTTTAAATAGCACAGTGAAAGATTTATATATTTTTAACGCAGGTACATTTTCTTGCAATAAAACTAGATACAGAGAGCTTTTTACGTATAGTGTCATTGACATTAATAGAAATATTCTAAATTTTAAAATATTACCAATTCTTGAAGAAACTCCTAAAAAAGAGATTCATCGCGATATCAAACATTATATGCTCCGCGAAATTAAACTAAAGGAAAAACCATTCTGTAAATTTATTCAAATATGTAATACTGAAATTTCAGAACAGTCCGAGGAAAGGAATACGAATTTTGATGATGCTATTATAGCGAGTAACAAAATAGAAGGAGTAGACTTAGTCGTCCACGTTGGAAATCTAACAAAAAATAGTTATAAAGAAGAATTTAAATTAGCTAAAGATAAATTAAACGAAATTAAACACCCTTATATCGTCGTTCCCGGCTATTTGGACTCGAAACCTCCAGCTTGGGAATATTGGCAGCATTATCTTGGTTCTTTAGATCCACTATACGAAAATGAAAAACTTTATTTTAAGGGAATTAACTCAACGACACCCGACTCAAAAGAAGGATACATCGGACGTAAAAAATTATATGAATTTATGGAAAAAGTTTTAAGTTTTAGTCATCAAAAGATATTTGGTGTATGTAGTTTTCATAATTTAATTCCCACACCATTAAGTGTCTGGAAAACAGAATTAATAGATTCTGGAGATGTTCTATCTCAATTTGCCCGTTCTCAAATAGATCTCGTCCTTAATAGTTCACCAAGCGTATCATTTAATGCAAAAATAGAGCATTCCATATTTTCAAACGGGGGTAATCTCCAAGGTATTCACTTTGACCAAAATTTTGTTGAGATTGATATATTCAAAGACGGTCTAACAATTCTAACCGAAAATAACTTAAAAACAGGTAAAAAAAAAGTGATTGGTAAATATCAAACTACTATATTAACTTGATTTTAAATTATATTTATACATGAATTTGATATAAAAGTGGAAAACGAGCTCCCTTTAGAATTTTACAACTTAATAAAGATAAATCCTTCTCCCGAAATTTGGCTCAAGTCAAGGAGAGTAAAAGTTAGGATGTTAAAAACACTAATGAATAATATCAAATTCACTTTAAATCGATTTGAAATTCCATTTCATAAATTTCAATTGACGAAAGATTCAGCAAGAATTCTTTTCTTTTTTAATAATAAAGAAATTCCTAAAGCAATAAAAGCTTTAAAAAAAGTTTTTGGGATTTACTCATTTAATCCCGCACTAAGAACTTCAAATAAAATAAAAAATATTATTGAGAAATTAATTTTAGTAGGACAAAAGATTTTAAAAAAAGGAGATACGTTTGCTCTCAGAGTAAAAAGATCTGGAAAACACGAGTATACATCGCATGATATTGCTGTGAAAGGAGGACAAGCAATTATTGATAATTTTAAAAGGCTCAATTTAAAAGTAAATTTGTCAAATCCAATGAAAAAATTTTATATCGAAGTTCGAGGGGATTTCTCTTATATCTATACAAAGATCATAAAGACCGAATGGGGCGGTTTACCAATAGAGAGAAATAAAAAAATTTTAGTCTCTGACATTGGAAGATTAGACGATTTATTAGCTGGATTCTTGTTAATGAGAAGAGGGTGCGAGGTTTATCCAATTTTATTTCAATTAATAAAAGATAATAATTACTTTAAATCGCGATTATCCAATTGGAAGGAAATTGCAAATTATTGTGTTAATTATGATTTTATAGTTAGAAAGGTTAACTTATTCAAAATTATAGAACGAGTAGAAAAAATTTTAAAAAAGAAAAAATATATCTGCGCAATATGTAGACTTGTCAGACTTGAATCTTTATCTATAATGTTAAAGGAGTCAAATATTGAAAATTTTGATAGAATAAGAGGAATCTCTGATGGCGTAAGTCTAAATAAAATATCAGTTTGTCCTGACGAGGTTGATTTAGAGTCGATTGCGCTAAATTATTTGTTTTCTACATATCCTATATTTACACCTATAATAGGTCTTGAGTCAAAAAAGGTTGAAAAAATGATTAGTAAAATATCAGAAAATTTAGTCAATACAGATTACTGTCAATTTAAACCAAAAAACCAAGAAATAAACGTCGAAGAACTAAAAACTTTATATAAATCATTAAATTTAAACGAATTTATATTAGAAAACTTAAATAATATTGAAGAAATTAAAATTTTTTGAAAAATTTAATTCATTTATATAAACTCTTAAAACAAAAATTTTTTTTTTCCTATTTTATTATTTATTAGAATTAACCTTAAAATGGAAATAATTTTTATTGTATTTGAAAAAGTATGGCTAAAGTGAATTTAAATTTATTAAACATTTTCTACTTACAGACTAAAAAGAAATCTATAGAGTACGATGGAAAAACTGTAAAAGAAATAATATCTAAGTTTATAAAAGAGCACAGTCATGAATTGGACGGTCAACTGTTAAGCAAAAATAAGAAGAAATTAGACAATCAGATCCTCATTTTATTAAACGGGAGGAACATCAAATATTTGAAAAATTATAAAACTGAGCTTAAGGATGGAGATCAGCTCCATTTAAGCGTCCCGTTGGCAGGTGGTTGATTTTAAAAAAAATCGAAAAATAAGTTAAAATAATAATAAAGCCTACCTTTTTAATTAAGTTCTATTATAAAATAATTAGCAAATATTTTTTCAAATAGTTTTCACAATAATAATAGAAAAGAGCTGAAATTAACATGGTTCGAAAAATTGCGTTCCTCGGATTAGATAATGCCGGAAAAACAAGTATCATTATAGCAATTACTAAACGGTTTGGATTCGAGGAAGATGTTTCTAGATTAATACCAACCCGGAGAGTAGATAGAGATACTTTCAAATTTCTTGGTGTTGAATTTTCTCGAATGGATTTTGGGGGGCAAGCAAATTATAGAGAGGACTATTTAAAAAATCCAGCAAAATTTTTATCGGGTACGGATTTAATTTATTATGTAATTGATGCACAAGATTATGACCGCTATATTGAAGCAATAGATTATTTAGATGAAATAATGATATATTTTAAAGAAGAACAGAGATATCCACCAATTGCTATACTTTTTCATAAATTTGATCCCCAGATTCTTGAAGAAAAGGAAATTAATAAAAAAATTCTGACTTTAAAACAAGCTTTAACTAAGTATTCACAAGCTTTTGACCTATTTTTTTTCGAGACAAGTATATACGACATTAAATCGATAATGGACGCTTTTTCGAGCGGGCTCTCTTTATTATTTGATAAAATAGAAATGGTTTCTCATTTATTCGCAGAAATAAGTAAAAATTATAATGCTCTATTATTAGCTTTATTTGACTCTCGAGGAATTACGATCGGTGAGTATTATAAACCACATCTTCATTTACAAGAAAAATTAAAGATTTACGACATATACATTGATGTTCAAAAGAGAATTGTTGCCGAAAATCGAGATAGATATGAATTCTCAGATAAATTCGAGAGTGGTGAACGGTTTAGTGGTGTCGTTGAAGTGTTAAATTTTGGAGGTTTAGATTTCTATCTATTATTTATTATTGAAGAGCAAGAAGATGATTTAGAAAAAACAATCACTATTCTAGATAAAATAGAAGCTGCTAAACCAGAAATGGAGAATTTAATTTTACAAATAATTCAATAAATAATGAATTTTAATTAATTTTAAAAGTTTTAATGAAATTTTCTAATTCTTTTCGACTTGGAGCAATTTGTTTAGTTATTTTATATATTGCTGAGTACGTGGCAAACACACCACATGAATTTAAGATTGTTTTTAACTCCTCCTTATGTTCTTGTTTTAATAATTCGTCTAATTGATTTTTATTTTTAACCAAATCAAATAATTTAGTTAAGAAGCCCGCAGCGTAGCAATCACCCGCCCCTGTACGATCGATGATTTCTTTTACATCCACTCCAGGAAAAAATAACTGAAAATAGTCTGTCAATACATAAGATCCATCCTTGCCGGCAGTATATATTCTAATTTTAGCGAATTTTTGAAAGTTATTATCAACTTCCTCTAACGAAAGCTTTTCGCCTAAAATTGTGTAAGCATCTTTTAAATTAAGGAAAAATATGTGGAATTTCTCCTTTATAAGCTGAGACATTTGTTTTATATTTTGAATTTTTTGGGTTTCAATATTGAAAGCTGTTATTAATCCAAGTTTAGATCCTTTTTCAAAGAATTTAATAAATTTATCAGCAATGGGAGTTGAAAAAATTAGTTTTGCATTGTCAAAGACGCTATCTTCTATGGTCAAACCATTAAAATTCATTTTATTTTTTAAATTTGGAGCTAGATGTATTTTTGAAATAAATTTAGACTTTATAATTGTGCTTACTGGAGTAATCTCATCTATTTGAAAAATTGCGTCAGTATTTATGCCTAACTCCTCTAATTCAGAGTACATCCATTCACTTCCTCTTCCTATTACAGACATTAATTTTGTTGGAATGCCTAACTTAGCAATAAATTCAGACGAATTATTCCCATTGCCTCCTCTTTTAAAATAACATTGACCGACAATTTTTTTAGGAGTGTCAGAAAAAGCTCCCTTAACAATTTTTTCAAATAATTTTCTATTCAACAAATCATCAGGATTATAACGAACAAAACTCACTAATCGATCAACAATTTTTTCTACTAATTGCTCGTAAAAATTACTCTCATAATAAAGATCGTGGTGTAGTTCTCCTAAAACGATCAAATTTTTAGACATTTAATATTTCACCCTTACAAGATAAATAAAGAAAAACGCAGATGGAGGGACTCGAACCCCCGAGCGCTTGCGCGCACCGGCTTTCCCAGATCTTAATAAAGAGCTCGAGGCCGGCGTCTTACCAGCTAGGCTACATCTGCAATATTTGAATTAAATTATAATTTTAAATTCTAAATTTATTAATCTCTATTAAAATTAATAAATTTTTTTTTATTTTAATAAAAAGCGTTTAAAATCTTACAAACTTTACTATTTTAAAGTTGGAACATAAATTTTCAATTTTAAAGAGGGATCTAATAATTTTATTAATCCTTCTTCTTCATATTGTTTTAATAATAATTTTACTGTAGATACTCTAATATCATATTTTAACGCAATGTCTGTTGCTGTAATTGCCTTCTTTTTTAGGAACGTTTCTCTTATTTCTTTTTCAATTTTGTTTGGTATAAAAGCATCTCTCTCGACAATATTAATTTGCTTTGTTCTTCCGTATTTTCTTCTTAAGTTTAGCGTTGCTTTTCTTACAAGAAGCTTATCCTCTTTTTCTGACAATAAATATCACTAATTATTTCCAGAATATTAAAACTTCAAATCCGATTAGATGATTTAAATTAATAAAATTTAATAAAATTTGTGTTTTCTCACATTTTAGACTCATTAATTTAGGATTGCTAAAGATTGAAAGAAAATTACGATTTTGATGTAAAAAAAAAAAGACCAGAAGAAAGCTATGAAAGAGTTATAGATTATTTTAAAGGAAAAACTCTTTCTAGGTACGCTAAATCAAAAAGTATGATGAAAATTCAAGAGAAAATTACGATTAGAGCTCTAGAATTATTAGACTTGAAAAAGAAAAATTCATTAATTTTAGATGCTGGATGTGGGCCAGGTTTTACGTCAATTTATCTAAAAGAAATTGGGTATAATGTTATTGCTCTTGATATCGTATCAAAATTTTTATATTTTTACGATATTAAAGATTTGAATCCAATTATTGCTGATATGTGTTCTCCCCCGTTTCAATCCAACAGTTTCGATGCTATTATTTCTATTTCGGCATTACAATGGGTATTTAGAGAACTAAATAATGAATTGATGAGAACTAACCTGATAAATTTAATTAAATCTTTTGAAAGAATTTTAAGACCTAAATCAAAAGCGGTTTTTCAATTTTATCCTAAAAGTAAATCAGTTATGGAAAATATTGGTAAAATAATTGCCCATAACACAAATTTAAAAGGAACCTATGTAATTGACAATCCAAATAGCCCTAAAAAAAGGAAAATTTTTTTATTATTGAAAATCTGATATTTAATTTTTATTGAAATCCTTTTGTTTAGAAAGGATTTAAATATATACTGTCACACTAGTATAACTAATTATTATATTTTAATAAAAAAAGATAAAACCTTTTTTAATAAAAGAGGTTAATCGAATGATTATAAAAACAAGATATAGAAGGCAAATAAAATGTATCGTGTTACTTTCGATAATCCTGACGAGTTTAATAGGTGCTTTGATTCTTCCAACAATTCCAACAAATTCGCCTGCTAAATTGGCAGAAAAAATTGGGAAATCTGAAGAAATAGACAACCTCGATAACATAATAGACGTACCAAAGCTTAACGATTTAGGTAATGATACATGGTGGGATGAGTCTTATAGCTATAGACGAATAATAAACATTACAAATCCTTATGCCGTAAACTTTACGAATTATGGAGCTAAATTAACTTTTAATTATCAAAATTTAGGAATAGATAAAATACAAGGTGATTTAGATGATATTAGAATCGTTGAATATTATAATGGCGAACCAGTCCTAAGAGATTACTATGTTGTGAAAGATTATCCTGATCCTAATTATGCTACGGTTTGGTTTGATACAAATATTACGGAAGGGCCTAACCATACCGAACAAGACACTTATATCTATTACGGAAATCCAGTCGCTCAGAACGCAGAATCGAGGGGTGCTTTAGAGAGTTTCGGATATGTAAGAAACGGAGATTTTGAACACGATATCAGCGAAGATACAAAGTTTATTCCTTATGGATGGAATTTCACTGACGATCCGATTGATAAGATTCAAGATGGCTACTTATCAGCCCAAAACATTAATAATGAACCATATAATAACACCGTAATTCCCGACAGTTGGGAAAATTTTCAATATAGATTGGTCACTGCTGCTGAGGCCGAAGGATATGAGGGTGTTGGTAATGGTGATTATGCGTATAAGTTCGGGAATAAAGCAAATTCATTACCCAATACTCAAACTCTTGATTATGTTGGGACTTTCTATTCATTTCCATTTAAAGTTCCAATCATAGAAGGGGCTGGTGTGACATTAAATTTATGGCGAAATGCGCATACTTACATTTTTATGCCATCTAATCAATATCTTGATTACGATGGATATTATATAAGGGTCTGCAACGGATCATCATTTTCTCATGATGTTGATGCTCATGAAGATGCGACGAATGTTGCTTATGAGAATTATGTAGAGATTTATGGGGGAAATGCAAGATACTCGGCTAGGTGGCGTCAAGAATATGAATTAAGAGCACATCCTGACGAAGTACCTATTAAGGATACAAGATACGATCTTGTTGGAGCAACATCTATAAATTTGAGTGCCTATATGGGTCAAGATATATTTATAGAAATTGGTTCATGGGGCAGAGAAGATGGAGATCCTTTTACCGCAACGAAAGACTATAGAGGTGGCTTTTTCCAAATTGACAACGTTAAATTTAACTACACATTAACAGGTATATTGGACGAACAGCAGGCTGTAGATAACCAAGTTACTATTGTTGCAGTTGATGTCGATGGGAGAATAGTACCTAATGTAGAAATCTTTATTGTTAATAATAGTGCTCCAGGACAACCTATTATTGTCAATTCATCGAATGCTGAAAAAGGAGTTAAGACTTTTACTAAAGTACCTAGAGGTAAGTTTAACATAACAGCTAATTATACATTGGCAAGTGGCCAGACGGTAGAAGTATTTAACAGCAGTACATCGGGGGATGGACCATATTATTTTAATGGGATAAATTATACGGTACAAATTCAGCTGGATATATGGACAATAGATTTTGAAATTGTGGACTGGGATAAAATTCCTTTAAGTCTTGGATACATTGAAATTAGAGATAAAGGAGGTACTTGGCTGCGAAATGTGACGCTAGATTCAAATGGAAAAGCAACGTTTCGGTGGTTAAATGATTCAAGATATTATTACAAAGTATGGTATAAGAATGACGATTATGGTTTGAATCCTACAGCATTGAATGCAAGCTATGTTGATCGAAGTAATTATATTCTCGATAACGTAAAAACTACACATCATTCAATCAATGTAAATGAAACTCAAACTGGAAGTTATTTAGTAAATGAAACAATTTATACAAATTATTCGAGTGAAATAGCGAACAAAAAAATCAACAAAGCGGTCATAACCCTCACAGATATGGATGATTATCTTGAAGATATCTCTGTGTATTATATCGATAAAGATGATTCGGCTGGAACTGGCAATGAACATCGTATTTACTACAAGCAATATCCTACTCCACCTGATGATGTTCAAGATGACGTTATTGAAATAGATATCTCGACTGTTGATAATGCTAACCTATATGCCGATAATTATGAAGTGTATGGACTGCTTATAGAAGTGAATGGCTTTAATAGTTCTGATAGTAATGGAATAATTCAGGTAGATCTAACAGAAACTTGTAATGTCTACAATAAAACAGAGCTCGCTAGACTAAATATTAAAACAGTATATTATAGCGATCTGGAGAAAGATTTTGTAGCGGTAGGAGCATTAGTTCACGTAAATACGTCAGGTATTTTTTCCTTAGTAAATTTGAGTTCAAATGCAGAGGCTATTCCTCCCTTACAAAACGGTTATGCCTATGGTCAAATTAATGAAGTACCATTGTGGTACAAAAGGGGTTGGACCTATAATTTTACTATTGATGTAGCAAATGAAACATATTTAGACTTTAATGTAACTATTAATAGCGGTCCAATTCAATGGACTCCAGATCCGGCAGGGTTAAAAGAATATAACTATACACTATGGGAGAACTCTACTCTTACGTTTTGCGTAATACCCCCCGGAGTAGGATTTAATTTCACCAAATTTATCACGATCTTAAACGCATCTTATTCTACTGGAAGTGTTGAATGGGGAGATTCGATTCTTATATGGGCGATATTTCTATATTCTGAGGATGGCGGGATTACATGGTATCCCGTAACATCATCTCAAGGTGGGACTTGTAGAGTAGTGATAAAATTGGCAGGTACAGAAACCATATTATTTAATATAAAGATGCAATATGGTTCCGGTGGAAATTATTCAAAGATCATTGATTCAAGTAAATTATCTGCTGGAACAAGTGCAAAAAATTATATATTTGAAATAAGAGGATTTCACCCAACATATGATGACCCAACGCCGTTGCCAGAATATGTGGAAATAAAAGCAGTACCAACAATAATGAAATCTTATGATTACGACACGAGGGGCGTGCTGTCTGATAATTTATATTCCCAGAATTTTGGTGAAATTGTTAAGATATTAGTCGCATATAATATTTCAGCTTCGGGCGTGCCACTAACAGATCCATTAACATCAGTTAGTTATTCATGGGCATTCGGTTCGGGAACACTAAATCCCGATCCAGTTGATAATGACTATTATTATACATCATTAAATACTTCTATCGCATTATCTACTGGAATTAAATTAATGACTGTAACAGCAACATTAGAAAACTACTCAATGGCTCAGATAACAGCATATATCTATGTTCTTGAGAGGGCAACATTTCTTTCTCTCGATGGGGGCGCAAATCAGACTGGATTGATTTATTCCTCAGAAAAAGTCTGGATAAAAGATGATCGACTTTTTACATTTGACTACAGAGATAGTGATAAAGGAAACAGGATTGGGGATGTAGATTTAGCTGAATATACTTGGCAAGAAACCACTTTGGGTGGGGTTCCAATTGCTGGGAGTAATGGTGTTGGAGCATTAACCGAAAATGCAGATAATTCATATACTCTGGATTTTAACACTGGTGGCAGAAAGGTTGGTTTTTATTACCTTTATGTTACAATAAATGAGGAAAACTACGAGACAAGAACAGCTCTTATTAATTTAGAAATAAGGCTGAGAACTTTCGATTCTGATTTGGATGCTAATAATTACGAAGATGACCAAGTTACAGTGGTTCATGGAGAAAAAATAGAACTTGAAATAACATTAGTAGATGAGTCCAGGGGCATCCCATTAGACGGAGCAGTTATTGAACTGGATATAGGAGGTAAAAAATATGATTTTGAAAGGGAACGGAATGGTGTTTACACTTTAACATATGAAACTGATGATATTGAAGCCTTTTTCACATCTAAGACAATGACAGGAGAAATTACTATTGAAAAAGAAGATTTCGTTAGTGATGAAATTGAAATAACTTTTGTTATTACAATGGAAGAAATATTTGATGGAATGCCTACGTTTTATTTTATAATGATTGTAAGCTCAATAAGTGCTGTTGTTGGTGCCCTTGTAGGTTATAGAGTAATTCAACAAGCCAGAATTCCTAAATTCGTGAAAAAAGTCAGAACTGTCAAAAAAGCTATCAAATCAAAAAGCTCAGTTCCTTCAATTTCTATTCCTTCTAAAAATAAAATGTTTATGAAAGAACTTGGTAAAGAATGGAGCGACCTTGGAATTTCACTTAGGGATGTATTAGGAATTGAAGAGAAAAAAGTACCAATTTTATCTAAGGTAAAAGATTTAAAAAAACAAAAAGGAGGCGACAAATAAATGCCAGTAGGAATAATAGTAATGAAATGGGATGATCGTCTTGGAACTACGCTTGAGGCAACATATCCAGAAGAAATTAATATTACTGATGGGACCATGATGCAGATCTACAGCGCGCACGAATATAGCGGAGAAGCTGGGATAATCAGTTTAATGGCCGGACCTTTGAATATCATATCCTATTATGCTGGTCCTGAAAGACGTTATTACATTATTTTATTATTAAATATCGATGATGATCCAGACACCTTCGAGGGAGGTCTATCTGATATTGCTAGAATAGTATTACAAAACGTTGAGGATAAAGCCTTCATGTCAATGCTACCCTCTCTTTTCCAACGTATATCTATTTATCCAAGTCTTAACCGAGAACAAAAATTGGCTATTACTTACGAAGATCAGATTAAAAGAATGATTATCGATAGGCTTCGAGAAGAAGGTGTAGTCTCTAAATCAGAATTAATTATTTGGCTAAAAGACCAATATAAACACGGGCATGTTGATATAGATGCACTTATAGTCGATTTAATTAAAATTGATCTCATTAAAGAATCATCTGTAAAAGGTATGCCTTCAGAATTAATTTTCTTCATTAATGATTTGTTAATGACTAGAAAACCTCCAACTAAATTACTGAAAAATCCTGTGGAGAGAGGCTTGCCAGAGAATTTTACCAATGAGTATAACACTACAGTTAAAGGTTTTTTCCAAAAGTATCGTCCATCAAGAGAAGATAATTTAGAACTAATAAATTTAATGATGGATCCCCAAGTCTATGAAACTCTAAGATTACTAAGAACAATGGTATCTACCAAAAACGAAATTGAAAAACTTAAAAAGAAAGGCGTTGAGGACGTAGATAGAGTATTAAAAACACTGTGGGATAATCAATTAGTCCATGTTTTTAAAAGTTCTGAAGGTATTGAATATTATGCCTTGCTCTCTGACTTTTATATTGATACTGTATTTCCAAAATATATTTTACAAACAATAATTTCAGAATACGATGTAAAATCAAAAGCGAATAGAGTATTAGTTGAATACTTAAATGTGCTGGAAGATGCTTATTATGATTACAAAGCCGCAAAAAAAGCCGAAATTGAAGAAACTACTTAAAAATCTTTTTTATTTTTATTTTTTGTATTTGTTTTTTTGATTTTTTCTTTTAATTTTCTAACGAAAAGCTTTTGAATTCATTATCATTAATATTTTTTAAAAGAATTACTAATAAATGATGTAATTATGGAAAAATCTTGCGAACAATATTTAGAACAACCAGAAGCTTTAGGATTAGATGGGATTGATCTAGACAAATATATTATTGCAAGTTATGTTATAAAACGACCAAAAGGACAAAATGTAAATTATTTATCGCGATTTGCTGCTATTGAACAGTCAACAGGTACTTGGATAAGAGTACCAGCTGAGACCGCCGAAGTTAGAAAACATCATGTTGCTAAAGTGCTTGGTGTATATGAATTCCCTCATCTTGAATATGTCCTACCCAAAGATATTAAAGAGAGAATGTATTTTGTTCAAATTGGATTTCCAATAGTAAATATCAAGGGCGATGGAATTCCAATGCTATTTACTACCGTGATCGGTAATATCAGTATAACACATGGACTGAAATTGGTTGATCTCGCATTCCCTAAGGCTTATTTAGAAGATTTTAAGGGACCTAAATTTGGAATTGATGGTCTTCGGGAACTCTTAAACGTTCCAGAAAGACCCTTGCTAAATAATATGATTAAACCTTGTACAGGGCATACGGCTGAAGTAGGTGCGGATTTACTGTACCAAGCGGCTGTTGGAGGATGCGACGTTGTTAAGGACGACGAGTTAATTGCTAATCCCTCATTTAATACTTTAGAAGAGAGATTAACAAAATATATGGAGGCTTTAGATAGAGCTGATGCAGAAAAAGGAGAAAAAACTTTATATACGATAAATATAACAAGTAAGTTTCCTGAAATGTTTGAATATGCTGATAAAATGATTGAAATGGGTGCAAATGCTTTAATGGTCAATTATTTAACATCGGGATATGAAGCTATGAGAGCTTTAGCAGAAGATCCTTCAATTAAAGTTCCAATATTAGGACATATGGATTTTGCTGGTGTCCTTATTGGGGGAGATTGGACCGGAATGACTAGCATGTTAACTTTAGCTAAACTACCAAGAATTTGTGGAGCTGATACTGTGGTAATTCCTGCTCCTTATGGAAAAGCAGAAATTTTATCAGAAAGATATGAACAAAATCTTAAAGCCCTTAGATTTCCTCTTAAACACATTAAGCCTACTCTTCCAATGCCTTCTGGCGGTATTACACCCGGAATGGTAGAAATAACTATGAAAGAGGCTGGAAGGGATATACTTATAGGGAGTGGAGGGGGAATTCATAGCCATCCTGATGGTCCAATAGACGGGGCTAGAGCATTCAGACAGGCAATTGATGCAGTTATGGAAGGAAATTTGGTTAGAGAAGTTGCAAAAGAAAAGAAAGAATTAGGACGTGCTTTAGGCGTATGGGGTACAGGTAAAACACAATTAATCGAATAAATTAATTTTTTTTT
This sequence comes from Candidatus Hodarchaeota archaeon, assembly GCA_048887225.1. Taxonomy (GTDB): domain Archaea; phylum Asgardarchaeota; class Lokiarchaeia; order Sigyniarchaeales; family SOKP01; genus LW40-45. The sequence goes on from JBHLJY010000001.1 coordinate 264,818, forward strand.
CATTTATTAATAATAAAATTTTTTCAATTTAACTTCTAAATTCTCAATTTGTTTATCTATTTTAGCAACAAATTCATTACCACTAATATCTAAATAAACAAGATTTGGCATTTTTTTAAAATAATCCAAATTTTCGATATCAGCGATTTTATTATTGGAGATTAATAGATATGATAGATTTTCCACATTTAATAAGTCTTTCACGTTTGTAATTAGGTTATTTGAAATATCGAGATATTCTAGCTGTTTTAAATATTTTAAGCCAATAATATCAGAAATTTCCGTAATATTGTTCTTAAAATCTGCTTTCCAGCCTCTAACCTCATATTCAACATCGGCCAAATCTAATTTTACGACTAAAGCATTTTCTAATTCAAAATATACAGAATAAAATTTTTGAGTTAAGGCAGCAATAATTTTGAAATTGATTATTATTTGAGCTAATTCTTCATGAGAAAAACTCTCATATTTTCTCTCTTTAAGTACTTTTTTGATAGATCTCTTGAATTTCTTATTATCAATTCTCTTACTCTTATCAAGATATTTTTCTTTTCTAATTTTTTTAATTTCGTTTATTAGGATTAATCTTGAGTCTGTATTATCGATAATAACTAATGTATCTAAAATAGTTTTCAGACAATCAATATTTGTTTCATATTGAATTATCCATTTCATTGGATCCAATCCTTTGTCAATGAAATTATTTTTAATAATATTTGCAGCATTAAGCCTGATTTGAGAATTAGAATCCGAAATTAATAAGTTTTCAATGAACTTAAATGTATTATTATCATAGAGATTTAATTTTTCTAATATAGTGAGAGATTCTATTCTTATTGAGGTGATATCACTATTTTCTATTAATGATTTTAATAACTTAGCAGCAGTAAATCTATCAAGATTATTATTTTTAAAATCCTCAAAAATCTTTTTAGGATTTATTTCCAATTCTCTTTATTTACTCCGATTTTATTACTTTACTTTAAAAATTATGTATAATTATGTTTTAATATTTTCTTAATATTATTATAATTTGTAAATATCGTTTGTTATCTTATTAATTGCTCTAATGATCTTCAACGAGGATTAAAAACATTGCATAATGAAGAAGAAAGTCCATTTGCATGTAAAGAATGTGGTTGGAAATTTCCTCAAGAATTACTAGATAATTTAATAAAAAACGAAGAAGAAACAATATATTGCGAACAGTGTGGCACGCCCAATAATAGAAATGATTTTAACGAACGTCAAATATCTCAAAAAATACAGCAAGAAAAATCAAAAACTCTTTTTACCTTGCTTTCCTCTACTAAAAAAAAGTCTAAGGAGAATAAAAATAAGTTAAAATCAAAATTGAAAGAATTGAACAAAAAATAACAAACGAATGAGATTAAACCAAAAATTCAAGAATTATGAAAACTCCCTGGTTTTTTCAAAAAAATCTTTTAATGTTAATTTTAGCGTGTTGAAAGGCCTTAAATTTCCTGTGAAAGGCGCATCTATAACGTGCCCTAAAAATGGTTCTATTTGATATTCAACTTTTTGAGTTTTTCCTAAATTTCCTTCGCTCAGAAAATACAAGAAGTAATCATTTATATATTTATTGAAAGTTAAGAATCGATAATTTTGAAATCCTAATTTAACTGCAATCCATTTTGGCATCGCATTTGTATTTCCAACCGTATTTGCTGCAATCGCCTCAATTTTTGCGGTTAATACTGATTCTTTCATCTCAATTTCTTCTGCTGGATCTTCGTATACTCCTGGAACTTCGATATTTAATTCGTCTCCAAGTAAAAGTGATATAACACCAATCGATTTAGACGATAAACCAACATAGTCGATTCTAATTTTATCTTCTACATAAGGAATATCTTGATCTGAGAAAATTTCTTGCATTTTTAGATATTCACTTAAAATAAATTTTATTCGCCTATTAAATTCTCTTTCTATTTCAAATTTCTTAAATTTTTCAAGCTGATTAACTTTGTTACCTTTTACTAAATCTGAAAAATGATTCGCCATTTGTTCGAGGAGCCATTTACCTTTCTTATCAGGAAATAATCCATATACTATATAAATTATGTTATTTCTTACAAAAAACTGACACTTTTCTTTCTTGTTATTCTCAGCGATAAGGAGCATTTTATCAAGTACTCCACCTAAAATACTAGTAGCAATAAAATCTAAATTGTTCGTTAGCTCAAGTAAATATAGATATTTTTTATTACTACAAAATAGAGGCGTTCTTTCTACTGATACGATACCAAGTAATTTAATATACTCTTCTTTAAGCAATTCAATTCGATCAGATTCTAAAGATACACCTTGAACTTTTTTTTTTACTTTTACTTTACCCTGCAATTTTGATGCAACGGTTTTATCGATGGTTTCAAATTGTTTAGGTTGAAGGTTCTCTTGTATTTCTTCTTCTATTTTTTTTTTTTTTTTCTTTTTTTTCTTTTTTCTTTTGTCAATAACTTTTTTAAGGTAACTTTTACCACAATTAGGACAGATTTTATTTTTTGGATAGGGTTTAACTATTTTATATCCGCAATTTATACATTCTATTGGAGTTAAATCACCCTTTTGGAGAAATGATATGTCTTACCACCGGACTTTTTTTTATAATTTATTAAGAAAATTTTAAATTTATATATTAGAGATATTGAACCGCGAGCGAACTAAAAACTTCTAATAGTTTATTGTTTTGCTCTTCTGTGCCGATAGTGATCCTTATGTATGGATAAAGCCCCGTTTTACTGAAATGTCTTACCAAAATTTTATGTTTGTCCTTAAAATCCCATACAAACTTCAATGCTTTAGATTTATCTTCAAATTTAACAAGTATAAAATTAGCATCAGATGGCAATACGGAAACTCCCTCAAAAGAATTTAATTCTTGTGTTAATCTCTGTCTTTCCTCAATAATTTTTTTAATTTGCTCAAAAATTTTTTTTCTATGTTTTATGCTAGCTAAGGCAGCGATTTGCGTTAAATATGTTGTATTGAAAGGTAACTTTACATTATTCATTTCTTTAATTATTGAGGCATCAGCTAAAGCATATCCGAATCGTAATGACGCTAAAGAGAAACTTTTAGAAAATGTTCGTACCACTATTAAATTTTGCGCTTTTTTTAGTAGAGATAAACAAGTTTGTTCTGAAAAATCAGCATATGCCTCGTCAACAACTACAATTCCCGGAAATGTACTGCAAGTTTTTAAAATCGCAGCGTTGCCAAACGATTTTCCATTCGGATTGTTCGGTGAACTAATGAACATTAATTTACCTTTAGCTGAATAAGCTGCATCAGGTAGCGAGAAGTCTTCATTTAAATTTATTTCTTTGATTTTTGCATTATAAAGTGTAGCCAGGACTTTATACATACCATATGAAGGGTAAAAAAACACGACTTCGTCTCCCGGATCAATAAAAACTTTAAAAATCACATCTAATATTTCGTCCGAACCGTTTCCAATGAAAATTGTATTCCGATTAGTTAAAGTATCTTTATCTTGTAATAATTGATTTAATACTGCTTTACGAACTTCAAGCGCTAATGGATCAGGATATAACCTGAGTTTATCATTAACAGCATTTTTTATTTCTTCTATTACTTCTGGGATAGGAGGATAGGGATTCTCGTTAGTATTTAACTTGGTCCAACCATCTCCAATTGGTTGTTCTCCGGGTTCGTAAGCAGAGTAATTTTTAAGTGTTTCTCTAAAAAGATTATTAATATCCATATCTAGTACCTAATTTTCTTTTTAAAATTTATTAAATAACTGGTTTTTCTATTTATTTTTATATTTCAATTACTTAATATAAATCAATTTTAATCTTTTAATCTTTCTTCAATAGACTTTTTATGAGCATATAATTTTTCGAATTCCGCAATTTTAGTAGCTGATTCGCTTAGAATTTTTAAACCTTCTTTGTTACACTCTAAAACATCAATTATTTTTAAAAAATCATATATATTTAATCCAGAATATTTTTTCGCATTTCCGCCCGTTGGAAGTATGTGATTCGTTCCAGCACTATAATCTCCAAGAGGAACTGGTGAATAATTTCCTAAAAATATAGCCCCTGCGTTTTTTATTTTTTTTAATAGAGTTTTAGGATTTTTAATTAAAAGTTCAAGGTGTTCTGGAGCAATAATATTGCTGATTCTAATACAATCGTCAATATTTTTAGCTTTAATTACTAACGAATTGTTTAGGGCAGATTTGATGATTTCTTTTCTTTCTGATTGTTCGAGAAAAGAATTTAATTCGGTTTTTATATTTTCAATAAGTTGTACAGAGTCAGAAACAATTATTCCAATATTATCAGGATCGTGTTCTAGCTGAGAAAGAAAATCTATAATAACAAAATTGACTTCAGCACTATCATCTGCGATGATTAACACTTCCGATGGCCCAGCGGGTGTATCAATCGCAATAATATTTGAAAGTAATTGTTTTGCAGCATTTACCCATTTATTTCCTGGTCCAAAAACCTTTTGGACTTTAGGAATGGTTTTTGTACCATATGCCATAGCAGCAATGGCCTGTGAACCTCCAACCTTATATATCTTAGAGATGCCAACCTCTTTAGCTGCCACAAGAATTTCAGGAGCAATTTTTTTATTTTTTTGAGGAGGTGAGCACATAATTATGTCTTTCACACCTGCTACTTGAGCTGGTGTCGCAGCCATTAAAACAGTGCTAGGGTATATCGCACGACCTCCAGGGATATATAGGCCTACTGACTCTATTGGACGATAGATTTGACCAGCTTTTACGCCTTCTACAATATCTATTATCCATTCTTCATTTTTTTGGGATTCATGAAATTTTTTTAAATTCTTTTTCGCAAATCTGAGAGCTTCTAATAACTTTTGATCAATTTTATCATATGCTTTTTCAATTTCTTCAACGGTTACTTGAATTTCTGATCCATCTAACTCTACACCGTCAAATTTTTTAGAAAAATTAATAATTGCTGTATCTCCATTTAATTTGACTTCATTGATAATTTTTTTTACATCATCAACTATCTCTTCTAGCTGAGAAACTGTTCGAGGGAGATAATTTGAGATATTATCTTCTGAAATTTCATCTGAATTAATAACTCTTAACGAGACCAATAATATCATCCATTTTATTTTTAAATATCCTCGAACGGTAGAACTTGTCTTGGCTCATGTACGATTAATCCTTGACAATAAGCCCTTAACATTGGAATCAAACTTAAAAATTCGTCTTTTTTTATTATTGTATTTATGGCATACCATCCCTCTGATCCTTCTCCAGCTAAATTTGAAATAGTTGGGCGTTTCAATGCTGGCAGTCTTGCCAATATTTCTTTTAAATTATCCTCATGAACATTCATGAAAATATGAAGTTTTTTGGAAGCTTCTATTACACCCATTAAAAGAACTTTTAAATCTTTTATTTTCTCTTTTTTCCATTCGTCCTTTAAAGCATATTTATTAGCAATTAAAACTGCATTAGATGTATCCAACACTTCTACGATTTTTAGATTGTTTGCCCTCAATGTGGATCCTGTTTCTGTATTATCTATTATAGCATCTACTTCTTCAGGGGGTTTTGCTTCAGTTGCACCAAACGATAAAAATATTTTAACTCTATCATTCACTCCCCAAGTTTTCCAAGGAGTAATTACTAATGGAGCCTTATCACCGTATAGTTTTTTATAAGTATTATTATTTTTTATGTAATTTAATGACAATGTTAAATACTCTGTTGAAATTCTCAAAATTTTATTGCTATTATAGAATTCTTCGAGAGCATCATCAAGTGAATTAATATGATCCCAGGTAGCGGGAACACAAAAAACAATTCTCACACCACCTATTTCAAGATCTAAAATAACCTCAACATCAGCATCCGTTTCCTTTACCCAGTCTATACCTGAAATTCCCAAATCAAACTCATCTTCACCTATTAGATAATTTGGAATTTCCTGAGGTCTCAATAACTTTACATAAACCTCTGGATCACCTATGGAAGGGCGATAGTCACGAGTTGAAGCAAAACTTAATTTAAGTCCGGCTCTCTCAAAAAATGAAGTTACTACTTCTTGCAAGCTGCCTTTAGGGATAGTTAATTTTAAAATTTTGTCGTTCATCTAAAATCACATCAATTAAATGCAAATTAAGAACGCATCATTAAATTTAATTATTCATACATTTTGAAATTTTTGATTTGCACACAATATTTTTATTAGATTTATTTTAGTTTTTAAGTTTCAATTAAAACTGAATTAATAATATTTTAATATTTGTTGAAACCTTAATTTTTAAATTGATTAAAACTATTTTATTTTTATAATAATAAATACGATATATCTAAATAGTAATAGGAATTTAATTAAAAAGAGGAGAATAGCGAAATGTCGCAAGGTTCGTTTGGCTTAATGTTCAACGTGAAAGAGGGAGGAGATTCCGTTCCTATTCAATGGGGAAAAGAAAACCTCACAGATGATCGCTCAATTATAGTTCTTGATGAGTCTAGTCAAGCAATTTGGCTTTGGCATGGTCAAAAGCAAGGTTTAGTGGCACGTAGGACAGCATTAAGGCAAGCAGAATCACTTAAAGGCCATGGATATACTGTTGGAAAAAGCATTATAGGACGTGACGTTAAGGAAATAAGAGAAATTGATCAAAGAAAAATAGGGAGGGACCCTGAAACTGATGAAATAAATAAAGAATTTCAAGCAATATTAGGAAAAACTGTTAAACAATTAGATAATTTCGTAATAACTTTTTCTACGAGTGGAATCGATGTTGGAATTACCAAAGCTGAACCTTCTCCTGAACCTGTTGTAGAGCCCGCAGCCTCAAAATTACCTAAACCGGTTGTCAAATTGGAATCTACTCCTGCTACCCCAGTGGCGAAAGCAGAACCAGCCCCAGAAGAAGTAAAACCGGTTGCAGAAAGTCCTATCGAGGAAGCAAGAGTTTCTTTTGTATTAAAAGCAGTACTAGATCATTATGACGATATTTGGGTAAGTAAAAAAAAAGATGGAAGTTATGCTATAGAGATGATGGACGGGCCGTTGTGTCAGTTTATAATCACTGCGAAGGGCACAATAAAGTTTTCAGCAAATTCCTTTTCAGGAATAAGTCAAAATATTAAGACCGAAATTCAAAAGAAATACGTAGAGCTTAGTAAATTAATATAATAATTTCTTTTTTCTCAATTTTTTTTCACATTTATAAATTTAAAAGTTTAATAGATTAGATTATTATTTAAATATGTAATTAATCATTATTTCATTTAATCATATTTTTATTGAGTATAATTTATGAAATTCAGTAAATTAGCACATCTATTTTCAGAGTTAGAAAGTACTACGAAAAGACTCGAAATGATAGATATTTTATCAAAATTCTTTAAAAAAATTAAAGAGAATCGTGCTTTCGACGATTTAGATAAACTTATTTATTTATTACAAGGACAATTAGTTTCAAATATAAAGCAATTTCCAAAAATGGGCATTGCCGAAAAAATGATAATTGAGGCTGTCTCTGTTCATACAGGCATTAATAAAGAAAAAATTAAGCAAATTTTGGTAAAAAAAGGAGATGTTGGAGCTGCAGCTGAATTAATTTTATCCAAAAAGAAAAAGCAAAAGTCTGTAATTGATTTTGAAAAAGATATTGCTACAGAATCAAGTTCTTTAGAAATTAATGAATTGTATTCTGAGCTAAAAAAAATTGCTAAAACTAAAGGACTTGGCTCCCATGACATTAAATTAGGTATTTTAAGAGGACTTATGGGGAAATTTTCTCCCTTAGAAACAAAATATTTATTGCGAATAATAACTTCTACGTTGCGAGTGGGAGTTTCGACCCAAACAATTATAGATGGTTTAGCAGTTGGTTTTACGGATTCTAAAGAAAATAGGGATATAATTGAAAATGCTTTTAATTTACATCCCGATTTAGGCGATATCTCTAAAATTTTAGCAGAAAAAGGTATTGAAGAAGTAAAAAAGATTAAAATTAAATATGGTACTCCAGTTAGAATGATGCTAGCTTCAAGAGTACCATATCTAGAAATTATCAATAGGTTGGGGCCTCCCTTTACAGCAGAATATAAATTAGATGGTGAGCGTCTCCAAATCCACAAACTAGATGGAAGCGTATTATTATTTTCTCGAAGGTTGCTAGAAATTTCCGAACAATACCCTGACGTATGTGAAACAATAAAAGAAAATGTCAAGGCTAAGAATGCCATTATTGAGGGAGAAGTTGTGGCAATGGATACGTTTTACGAAAAAATGCTGCCATTTCAAGTTTTAAGTAAAAGAAGACGCGTACACAACATTGAAGATATAGCAAAAGAAGTACCTGTATGCGTATTCTTGTTTGATCTTTTAATGTATGAAAACGAATCTTTTGTTGATAAACCTCTTCCAGAGCGTCGAAAAAAACTTGAAGAAATTATTATGGAAAAAGACGATTTGAGGTTGGTTAACTCTGTTTCCATTAATTCTACTGAAGAACTTTTAGATTTTTTTAATAAAGCAAGGAATGACGGAACTGAGGGGATTATGGCAAAATCTCTTAATGATAGTTCTATATATCAAGCAGGAAATCGTGGATTTTTATGGTTAAAATTGAAGGGATTAGAAGGAGGTAAATTAAAAGATTCTGTAGATGTTGTACTGATTGGGGCTTTTTATGGAAGAGGGCGAAGAAAAGGTGTGTATGGTACATATATTGGAGCAGTATACGATCCTGAAAATGACATATTTGAGGCTTTTACTCGCGTTGCTTCGGGATGGACGGATGAGATAATGGAAACGCTCATGAAAGATATGAAGCAATATGAGATTACTAGAAAACCTAGTTATATCATATGTGAAGATACTCCTGACGTATGGTTTAGACCAGAAGTAGTTATTGAAATTATTGGAGATGAGATCACCGTTAGCGAAAAATTTTCTTCCTTAGGATTTTCGATGAGATTTCCTGTATTTCAAAGATTAAGACCTGAAAAGGGACCAAAAGATATAACTACGGTTGCAGAAATTAAAGAATTATACGAAACGCAATAATTTATACTTTAATAGTAAACGAGAACTCCCATACTTTCCAAATTCTTTATTACTTTAGAATATTTATTAATCAATCTATTATCCCCCACATATAATTCTTTTAGTGAGGTAAGTTTATTTAAAGTCTCTGGTAATTTTATCAATTCATTTCTTGAAAGATTCAGGATTTGAAGGGAGGAAAGATTCCCAATAGTTTGAGGAATCGTAGTTAAGTTATTTTCGCTTAAATTTAATTCTATTAATGAAGTAAGAGAGCTAATCGAGTTTGGAATAGTATTTAATTCGTTTCGTCCTAAATCTAATTCTTTAAGTGATGATAAGGAACCGATAGATTCAGGTATTGACTTTAATTCGTTCCAACTTAAATTAAGTTTTTCTAATGAAGAAAGTGAACCTATTGAATCTGGGAGTGTTGATAATTTATTATCGTGCAAATTTAATTCCTTAAGAGAAGTTAAGTTGCCAATAACATCTGGAATTGTCTCTAACTGATTGAGCCTTAAATTTAAAATTTCTAAAGAGGATAGTGAACTTAAAGATTCAGGAAGAGAACTTAATTCATTCTTCCATAAAAATAATTCTTTTAAGGAAGAAAGTGAACCTATTGATTCAGGTAGACTATTAATGTTATTAACGTTTAAATTGAGGCGTTCGAGGGAAGAAAGAGAGCCAATCCAATCGGGTATGCTTAAGATCTGATTGTATCTTAAAATTAATGTTTTTAACGACGAAAGGTTTTTTATTGCTTCTGGTAAACTGGTTAGACCTTTAAAGATAAAATTTAATTCAATGATTTTGCATTTTTCAATTTTATATTTTAATCGCCAATAGGTTTTCTTTAAAAACAAAAGCGTATAATAATCAATTAATATACTTGCTAATTCTATTTTAGTAAAATCGTTAATAGGCTTAATTTCACATAATATCTCAAAACCAATTTTGAATTCTCTTTCATTCATTTTTTTTACTTCATCTAACAATAATGATTTTGCAGAAGGTGCTCTTTCTTTTGTTAATTTTGAGATGACGTCAATTATGGTATTATATATAGTATTTAAACATAAAGGAGATTCTTCGTGCTGAAGTGCCCATTTCATGGGTTCTAAAGCTTTATCTAAAAATTTTTCCTTAATAACTTCAGCTGCTGTATTTCTTATCTTTTCGAATGTATCGCTAATCAATAAATTCTCTAAAAGTTTAAAGCATGCTTTATTATCTCTAATATCAATTCTTTTTAAAATTTCAATACTTTCAATTCTGCTGTTGATATTATCGCTATTTTCAATGATTGAAATTAAATTTTCAACTGCCGAAACCTTATCTAAAACTCTATTGTTGTAGTTCTCGTAAATTTTTTCTGGCGTGAGTTTCATAATTTACTGAAAGTTGTTTAATACCATTAAATTCTTCAATTTTATTTGAATATAGTAAGTCCTTTGTTTTCTAATTTTTTTAAGGATTCAGGAATATCTTTTAATTTATTATAAGTTAAATTTAAGATTTTAAGTGATGAGAGGGATCCAATCGATTCTGGCAGTTTTTCAATACGATTCCCCCATAAATTTAATTCTTCTAAGGAGGAAAGAGAACCTATCCACTCGGGAAGGTTTGTAAAATAATTCCAGCTTAAATTCAGTTTTTTAAGAGAAGTTAATTTTCTAAACGACAATGGTAAGGTTGTAAGAATGTTATTTCTTATAGTTAATTCTTCTAAAGATGATAGTGATCCAATAGAGTCCGGAAGTTCCTTTAAATTCATATCATATAAATGCAATACTTTAAGTGATTGAAGAGAATTTAACCATTCGGGAAGGTTGTTCAAAAATTTATTTCCTCCTAATCCTAATTTTTCTAACTTCGGAAGCCTATTTATCCACACTGGAATGCTATTCAAATTATTAACACCTAATTCAAGTTGTGTAAGTGAAGTTAATGTCTCTAATGATTCAGAAAGTTCATTCAATTGATTTCCATGCAAATCTAATATTTCAAGGGAAGATAAATTATTAATTGAATTTGGAAGAGAAACTAATTTATTATGTCTTAAGTCTAAAATCTGCAAAGATTTAAGTAAGCCAATGGAGTCCGGAAGTTCTTTTAAGTTATTATATCTCAAATATAAATATTTTAAGGATTTAAGATTACCTGTGGATTCAGGAAGGGTCTTAATTATATTATTACTTAAATCCAAATATTCAAGAGAAGAAAGAGAGCCAATTGAAGATGGAATCCTTAAGATCCTATTTATTTTTAAATCCAATTTTTTAAGCGAATTTAAATTTGATATAAAGTCGGGTAATGTTTTTAATATATTCCAACCAAAGATATTACTACTAACACATGATAAATCTAATTCGGTCACTAAGGCTTTCTTTGCTGTAAAGCTAATTCTTATGAATTTTTTTTCGAAGTAATTAATTATAATATAATTATTAACTATTTCTGCAAGCTCAGTGCCCATTAGACTCTCAAGATCTCTAGTTTTAAAGATGTTATTTAGGCTTCTTATAAATTGAGGAGTCTCGATTTTATTAATCTTATCAATTAAAAAGGCTTTTGATTTTTGATTATTAATTTCGCCCAATGTTGATATGATGGTTGTTAAGCAATTTACGGAAGTTTCATGCTTGTAAGCCCATATCATTGGTGTTAAAGCTTTTTCTGGAAAGAGATTTTTAATAGTTTCAGCGGCAATCTTCCTTATTTGGGCTGACTCGTCTGATATTAGTAAATTTTCTAAAATTCTAAATATTTTTTTAGTCCTAGCATCAATCACTGCTAAAATTTTAATGGAATTTAACCTGGAGTTTATGTTTTCAGAATTTTCTATTAATGAAACTAATTGTTCAACAGCAGAGGATTTGTCAATCTCTTTATTATTGTAATTTTTATGAATTAATTTAGGTGTAATCTCCATTATTTTAAGAAAATAGGTTTAATTTTTTTAAATTTAGGATTATAAATTAAAAAAAATATTTTAAATTCTCTCTATACTAAGATTTCAATGATATGTTTAGAAATTCTAAAAAAAAAATAAAAACAATGAAATTTAATTTTCATTGATTATGTCGTTAATTTCCATTAATTTATTATAAACTTCTACCCCTCTTTCGGTTAGCTTTATATACTTCTTACCATCGTTTACTTCGATTTCAATTAACTTTCTTTTAATTAACTCCTCTTTAATGCGAAAGAATGAATTATAATAACTAAATTGATTTAATTCGTTATAGAAAGCATGTATTTCGCATTTATAGTCCTTAGATGAAGTTAAAATGTGAAAAGTGTCTAAAAATCCTTTTTTTTTCATCAAAGCTGTTAAATCGTTAATTGTCATAATTTATCCCTAAAAATCCGAATCCTTTTGACAAAATAAAATTTGTTTAATTTAATAAATTACATTATTTTCGAGTTTTTTCGGTGCTATAACACGAAATTTTCTTTAATGTTAAAGAGAATAATAATTCGAGGCCGTTATTTATTGATTTGAAGTCCTTTTTTTTGTAAGTCTTTAATCGATTTAGGAAGTTTTATGATATCTTTGTTTAAACTTATACTTAAAATTTTAAGAGATGAAAGGGATCCAATTGATTCAGGGAGGGCTTTAAGTTTATTGCCATCTAGATTTAATTCCTCTAATGAAGAAAAAGAACCAATCCATTCAGGGAGAGTAATAAAATTATTATAGCTTAGATCAAGTTTTTTAAGAGATAGATTCTTAAATGATTCTGGTAATGTTGTTAGTTGATTGTTAGGTAATATTAATACTTCTAAAGAATTTAGTGATCCTATTGATTCTGGTAATTCTTTAATATCATTATCATATAAATTTAATTCTTTTATAGGGGGCAAAAAATCAATCCATTCTTGAAAATTGGATAACGATTTATTTCCCCCTAATCCTAATTTTTTTAGAAAGCCTAGATTTTTTATCCAATCTGGGATATATTTCAAACTATTTAGCCCCAATTTTAAAATTTTAAGCGAGGAAAGCCCCTTTAATGAAGTTGGAATTGTATTAAATTGATTACCGTGTAGATTTAATATTTCCAGTGATTTTAATTTACTTATTGATTTTGGAAGTGTTGTTAATTTATTATGTTTTAAATCTAAAGTTTTTAATAAATTTAGTGAACCAATTGAATTCGGAATCTCTGATAAGTTATTATATCTTAAATTTAAATACTCTAATGATTTAAGATTACTAACGGATTCAGGTAATTTATCTATTATATTATGGCTTAAATCCAAATATTTAAGAGAATTTAGATTGACAATAGAATCTGGGAATATCGCAATCCTGTTGTCTCTTAATTCCAACTTTTTAAGATATTTGAAGATATTTATGAAAATAGTTAAATTTGTTAATATTTTCCATCCAAACACATTTTTACTAATAAATGATAAATTTAACTCGGTTACTAAGCCTTTTTCTATTTGATAATTAATTTCTTTTGAAAGTTCTTCAAAATAATTAATGATAACATAGTTATTGATAATTTCAACAATTTTTTCAATGTTAAACCATCGAACTTCTTTAGTTTTAAAAAAAGGACTTAGACTTATATTAAATTTATAATTATCAAATTTCTTTATCTTATCAATTAAAATGGACTTAGCCGCTTTATTATCAATTTCACTTATAATTGAGACGAGCTTCATTAGAAATTGCCAAGACTTCTCATGTTCTAATGCCCATTTTAAAGGAGATAAAGCCTTCTCTCGAAATAAAACTTTTAAGGTGTTAGCTGCTAAAGTTCTAATTTCTTCATAAGAATCAGATATTAATAAATTCTCTAAAACCGAAAAAATTTTTTTGTTCTTAAAATCAATTTTTTGTAAAATATTAATACTTTCCAACCTAGTTTCAACATAATCTGCATTTTCTATTAAAAATATTAACAAGTCAGCGGCCGATTGCTTATCTATATCTTTTTTCTTTAAATCTTCGTATATTTTTTTTGGTGTTAATGCCATATTCTTTTTGTTTACTAATTTCGAATAAATTTTATAATATTATAACATATTAAATTCTTTCAATCAATATGTAGCCCAAATTAGATAGCGCCTATTAACCAATAATAGTTCAAAATGATGATTTATTTGCTAGTTTATAATTTAGAAAAAAAAATAGTACCTATTTTAAGTTAGCAACTTCAATTATCGCATTCGCAATCGCTTCAGGTTCGCATTCTTCAATAAAATGGTTTGCTTTTTCAAAAACTTTAACATGCCCTTCAAGCTGTGGAAGATGGTCCATCCATTGTTGCATGACTTCATCTTTAGCTGATGGGTCCCATTTTCCTAAGACTGCTCGAACACCAATATTTTGCCCTTTAGGACCCCAATAATTGCTAATATTGTCCTGTATAAAGCGGTAAAAAGGAGTTGTATCACGCTCACCAAGGTTAGGTTCCTTATATATATTTCCATAACCCCAGACTGGCGTTTGAAGGACTAAACGTTTTGAACTCATTACATTTGCTTCTGACTGAAACTGTTCTCTAAAGATTTTTTGAGGTACACTTTCATCTATTGAGAAACTACCCGTCTCTCTTGCTGTGGCAAGCATAGTAGGAACGAGCGATATTAATTCTTTTGGATCCTCAGGATTATAAAAAATCGCATAAGAAGCAAAGGCGCCCCATAAATTGTTTGGGATTATATTTGGTGTTTTACACCATGGAAACTGTTTTAATGGATAATTCTCGTATGTTATACCTGATTTTGGAAATGGAAAAACAGTACTATTTAGTATAATAAGATTGGATACACATTCAGGAACCTTCAAGAAAGCACCAATACCAATTGGTCCACCCCAATCATGTATTATTAGGGTTACGTTCTTCAAATCAAGATGTTGTATAAGTTCTAATAGATTCTTGGCATGATCCATACAAACCATTTCAAATGACGCTTGATCAGACAAGCCAAAACCAATATGATCCATTGCTACGATCCTGAAAGGTTTCTTGGCAGAACTGATCAGGTCCTTAATAACATCTCTATATGTGTAAGAACATTCAGGATTGCCGTGAACAAAAACAATTGTGCTTTCTGGAATTCCTGTCCCATGAGTACTATCCCGATAAAACATTTTTTTCCCAGCATCAATACCTTCTGCTATGTTATACCAGAATCCACATCCTTGAGGATAATAATCAACGGGAACGCTACTGACTGGGGTATTACTGGGGATGGAATTTGAATCTGGTTTGAAGCTCATTTAAATTACCAAATATTTTTCTTAGTGTTTAGAAAATGTTAGAATCCGCCGTAGGATTGTCCTCTTACACTTTTCAATAGTATAGCATCTAACTCGTTTATTTTTTTACTTGATTTAACTTTATATCTCCAACTCAAGAATTTATTTATAGCCTTGTATTTTAAATTACTAAGCTTCATTTCTCTTCGGATTTTTCTCGGTATTTTGTTTGGGTATGTAGTTTTGTAAGGGATATCTTCATCTTTAATGGATCTGTCCTTCTCATAAAGATACTTCTTAGCTGGTTCTTCCCGTGGTCTTCGATTAAATGGATCAAACATATGTTTCTTTTTAAATTTCAATGCACTCTGTTCAATACTGCGTGAAATTAATTCCATCATTGGAGTTGGTTCACCAATAAGGTCTCTAAATCTTTCATCTGTTTTTATAGCTCTTCGTCTTACTACGCCGTTTGGCGCAAAGCGATCTATTGAACGTAACATAATCCATGATAATGCGGAGGTCCGTTTGAATAATTCGGATCTGCTCTCCCTCATCAAGGGATTATCAGAATTCAGACAATGTTCATATCCATTGAGTGTAACTTCAAGCCTTCTAAGTACTGATGGACCCCATGTTTTGTATATTAAGTCATACCCATACTCCGTCAGATTTAGCGTTTCGTGAGTTTCCATAGAGATATTTTTCTGCGCACCACTCCAAAAATGTACATCTTCCCAAGGAACGTTCATTACACGTCCTTGATCTTTAAGTTTACACCATAAATCGGTACCTGGGAAAGGGGAAAGGCGAGTTAATTGTTGGTAAGTAGGTTTACAAGCAACAAAATAGTTAAGATCTTCGTACATATTTGAATGGTTATGAAAATCCCAACCACATATCCACGCACCGAGCGTACGAATCCCCCTTGAATGAAGATTATGAAATACTTCTCGAGCATCAGCTTCTTTAGTTTTTCTATAACCATGTTCGCCAGCAAACTTTGATTCCACTCCAATGAAAACCGCACCCATTCCTGTCTCAGGAATGGCGTCCCAGCCATAATTACTAGCAAAATGCCAGATAAAATCCACTGATCCAAAGCCAGTCCAATCAACGTTTTCTATGAGATCTTTGTTTTGCATCCATCTTTCCTTAGTTTTGCTGAGCCATCGAGGATGGCGGAAATGATCTTCTTCTATTACAAAGATTGAGCTTAAATTCGAGAAGTGCTTACGATAAAGTTCAACATGGTCAACAAAATCTTCTGGTGAAAGTAATTCAATACGTTTGTGACCATACATTTCGGTTGTTGAGCAGAAGTCGCACCCCCCAGGACAACCCAATCCTGTAACTAAAAAACCAATACCACCTCTAGGGTATTTGTTTAGATATGCTGGGGCACCACCACATTTAGGCATTAACTTTTGTGAAATAGGGCGGTTTGTATCCTCACCTAAATATTCACGAAGCCATTTTACACCCTCACCTTTTACCACATGGTCAACATATTTTTTTTTAGTTTCTTCGTCATATTGCGCGTCGAATGCCTGAGCCCCATAGGAACCCAAGAGTATTTTTGTTTCAGGAGATACTTTTCGGATGTATTTGCACATTTTCATGACCATATCAAGATGAACTGGAAACGAGCTGATGCCGATTGTAGCATAACCTTTATCAACTTCTTCGGTAAAATTCTCCCATCGAGGATATTCAAGCAAAGTAGCAGGAATATCAATATTCTGAGCTAAAATGTGGTTTGCGTAGCAATGTGTATGAGAAACAATAGTAAATATATCATCACCATGAGTAAAACGCTGACCAGTAGCATCTGTTAAGGAATCATTAGCAGGGAGAGTAGGATAGGGATAACAAGGTGTCGTTAATAAAATTCTATCTGATATCATAATTACCCCTTATTATTATTACATTATTTTTAATTTTTCCTTAATCACAATCTAGTAAAAGCAATATTTAAATATTGCTATAATGCCCAGCAATATTGCATAATATATAAATAATAAGATGCTAATTCTATTAATAATGGATTATAAAAATGATAAAAAATCAGAAATATTAAATAAATTATCTGACTCAGTTTCTGGTTTAACAATTACGGAACTTTCAAATAAAACCGGGATTCATCGCAATACCGTCTCAAAATACTTAGGCATCTTAGAAGCTGAAGAATTAGTAAATAAAAAGGATATAGGAGCTGCGCGTTTATATTTTAGTAAGAAGAGAAAATATTTACGAAAAAACCTAATTAATTCTTTTATTCAAGCACTATTATTTGCGTTAAAAAATGAATTTCCCAATAATGAGCAAGTCTTCAAAGATGTTGGCTTAAAACTCTTAGAATACTTTCAATTTTCTCTTGGAGATGCATACCGTGAGGAAATCGAAAAACTCAAAGGAATTTCTGATATGAAAGCTTATTTAAAACTCTTTAAAGAATTTTATAATTCATTTGATTTTTTTCAAGACGATATTGATATTTCGATTGATAAACTACAAGAAAATAAGATTGTATATAGGATCAAAAATTCAGAATATTTAGATAATTCTGATGATTTCATTTATTTCTTTTATATAATGTGCGGTATTACCGAGGGAATATATTTACGGAATTTAAATTTAAAAGTAGTGTGCAATGTTGAAGATATTCATATTTCAAGTAATAAGAAAGAATCATATGTTGATGTTTCTTTGGAACTTCAAAAATAAATAATGATTTTTTCATTAATCTTAAATTCTTTCAAATCCCTCAAGGAATTATATTTAAATAAATTACATTATATAATACGAATATCTTCTAAATAAAAACGAATAAATAATGATTTACAGAGCCCAATTTTTTTGAGTATAATAGGAAATAAAATGAGTACAATATTAATTTATCCTAAACTTGAATTTGCGGGGACTCAAATCCCTATTCCTCCTTATTCCATTTTATTTATTGCTGACTACTTGATTAATCGAAAAGTGAATGTAAAAATCTTCGATTTAAGATTTGATACACTCCATCAAGTAAAGAATGCTATTTCCAATAATGAGCCCGAATACATTGGCGTTTCTGTAATGACTGGCCCACAGATTTATCATGCTTTAAAGATTTGTAAATCTATCAAGAAAGAATTTAACAATATTAAAATCGTTTGGGGAGGCATTCACTCAACTATTCTTCCAACCCAGACTCTTCAAAATAAACTGATAGATTTTATTATTCGAGGAGAAGGTGAAAAATCCTATTATGAATTAGTAAGTGGTAAAAATAAAAGCCAAATAAATGGTCTTTCATTTAAAAAAGGTAAAAAAATTTTTCATAATCCTGACAGTGACTTGTTAAAAAGCTCTGAAATAAATAAATTGAGTATTTCTTGGGATTTGATAAATCCAAAGCATTATATAAAAAATAGGAATTTCAACATTATAACCAGTCGTGGTTGCCCGTTTAAATGTGCTTTTTGCTATAATACTTTATTAAACAATGTTTGGAGAGGATGGACGGCCGAGAAATGCATTGAAGAGCTTGATAAAACCTTAGATTTTGGTGCTAAGAAAATTACTTTTTATGATGATTATTTTTTCGCAAATTCAAAACGAATTAAAGGTCTTTTTGTTTATTTTAAAGAGCAAGACATCACATGGAAAGCGGAGTTGCGTGTTGATCACGTAGACTATTCATTAGCTAAAGAGGCAAGAGAACATGGCTGTATTCATATGTATTTTGGGGCTGAATCAGGCTCTCAGCGAGTTTTAAGTATCTTGAATAAAAACATTTTAATAAAAGATATAATTATGAGTGCTAAAATTACTAAAGATTTGGATATTAATGCTGATTATAGTTGGATGATTGGTATACCGGGGGAAACTAAAAGGGATATGAAAAAAACTCTCACCTTAATAAAAAAAGTTAAAGAGATCAACCCTGATTGTGAATTTTCAGTAAAAATCCTATTTCCTTATCCTAAAACCATAATTTATGATCATGCTATAAAAATGGGATTCAAACCTCCTTCTAATCTCCTTAGCTGGGCGAAAGTTCGGAGAGAACGTGCACCAGACTATTTAAAGCATAAAAATCTACTAGAAATGATTTCAATCACCAGTGCAATTGTGGGAAAGAAAGTTTTTGAATCCCATAACGTGCCAATTTTTAAATTGATTAGATATCCGGCGAATTTTAGGTGGAAAAATGAAATTTTTAATGCTGGATTTGAGAATATACTATTTAAAATTTTTAAAAATATAATTGAAAAAGGGATTAGTAAAAAAGAATCTATTAAATACGATCCTTTTTCACGTAAAATGATATCAATAAAGGAAGAATAGGATTTAAAAAGAAATTATTAATATTTTCTCATCATATTAAATTACAACAATAAAAAATAAGAATGGAATTATAAAAACTTGAAAATTGCTCTAATCAATCCTAGACCAGTATTAGGAGAAAAAGAACAATTTTACGGACAAAAATGGCCTCCATTAGGAATTATATTATTAGGAACAATTTTAAAAGAACAAGGGCATCAGATTAGATTATTAGATCAAGCGTCTAACGGGTTTAGTTTTGATGATGTATTAAATTGGATAAAAAAAGTAGATCCCGAAGTTATTGGAATTACTACCTTTACTGTAGGATTTTTATCTTCCATCAAAATATCCCAGATGGTTAAAAAATGGAATCTAAATGTAAAAATTGTATTAGGCCATTATCATCCAACAATATGTGCCGAAAATATTTTAAAAAAGTATAATCATCTCGTAGATTATTGCGTTCGAGGAGAAAATGAGTATATTTTATCTACTTTAATTAATCATCTAGAAAACGATCCCAATCGAGAACCTACTAATATATTAGGGATAAGTTATTTTTTTAATGGGAAAATTAAACACAATCCTGATTGCCCAATAAATAAAAATTTGGACGATCTACCTTTTCCTGATCGTTCACTTCTTAATATTCAATATCGCCAGAATTTAGCTGGAATAGAATTAATGGATTCAAAACTAGCGACAACTTTTTTTACTCGTGGCTGTCCTCATGGCTGTGCTTATTGCGCCGTGGCTAAATTTTCAAGTAGACGATATAGATCCAAATCGCCTGAACGCTTGGTTGAAGAGTTCTCATATTTAGCTTCACAAGGATATTCTGAAATTGCATTTGTTGATGATAATTTTTCGCTTAATCTTAAGAATGTGTTAAAATTTTGTAAGCTACTAAGAAAAGAAAATCTTGATATTAATTGGCATGCTGAAATGCGTGTTGATAAAGTTACAAGGGAATTTTTTGAACATATGGCATCGGCTGGTTGTAAATCAGTTAGTTTTGGAATCGAGAGTGCTAATCAAAGAATTTTAGATTATTATAATAAAAATATAACTCCTGACCAGTCTCTTAGTGCTATTAAAATGGCCAAAAAAGCTAAAATAGATTTTATTATTGGATTATTCATGGTTGGCGCTCCTAATGAAACTATATCCGAATGCCAAAACACAGTCCAATTTGCAATGAATTCAGGTGTGGATTTTTTCTTTCTAAATGTAGTTGAAGCTTGGCCGGGAATCCCAATGTGGGATGATCTAGTATTAAAGGGACTTGTTGATGAAGATAAAAATTGGGAAGGTTCAATCAGAGTAATGGATTTTACTCACACGGAAGTACAGAGAAGGATAATATTAGGTTTGATTAAACAAGCATATAGGAAATTTATATCATTTAGAAACATAAAGTTACTTCCTAATATGTTATTAAGTTCATACAAGCGAAAACTTGGTTTAAATTTTTTGAAACATTTTGGTAGCGGAATGAGAACGATTATGCAGTTAAGATATCTAAAAATGTCGGGTTTTGGGAAATTTTCTGATGAATAATCTAAAAAAATAAGATGTTGATTTATTAATCTCTTTAACTAATTAATTGATTTAAACTAATAAATTCGGCTTTTTTCGAAATAGATTCCTTTATAAACTTATTAAACCTAATGATAAATGCATTTCCTGTATACACCCATCGATCTGGTCTAAATAAGATATTAGTAATTATATTGAACAAATTTTTTTGATTGAAAATCAAGGTTTTTATATTTATTGCTTCATAAGGATGAAAACATAAAATAATTAATTTCTTTTTAAATATCCATTTTCGCGTAAAAGACTCCCCTATAAGATCAGGTAATCTAAACAAGATACTTAAATTTGATGGATGAAATTCTTGAATTTGATAATTATTTATTTGATAGTATTTCAACTTTTTATGCGAATTAATTGAAGAATCATATTTAAATCCTAAATTATTTAATACTTGAAATAAGAATTTTGGGGGTTTTAATTTAGGAGCTCGAAAACCAATAATTTCTGAATTTTGACAAGTCTTCTCTATTATCTTTTTATTCTTATAAATTATTTCTTGACATTTTTTAAAATTCAATTGGTTTAATCGTTCATGATTTAAACTATGACAAGCAATTTCATGACCTTTATGCTCAATTATTTTTATATACTCGGGCAGTTGCTCAACAACATTTCCAGTACAAAAAAAAGTCCCTTTGATATTATACTTATCTAATATCTTTAATATTTTCAATAATCCAATTTTTACTCCAAAATATGTATCTAAAACATTAGGAATATCTCTTTCAATATCAAAGGTTAGAGCAATTTTCATTATGTGAGCCGCTTCTTTCATTCATTTGGTTTCTTTTGCTAATTTATAATAAATATCTTTTTTTAAATGATATTGGCTAATGCGTTTTAAACTACGACGGACAGTTAAATGTCTTCCACTTGTCAATACCGAAATAAAATTTAGGGTTTTTATTTTACCTTTTTTTATTTTTCTAATTTGATATATTAAGGAATCTGAAAACACCTTGTCGATTCCTAATGAATTAGGTGGTTGTTTAAAACCACCTACTTTATAAAATATATCTTTTCTAACAATTATATTAGTTCCTGAAAGTTCAGGATATCCTAATAAACTTTTAAAAAAATACCATAAATGCATATTAATGTTAAGAAAAAAATATTTTGTTATGGTAAATTTTTGGGAACCTAGTTTAAACGAAATAACATTTCCATCATAATATTTTACTCTAGCACTACAAGCAAAAAGATTTTTATCTTTTTTAAAAATTTTATAAATTTTTTGTAAAAAAAATGGTTCTATCAATGTATCAGCATCTAAGAATAGGAGTAAAGCACTAGATGTTTTTGGTACAGCATAATTTAATTGAAACGCCTTCCCTTTTTGAGGTGATATATACACTTTCGCAAAATTTTTAGCTATAGAAACTGTTTTATCGGAGCTTTGTCCATCAACT
This sequence comes from Candidatus Hodarchaeota archaeon, assembly GCA_048887225.1. Classification (GTDB taxonomy): domain Archaea; phylum Asgardarchaeota; class Lokiarchaeia; order Sigyniarchaeales; family SOKP01; genus LW40-45. Next base: position 287,422 of record JBHLJY010000001.1, read on the forward strand.
ACAATAATTTCATAAGGAATATCACATATTTGCTTTTTAGCGGCTATTAACGTTTCTTTTATGTTAGTCTCCTCGTTATATGTGGGGATAATAACCGATATTTTAGGTTTATTTGACATTTGAGAATAGAAAATATATTTATTATTAAAAGATGATTTTTTATTATTCTATAAAAGTTTTAAACTCAATAATAAAATAATTATTAAAATGAAAAAAGGATTTATAATTTCATTTAGTTTATTACTCTTGAGTGCTTTATTAGTCATATCATTCATAATAAATCGAATATTTATTCCAATTCCACAAATAGATATAATCTACAATTTTATAGCATATTGGTTTTCATTAATTTTCTATAGATATAGTCTATTTGTCTATAGTGGAATTTTAATTGCTTACGTGGTTTTACTTGTATTATATGTTTTAGGATATAACTTAGCAAAAACTGTACAGTTAACTGGTTCAATAATATATGTCTTTAGCCTATTAGGATTCGTATTAATTACGTTCATTGCAATTTATTATACGCATATTGGTATCTTATTTAATAAAGATTTGGCCCTTAATACAAGGTTAATGCTAATTTTACTCTTTCTACCCATTAATTTTGCGTTAAGTTTAATCCTAGTTGTGGTAAATACAGATCTCTTGATATTCTTAAAAGATCTGATAAAAGCTAGAAAAATTTGGAAGTATAAGAGACCTGAATTTGAAATTGAAGTTAAGGGCAAAATAACTTATATTAATATAAAAACTGATGAATATCTTTTCACTCCTGTACCAATGTTAATTATTGCAAGATATCTTCAGAGTAAAGGATTCTCTATTTCATGGTTTATAAAAGGTGCATTTAATCATTTATTCTCCTTAATTGTTACATATTTAGCTGGGTGGCCGCGAGCTAGAAATAAATTATTCCGATTTATTGGAATGAAAATAGGAAAAAATTGCCATATTTCTGAAAAAGCAATACCAGACCCCCTTTTACCTGAATTAATTGAATTTGAAGATGGTAGTGGTTGTGGAATTGGTGTGAAATTATTGACTCATAATGCAATGCATATAAAACATGGAAGCTTCAGTTTTGGGCCTATCAAAGTTTGTGAAAATGCGAGAATAGGTGCATACTCTATTATATTACCAGGTGTTAAAATTGGTAAAGGATCGATTATTGGAACAGGATCATTAGTGGCAGATGACATTCCTCCATATTCTATAGCATATGGTTCTCCTGCTAAAGTTGTGCGTCAATTAACTGAATCTGAAAAAGAAGAGGTAAAAAAAAAATTTTAAATTATTTCATATAACAAGAAATAATTTTATATAATAAAATCATATTTAGAATCTCTTTTCACTTAGTGAATCCAACATCCTTAACGATGATCTAAAATCTTTAGCTATATTTTTTAATTTATCACGACGATAACTACTTATTAATGATCTAGCAACTTGCTTGAAAATAAATTTTGGTCTTCCTAATGAATAAAATTTTTTATAAGTTTTTCTTATCACGTCTATTAGAAAATCCAGATCGATATTATAAAATGGAAGTTCAGGTACTCGAACACCAGTTTCCCAATATTTATTTTCATCTATTTTATTTTGTCTTATTAATTCATCCCAGATTTTAATACCTGGAAATACTTCAAATATATGAAACATAGCATAATCAATGTCTAAACGTAAGGCAGAATTTATAGTTTTTTGTATATCACTAATCTTTTCAATAGGCGCACCAAGAATAAAAGAACCGAATAACATATCAATTCCAGCCTTCCGAGCTTTTTTTAATGCCAATTTGCACTGAGAGGGTGTTATATTTTTTTGATAATAGTCTAATACTCGTTGACTGCCGCTTTCCATACCGTAAAAAATAGTTTTGACATGAGCCCTATTCATGTATTCATACATTTCTTTGGTTCCTTCAATTCTAGCTTCACAATGAAAAATCAAATCGATTTTTTCTTTAATAATGTTTTTACAGATTTTTATTACCCATTTAGGATTTATTGTAAAATTATCATCCATTATCATTATTTCCCGATACTTTTCAGATTCTAAAAGTTGTAGTTCTTGAATTATATTCCCCACCGACCTATGTCGCCAACTTTCATGATTGACTGAACAGAATCGACATTGATAAGGACATCCACGGCTCATGATTATTGTTCCAGATTTTTCACTAGAAATCTCCAAGCCCCCCATCGACATCTTATATTTAGAACCCTTAAGTAATTTACGATCAGGAATTGAAAATTTATCTATGTCTTGTTCTAATTCACGAGGTGCAGTTGATTTGACAATTCCATTTTCTCTATAAGATATTCCTTTAATATCTTCGTAGCTAGTTTTATTTTTTTGAATCATTGGTAATAACTCTAGCATTGTATATTCACCCTCGCCTCGGACACAAAAATCTATGAAATCATATTTTTTTAATATCTTTTCAGCACAGACTGTTTGATAATTACCTAAAATTATAGTAATATTTGGATTCCATTCTTTAGTTAACTTCGCTACTTTGATTCCAGATAGAAAAGAGCGGGTTAAAACCGAAATACCTAGCACATCAGGGTTCTGTTTTTTTATCCAATTTAATACTCGAGAAAAGGTATAATCAGTTGCACCATGATCTAATATAGCTACATCATATCCATTCTCCATTAAGACTCCAGCGATATATAATAAACCTAAAGGTTCGGCGAAGCTTGAGAACATAGGGCGAGGGTCTTTTCGGTCCAAATCCATTGGAACTGGAAAAATTAAAGCAATTTTCATTTTTTACTTCGATAAATACATGATCTTTTATTTCTTATCATTATAGCTAGTTCTTGAATTAATTCTATTTTTTCAATCTTCATAGGTTCCAAAACCCCTAGGTTTTGAACTACGAAATGTTGTTATTGCATCCATAGCATTTCTAAAATTTCTCATAATGTTATATGCCATATTAAGCATAAATCTACTTTTTATTGTACGTAATATCATCTTTAATAGAAATATCTTCTTCCTTTCAAAAGAAAAAAATAATTGATAAGCATTTTGGATTTCAAATAACATTTGTTCTCGTTCTTCTGGAGATAATAAAAAGTCAATCGCCCTAGTTGTAGTTTCCCATCGCTCAACTTCAAGAATTTCATTACCTACATGAGCTTTTACTTTATCATTTGAATTAATTATTTCCTTAGAAATATAATCATCCCATAGTTTTGTTCCTGAGAAAATTTCAACGACATTGAAAAATGGAACATCAATATCAGAACTTACAGCAAAATTTATTGTATTTTTAACTTCAGCTATGGTTTCCGTTGGTGCTCCAAGCATAAATAATCCAACAATTAGATCAATATTCGCTTTACGTGTTTTACGAATTGCCTCATTGAATTGAGTTACCTTAGTTCTTTTGTTATAAAGATCAAGAATTCGCTGATTTGCACTTTCAAATCCGTACCATATAGATTTGCAACCAGCTTTTCTCATCCAATTTAACATATCCTGAGAAGTTTGGTCAACTCGCCCGTCTGTATGCCAATTGATATCAATTTTTTCTTTTTTAATTAATTGACAGATTTTTATAGTTCTTTTAGGTTGTAAAGTGAAATTATCGTCTACAAAATTTAGTTGTGTATACCCTTGTTCTTCTATTAAAAGCATTTCGTTTACAATGTTCTCAGGACTTCTTGGTCGAAATCGGCGCTTCGCAAATTTAGTACACGCACAATATGAACAATTAAATGGACACCCTCGAGACGATACGATCGATGTAAGTTTCGATTTTGAGAACTCAAATCCTGAAAAATTCCATTTATAATCAAAATCTATCAATTTTTTGTCAGGAAAAGGAAGAGCATCCAAATCCGATATTAAAGGAGCATCTGGAGTTAAGATTGTTTTCTTATTAGAATCTTGAAATGCAAGTCCTTTGATATGATCTGGCGCTTTGCCATCATTTTTATCTAAGAATTCACATAATTCTAATAAAGTATATTCACCTTCTCCTCTCACACAATAATCAACATAATCGCCATATTTACGGATTATATTTTCGGCTTCAATAGTAGGATGATAATGTCCTAAAATAATTTTTACGTTTGGATTCCAATCTTTAATAATCTTTATGAGATTGATTGTTGGAAGAAAAGCTACTGTAAAGACACTTATACCAATTATATCGGGTCTTTCTTGTTTAATCCAACTTAATATCTCATTTTTTCCGTAAAATTTTGCTGCCGCATCTAATAATTTAACTTTAAATCCATTTTCTTTGAGTATTGTTCCTAAATATAGAATTCCTAATGGAGGCCACGGAGAATAGATTTTTGTTTCCAAACTTGGATTTATCAACGCAATTTTCAAATTTACTTTTCACTCTATAAATTTAAAGCTAAAATAAATCAGGTGGATTATTGATTAACTTAACAAATTTATCTATATCATGGAAATTTAGATGATTTAAAAATATTTCTTGGCGATATCTACTTATTATTGTTCGTAAAAATGCCTTAATCAAATATTTAGGTCTGAAGAAATTTTTATGGAATTGTTCTTTTATTATTTGATAAATTATATTACGTTTCATTTTTGATTCAGGTAAATCAATAAGATCTACGCCTCTTTCCCAATATTTTTCTTCATCAATAATATTTTTTTGAATTAAATTACTGAAAAGTTGGGTTCCAGGTAACGCTCGAGTAAAAATTATATGAGGAAAATCAATGTCAAGTTTTGAAATAAATTTTAGAGTATTAATAGCTTCATTATAGGTTTCATCAAGTCCACCGATCATAAATGAACCAACAATCATCTTAAAACCCGCCTTGCGTGCATTATTTACAGCAATTTCACTCATTTGGGGCGTGATTTTTTTATTATAATAATTTAACATTCTTTGAGAACTACTTTCTATTCCAAACATTAGGATTTCAAAATTTGCTTTTTTCATAGTTCTCAGCAAATTAATAGAACTATTATTAACTCTTCCGTCACATATAAATACCATATCCATTTTTTCTTTCTTAATTTTGTCACATAATTCGATTATTCTTTTCGAATTTAATGTAAAATTATCATCAACAAAAAGTATTTCTTGATAGCCTTGATCTGCTAATTCATATATTTCCTTAAGTATGTTATTTACCGATCGTGTCCTCCACAGACCCTGAGAGAATGCTGTGCAGGCACAAAAATTACATGAAAAGGGACATCCGCGTGAAGTAACCAATGTGGTAAATTTTCGATTTGTGACATCAATTCCACCAATTCGATTTTTATAGATACTTGGAATCATTTTTCGGTCAGGAAAAGGTAATAAATCAAGATTTTTTATAAATTGACGATTCTTATTCTCCTTAATTTTGCCATTATGTTGATATGTTATTCCTTCGACTTCATCAAGATTTTTGTTCAATTCTATTTTTTCTATAAGTTCTGAGAAAGTTATTTCACCATCCCCTCTCACACAAATATCTACCCAATTATAGTTATTTAAGATTTTTTTTGCATAGAAAGTCGCAAGATAATTCCCAAAAACGATTTTAAGATTTGGATTCCAAGTTTTTAATGATTTAGATATTAATTTTGCATTTTCAACAGATGCACATATAATTGAAAAACCTACAACATCTGGGTCTCCTTTTTTAACCCAGTTAATTACATCGCTATTTTCATAATTAATAGCTGCTTGATCTAAAATAGAAATTTTATGGCCTGAATCTTTCAAATATGTCGCCAGGTATATTAATCCTAAAGGAGGCGCAGAAGCATGAAATAATGTTTCATTTTGACTATTGGATAATTTTGAAGGTGCAGGATTAATAAGATGAATTTTCATTAAAATTTAATTCCTAATTTTTTTACTCTTATTCATTAATTATTTCGTATAATAATAACATTACTCAGACTAAAATTTGAGGATTACGGTTTAAAAAATAAAAAACCCTTAAAGTTAATTGGTAGATAAAGCTATTATTTCATCTTCTTGTTTTTCTAACAACATAGGTGTTTTTTCCCAACTTAATTCTTTGGGAAGACTAAACTGACGTAAAAACATATAAAGATGGATATAACCCGATATTAGAAAGAAAAGTAAAAGACTGTAATGTTTATCACAATATTTTCGTATAGCATTAAACAAAAAGCCAAATTGAAAGATTAAACAGGAAAGGGTCCAACTTAATAAATAATACTCTCCAATTATCAAATAAAATATTGCAAATCCAATTACAATAGGAATCCACGTATCAATATTTCCTATGAGCGTCATTGTCATATTTCTTGAAATAATTATTGAGTTACCATTCTTTTTTTCGCCTTTCATTGCCATTAACTGTGGCATATCAAAAATATATCCTACTAGCCATCGTGTGCGTTGTTTTGCCAAAATCTCCCAAGTACTTGGCACATATTCATAAACTTTTGCTTTAGGTGAAAAATAAATTTTTATTCCATCTAAATTTAAAAGCACAGAAAGATAAAGATCTTCTGTCATTGAAACTTCGTTAAAACCTCCATATTTCCTGAGATATTTCGTATTAACAGCAAAATTTCGTCCATATGAATAGGCAGATAAACCCAATCTATTTTTAGTTTCAAATAATATTCCACCACCAGAAACAATAGCATAATCAAGAAAAATTCCCCTAGTCAATTTATTGTTTTTCCAATTCTTAACTAAAACAGGACCAATAACCGCATTAATTTCATTGTTTTGAAATGGTGCTATTAAATTCTTTAATGCATCTGGTTCTAGAATACAGCCCGAATCATAAAGGACAACTATATCATTTTTTACGTATTTTAGACCATAATTCATGGCTGGAGGCTTTCCTTTTTTAGGAAGATTCTCTGATAAAACTTCTATTTCTAATGTATCATGATTTTTAGCAAATTTTTGACAAAACTCCGTTGTATCATCTGTAGAACCACTTGTTATTATAATTAATTGGATATTTTCTTTAGGATAATTTGATTTAATAATGGAATTTAATGTTCTTTCTAATAGTATTTTTTCATTTTTTGAAGCTATTAATATACTTATTTTTGCATAATAAGGTGTTTTGGTTCGGTAACCCTTTCCAAATGATGCAAGGAAATATTTACCATAATAAATAACCAATATCAACAATATGATTAGCCCAATTAATGGAAATATGAACCACCAATAAGTTAATGGATCGGCAATGAAGGCGTCAATTGAACTTTTTGTTCTAGATGATAAAAAAGGGGGAAAAAATATGTGTAATAGAACAAAAAATATTACCCATACAAGTCCATATAAAAAACTTTTGAAATTTATATTTTAAAACCTCTTTTTTATATTTTATTTGGTTTCGTAATTAATATTTGATAGCAACTCATTTTAAAAATTCGTTCATTCTCTACTATTCTTATCCATTATCTTTAATTGTTTTAAACTATAGCTAGCTAATTTAATTAATGAATAGACCATAATCAATAATAAACTGATTTGAAAAATTAACATGTTCCAAGTTATTGTTCCAGAGTGTGAATAAGTCCATATTTTGGTCACAGAGGGATTGATCCAATTTGTTATTAATACAAAGAAACTCGAAATACCGTAAATTAGAAAAAATGTAAAGATTACTAATATTCGCGTTATTCTTTCACCCATAAACGGTTTTGTTTCATGCAACCCTAAACCTTCATGTCTTGCTCTCATGTATTCATAAAGAAAGATTAGAAAAATATTTGTCCAAATCATCCATGTAAAATCAAGTCCATATTCCGATAAAATCAAAAAGTTTCCAGGAATTAAACATACCAATATTAATGTATCACTGATCCTGTCAATCACATTATCTAACCAAGCACCTCTTTTAGACTTTATATCCAATAACCTAGCTATTGAACCATCAATCCCGTCGATGATTCCTGTAATTAATACTAAAAAAGCAAGAGGTATAAACCAAGAGCCATAGAATGGTTGTTGAGAAAATAATTCACGTGTATGACCTTCACCAGCCATTACTACACCGTAAAAAATGAGAAATGAGAAAATTAAATTTAAATAAGATATCTTATTTGGAGTTAAACCACATTTTATAGAGATTTTTGCACCTTTATATGTTAGAGTCATATAAATTAATCCACCTGGATCCTTTTTCATTTTTTCAAATTGATCATCTAACTTATGAGCTTGTCCGTGATCTTTAAGCCAATCCATTATAAATTCATCTAAACTCATAAGTTCTTGTTTTGGACGTTTTTTAAAGAATCCACTAATGAAAATAATTGCAAGAAGCCCGAGTAGCACTAATGGAAATCCTATTTTAAATATTATTTCTGCCGTCATATTGATAATTGAGTTAGAACTGGTAATTTAAACTATTGTTTAAGATATATTTAAAGATTGTGAAATTGGGCTTTCTTAACTTAATTTTATTGAAAATCTGAAAACTTCTCTTTTTCGTTCACTATCTTTTCCCAAAATAAATTGAATTATAAATTATAACGTAAAAGATTCATTTAAATTACCTTCTAAATAAGGTATATCTTTTTATTGAAATTCTAAATCGTTTCGAAATTTTTAAATATAAGTTAATTTTATGTAATTAAAATAAACTCTAAGGAGAAATATAAAAAAATATTCAAATAGATCATTTAACACATGCATAATAGTAAAATACTTGATAAATTTAAGATAATCCCGGGATTGGTCTTTATTTTTTCATATTTCATAGTTACTTTCATTTACATGTTTATTAGAGATGTTCCTGTTTTATTTTCTTTAATAAACGATTACGTTACTTCTGGCAATTCATTTTTTATTCCTACTTTACCTTATCTCAACATATTATGGTTTTTACCTGAAAAATATCAAACAATCCAGTTAAGCCTCGGTCATTTGATAGATTTCTTCATTATTAATAACCTTTTTTGTTACGTTAATACTGGTTTTTATCATTATTTTAAAAGGGCATTCTTAAATGGAGAAGATCAAATATTTTTTTATATAGATTTAAGTATTCTCGGATCTAAAGGAACAGCATATGGATCATCTCAAGATCCAGATATAATATTTAGGTTAAAGGAAGAATCAATAGATTGTTCCGATGATAAACTTTTTGGCATTAATATTGAAAGAAATTGTAAATTGATTCAAAGAAACGATAATTCTTATAACCATTTAAGAAGAAAAAGTTATGAAAATAATATCATTCAAAATAGAATATATTACATAAAATCCAATGTTACTATTTATAATCGCTATAACAATCTTCGAGTTTCTTGTGATCATTCTGTTTTTGAAAGATTTTGGATTTTTTATTTAAAAAATTATTATCCTTATCCCAAAATTAATAACTTTACTGATTCTAATGACAATATCCTGGGGAAGGAGGACAAAAATGATAAAATTTGTTATTACCTATGATTTTAATATAATTTTGCTATTTAAACTTAAAAATGATTTACTTTTAGAAAAAAGAGGGTAAAAAAATTAAATTAAGGTGTAAAAATGGAATGGGAGAAAGAAATTAAAGACATATTTGAAAAAATCATAGATCAGGCTATTAAAATAAATAATAAAAAGGAGGTGAAAATTGATATGGAGACAAAAGAAGAATGGGAAGCGTATCTTACACGTTTTATGAAGGCTTATAATGAGTTAGATGACATAACATCATTATTAGAGCCCGTTGCGCCACTACTTTTTCAATATGACATAAGTGATAGACCAGAAATGAACTTTTGGCAATTTTTTGAAAATGATAAGATGAATTGGGGAATGGGGGAATATTCCAGGACTAATGCTCCAAAAATCATACACAAAACAGATTTTGAAACTGTTAAAGGTGTACTCAATGGTAAATCTGATCCCATCCAAGCAACCATGGCTGGAACATATATTGTCGAAGGTGACATGACTAAGCTCATGGCTTGTGCACCGTTATTGCCGCTTAATGCTAAAGCTCATAATAAAATTACCCAAGGATGAAGATATAAAGAGGTGATAATATATTCAATTAAATGTTGCTACGAATTGGGACTTTAAACTTATAGGTGAATTGGCTAAATATCCTGTTAAAGATATTTACGGCGTAGGGAATTTCTCGATCGTGGGCCATGGGCGCCCTTCATTTTTACTAAAAGAAGTTTCGGAAGAAGAAATAGCTGAGTATATCAAAAAAGTTCACGAGAATAAAATGGAATTCTCCTATTGTTTAAATGCACCGTGTATGGATAATAAGGAATATGATGCTGGATATCATAGAAAGTTGATAAGTCATCTTCAATGGATAAGCGATATTGGATCAGATAATATAATTGTTACTATTCCATTTTTAATACAGATCATTAAAGAACAATTTCCCAACTTGAAAATTCGGGTTTCTACTGTTGCTCATGTTAACAGTGTGAATCGAGCTAAATTTTATGAAATGCTTGGGGCAAGCGAAATAACTCCGAGCATAATGATAAACCGTGATTTCAAGACATTGAAGAAAATTCAAAATGCAGTAAAGTGTAAAATTGTTCCACTTTTAACCGATGGATGTTTATATCAATGTCCCTTTAGATATTATCATTATAATATTTTAGGACATTCTTCTCAAGTTTTTAACGAACTTGGGGGCATTTATATAGATTCTTGTATAGTCAATTGCAGTGCCATTAAATTTTCAAATCCGACAGAAGTAATTAAATGTCGGTGGATTCGTCCCGAGGATTTAAAGCATTATGAAGCTATTGGAATTGATACATTTAAAATAGCTGGACGCCGCATGCCCACTGAATGGATTGTTCGGTCTGTTAAGGCATTTTCTTCCCGTAAATATGAAGGTAACCTTGTTGACATTATTCAAGGTTTTTCAATGTCTATTGGAGTAGAGAAAGATCCCCATGATAAATTTGTTGAAACGTTTGTAGAAGAACCAAAATCGAAATTAATAATAGATAATACAAAACTCGATGGGTTTATAGATTTCTTCAAAAAACAAGACTGTATCTCAATGTGTGATGAATGTAATTATTGTGAACAATGGGCGAAAAAAGCTGTTATCCTTGATAAAGAGGAAGCTCCGAGATATGTCGAATCTTTAAAGGATTATATTGATGATCTCATTAACAGTCGTGAATTTGGAGTTGAAAATGCCAAACCTAAAGAAAAGATTAAAAAAGAATTAGATTGGAATGCCGAAACTGAGAGAATTTTTGACGAATTAATAAAATTATCACCCCCTCAGTTTCAATCAATAGCGAGGATGACAATTTCCTCTCTTGCGGAAGAGAAAGCAAAAAATAGAGTTTCACAAATTATTGAGAACCAAGATATTGTTGGTGCATTTATAGAAGGGACTCCAGGACCATTTCAAGACGATATGAGAGAAGGTCTCAAAAAACACGGACTTTTGAACGAATAATTGGAAATAATTTAAGGTAAGAATATAGTTATAAATTGGAGATGTGAATTCAATGCGTGTGCTAATAATTTCTGTAAGTCGCGAGATATTGCATGTAATGGTATCTCCATTGGGTGAAGCATACCTCGCTTCTTACCTTCTCACTCAAGGACATGAGGTGATGATACTTGATTTAACTCTTAGTAATGATTTCAAGAAAGATTTTTCAAGGGCAATCAATGATTTTAATCCTCAATTGATCGGAATTTCTATTCGAAATATTGACTCAGCAACATACCCTGGAAATCTATTCTTTTACCTTCCAGCTAAGATTATTATTCAATATATAAAAGAAATAGTAGAATCTGAAATTCCAATAATTTTAGGTGGTTCAGGCTTTTCTATTTTTTCAGAAGAAATTCTTAGGGATTTAAACCATGATATTGGTGTCGTCGGTGATGGTGAATATGTTTTTGCTGAAATTTTAAAACGAATTAAAAATGATGATGACCCCCGAAAAATTGAAAAAGGAATCTGTTTCTTAGATGGGAATGGCGAATATCATCAAAAACCACCATGGCGCGTTGAAAATCTGGATGATCTACCAATTCCCGCACGAGACTTGATGGATAATGATGCATATCTCTTTGATATCATGAATAAAACAGGAACAATCTGGGGAAATGTTCAAACTAAACGTGGTTGCCCCTACAATTGCATCTATTGTAGCTACAAATATATTGAAGGATCAATTGTTCGTTATCGATCTCCTGAAAAAGTTGCTGAGGAGCTCGACTTAATAGTAAATAACCTTGGAATTAAAAATATTTTTATCGCAGATAGTGTCCTCAACTTAAATTACAAACTTTTAGAAGAAACATGCCAAGAAATAATAAAACGCAAAATCGATTTCAATTGGGGGGCAAATTATGTCCCCCTTAAGGAATTTATTCATTTATTGCCCCTCATGAAGGAAAGCGGTGCTACTCATCTAGCAACTGGCATTGAGTCATTATCAGAGGAGATGTTGAAAAACATAAAGAAAAATAGAACCCCTGATGATGCTATCCTTACTTCTAAAAAATGTGTTGAGTTGGAAATTGAGCAACTTATGTCTATTATTGTTGGAGGTCCGGGGGAATCACTTGAAACAGTTCGAACTTCTCTTAACCGGTTGGAAACTATAGAGAACTTTAGGGGAAATATGTGGCAAGGAGATGCAGACGTACTTATCTTTATAGGAATGCGGATTTACCCTAATACAGCTCTTCAGCTTATTGCAGAACAGGATGGCGTGATATCGAAAGGAAACAAACTGCTTAAGCCTAAATTTTATATATCTCCAAAAATCAAAGAAATCGACCTTTTTCAAGTAGTAAGAGAGTATTGTGAAGTTAATACAAGATGGATAGCACCGGGAATTGGTCTTAATAATCCAGAAGGATATGCTGAACTAAGCAAAATTCAATTTGATAAATATCAAAAATAAATTGATTAATGAAATTATCTCAAGCTCAATTTCAATCAATGGCAAAGAAAGTAATATACTCTCTTGCGGAAGAGATTTCAGAAAAGAGGGATTCAAAAGTTTTTGAGAACCATGATATTATTAAGGCGTTCATTGAAGGTACTCCAACACCATTTCAAGCCGATATGAGAGAAGGCCTCAAAAGATATGGACTTTTAAACTGATAATTGTGATTTTATATTAATTTTTTTATTAATTCTTTGGAAATTCAATAAGAAGGAAAAAAATAATTTTTTAAAAGATTAAAAAGCGACGCAAAAATTTCGTTTCCGTATTGCTTTTATAAGGTAATCATCTATTTCGGGATTGCCTTTGCTGGATTTTAACTTACGAAGTAATTTTAGAAGATTTCCTCTAAGTGAGAATCTGAAGTTACTCCATTTCATCGAGAATGGGATTTTTGACAATGATTCGGTCGTATAAGGGATATCGCTATCCTTTAAATTTTTATTCTTTAGGTAAAGATACCGCTTGGCAGGTTCTTCTTTAGGGTATCGATTAAACGGATCCCACATGTTTTTCATTTTGAAGTCTTTTGCGAGAGAATCAATCTTCATTGCTATACGTTCTTGGACTGGCGTTGGTTCTCCAATTAAACTTCTATATTTTTCGTCAATTTTTAGAACTCTTCGTCTCACAACACCATTAGGCGCAAACCTATCCATCGCATATAACATGTTCCATATCACTGATGCTTGTCGTTTGAAGAATAGCGATTTATGATTTTGCATTATGAGATTATCAGAATCTAAGCAATGTTCATAACCCCGTAGGACAACATCAAGCTTTCTAAGTATAGAAGGACCCCACGTTTTATACAATAAATCATACCCATACTCTGTAAGATTCAACGTTTCATGAGTTTCTAATGCGACATTTTCTTGTGCCCCGCTCCAGAAATGTACATCTTCCCAAGGCACATTTTTTACACGTCCACATTGTTTCATTTTATCGTACAATGAAGTGCCAGGGAACGGAGATAATCGGGTTAACTGTTGAAATGTTGGATAGCACGCCACGAAATAGTTAAGATCCTCGTACATGTTAGAATGATTATGAAAATCCCAACCGCATATCCACGCTCCAACGGAACGAATTCCTAACGAATGGAGTTTATTAAAAAGTTCTCGTGAATCAGTTTCTTGAATTTTGTTATAACCATGTTCTCCAGCAAATTTAGATTCAACACCGATGAAAATCGCACCGATTCCAAGTTCAGCTAAAGCATCCCATCCATATTTGTCAGCAAACTTCCAAATATGATCAACTGAACCAAATGCAAACCAATCAAGAGATTCCACTACATCTGGATTATTTAGCCAATAATCTCTAGTTTTAATGAGATATTCTGGATGACGGAAGTGATCTTCTTCAATAACAAATACTTGAACTACACCAGGGTAATACTTATGGTATGAATGCATGTGCTCAACCAATTCCTGAGGTGAGAGTAATTGTATTCGTTTGTGACCAAACATTTCAGTTGTAGAGCAAAAATCGCATCCCCCAGGACATCCTAAGCCCGATACAAGAAAAGCAACGTTCCCCCTAGGATGTTTATCGACAAACCAAGGAGAACCTCCACATTTTGGCATGAGTTTTTGTTGAATTGGTCGATTTGTGTCTTCTCCTAGAAATTCGCGTAGAAATCTCACACCTTCACCTTTTACCGCATAGTCTACATATTTCTTCTGGGTATCCTCATCATATTTTGCTTTAAATGCTTGCGCGCCATATGAACCTAACATTATTGTTGTTTTTGGGGAAGTTTCTCGAACATACTTACACATTTTTAATACCATGTCTAAGTGGACAGGAAAACAACTGATACCAATGATATCGTAACCCTTATTAACTTCACTGGTAAAATCATTCCACCTAGGATACTCAAGCAATGTTGATGGTTTATCAATGTTTTGCGCCAGAATATGATTCCCAAAGCAATGTGTGTGTGAAATTAATGTAAAAATATCGTCACCTTTCGTAAAACGTTGACCGGTAGCATCTGTAAGGGAGTCATTCGCAGGTAATGTAGGGTATGGATAACATGGAGTTGTGAGGAGGATTCGTTCTGTATTCATAATTTAGCTTTTTTTTAATATTAATTTTATTATTTAGATATAATCACAAAAATATTTAAATGTTTACTAGCGCACAACATTGATCCATAAATTTTTTAATGCTCATTCTATATTAGATGTAGAAAACTATTATTCTTCATTATAATTAAGTAAAAGTTAATTTCCTTATGGAATCAAATAAGAAAGATAATTATAAGTCAAAAATATTGAAAAAGTTAGATGATTCTCCATTTGGTTTAACAATAAAGGAAATTTCGGAAAAAACAGGCTTTCATCGCAATACAGTGTCAAAATATGTCAATATTTTAGAAGCAGAAGATTTGGTAAATAAAAAAGAAATAAGTGCTGCGCGTGTTTTTTTCAGTAAAAAAAGACCATATTTACGGAGGAGTTTAGTAAATTCCTTTATTAAAGCATTAACATATGCATTGAAAGACAAATTTCCCGATAGAGAACAGGTTTTTAAAGAAGTTGGTTGGAGAATTTTAGATGAATTTCAATTTCCTATTGGAGACGCTTACTTTAAGGAATTTGAAAAATATAGAGGAATTTCTGACCCGCAATCTCAATTAAAGCTATTTAAAGAATTTTATAATGCTTTTGATTTTTTTCAAGAAGATCTTGATATTTCTGTTATAGAACTACAAAAAAATAAGATCGTCTATAGGATCAGAAATTCTGAATATTTAGGAACTTCTGATAAATTCGTTTATTTTTATTATATAGCGTGCGGGATAACTGAGGGAATATATTTACAGAATTTAAACAGAAAATTAATATGTAACGTTGAAAATATTAATATATCAAATAATAAAGAAGAATCTTTTATTGATATATCGTTAGAAATTAAAGAAAAGCAGATATAAAAAGAAGTACTATACTCTTTCTATTAACATACCACCTAAAATTATAGGACTCCCCTTTTGAATATAGATTCTTTCTGCTCGTTTCAAATTGGATTGACTATTCGAATAAATTTTAAAAATTATTTCCCCTTCTTTAACCCTAGCTCCTTGTTTTTTAAATATTTCTACTCCAGATGTTTTTGAATTCGGACACCCAGCAGCTTTAGCTATTTGATTGATAATTGCGTTGTTTACTTCAGTAATATGTCCTTCCTTGGTGGCGTAAAATTCTTTTCTATACTGACCTAATTTAATATCTTCTGGTAAAATATCAGGATCACCCCCCTGAAGTTCAATAATTTGCCTCATTTTTTCGTATGCTTTACCAGAACGTAAAATTTCTTTTGCCATTTTTTGGCCATGACTTTTTTCTGCTTTTCCTCCCATTTCAAGAATTATTCCTGCTAAAGAGGTTGATTTTTCAATTAAAGAGCTTGGTCCTGCGGTATAATCTCTCAATAGTGTTAATGCTTCTTGTGCCTCAATAGCAGGTCCAATGCTATGCCCTATAGGTTGATGAGCTAAAGTCAACGCACACTCAGTCTGAATTCCAACATTCTTAGCTATTTCTTTAAACAGATGTGCAAATTTTTCTCCATCGTTAATCGTTGGAAATTTAGTTCCTCCTCCAACGGGGATATCTAAAACTATTTTTTTAACACCTAAAGACAATTTTTTTGTCAAGATAGAAGGAATCATTAAACCAACTGGATCCATTCTCAAAGGTCGTTGGATTTCAATCATAATATTATCTGCCGGTGCAATATCGAGCGCGCCCCCCCAAACTATGCAAGCTTTAAGGTGAGACACGATTTTTTTTAGTTCTTCCGAATCAAAGGCAACAGGAGCTAATACTTCCATTGAGTCAGCAGTTCCTGAAGGTGAGGTTATAGCTCTGGTTGATGTTTTAGGAATTATTAATCCTGCAACAGCGACTATTGGTACGATGATAAGTGAGACTTTATTTCCTGGCACTCCACCTGTTGAATGTTTATCATACACCTCAGGACCAAAATCAAATAGATTTCCACTTCTAGCTTCTGCTAAGGTTAAAGAAGTCATTTCTTCGTTATCCATACCATTAATCGAAACACCTGTAATAAATGAAGCCAATTCAATGGGAGATAAATGGCCAGAAACAGAATCAGAGATTATTTTGTTAATTTCTTCACTGCTTAATTTTCCTCCTTTAATTTTCTTTTGAATAAATCTAAAAGAGTCTGGAGGTTCTACAGGACTTACTGAAACTTCTATATCATTTTTAATATCTCTAATAGTATCTATGAATATACCAATTTCACCAGGAGCTACAATTGAATCCGAATAAGCAATCTGTAGAATTGCGACTCGATGTTCACTATTAATAGTTTTAGATTCTGGATGTTTAATGATAATTCGATCTCCTGCTTTTAAATTGAGTTTTTTAGCATCGTTTGCATTAATCATGACATCCTTAGTTGTGCCGGTTTCAAAATGAATTTTCTTTACCTTGAGCTTGATTTATCATCGACCTTTTTATTATGTTTTTAAGAACTAGAGATATAAGAAAAAACTAACTTATAATTTTATTGAAAAAGGGAAAGTTTTTATTTCTTCAATTAAATTTTGGTCGGGATCTTTAAATTTTATATCCATTGTTATATTGTAGTCTCCTGCTTCAAGAGGTTTAAGGTTAAGCTCCCACTTTATATTATCATTTGAACTAAGAGAATATACTTGCTTTTTTGTTGTTCCCCTCATTAATTTGAGTTCTTTGGGGAACTCTACATTGATATTAAGTTCGAGTGCGTCACCCTCGCTATTATTTTCTATTAAAATTTCTAATGGAAAAGTCTTGCCGATTAAGGGAGGTCTTAGATTAATTAAAGTTATTTCTAGTGAAGGCGGAGGAGATATGATTTTTGGCTTTATAATTTCTTTTTCTTGGAGGAAAAATCTGAATTTATCGTCCAATTCACAATTTAAGGAAATTGGGCCAATAAAGGGTTCTTCAACTTGAAAATAGGGTTTTATTACAAATTTAAACTCATATCCTTCGCCAATGTTTAAAGTTATTGGTAATTCTGGCTTTTTTTGAGTAGTTATATTTTCAGAAAGTTCCAATCCAATGTTTATAATTTTTATTTTTTTAATATTATAATTATAAAACGAATTTTGAGAGATTTCTAATAGAGGTTTTGTATTTACATCTACTTTTAAAGTTATGAGATCCTTAGTAGTGTATTGGTCTTTATCAAGGTTCAATTCTGTTTCTAAAGAAATATGCGATTTCGCTATAACCAATACTTCTTTAAGAAGTTTTTCTTCAGCTTCGCGAAAATCATATTCATTAAAATTATCTACAATTTTATCGATATAATCAATGTTTTTATCCCTTATCGAAACAATTAAATTCTTTACAAGGCTAATCATTGGAGACTCCTTAAAAAAATCACTATCTATATATTTTTTTATTTGTTTGATAAGATCGAAGCCTTGATCTTGCTTTCCTTCAACAAATAAACATAAATACGATAGCGACGAAAATAGTAGGTAGATATAATCTCTATTTTCGGTTTTCCTTAAATGCGGAACATACTTAAGAGTCTTTTTGAAGAATTTGTTCGCATCCGAATGTTCATCAATATATAAAGAACAATCACCAGCATTTCTCAAAGCTCCTATCGCAAGACTGAATTTATTTATATTAATGAAAGAATTCGCAGCATTATAATAACAATCTTTTGCTGAACTATACTCATGTTCTTTAAAAAATAGATTTCCCGCAGAATTGAACAATTTCCCTGCTTTTTTATATTGATCAGCGTTAGAAAAGAACTCTGCCTTACTTAACTGTTTTTCAGCTTCTATAAGATGATCTTTCGGCATATTTCTTTTTATCAAAGTAGAAACTAATCTTCAATATTAAAATTAAGAATTTAGAGAATAATATAAAATCCATTATTTAATATAAAAGTATTTTATAAAACCGTCAAACATATATTAAAAATATGATCAAGAATCCAACATATCCTTTAATATTCTTATAAAGGTACTATACTCTCTTTTAATAAAATACAAATCAAAAGGATTATCATCAGTGAGTACAAGTACATAATAAGGAAGTACGCTATCTTTTAACGTTATCTGTTTAAATAAAAAATATTTCCCGTATCTTTGAACGAGCATTTGATCGTCACTTCGAACCAATCCATTGATTTGAAAGTTATCATTAAATGTTAAGAAGTGAGAAACGGCTCTGCTTAATATATGTTCAATCTCTTCATTTTTATAATAGGTTCCTATTAAAAGCGAACTATCGTCAATAATTACTAAACCTTCGCATTTTAATTTTTTGGCAAATTCTTCAACTGTTTTTTGTATTAATTGTGATTTTGGATACATCTCCAACATAATTTCTGACATTGCTCTCATGATATTTGAGGGATCAAAGATAGAGGTAATAAAAAACCGGATTTTCTTATAATTCACAATATTATTTATTTTCTTGATTAAATCATTTATAAGCTTTGCAATTTCTTCTTGGCTATTTTTAATTAGAACAGGATCACACTTGTGAAAAAAAACATTGATTGATGGATCGACCTCTAGTTTTTTAAATTGTTCAATAACATCGCTTAAATAGCTTATTGATTCTGGAATTCTGAGAGTATTCTGTATATCAATTACATATATTGCTGTTTCTGTGTTGTCAAAATATTTACCTGGGTTTTTCAAATAAGAAATTCGATATTGTTTTTGTCCACCAAGATCCCATTCTGTTATTTCTCTCCCCAATAACTTAAAAATACGTCTTTGTGCTCCACGAGTAGGTTCAACTACAGCTATTTTTGAGAATTCCCTCTGCAGTGTTAGAATTATACTTGTTTTCCCAGCAGCATCAAGTCCAGTAAAAAGTACTTTATTGATTTCTTTCTTTTCTTCTTGTAAAAATTCCAAAAAGAGTTAGCCCCTCTCTAATGCTTTAGATGAATTTTTAAAATATTCTTATATGAAAAAAAGATATCTTAGTTTTTAAAAATTTTACTAACACATTTAATTAAAAATTTTTGAAATAAATTAAGAATCCGATACCTTTGCTAAAGGTGAGTCCTCTTGAGACTAAAATTTTCTCACAAGAGTCATTCTATTCGGTTTTATTTTTTTTACCTTTTTTAGAATCCTTAATTTCTTTATTTAAAGATAAAGACTCCTTTAAAGGATTGCTGCCTAAATTTTCAATAATCTCTGAGATTCGGGTAACTTCCATTTGAAATCTTTGACCTTCCGCTGCGGAGCAGTGAAACATTTGAATCCTATCAGGTGATAATCCAGCTGTTTTTAAGATGTTTTTTGTGTATTCTACATTTCTTGCAGCTACAAGATTCCCGGTTTCATAATCACATTCACCAGGATATCAACCTGCAACCATTACACCATCGGCACCTTTTCCAATTGCTCTCATCATTAAACTTGGTGTCACTCTTCCAGTACAATTAATTCTTATAGGCCTTATTGTAGCAGGGTATTGAGCTCGAATTGTACCAGCCATATCTCCTGCTCCATAACCTCATTTCCAGCACATGAATGCTAGAATCTTAATGTCGTTTTTCGTTGTCATATCTATCGCCTCTCTAAATTTCTTCTAATATTGCATCTATTTGTTTTTCGTATTGTGGTTCTCGATAATACCTCAGAGTTATTGCCTCAGAGGGACAATTTGCTAAGCATGACCCACAACCTCTGCATAATATCTCATTAACTTCAGCTCCATCTTCCATTATGCTAATAGCATCATAAGGGCAATTTAATTCACATAAACCACATTTTGCGCACTTTTTTTTATCAACAGCAGCACGTATTAAAAGTATGCGATACTTATCTTTACTCATTAATCTAGCTAAAGACGATGCCGCAGCTCTTCCCTGCGCAATAGATTCAGCTATGGATTTAGGACCCTGAGCAACACCTGCAAGCGCAATACCCGGTATTTTTGTATCTATTGGATTTAATCTCGAATGATATTCTTTAAAAAATCCATCTTGGCTGGTTTCAAGTTTTAGCATTCTCTTAATTTTTTCAACTCCCATAGCAGGCATCATAGCAGCAGATAAAACAACTAAATCATATTCTAATTCTTTTAATCCTAGGGAATCTCTTAAAGTATTTTGCATAAGAACTTTGATATTGCCAGTCAATGGATCTTCTTTTAATTTAGATATATTTGTTCTGATGTATCTTATCCCTTCTTTTCTAGATGCGGTAAAATATTCTTCATAATCTTTTCCAGCAGCCCGCATATCCATATAAGCGACGTCGATTTCTGTATCGGGATAATGTTGTTTGATTAATTTTGTATTTTTAATTGCGATCATACAACAGACTCCAGAGCTACAATAAGTATTTTTGGTTAAATCCCTTGATCCTACGCATTGGATAAATAAAATTCTTTTGGGGTGTTTACCATCAGAAGGTCTAACAAGATGTCCAATGGTTGGTCCGTTTGGTGCTAAAATTCTTTCGAGTTGTAACTCAGAGATCACATTAGGATATACATTGTAACCTAAATAGCCCGTTTCAGGTTCATATTCATCCCACCCTGTAGCAACAATAATTGAACCGATTTCCAGTTCGATAATTTCATCTTCCTGGTTAAAATCTATAGCTTCAAGTTCGCACGCATCTGTACATAATTCACATCTTATACATCTATCCATATCAATTTGTGCTAATGATGGAACAGCCTGAGCAAACGAGACGTATATTGCTTTTCTTGGATCCATTCCTTCATTGAATTCGTTATATCCAAACGCGGGACATACATCAAAACAGGCTCCACATCCATTACAATCCTTTGTTACGTATCGAGCCTTTTTCCTAATTTTTGCCTTGAAATTTCCAATGAATCCTTCTACGTCCTCCAGTTCACTATAGGTGTAAAGATTGAGCCCTGGCGTTCTAGCTGACTGAAGCATTACTGGCCCAAGAATTCATATGCTGCAATCGTCCGTAGGGAATGTACGATCCAACTTTGCCATTTTTCCTCCAATTGTAGGGCTTTTTTCAAGTAAATGGACTTCAAAACCTTGTTCAGCTAAATCAATTCCAGCAGTTAATCCAGCAACCCCCCCACCAATGATTAATGCCTTTTTAGTAATATCGACTTCTTTAATTAAAATTGGTTCTAAAACCGTAGCTCTAGCAACTGCCGACCGTATTGCGTCTTCAGCAACTTTCTGAGCACCTGGTTTATCATGTCGATGGACAAAACTTGAATGTTCGCGAATATTTGCAAACTCTAAATAAGAGGAGTCCATGTTCATGGATTCCAGCACACTTTTGAAAACAGGTTCGTGAGTTCTTGGGGTACACGATGCTACAATTAATCTATTAGCATTGCTCTCAACCATTTTTTCTTTAATAAATTCAGCACCCGGTTCCGTACAAAGACTAATATAATCAGAAGCGTCAACAACATTCGGAAGATTCTTAGAAAATTCTACTAATGCTGAACAATCGATTATTTCCGCTACATTTATTCCTCATTGACAGATAGCAACGTAAATTCGAATTGCTTCGTCATCTTTAATTATATCACTTTTAGTTTCTACCATTGCAAATCATTCCTTTCTACTTTTTTGATTATTCCTCCTAAAATTATTGTAAACTATAATTAAGATTTAAAATACTCAATATAATTTAAAATATCTAATTATGAAAAAATAAATTTAAATCAAAAATCTTGCTTATATGTTTTATAAGTAAATAAATAAAATCAAATTAAAAAGTAAGATATATTAATTATAAAAGAATTTAGGTCGCTATGATATTAACATTATTTCAAAACGGAGAAAATGGACCCTCTCTTGGTCCAGAAATATTTGTTATCATAATTATTGCTTTCATAGTAGGATTAATCTTATTAAAAGTTGGACTTGTGATTACTAAAGCAGAAGCTAGAACCGGTTTCAGATGGCTTTTAGCTAGTTTTGGGATTCAAGTAGGTATGTTTTTCTTTGTTGGCAGTCCTATGATCTTATTGGGTATCTCAGGTGCTTTTGGCGAACAAGGTCCAGAAGTAATTTTAATCATTATATTTTTAGTTTTGGCATTGTTTATTGATCTACATGTTTTGAACATAGTTCATCAATTAGGAATAAAAAGAGCACTGTTAGTTTTTGGCTTAATGGCGATTCCATTTTTAATTGTTACATTTTCAATAATTTTTTTGATAGTTGATTTTACCGTAGGATAGATTTTTAGAGTTCTATTTCTTTATTTATTCTCTCGTTCATTTCAATTACTGCTTCTCTTGCGGCTTCCCCAAATTTTTCGGAGGGATATCTCTTATCATGATAAGCAAAGATAATATCTCGTGATGAATTTATTATCGCTCCTAATCCTTGATTTCTAAAGCCATATTTAATATCTTTCGCTTGAGCCCCTTGAACCCCATAACCAGGGATTAGGATAAACGAATTTGTGGTAATTTCTCGGATTATCTTCAATTCACGTGGAAAAGTGGCCCCAACTACTATACCTAAATTATGATATCCAGAAAATGTCCTTAAATTATTACCCCAATATTTCACTAACTTTGCCATTTGCAAATAATTTCTCTCTAATTTTATTGATTCTTGTTCTGTTTCTGTTTCATCTTCTGGAATGCTTTTTAATTTAACACTGAATAAATTTTGAAATTCTCGACTGCTTGGATTTGATGTCTTTACTAGAACGAATAATCCTTTTTCTTTGTATTTTTCCATATATGGCTTGATTCCATCAATTCCAAAATAAGCGTTGAGAGTACATGCATCTGCGTTATAAACATTAAATGTGGAATAAGCATATGCTTCTGAAGTTGTTCCTATATCGTTTCGTTTTGAATCTAAAATTACTAATAAGTCTTTTTTGTGAGCATAGTTTATGGTTTCTTTTAATGCCTTTAAGGCATCATACTTTTCGTAAAAAGCAATTTGAGGCTTTATCACTGGAATTAAATCATATGTATTATCAATTAAAATTTTATTAAATTCCGTAATAATTTTTTTTGGTTTATTATATTCATCAATAAGATAGTTAGGAATTTGTCCCACATTGTCCATTCTGGGATCAAGCCCCATACAGACAACACTTTTCTTCTCTTTGATTAGTTCAATTAATTTTTCTACAAAGATCATATGTCATTTTTAGCTTTTGTAACTTTCAATTTTAAATGAGACTTTTGCATAAATAAATGAGACCTTTCTTAATATCTTGACTTTAATTCACTTTTTTTATTTGTCTCATCCCTTTTTAAACCCAGTTCCATGCATACCAAACAATTAGTATATTAAAGCCAATACTTACCAAGAGTAAAAATTTGTCATAAGCTTTATACCCTTTAATCCCTAGGAGATTAAAAATTAAAAAGAAAATTGCTACTATGATGTTTATCCATTTATTTAATGGATTATCCAATATCAAAGTTAGAACAATCATTATAATAGGCATCACCATGATTGCTGCTATTCCTAAGTACATATTCGAAGAAACTTTTTTACCTTCTATTTCTCCTGGTGTAAAATCCCCAGCAAATATACGAAACACATCCCCTAAGAAATAAATCAACATGGTCGCAACCCATAAAAAAGCAAGTATTATTCTAATATCTTCCATAATTACATTACTCCACTATTTTTATAACTACATTTCCCTTTTTATGACCTTCGTCAACATACCTATGAGCTTCGATAGTTTGTTCCAAGGGGTAGATTTTGTCTATGACTGGTTTTAGCTTTCCCTCTTCGCATAAGTCTTTGAGGAAAAGTAGATTTTTAGTCCTTTCTCTTGCCAATCCCTTAGCAACAGTTACGAAGGTCCCGCTCGGTTTTAAAACCTTCTTACAAGTTGAAGGCAAGGCTTTTCCAACGGCGTCAAAAACAACGTCGTAAAATTCTCCTTTTTTTGAAAAATCCTCTTTAGTGTAATCAATTACTTTATCGGCTCCTATAGATTTCACCATGTCTAAATTTGTAGTGCTACATACCCCGGTAACCTCTGCCCCAAAGTATTTGGCAAGTTGTACCGCGTATGTACCCACGCTACCAGACGCTCCGTAGATAAGAACACTTTGTCCGCTCTTGATATTACCTTTTCTAACAAAATGCAACGCCGTCATAGCCCCAATAGGAACGGCAGCTGCATCATCATAGTTCATGTTTTTAGGTTTTAACGCCACAACACCCGCCCTCCATTCTTCGGGAATGCACACGTACTCGGCGTAAGCACCAGTACCCACCCCAGTAGTAGTTCCAAAAACTTGGTCACCTCTCTTAAATCGTTTTATGTTTTTACCCACTGCCTCAACGTCTCCGGCTAACTCGTACCCCAGTATAGTTCTTCTTGGTTTTCTTAGACCAAACATAAATAATTTCGCGAGGAACCGCGTCGCAGAAGGTAAACCCTTTAGGCCACTTCGAATTAACACCACCCCTGATGTTACCGTTGACGCATATACTTTTACCAGTATTTCATTGTTCTTAGGAGTAGGTTTTTCTACTTCTTTGAGCTGAAGAACCTCCGGAGGCCCATATTTTGTGTATACAATTGCTTTCATAAAATTAACTCACCTAGATGGTTATTTTGTTACTTGTCCAGTAAAATAATAAATTTTCTTCTAATAATTTAAAAATTTTATATCTGAAAATAAATTAAAACATTAGAATTTTGAGACTTTAGGTTTCACTTTTTTGAAAGTTACACCTTTTCAATATCCATCTCTTCTATTTCATCAAAAATCTTATAAATTTCCTCTATTATTTCATTAGCTGCAATCGTTTTTTGTTTGTTGTTTACCATATTCCTTAATCCAACTTGATTTTTTTCCATTTCCTCGGGGCCAACAATAATTGTAATTAAAACTCCTAATTCATTCGCTTTACTCAATTGGTTTTTCAAATTCTTAAATCTATAATCAACAATGCAAGGAAAATCTTCAGTTCTAATAATGTCTGCAAGTTCTAAAGTATATTTAGCGACTTCCTCATTAACAGATGCAATATAAATCGTATCTGTATAATCTTTTTCACGAATAAAATCTGGTATTAAATTATAAGTTTTTAAGAATAATGATAGCATTAGAATTCCCATTCCAAATCCTATTCCTGATAATTTTTGGTCAGAAAATAGTGATAATAGATCATCATAGCGACCCCCACCAAAAATAGCTCTTATATTTTCCTTTCCGGTATCATACACTTCAAAAACTGTCCCCGTATAATATGCTAATCCTCTTACAATACTAGAAGAAAATGTACAATATTCTGAGAGCCCTATATCGTCAATTAATTTAATTAAATTAACCAATTCATTATATCCATTAGATTTATAAAATTCATCTGGTATATCATCAAATTTTTTTAATAAATTTTCAAGGCTCTCAGTTTCTTTTAATTTTAGGAGCCCCTGAACCACGAACTCCTCTTGAAATGTATCTATTACATATTTTTCAAATTCACTTTCTTCCATTTTGTCTGATTTATCTAGAACTGAATAAACATCTGGCATTTTTTCTTTAGGTAGTTGAAGTATAAATTTGCATACTGCATCAATAAAACGTCGATTATTATATAATATCTGGAATTGTTTTGATGTTGCCCCAAAACTGGCTAAAATATCAACACATATATTAAATATTTCGATTTCGGCATATAAAGAATCTTCGCCAAGGATATCCATATTAAATTGTTTAAATTCTCTCTTCCTCCCTTTTTGAGGTCTCTCATATCTGTAGCATGTTGGTGTAGAGTACCATCTTATTGGCTTTTTGATTTCTTGACTTTTTTTTGCTATCATTCGTGCTAAGGTTGGTGTAAGTTCTGGTCTTAGAAGCCAGCGTTGGCCCTCTTTTTTTTCCACTACATAAGCTTGTTCATTTACTAATTCTTCAGAAGATTTTGCTTCGAATATCTCTATTGGTTCTAATAAGGGCCCCTCAAATTCTTCATAACAATAAAGCTCTGAAATATCTTCAAGAATTCCTTCAATCCAATTGATTTCTCTCAAGTCAGACGGGTAAAAGTCTTTCAAACCCCTAAGAGGTTGCGTAGAAAATTTCTTGGACATTCAATCACTTGAACTTATTATTCTGTGTTAGTAGTAAAAAAACATAAAAACAAATATTTTTTTCTATTTTTTGTTTAATAATTTAATTAATATTCTTTCCACTTGAAAATATAAAACTCTTTTATGATCCTATCAATATTTATTATTTTTTAGCCATTGGAACAGTTCAAGGATTAGGATTATATAGCTGGTATAAAGCTATTTCGTACATGGAATTCTCAAAGGCAACAATCTTGGTTGCTCCAACGCCGATTATTACGCATTATTCGCTTATTTTGTATTGGGAGATCCTTTTACCATCTTTACCTTAATTGGAACCGTTATAGTAATATTTTCTATAACTATGATTGTTAGAGAAAAGCCGAGAGAAATGATAATAATTGAATAAAAAAAAAATTTAAATGCTGATATGTTTCAAGTAAACTTTATTTAAAATAAAAGATATTAACTTCAAAAAAAAATAGGTGTTTAAAGAAATGTCATTAGAAGAAAAAATAAGTGTTAAAGTTTTAGGAAGTATGATAGGATACGCTACTGAACAACTTGCGATACATGACGAGGGTTTCAAGAATAAACTAAAAGGATTAAATGAAGTAATCCAGTGGAAGATTGGTGACGATATTGCATATTATACTGAAATAAAAGATGAAAGCATTAAAGCTAACGATGGGATCTCCCCCAATCCTACAATAACTTTTGAAATCGAAGATGTCTCGAAAGCATTAAGTCTGTTAACGGGAAAAATTGATGTTGCAGGAATTGCTGGAGACATGAAAATTTCAGGAGATGCGGCGAAAATTCAGCAACTTGGTTTTATATTAGAAACTGTAGCAGAATATATGGAGGGTTTAAGAGGAGGGTGATTTTATGGACAAAGTTGAGTTTCAAGCAAAAATGATGTTTTATATTATGTGCAAAAGTCTAGAGGAGATTGCAAAGGTTGATGAGGAATTACAAGAAGAAATGGAAGATGTTGAAGGAAAAATACAATGGAAAATCGCGAGTTTTAAAGGTTATCAAGTTATTGAAGAAGGCAAATATTCATTTGTAATGGACGAGGAAATTGATGATGCAGACCTGACTATGATAATTGAAGACGCTGAGGTTGCAAGAAGTTTTTTTAGCGGAGAGGTTGACGGGACTTCCGCTTATATGAGCGGTGATTTAAAGATTGAAGGCGATTTACAATTGGCTATGGCATATGGTTCGCTAGCTGAATTTATCCAAGATTATTTAGAACCAATTAGAGGCTAAGAAAGAAAATAAATTTAAAATCTTAAATTCATATAATTTTTAATTTTCTTAGTTTTTTAATCTATATCTTGAGCAATAAAAACCAAGTTAAGGGTATTATTTTTGCATTAATCGCACTTTTATTAGTTTCTTTGCAGCCAATTGTGGCAATTGCGAGGCCAAAGATTATTGATTTTTATATTTTTGCAGCTATGACCTGCTTAATTCAAGCAATAATCTTTTTACCATTAGTGGCAATTGAAAGAAAAAAAATTAAGTCTTCAATCCAAATTGAACAAATTGATTCTCCAGATTTAGAATTGTTTTTGAATGGATGGAAAAAAAATAAAAAGTTCTTGATTTATCTAGGTATTAATTTTGCTATTGCTCAAATATTGTTTTTCGTAGCTTACCAACTTGCGGGGGCAATAAACGGTTCTCTTGCTCAACAAACAACTATAGTTTTTGCGCTTTTATTCGGGTATTTGGTAAATCGTGAAAAAATTTCAAAGATTCAAATATTCTTTGTATTAATCTTATTTTTTGGACTAATTCTCGCTATTACTCAAGGTTCTTTCAATTTACTTGAATTTAATATAGGTGTATTAATAATGTTTGGAACAACTGCATTATGGATGCTTGCTCATACGTTAACTAAGCCAATTTTAGATCGAAATGAATTGACTCCCATTCAGGTAGTTTTTATAAGGAATGCACTAAGCGGATTAATCTTAATCTCTACTTATTTCATCTTCTTTCCGATAGAAAATATAAATATGTTATTTGAGCCGATAAACTTATTTTTTTTTATCTGTATGGGCATATTATACGGATTTGATGTTCTGTTTTGGTATAAAAGCCTCAACAAAATTGAGGTGAGTAAAGCTACTGTTTTAGTAAGCCCCATGCCGCTTTTAACGGCGGTATTCGCTTTTTTAATTTTGGGTGAACTATTAACAATTTTTCACCTGATTGGAGCAATCATAATAATCTTTTCGATTTTTATTATAGTTAGAGAGAAAAATACAGATTAAATCTACAAAACAAAGTTTTTTATATCTCTTCACTTTTTACTTTTTATCTTGAATAACGTAAATTATGCAAAAGGGATTATTTTTGGTATGGCTTGTGTTATTTTAGTTGGTTTACAACCAATTATCGCAAATTCAAGACCTAGTGCGCTCGATGCGTACTTTTTTGCTGCAACAACTTGTATTATAGAAGCATCCCTTTTTTTTCCTTTAATGTTAATTGAGAGAAAAAAGATTAAGGCATCTTATAGGAATGAACAAACAAATTCAGAAGGATTATATTTGCAATTAAATGGGTGGAAAAAAAACAAAATATTATTAATATATGTGGGGATAAACTTTGGGATAGCTCAGATTTTGTTTTTTTTAGGATACCAACTTGCTGGAGCAATAAACGGGTCTCTTGCTCAGAAAACCACTGTAATTTTTGCTTTATTGTTTGGATATTTGATAAATCATGAAAAAATTTCAAAAGTTCAGATAATTTTTTCGTGTGTGTTATTATTTGGTCTTACCTTGGCAGTTACACAAGGCTCTTTTAATTTACTTGAGTTCAATATAGGAGTCCTTTTAATTTTTATAACAGTTATCCTCTGGATGCTCGGACATTCATTGACTATACCAGTATTCGATAGAAATGAAGCAACTCCTACTCAAATTGTGTTTATAAGAAATTTTTTAAGTGGATTATTTTTAATTACAACCTATTTTATAATATTCCCTTTAGATAATTTCATTTTATTATTTGATACAGTAAGTCTTTTTTTTATTGTAGCAATGGGGATTTCATACGGCTTAGGATTATTCTGCTGGTACAAAGTATTATCGTATCTGGGCACGTCAAAAGCTACAGCAATGACTGGGGGGACTCCAATAATTACCATTATTTTTGCAACAATCATTTTGGGTGAGATATTTACAATTTTTCACATTATTGGAGCATTATTAGTTATCTTGTCCGTTTTAATAATTGTTAAACCCAGAAAGGATGAAGAGAGAAAAGAGGATCTGATTGGATGAAATATTATTAAATTTTAGAATCCAATTAGGTCGAAATACGACGTTTAATGAATTCCTTTAATAATTTAAGGCGATCACTACTTATTTTAGGAATTTTTAAATCTCTTATAAGTTGCTTCTTAAGATCTTTCTCGCTAATGCCTTCTGCATTTTCAAACACCTTTTTAACAGTTTCGGCTTCTGTTATAAATTTAAGAATTTCATTTTGAATTATAAATAGTTGTTCTTCTTCATCTATTATTTCTAAGGCTTTTTTTACCATAGATTCCTCAAAGCGCAGTTTTTCCTCCCAGGGTGTTTGAACTGAGCGCTGGTGTGTGTCCATCAATAATGCTTGATCATCTATTTGTAAATGCCTATTATAATCGCTTTCTAAAAGTAAATGTATGGTTTTTTCGCCTTGATATCTTTCAGGTAACATCTGGTCCCCAATAAGATTTAATAAATCTTCGCTATGTTCGAAATTTTCGTCTACTATGATATAAGAAGGATAGTTAAACAATTTACTGTGAATCAAACTGAATACCCCGTACAATCCAAAGATCTGAATTAATTTCTTTAGTGTTAATATTCCTGCTGCCTCTTTTGGAGTTTCTTCTTTCGACACGGTCATGTGAACGTCTATTTTTTCATAACTCCTGACAATACCTTGAGGATCTAAAAAAACTAAGAATTGATGTTGGCAAACAGCACCTATTGGGATTTGTATTTTCACAGTCCCGAATTCTTTTTGTGATAAAACTGTTTCTGGAACATCAATGTTTTTAATCGTTTGACAAATCGGGCATTTTACTTCAATATTTTTCGTAATTTTTTGGTTAAATTCCATAATAACAACTTATATTTTAAATTTTAAAAATTTCAGTTTTTTAAAAAATTTTAACTATACCACTTTACATTTAAAGGTTTTCTTGGAGGAACTCTATGATATTTTATGGCTGGATAACCGACTATTAAAACTCCATTTACATTCATCTTTTTCGGTATTTTGAATAATTTTTTATTTTTTTTAAAACGATTTAAGGCTTCTTGAGCAAAACCTATCCAACATGTCCCTAGATTTCGACTTTGAGCAATTAGCATTCCATACGTTAATGCGATCCCTGCATCATTAGCGGTCATCAACTTACTTCCATATACAGGTGCATATGTTATTATTACAACTGGAGCGTTATAAAATATATGATCTTCTCCATTTTTTGTTCTTTCAAAGAACTTGTTGAGGCTAATTTTTGTAGCCGGGTCAGATATAAGTTTTTTTACGTTTTTTGGGAGAATTGGCTTTAAAAGTTTTGCAATTTTCAATGCTTTTCTCGCCATTTTCATCATTTTTATTACACTCTTACGAAGCTTTTCAATTTCTTGAGGATCAGTAATAATTAAGTATTTCCATGATTGCGAGTTCATAGCACTAGGAGCGTATCTCATTGCTTCAAGAATTGCTTCGATATCTTCCTTTGGCACGGGCTCAGATTTAAAACTTCTGATTGAACGTCTACTTCGTAATACCTTCATTAAATCCTCGTAATTTATTAATGATGATGGATTTTTTGCTCCCTCAAATTCATATGGTTTTTCTGCATCTTCGAAAATGACTGCATAACTAGGGCAAATAGATATACAGTGGCCACACTTAATACAAGAATTATAAGGATCATTGAAAATCACATCTCTTTTATCACCAACTTTAGTAGATGGTTTGAAATATAAACTTGCTGGACACACTTTTACACATTCCAAACATGTAATGCATTTTTCTTTATTTATCCCGATAATTTTCATATGTAATTACTCAAGAAATACAATTAATACTTTATCCAAATTAGTTAGTTCACGATTTTTTAACATTAAATTGTTAAAAAATAAGTTAAATTTTTTAATATTGAATTGACGTTATATATATAATTAATCGTTAAATTTTTTAACGGAGAAATTTGAGTCGTGGCGAGTAGTTACAAGGCAATTGAAGCAATCTGTCCAATATGTGGATTATCCAAATCATTAAATGTCCCAGAAGTAATTTTTGCTCAAAAAAAATTTGGTACGATAAAAATACAAGTGCCTATTGGAGCCGTTTGTTCAGAGCATCAATTTATTATTTTTGTTGACTTAAAAGGGATAATTCGTGGATATGAGAAGATTGATATTCAAATGACAATGCCAGCTGCTGAAACTGAATTAGAAAAAGCAGGAATTTTAACTTTAAGAAAATTAATCCAACTTTTTGGTCTTTACGGCATTTTTTCCATGATTCATAGTAAGGTATTTAATTACCCGGTTTATATAATAATAGACGAAAATTTCAAATATAGCGAAAGAGTATTGCATGCTATAGGGGAGTTGTTATTACCAGAAAGATATAAAGGGGATAAGACCGTTCACTTACTCAAAGAAACTAATTATGGAAAAATCAAACTTAAAGAAAAGAATGCTTTATTGATGGACACGCGTCAAAACATCCTTCAGACTCCTTGGGACGAGAAATTGAAGTTTGAAGAAGATATATTAAAAAAAGCGTTAGAAATAATAGACGAAGAGGAACAATTAGTTCTGATACAGCAAGCCATAGCAAAGTTAATCAAAGAGGCTGAGTACACTAAGAGCGTATTGGAAGATGTCAAAGAAATTTATGAAGATGATTTAATAGAACAAATCTCAAGAGATTTAATGATACCCAAAATAACTAATTCTCGATTAAGTTTAATAAAAAATTTTATTAGACAGAGATTTTCACCTAAATTAGCTTCGAAAATCAAGAACAAGGTGGAAGAGTTTCTCGAACTTCTTTAGTTTGACATCTTTTCCTTTTAATGATTTATTCTGTATAGAAAAAGTAAAATAAAGATCTTTAATTTATTTATAAAAATCATTTAAAAATATAATAAAATGTGATTTGATATGGATTGGGGAATGAGAAATCGATTTTCTCGAATAATTAAGCCTAAATCTGGACGCTGTGTTATGTTAGCAATAGATCATGGTTACTTTGGAAACATTCCGGGACAATTAAAGTGTTTTGATGATTTAAATCCATTGTTTGAATATGCTGATGCATTAATGCTAACTCGTGGAATGCTTAGGAACTGCGTTTCCCCTGAACTAGATATTCCAATTGTTTTGAGGGTATCCGCCGGTGCAAGTATGCTTAAAGAGCTTTCAAATGAAGAAATCAACGTGGCTTTAGACGATGCTTTGAGATTAAATGTAGCAGCGTTGACTTGTTCCATTTTTGTTGGTGGAGAATACGAAAAACAAACTTTAATGAATTTATCTAAATTAGTAAATTGGGGTCAGCAATATGGGATTCCAACATTAGCAGTTACAGCAGTAGGGCGTGAAATGGTGAGGGATGCTCGTTATTTAGGTATGGCAAGTAGAATGGCTGCCGAAATGGGAGCAACCTTCGTTAAAACATATTATTGTGAGAATTTCGAAGAGGTCACCAGCATTTGTCCCGCACCAATAGTAATTGCTGGCGGCAAAAAAATTGAGGAAAGAGACGCATTACAAATGAGCAAGAATGCTGTTGATAAAGGGGCTGTCGGCGTAGACTATAACTATTTTATTTAGTTATAGGCGCATATATGGGAAGAAATATATTCCAATCTGACAGCCCAATCGGTATGATAAAGGCAGTAAGAGCAATAGTCCATGATAATGTTCCAGTTGATGAGGCTTTCGAAATATATAAAAATGGTCCTAAAGGATTGTAAGACTTTTTTTTTTTTCCTTTTTTTTATTTTAACACTGAAAGGTATAGTTTTTATCAAGGTTAATTTAATAAATCTTTATTTATTTTTTTCCACATCAAAATGAGATTTATGAGAATATAATTTACAATGACTATACCTAAGATAAAAAATCTTGAATTTAGAAAAGTGACTGATGATGTTTTACTCGTTCATCAAATAAAGGTACCAGATCAATTTTCTTGTTGTGATGGATTGTTAATTTTACCAAAAAAAACCCGTAATTCTAATACTATTGTCCTTGATTTAAATATTGAACCTAAATATTCTATAGAAATTTATAAAAAATTAGGACCTATTTTACATTATGTTTGTACTCACGGGCACATGGACCACATGTCTCATGTATACGGATGGGAAGCATTAAATGCATCTATACATGCTCCTTTCTCTGAAGCATATTATTTGACTGATTTATACAATTTTTACAATGGTTTTGGTTTCTCTGAGATGATGGATTTTCACACAATTGAAAAATTTGCTCATATAAATAAATATTTTAGCTGTAAAGAAGTGAATACATTTGAACCAGGAGATATCTTAAATTTTGAAAATTTCGAAGTCGAAACTATTCCATTTAAGGGTCATTCCAAAGCGCATGTTGGTCTTTACCTTCCTTCCGAAAAAATACTACATATTAGTTGTCTTGGATTTGATCAACCCGAACCTGAGGCGGAGAGATTTGGACCTTGGTATGGATTTGAAGAATGTTCTATTGAACAATATCTGAATGATATTGATATAGCAGAGACGATTTTCCTTGAACGAGCAGAATTTCTAACTTCCAGTCATGCTTACATCGTGAAAAATCCAGATAAAACACCATTCGAATATATGAGGAGAAAAATTAAAGAAAATCAAAAAAAAATCAATATGGCAATAATAACCACAAAATTAAGTTTAGATTTAGAGGAGAGTGCAAAAACATTATTAGAACAAGACTTATTTTTCAAGAAGAGCAAAATGAAAGGATTTCTTAAGAAAATATATACACTATGGGAATATTGGATAATTACAAATCATCTTCAGCGTAGTTATAAAAGCTTGGAAGTTTAAGGATTGTATTATTTCTAAGGCTAAGATATGTTCATTATAAAGGATCTACAAATAAAAAATTAAAATACTTAAAAAATTAATGAATTTCTGGTTCAATTATAACTTTCAACGACTCATTAGCATCACATACCACTTTAAATGCTTCTCCAACTTTACTGAGAGGGAATCGATGTGAAATCAAATCTACTACATTAATTTTTTTTGATTTTATCCATTTGTAAGCTTCATCTAAATCTTGAGGAGCTGCACCATATGAAGTCATAATAGTAATTTCATTTCTCCAATAATCATTTATTGGGATTTCTAGGTTAATTCCGGGTTTGGGAACGGCAAAAAAAATGATTGTACTCCCTGATCCAGCACATTGTAATGCTTGCTTAGCTGCTGATAATGCACCAGTACAAACAATTACAACGTCGGGGGATCTTCCATCGTTTTTTTTTTTAATCGCTGCTAGAATATCATTATTTGCGTGAATCACTACATCAGCACCAAATTCTTTTGCTTTTCTTAAACGATAATCGCTTATATCCGTTGTGAATATTCTTTCTACATCTTTAGCTTTTGCTAACATAAGATGCAATATTCCTGAGACGCCACTACCTAATATTAAAAGAGTTTGTCCTTTTGTTATTTTAGCTAATCTTTGAGCACGACATACACATCCCAATGGTTCAATAAATACGCCTTCATCATAAGAAACATTTTCATCAAGAAGATATACGCCTTTTTTTTCTATATTAACAGGCGGAACTCTGAGATATTCTGCAAACCCCCCAGGATCGTAATTTGTGTTGTGAAGCAAATTGCAAGCTGTATGATGCCCGAGTTCGCAGTAATGACAATTAAAACAAGGAACGTGATGAGATACAAAAACGCGGTCTCCAACTTTAAAATCTTTTACTTCTTCCCCAATTTCAACAATATCACCTGAAATTTCATGTCCAAGAACAAGACTATCAACACCAAGTTTTTTCATTTTTGCAATACGATAGTATTCTAAAATGTCAGATCCACATATTCCAGATTTTCTTACTTTTATTAAGAGCTCCCCAGATCCAATTTTAGGTTTAGGCATCTCATCTTCTATCACTTTTTCATTGTTGTAATATCTTGCGATTTTCATAAATGATTCCCGAAAAAAATTATCCTTTAGAATATAATGTAATTTTGAGTTATTTATGAATTTTAAATTAAACTTTTTATTTATGATTATATATGTAAGTTATCGGAATCTTCTTAAATAAAATATCTAAAATGCGTAGAATGGACGTGATTTAATTGAAACTTAAAAATTTTGAAAATTTTTTAGAATTTAACGAAAAAGCGTGTAATTTTTGCGGCCTTTGCTTTCATAAATGTCCTGTAATGAGTTTACCTCTTGACATTGCGAAAAAAGAAATTGAATCAATTATTAAAACTGGAAAATCTAAAAAAGTTTTAAATAATTGCGTTGGTTGCATGTCTTGTAACCATTATTGCCCAAATAATTGTAACCCTTATGCTTTAATTATTAATAAATGGAATGAAAAATACCGTAAAAAAGGTCTTCCAAATCGTGCAAACTTAATTTTAACCTTGCCATATAAAATGCCCTATATTCATTCATTTATAATTTCGAAACTTCCTAAAGAAGAATTAGAATGGATAAAAGAATGGGAGTATCATGTAAAGAATGGGAAAGAAACTATGATATACGCAGGGTGTAACCTACTTCTTCAGCCATATATTTTACAATCTAAATTATTCGAAAATCAAACGATATTTGGCTCAACAGAGCTCTGTTGTGGTGAACCACTTTATCGTTCAGGATGTTTTGAGGGTCACGAACTAGTCGCTCAAAACCTTAAAAAAAAGTTTGAGGATATTGGTTTTAAAAAATTAATAACGCCATGTATCGCTTGTTATCATATGTTCAAATATGTTTATAAGAAAAATTATGGCATAGAAATGAATTTTGAGGTTATTTCAATAATCGATTTTTTATGGGATGAGCTTAATTCAGGTAAATATGAAATAATTCCTCTAAATTTCACAGCCTCAATCCACGACAATTGTTGGTCTAAAGCTAGTGGCGATTATTTCTTTAATAAAGTTCGTGATATTCTTAAATTATGTGGTGTTAGAGTCATTGAGTTAGAGCATTCTCGTGAAGATGCATTATGCTGTGGTATTTCAGCAGCCAGTGCAAATTATAGTATTTTTCCTACTCTTAAACATGCAAAGATAAGATTAAAAGAGTTTAATAATTCTAAAGCAGATATAATTGTTGATTACTGCGGTGGTTGCAATTGGATATTTTTAGTTGCAAATGCGTTTTCACTTAGAAAAAAAACCAAAAAACCTATTTATACCTTAATTGAAATCGTTCAGATGGCAATAGGAGAAATTCCTTCAGATAAATCAAAAAAAAGGGGAAAATTGATAATAAAAGCACTTATAGGGAAAATTATAAGAGCGTATTTATCAAGAGGACGTTATTATATTGAAGAAATATGTTAATCTACCTTCCTAATTATAAATTTAGGAATTTTTTTTATATTTAGATCCAATATATTGGAATCAAACACTTTATATACTCTCACTTATTTTCCATCTTAAAACATTATTTACTAAAAATCTAAAGAAAAACAAGTCTATATTTTTTTTAATTTAGACCTTAAACTCTTTAATCTAATAAAAAATATAAAAAAAATGATAGGAAATAACGATATTGAAAAAATTGAAGAAATTGTTGATTCATTTGATAACGCAATGAAAAAAGGGTTCATAAGTGCATTAATTTTATTAGTTTTAGAAAAAGAAAAAAGCTACGGATACAAAATTGCAGAAGAAATTGATGAGCTCACCTCGAGTGTATTCCAACCAACAGTTTCTACATTATATCCATTGTTAAAATCATTGAGCAATAAAGATTTAATAAATTGCATAGAAGTGGATGATTCTGGTCGGAAAAAAAAGATATATGAAATAACGACCAAGGGCCAAGAAACATTGAAAATGTTGATTCAAAAACATCAGATGATGGTCGATTCAATAAAAAATATGATTATAGATACTTTAGGGATAACTGACGAAACATCGCCATCATTTTTAGAAGATTTGGAAAAATTAATCACGACTCCTCAAATGGAATTGATTAAAGTAAAATCTATGGAATCTAAAAAAGATATATTAAATTATCATAAAAAATTACTCGAAGAACGAATTAAAAATATGCAGAAAAATATTAAAACGATTGATAATATTCTATCAAAATTGGATAAAAAAGGTGAAAAGGATCTTGTTGAAACGCCATCTAAAAAAATTGCAAGTCATTAACGATAAAAATTATAGAGGTAAATAGAAATGGGAGTTATATTTAAACTTGCGATAAGGAATATGAAAAGGCGTAAGGCAAGGTATATCCTTACAACTATTACGCTTGTAATTGGTGTTGCGCTGTTTGGAGGCATTTTAATAGCCAGGGATTCTTTCAGGGTAATGTTTATCAAGGATATTGACAATCGAATGGGGACCGCTGATATTTTAATTCGTGAAACTGAAACGCAAGATGGTTGGTTTAGACCGAGTACTGTAGAGGATATTGAAAATTTACCTCACGTCGATTATGTTTCTTATAGAATAGCTGGTGAATATGTATATACGAGTTGGATCTTACATGGAAATCAACTTTATAATAGTACGAGAACTGCGGTATATGGGATTGATATCGATGATAGTGACGAGGAAGAACTTGGAGGCAAACCGTATATTATAGATTCTGATGTAGACGGGGATACTATTGAAGAGCTCCTTGATGAGGGAATTAATAATTACGGGAAAAAAACTATTGTAATCACAGAGTCTTTGCAAATAAAGTTAGGAAAAAAATTTGAAGCGGGCAACAAAATTTGGGTACTACCTATAGATTATCATCTTATAATCGGGGAGAACCAACAGGATGTAGCTGCTGATACAGCTTTATGGGATACATATACTGTTGCTGCTATAATACGAGATCTAGGTGAGGCAAGAGATTTTGACCCTGAAACACCATCAACCTATGATTCTCCTTCGTCAGGACCTTGCTTATTTGCCAACATTGAGACTGCACATGATCTCGTTGATGGTATTATTGATCGCACTGGTTTATATAATCTTGTGGCGGTGGGTGTAGATGATCTTAATAATCTTGAAGGTATTATAGATGATATTGAAGACGAGCTAGGCGATGATTGGGTCGTAGCAGATTTAAAAACGGATACTATTGAACAAATTAATGATTCTGTTGATATGATGATGACCATACTGTTAATGTTTGCTATTATTGCTTTAATCCTTTCGATTATTCTAATAGTAAACATTTTTAATATTATAAAAGAAGAGCAAGAGTACGAGACCGGAATGCTCCAAGCTGTAGGTGCGTCAAAGTCGGAAACCTTTAAAATGTTTTTAACACAAGGAGTTGTAATGGGAGTTATTGGAACAATTATAGGTACAATTTGTTCTTTTTTTATGTCATACCTTATTTTTTATATAACAGTAGAATCCCTTAAGAACTTGCCAGGTGAATTTGGTGAAATGTTTGCCCAAACAGAATTCGAAATCATTCTATACCCACAGACCCTTGCATTAACCGTAGGTGTGGGCATATTTTCATGCATTATGGCTGCTATTTATCCTAGCTGGAAAGCAAGTCGAAAGCCTCTTATTGAATGCCTAAATCCTCTTGCACATAAAGCTGAAAGGGAGAAAAAACATCATAAAAGAAAGATTCTATATATTATTATAGCCTTCATGTTAATTGCTTATGGTTCTTGGCTTTTATATACTATAGTTGGATTTGGTCCTAGACGAGGAGGTAATGGTCAAGAGGGTTTGACAGAATCAACAGCATCCATTATTGCTCCTACACTTATTTTATTGGGTGTAATTGGGCTTGCGGCTATTTTTGTTGGTCCTATTACAAAGGGATTTATTAAAATCTTTGGCCCGTATTTAAAACATACAAAATTGCTAACAAAAAAAAATGTTTTAAGACATCATAAAAGAACGGTGCTTACATTTTCAATGATTTCTCTAACGGTGAGTTATCTTGTTGGTATTAGCGTAATAATGGGTTCTCTTAGGGAAGGTGTTCACACTACTGTCAATAACGTAATGGGGTGTGATATTCGAATATTTGCCCAAAACACACCTCAATCGTTTGAAGATGAACTTGAAGATATCGATGGAGTTGCTGATGTAATGGGAGTGTCTCATCGAAATGTACAGTTATTTCATGAAGATAGGAATAAATGGATTGGACACAGCTCATTAGAAAAGGATTGGGATAAATCCGTTACAGTACATATATTAGATCCCGACAAGGTTGAAAAATATATGACTGAAACAGTAATATTTGAGCCTAGTGATATGACGCTTGAAGATATGATGGACGAGATAAAAGATGAAAATACTATGATTATTACTGAGGAAGAAGCAGATTACTTTGATTTAGATGTAGATGATGAGGTATCAGTAAGATTTTCACTTGGAATAAGTTTTGCCTCTTTTGATGACATGCAAGCTTATAATACAGATAATGCTATAGAGGTTACACATGATGAAATTATAGAAGTAATAGCAATTGTCGAGAAGTTTCAAGGTTTTGCTACTGGAGAAATTATAGGTCAGGAAGAAGGCGCGTTTAATATATATGTATCATGGCAAACATATGAAGAGATTGCACGTAATAATCTTCCTGGAGGAAATACCGATATTATATTCAGAAAAAAACCACAATCAGGAGATGATGGCATAGATTTATATGCACCTAATTGGTTCAATTTTTCGGAAGTATCTCCTATATTAAATAGTATAAGTGGAATAGATTATTATACAACACGTATGGATTATATCAGCCCAACCTTTGATCTCGCATTACCATTTAACCCGTTCAATCCAAATGATTACATTGAGAAAATTATATATAATTCTTCTGTGGTTGGTATTAGGACGAATTCTACTGGAGATTTTGAAGATGATTCCTACTTTGGAAATCACAAATTAATTAACAATACAGACTCAACAATGGAAGAGCTCTTAAATACTACTAAAAATGTATGTGTAATTGATCAAACATTCTTTAATAATATGAGAAGTAAGGATCCTTCATTTGGTATAGATTCAAATATTACAATATTTCCTCAAGAATTTAATCTATTTCCAAATACTATAGACACGGGGGCAGGCAATACTACTGCTATACCTAAAAATGGAACTATATCAGGCTCAGAAAATGCTCTTACTAATTCAGATAATGGTTATATTTCTTTTATAAGCAATAAAACTTCTTTGGAACTGAATATTACCCTTAATATGTTGCTATATTTTGTGTTTAATCCTTATTTCTTAAGTCCATACAATGTTACAATAGAATCGTTCGTTAACTCATCTATTAATCTAATTGATTTGGAGGTTTATAATTATTTTACTAATAAGTTTGACAGGCTTGGAAGTATAAATAATACAATTGAAAAAATCCACACTTTCACTTTTAATCAATATTATCCTCCTTTCAGCTATATCGATCAAAATAGTTTGGAGCTTAAATTAAGGATTAGAGGAGAAAATGCTACATTTAATAATGCTTATAACCTAAGCGTTGATATGTTGAATTTTCAGTTTTTTAGTTCAACACATACAATGGATCCGAGAACATGGCCTAATTACACTGTTATTGGAATAATCCAAGATCCTATGTTGTATCGTACAGAACGATTGAATTGGCAGGCAGGCTTCGAAGTGGGTTACGATATAGCAGAAACCGAAAATGCTGTCTATATTAATTATGAAAATGCTAGATCTCAAGTGTATGTTCATAATGAAGGATCTCGAAATAATGGGTCATATGATAAAATCACTCATGTTTTTATACATTGTAGATCTGTTGATGATATTGCGAAAACTGCTTCTTTATTGCGGCAATCATTAGGATCAAACTGGACTATCCTTGATATTAAAACTGGATCACCATCGGTTCCTATTGATTCATTGGCATTTAGATTAAATGTCTTTGATTGGTATATCTGGATTGAAGAAGGTGAGGATGATGAAGATGTTTTGGATGAGATAATTGAATATATGGAAGATAACGGTTATATCATATTGTTTGCTTTTACAAGTTCATTTATCACGCAAATTTTCGAAAGTTTAGTAGATTTGATTACATTGGTTATGAATGGAATATTAGTCTTTGCTATTATAATTGCCATGATTGGACTAGCCCTTCATTGCCTTCTTACGACAATGGCTCGT
This sequence comes from Candidatus Hodarchaeota archaeon, assembly GCA_048887225.1. Taxonomy (GTDB): domain Archaea; phylum Asgardarchaeota; class Lokiarchaeia; order Sigyniarchaeales; family SOKP01; genus LW40-45. The sequence goes on from JBHLJY010000001.1 coordinate 329,748, forward strand.
CGAAGAGAAATCGGAATGCTTAGATCAATTGGGTTAAATAAAAAAGGAGTTGTAAGAACTATTTCTGGCGAAACATTAATCGTGGCATTTTTAGGAACAATAATTGGAATACTTGCAGGGTTGTTGACAGGATTTCTTATGGTATCGTCAATTCCAGACACAGGATTTCTTACGGTTACTCTTACCATTCCATGGCTTATAATCGGCTTATTAATACTTACAACAGTGGTAACAGCAATTCTTAGTTCAAGATATCCTTCAAAATGGGCAGCAAATATCAATATAATTGACGCAGTAAGAACAAGATAGGTGATATGAAAGAAGATGAAAGACAAACGAAAAAATGAAGCAGAGAAAAAAATTTCAAGAACCTCGGAAAAAATTTTCAGAAAAGCTTTAGAAAAAATCGATCCGAATTTAGTTCTTGATGTCAGAAACCTTACTAAAATCTATCCACTCGGAGATTACAATGTTACAGCACTTAATAATATAAATCTACAGATTAAGAAAGGAGAATTAGTTGCTATTGTAGGTCCATCTGGATCAGGTAAATCGACGCTGATAAATTGCCTTGGAGCACTCGACTTTCCAAATTCAGGACAAATAATATATAATATTGATGGTAAAGGAACTGGAAGCGACATTACTAAAATGAACAGTCGAGAACATAAAGAAATGCGATTACATCAAATTGGATTAATATTTCAATTCTATAATCTCTTCCCAATTCTTACCGCATATGAGAATGTAGAGCTTCCACTGCTTCTTGGAGGAGAATCTAGAGAAGATATTAAAGAAAAAGTGGAAGGCCTTCTTAAAAGTGTAGGTCTTGGTGAGAGAATATCTCATAGACCAACACAATTATCAGGAGGAGAACAACAACGAGTTACCGTCGCCAGATCAATGGCAAACGATCCTTTAATATTGCTAGCGGACGAACCAACAGGAGAACTTGATACTGAAACCTCGTCCCATATAGCTGAAATCTTTCTCAATTTAAAGGATGCTGGTCAATCTATTCTCATGGTCACTCATAATATTAGAATTGCTGAAACTGCAGACAGGATTCTAACTCTTACTGATGGAGAGATTACTGCAGAAAGAAAAGGTGGAAAACCTATATCAGAAATTTGGAACGATTAAAAAAATGGAGGACGTAAGCATTGAAGTTGAGAAAAAGAAAAATTGAACATGAAAATATTGCTAAAGACGATGGAAAATATACACCTAATCCAGAGTCAATGATCCAAGTATTCGATTTAACTAAAGTTTACCATATGGGCGAGGTTGAGGTTAGAGCTTTGGATGGAATATCAATGAAGATTAAAAAAGGAGAATTTGTATCTGTGATGGGACCGTCTGGATCTGGAAAAACTACGCTTCTTAATATGATTGGTGCTCTTGATAATCCAACGAATGGTGCGGTATTCATAAATGGAATTAACGTAGCACATATGAATGATGAACAGCAAACGAATCTGAGACTTAAAAATCTTGGATTTATATTCCAATTCTATAATTTAGTTCCCGTTCTTAGTGCGTATGAAAATGTTGAACTTCCCTTAATTTTTGCTGAAGTAACTGAGGAAATAAGAAGAAAAAGGGTCACAAAATTTCTTGAACTTGTAGGTTTAGGAGATAGAATGGATCATCTTCCTGCTGAACTCTCTGGTGGCGAACAGCAAAGAGTTGCTGTTGCACGCTCTCTTGCTAACGAGCCTTCGCTCCTTATTGCCGACGAGCCAACAGGAGAACTGGATACGAAAATGGGTCGGGAAATCGTAGATCTTCTCCGCAATCTTAATATGGAACTAGAACAAACCATTATAATGGTAACTCACGATCCTGCTATAGGTCAACTCGCTGAACGACTTTTAAAGATGAGAGACGGTAAAATTGTAGAAGAAGTAATTTTATAATTTTTTTTTTTCCTTTTTTTTACACTGAAGTGCTCTATAAAACAAACCAAGATATATTTTTTAATAAGTTTTGTTTAGATCTTATTTATAACCTATAAATAAGAAAAATGGAGGTATTAAAAATGCCAAATGTCGCCATTGAGGGACCAAAAATCGAGAATCTTGAAATAAAAAGAAGATTAGTTAAACAAATTACAGATGCGCTTGAAAAAGCCTATAAATTACCAAGACAGGTCTTTACTGTGGTAATTAAAGAAAATCGACCTGAAAATGTAGCTGCTGGGGGTACATTAATTATAGATAGACAAAAGGAGTAATCAAAAATCGATACATTAGTTGACTTTTCTTAAAGGGTCATACCATTTAAATAGAAAAAAATATATTAAAAGAAGTAATAAATATGAGGTAAGGATTTATGGCAGAAATTAAAGTCAAATCGTTGGTATTGGCAATTATTTTTGGTTTTGTATCGTGGTTATGGGCGTTTATAATAGTTGGATCTGCATACTATGATTGGGCGGCAAATAAACCGATTGAAAATCCTGACTTTGGAGTGTATGTAGTTTTATTGATTGTAAATGTAATAATATCTATTATAATCACTGCTATATACTTATGGAAATATGAACAGATAAATCCAATTATTCTCGATAAATGGGCTATTGATGCAATCATTCTTGGCGTAATCATATGTGCAATGAATTATCTATTTGATATACTATTCTTTGGTGTATTAATGCAACGTAATTTATTTACTTATTTTTGGCTGGAATCAACCGCAGGTTATTCTTACCCCTTCATAATCCTTATGACATTAATATTGGCGTATTTAATCTATGGGAGAAAAGAGTAATAAAAAAACTACCTTTTTTTTTATTTTTAATTATGAAAAAGATGTTAAGATTTTTATAGTAAAATTCAATGATAGTATTTACGAGTTTCCAATTAAAAATTAAAAAAGAGAAAAGATTAAAATAATTTTTTAATTATTCGCGTCTATTTGAACAGCTTTTAATTAACATTTTGAAAGATTCATCTTCAAGTTCTTCGTACATTTTTAATTCATCTTTTAAAAAATCCCTCAGAGCATTCCTTATTGCTTCGGATCTTGAAGGATAGATCCCTAAATCGTTTAAGATTTGAATAGCTGATAAATATTTTTCGGGTAAATTTATCGTTATTATCTTCATATTAGGCTATAACCTGAAACTATAATTAAAAATTTTATAATTATATTTTGTCGGTGGTTTATAAATAGTTGATATTAAGCGTTTAATGGTATTAAGCGCTTAATTGAAGACGAATAAAAAACATCAAACTGCTAATAGAGGTTCTTAGATTAAAAAGGTTTATTTAAGGATTTAATATGAAGAATTAGCGAAAATGAAGATTTGTATAGGTCAGCATGGCTAATTTCTTTAATATTTTTAAGAAAGGTAAGGTTATAATCCTCTTCTCGTTTCAGATAAGTTATATCTTTAGTGCTATGGTCATTATCTAAGAAAGTGTCAATTTTAAAAACATTTTTTTTAAATTTTCCAGGAAATTCGGGCATCATATTAAATGTGAAGATCAAATCGGGATCAGATTTAACTTTACCATTTAAAACAAATAAGATATTTGGTTCAAGAATTGCTAGAAAACTCTCTAATGAGTGAAAATAATCGTCAATTTTTACTGTCAAATTCGAAATATTGCCATTAATTTCAAAAGAGCTGCAATCGCTAACCTTTGGAAATATAAATTTTTCCTTACCCCGAAAAGCTAAACTTATTTCGTTTGCATTCAAATATTTTTTAAAAAGTGGATTGTCCTTTTCTAATAAAAAATTATCTTCATTGATAGATTCACTCTTGACATAAAAAATTAAAGAACCAGATGCTATTAAATTGATTTTTTGATAATAAATGTTAAAAATTGGATTATATGGTAAACTAATCACATCTTTAGTACCGCCCATTCCCAATTGAGCAAGAACGTTCGACGGAATTTGACTAGTTAAAGTAAATAATAAGAACGATCTAAAATCGTCTAATTCAAAAAAACACGTGAAATCTTTGAAGTAGTCTTGTACTTTAATGATTAAGTCATTTAACTTGTCAGACATGTTTTTCCTCTGATAATAATTCTAGAGTTAAATAATTCAATGAATTACAAAATTTAATTAAATATCTTTTAAATATTTTGATAAGAATTCTTTAAGTTTCTTTTTAATTGACCAGTTAATATGATGCTCAATTTGGCAAGAGATATTGTCTACAACTTCTTCATCAGGGATTTCTAAAACTTTTATGAAAAAATCTCGTAATAACTCATGAGTCTCATTTAATTGCCTCGCTATTGTTTTTCCCTTTTCAGTTAACCTAATTGATTTTCTCGGTCTCCAATCAATTAAACCTTGTTTTTCCAATTTTTCTAGCATTCCTGAAACGCTTGCTGGTTTTATATCTAGATTTTCAGCGAGCTCCTTATTAGAAACCCATCCTCCTTTTTTTTTTCGCGATATTATATAAATCTCATCTAAATATCTTTGATAGCTTTCCGGAATCTCTGAAGTTTGACTCTCTTTGCTGTTTTTATTTGCCATTCTTATTTCAAATATTATAAATATACTTATAATATTTAATCTTTCTTGTAAGATTGATAACTATATTTGATTATTAAATTATTAGATTTTTACTTGAGAGTTAATGAAAAAAAAATTTCAAGGCACTTTATTTTTGGTTGTTGGAAATTCCGGTTCGGGGAAAGATTCGATAATTTATGGCGTAGCAGAGAAGTATCCTCAAAATTTAAAAAAAGTATACATTGTTAAGAGATATATCACAAGACCCCCATCCGAAACGGAAGATAATTATTCTATAACACCTGTTAAATTTAGAGAGATGGAAAAACAGGGTAAATTCGCCTTAAAATGGCATATTTACCACTTAGATTATGGAGTTCCTATAGAAATAGATGAATGGCTTAGGAATGGTCATCCAGTTTTAGTTAACGTCAGTAGAACCATAGTTGATGAAGCTAGAGAAAAATACGAGAATATTAAAATAGTTTTCATAGATGTTCCTTTCGAAATTACTTTACAACGCTTAAAAGACCGTGGAAGAGAAAATGGGGAATTATTAAATGAAAGGATAAATAGGGCAAGAACACATCAAAAATTCCCGTCGGCTGACTTCGTAGTCGATAACTCTAAAGATCTAGATGATGCAATTAATCAGTTTTTAAATTATTTGGTGAAAATTGTTAAAGTAAAACTATAATTCTGAAATAAAATTTTTTTTATAGGAAAAATTATAATTACCATAACTTTACTTAATATTAAATAAACAGTGGCCCGGTTAGTATAGCGGTTAGTATTGGGGACTGTGAATCCCTAGATGTTCAAGATTTTATCATGAACTGGGGAAAGACGGGTTCGATTCCCGTACCGGGCCCTCTTTATTATGTTAAAGGGTGCTTAATATAGATCGGTACATAGATCAAGAAAAGATTCGAGATATACTTGGATGGGAACAAAACGCACCTATCCCAATTTGTATGGGGGGAGATTATAGGGCACTAACTTTTTGTTGTAAACCTGGATATTACCTAACTTTTGGTTTTAAATGTAAAAGAAACAAGACTTTAAAAGAGATAGGAATTTCTCCAGAAGAATTTATAGATATAAAAGAAAAATATTCTAATGAGAACGACTGGGATTCTGAATTGGTATGTTTTGGTTCAATCTCTTATTGTTGTATGAGGCGTGGAGGATGTCCAAGAAGAGATCTTGCCTTATCAATAAGATATCCTAATATGACTAAAGATGAGTTCATGAAAATCTATTTTCAAAAAAAGAAGGAATTATCAAGAATAATTTTGGAGAATGCTAAAGATCCAGACGATAAAAAGAAAGTAAAAGCATATTTAGATTTATTTTAAATATTCAATTTAAAAGATACATAAAAATTTTTAATTAGTTTTTAAAATTCTTAATTCAATTTCTTATAATTAACCATTTAGATAAATAGAAAGAATTTTGTCGGAAAGAACATACTAAAACTGAATCTGTTTTTATTCGCAAGAAAAATAGTCAATTATAAATATAACCTATCCTAATTGTTATATAAGAGATGATTTTCAATGATGGCGAATTAAAATGATATTGGAACAAGTACAGAGTCATCCAGAAAAATCCGAGCTTTATATAGATAAAATTATAACACCCCACGATAGGGTTACAGAGAGCGATAAAATAATAATTAAACGTATTCTTTTAAAAGAGATCGCTACAAGTCTAGAAATTTTTTCATAAAAAAAGAAAAAAGATTTTTAAAAGAAATTTAATTTAGGTTCGATTAATTTTTTTAAAGATAATTGGAACTAAGAATATTAAGATCAATGATATTAATGCGTATCTTACAAATCTGAGAAATACGTTTCCACTAATTATCAAATCTAAGCCTAAGTATACAACAAGCAAAATAATAACCCCAATGATTAAATTAATTATTTTTTGTTTCTTGTTTAATTCTGATGGATTATACTTCACATATTCGTTTTCTAGCAAATATCCAACGCTCAAACCTAACATAGCACCTCCAACCTGAGCAAAACTTCCTTCGTCAGGATAGAGAGGAGGATTTTCAACAAGTCCGAGTCCAGCTGTAGGGAATAATAAAGTCCCAATAGCAAATAATGAAATAGAAATTGCGACCGCGAGTAATATCTTTATTATCAAATTTAATTTATTGATTTTTGGAGCAATTATCGGTTCCAAATAAATGAATGCGACTAAAAGACATATACCAATCGCATAACCTCCAATTATGTCTTGTAGGTCGTGAACTCCTATGATAATCCTGGATATTGCTATTAGAAATATTAATAGAGAGACTAAAATTGGTGTAACAAAAGGCTTTGGCTTGTTTTTAAATTCATAACCTAAATAGCCCCACACAGCTAAAGCTGTTTGTGTGTGTCCTGAGGGGAATCCGTATGATGTTTCAACTAATCCATATTCTGCCTCGGGGTCAGCATTAGTAGAAGGTCTTGGATCTTGAAATATATCCTTCACAAATTCATTAATATACGCTGAGAACAATAGGCTAAAAGCGAGATTTTTAGCAAATCTTTTATCGTAAGCAAAAAAGAAAATAGCAATGATAAGAATTAAGACAATAGCCTCACCTAAGTATGTGATCGCTTTAAAAATAGTTTGAATCAATGTGTAATTTAAGTAAAATGCTTCATTATATCCCAATCCTAATAAAATCATACCAATTACCATAACTAGTACTGAGATTATTCCAATCGTAATTAAGGCTTTTTTAGATAGAATTTCTTCTTCTGACATATTTTTTTCCTCGATTTTGACAATTTATACTAATTTATAATTTTAATTGAATAGGTTTCTATTGAAAATATTTTTATAATTAATAATTTATAGTTGACCTATCTTTTTTAATGATAAGAATCTATTTGTTAGACTATTAAAGTAATAGATCAGAAAAATTCAGGAAATATTAAAAATAAGCAAAAAATGAGGATAATATTAATCGATTTTAATATTTGATCCCGTTTCTTTAATTTTTTTTAGTTTTACACTTAAAATACCATTTCTTAAAGACGCCTTTGCTAAGTCAGAATTAATCGCAGCGGGAAGCTCGATCTCTTTATAATATTTTCTTCCAAAACTGTTAGATTTAGTAGAAATAGTAAGAGATCTACTTGTAGCCTTTAATTCAACGTCGTCCTTTGTTACTCCAGGCATTTCAGCAATAACTACAAGCTTGTCACTTTCTTCATTGATTTCTACTAAAGGCTCCCTAATAGGATCAACCTGAACCCTTGATCTTCTTGAATATGGTTTAGATTTAATATTTCCGAAAGAATCAATTCTTGGTTTACCATCTGGTCCTATATTGATGTTAAAGCCATACATAAATGGAAACCCAAATTTGTCTTTATTTTTCATTAATTCTTTTTGGATATCCTCAGGAGAAAGTTTTTGAAAGTCTGACCCAAAACCTTTCGAAATTTTTTCGAAAATTTCTTTAAATAAACGCCTAAATTGTTTAGAATTAAAAAGTTTATTTGGGTCTGCGAATAAATTAAAGAAATCAGATGGATCTTCGAATTCGTCTTCATTATCATCCTCATACTCATCGTCGTAATCATCTTCTCTTGGCACGCATTTTCACCTCAAACTGTTATTAAAAATCTAAAGTTCTTTAAATTTTAATACTTTAATAGTGTTATCTAGGTTAATAAAGACTACTTAGCTTAATAAAGATTATTCTATTTAAATTATGATTAATAAAAGTTAAAATTGCAGTATATATCTGTTAATATTTTATTAAATAGAAATAAAAATTTGTGTATATTCAATTTTTATAAAAAAAAATAATATTAAGAAATGTAGATTGATATGACTGCTAAAATTGATAACACATACTGTGAGGCATTTGAGGGCTTGTGTGTCCAATTAATGGTAACAGCTCAAGATGCTGAATTCTTAAATAGAGCCGCGAACGCATTTACGGCTTTACCTTCGACTGTGTTTGGAGATGCTGAAGGTGGTATAGTTCGGTGGTTAACTGAAAAAGAAACGGTTGATGGCCGATTAGGCGCAATAGTACAATTATGGATTACTGGAACTGGAAAGAAAGCTACGGAAAAGCTCTATAATCGGCTTGGTAGAAGAATGCGTCAAGGTATCCTTGTCATACCAACCACGGCCGTATTTGACTATTATCCAGAAGATACAGAACTCAAATTCAATATGATGGATAATGTGGGACATTGTGGGGATGGATATGAATGGATTGTTGAAAAATATAACAGAAAACTCATAAATGTCCCAATAATGATGGGTTTTGATTTCATAATAGAAGAGGAATTATCATATGCTAAGGGTGTTATGGGAGGAAATTTGTGGTTGTTCTGTGATTCAGTTAATTCAGGAATTAAAGTTGGCAGAGAGGCTGTAAAAATTATTTCTGAAATTGATAATGTGTGTACCACATTTGATGTTTGTTCTGCAGGTTCAAAACCAGAAACAAATTTTCCTGAAATAGGTCCATCTACTAATCATCTTTTTTGCCCTACTTTAAAAGATAAACTTTCCGAGAATGAATTTAAAGTTCCTAATGGAATAGAATCGATTCCTGAGATTGTCTTTAATGCAATTAATATAGACACAGTAAAAGAGACTATGCAAGAGACAATAAAAGGGATAATTGAAATGGATGGTTTAATTAAAATTTCTGCTGGCAATTACGGAGGCAAGCTAGGTAAATTTAAAATTCATTTGAAAGAATTAGGACTGAAAGAAAGTTATTTTTCATAATATCTATATTATTTATTTAGGGATAATGGTTCTTTTTTCATTGGTTTTATATGAAGATGATCTAAATTATTGTACCATTTCGGATATTTTTCTGTAAATATTTGATCTATCTTCTTTAGGGGCACATCAGCATAATTACCCCAATCTCCTATATATTCAACAAACATATTCCCTTCTGTATCATATGGTGAAAATAAAGCATCATTTTCTCCATCGAACTCTATCATTGGAAAAAATCCCCCTTTAATACAAGTTTCTTTATCAAAAACGGGTGTAGCTTTTATCCATTTCCCGTTCAAATATAATTCACTATACGCATGACAATGAAAGGCTTTTGTACCCATTAGATTAACAAACTTTTGTGATATTTTGTGATTAATAATGTCAACCATGTGAATACGAGCAGGAATCCCTACAGCTCGTGCCAAGGTTGATAATAAAGCAGCCTTAGACATACAAAAACCGTTTTTTCTTCGCAATGTTACTGAAGCTTTAAGATTTGCTTTAATTTTTGGATAGTAAGAGAATGCGTTATATTTTATTTTATCTCTTACCCAATAAAATAGCGCTATTGCCTTTTCTTTATCAGTCTCCAAACCATTAGCAATTTCAATAGCCTTTTCTCGAACTCTTTTCTTATGAAAGTCTAGAAATTCAGTAGGCTGTAAATATTGTTCAAAACCATCCATACTTAGGCAAAATATTGGTTTGTATAAAAATTTTATATTTATAAAATGAAATGAGAAGTTAATTATTTTTTGATAAGTTAAAAGCAGAAGTCGTATTTGTATTAAGAAATTATCACTCTTTCGATGAGAAAATAGAAAAATGCGGCGCTTCCTAAATATACCAACATTACTATAAATGCAGCAGGGATTTTTAACCAATGATTTTTTTCCTGAATAGTAAGATACGTATAATAAGTCATAAATCCAAGGATAATTTCTGGTATGATAATATATACAGCCATATGACCCATCATTGTAACGTTCTGAGCATACCACGATCCAACCGTCCACATTGTCATCTCAGAAATTCCAAAAATTAGCAAAGACAATAAACCTACTGCAAAATAAGCTATATTTAGAGAATGTCGCTCCTGGACACGCTGTCCAACGAATAGAATTATGAACAATGGAATTGCCCACAATAACAACATATATCCAGACACAGTACCAATTTTAAAAAGTCCATCCTCTGGAAAAACTAATATTTCCAGCTGAGCAGACAAAAACCAGTCTGGAAATACTTGGAATAAACTGATAATAAACGCAAACAACCAGATTTTCACCAATTCAAGATGTTTGCGCCATAGACCGACTATTGGAATAGCCAGATTGTAAATGATTACAAGTATAAACAATCTAATTCCAATTTTTAGATCAATTGGTATAAGCAATATTACCGCACATATTATTACAAATATAATGTGTACAAAAAACACGTCTCGTTCTATTTCAGTTAATAATTCTTTTATAACACATTCATCTCTTTTGAATTAACTTATTGTGATAAAGTTTTAATTATAATTTTAGTTTAAAACCATATAAAATTTTTAAAACTAAATTTTTATTTTTAATAGTATTTATATATCTCCATTATTACTTTAAAATCGAGTTTTAAAATATATTAAATCAGTGATATATACTGGAAGCCTTAATACTTTGTCGATTTAATACGATATATGGCCCAAGAATAGTTTTGAAAGCTCCCAAATCTTTAAACGAGAAGAGAATAAGAGACATTCCATTATTAATGGATCTTCCCTCAAAAGGAGTTTTTCTTCACATCTTTGAGGGAATAAAAACCGCGAACTTATTTTTTGACATTCCTAGTGAGTATGCAAGGGGTGGAATAGAAAATCTTCTAATTTCAATAATTACTGATATTGATAGTAACCTTAAATTAATGTTCGCACGTGAACTTCTTGAGGATTTTGTGAAAGATTTTAAAAATATAAAAGACGCTTATAAAGCATTCAATTTTGAAGCGAAAGAATATAAAGGAGATCCTGATAAATTAAAAGAAATTGAAAGGTTATTTCTTTCTTTTTATAAATCTATTAAACCAGCAATTAAAACTTTAGAAATAGCTGAATATCGTTACCAAGCATTGTTTAAGACTGCTCGGGATGCAATTTTTATTATAGATCGCGATTTAGGAATTATTATTGATGTAAACATAGAAGCAGCAAAATTAATTGAATGTTCTCGTGACGACATCATTGGAAATCAACCTTCTCGATTTAAAATTTTTGAACCGCAAATGTTAGAAACAATTTTTTCACAGGATCTAAATAGTGAAAATGCACCTCTTTTCTTTACAAAACTGAAAAACTCTAATGGTAAAAAAATATTTCTCGAAGCAAGTATGAATGAGATCCAATTTGGAGACCAGCATTTAATTCAATTCATTTTTCATAATATTACCGAAATGAAGATAGCTGAACAAAAAATTAGAAATCATGCTAAAAACATCGAATTTCTAAATAAGATCATAACACTTGCGAATCAAGCTGATGACGTAGCTCTACTTCTAGATAACATCCTAGAATCCATCATAGATTTTTTAAACTTTGATGGATGCTGCATTTATTTAATCGATAAGAATAAAAATATAGCTGAAATCGAAGCTCAAAAAGGATTTCCATCTAATTTTCTTAAAAAGAATAGTTTAGTAGAAATAAATAGAAGTCCATACGATTTTATTTTTATCAAGGGAGTAGCAACTTTTAACGACAATTTTCCAGAAATTAATAATGAATTTTTTAAAGATACAAATTTTATTTCTACAGCAATAATTCCATTATTTTCGAAATTTGAAATTATTGGTGCTATTGTTATGGGTTTAGAAAACCGGAGGCTATTTTCAACTGAAGAAAAAGATTTACTTATTTCAATAGGTTTAGAAATAGGCACAGCAATAAAAAAAATGAAATATGAAGAATATTTACGCCGAAGTGAAATAAATAGGAGATGATAAAATTATTGTCTATACCTCATCGAAAGCTGGCGGTTATTCAGCTATTTTAATATTATAAAAAAAAGATAATAACTTATAATAAAACTACCTAGTTTAGTCTTCTTCAAAGAAATATAATATTTTATTAGATCTCTTTTCTTTGCATAGTATATTGATTTCTTCAAGAGATTCAAGATATTTTCTAATTGTATTACGATGGATCTTAAGGTCTCTGGAGAGTTGATTTTTTGTAATTCCAAAATCGTTAATTTTTAAATAATTAATAATTTTTTTGCATTTTTCTTTTGAAGTTAAGTATAGTTTTTTACTATCTTTTAAATCTATATTTGAATCAAAATAAACTACATGATTATCAATAATCTTTTTTTTAAGAAAATTAAATTTAAGAAGAACGTTTAGGTGCCAAAATACAACAATATTGCATATTTTTAAATCTTTTGCGATTTTATTAACATATTTTCCTGGATTTTCTTTAATATAATTATATATTTTTTTTCTTCTTGGATAAATTAACACATCTTTTTTTGTAAATTTAGTTCCTTCAACAATTATGTTCTTTTTTACTAAAGAGATTATGATCTTCTGAATTCCTTCAGTGCTAATGTTTATTGACGATTTAGCGAATTTAGCTTTGATATAAGGGAGTATTTTTCTCATATCAAATACTCTATTTTTATTTAAATACTCCTTAATCACATTAAATACAATGGACTCATGCTTTACTAAGATTTGCCTCATTAATTAACATCATACTTAAATATTTTCTTATATTTTAGCCATAAATTTATGAAGTAAGTAATGAATTGACAAATAAGTATTTAATATTTTTGTAATAGGCGATTTAGAAACAAAATCAAGAAATTATCTATTTAGTTCAAGATAAATAAAAAAAAAAAGGATTTTAATTTAAAATATTTCCTTGTTTACTTTTATTTGCGCTTTTGTATTATAATATGAATACCTACTATGCCGAAAAAAATATCTAAAATTATCTCTATTAATGCCCATAAGAAATACAATAGCGAATTACAAACTCAAAATTATAAGGTAATTAGTTTTTTCTTTCAAACAGGTCTGGAAAGATATAAAGGTACACTGGATCATCTTGGAATGCTCGACCATACATCTTACTTGCTGGCTTAATTTGATGTTCAGTTAAGCGATAAATTTTATTTAATTCCCTTATATTATTTTTGCTCCTAATTTTTATTTTCTAATTGGATTGTTGATTAGTATTCTCTGAATTTGATTCTTTTAATTTCAAAATTCCATCAATAATTTCCTGTCTTTCTTTAGGTGTAAAAGAGAGCATGTTTTTTATAAATTCTACTTTATCCTTATCATCAAGGTTAAAATCTACTATTTTTTCCCAAAATTCGTTTGATACCACAGTAATATTTAAATCGTCAAATAAAGCAGGTTTTTCCAGAGCATTTTTCTCTTTTAAAACCCTAAGAAGATTTTTCTTTTCCACATAATCTTCTAAATTAGGCGATTTGACAACTTTTTCATCGAAAGGTTTGACAAGAGGTTTTTTCATAAGCAGTTCTTTTTTAGTTGGCTTAGCTCTTGTTTTATAATAGTATGTTGAAGCTGCTGTGATTATACTCAAAGAACAAATAATTATTATGAAAATTACGATAATATTTATTTCATCTATACCATCATCATCTTTAGAAAGAGGAAATGTTTTTAATTCACCGTTAAGAGCAAAAAGCGACGTATGATTTAACGAAATAACTATTATACCGTTGTTATTATCACTAAAGGGAATTTCTACCCATCCTCCTTGTCCACCATTGGCAGACTCATTAAACCAGAACGCATTTAATATTTTATACATACGGACATCATATTTAAGTGTAATATTAATCGGAGTGTCAAGTTTTTGATTTAAATTATCAGTATCGTTAAGCTGTAAGTTCATAAATATTAACCCTTTATCAAGAGGAACTTCTGAGATATCATCATCAAAAGCGGAGAAAATTACTTCGGTGTAATTATTAAGCGCGATTGATATATTAACATCGATGTTGTCAACACTATAGGGTTCAATTTCAAATTCATTTATTCCAGGAGGCAATATTATTGTATAACAGGTATTATCTTTAATGATATTTTCTATACACCCATCATATTCATAAATAAAAATTATATTACCAACTAAGGTGTTTCCCGATATAGTGTTATTATTACTGAAATATAAATATATCCCATAATTGTTGTTATTTACTGTGTTTCCCGATATAGTGTTATTATTACTGAAATATAAATATATCCCATAATTGTTGTTATTTACCGTGTTTCCCGATACAGTGTTATTATTACTCTCATCTACAGTTATCCCATCATTCAAATTGTTATTTGCGGTGTTTCCCGAAATTACGTTATAACTACTATACAATAAATATATACCACTACCACTGTTGCTATTTGCGGTGTTTCCCGAGACTGTGTTATCATAACTATTCCATAATGATATCCCGAACAAATCATTGTTTTTTGCAGTGTTTCCCGAAATAGTATTGTTATTACTCTGCTCTAAATGTATCCCATTTTCATTTAGTGAACAGTCATTATTAATTATTGTTCCATTATTAGTGTTGTAAAATTTGATTCCCGCATCCATAAAATCTGAACCTGAATGGTAAACTATACAATTTTCGATCCTAAAATACGCATTGGAATTTTCAATTATTATACCACTTCCCGAACCACCAGCATTAATCTCTAAACCATCTATGACATAAGGGTCAGCAGGAGTACCAGAACCAGAGCACCAAAATCGAGTGCTAGCCCATTCCCAATTATTCCCGGCATTATCATCAATATGAATCCCATCATTCCAAATTGGATAATTATCGATTACACCATTTTTATTATACGGTGTATCTCCGATAAAATCATCGTCATCATCTACACCGATATAATCATCCCAATAATTTCCAATAGAACCATTATCCCATGAGTTTCCCGAACCAGAAAAATATAAATAACCAGCATGGTATTTTAAGCTTCCTTTAAATGAATTTAAATAAATTGTATTGTTTGACGAGGGCCTTCCTGAAAGGATAATACCATATGAATTATCGACAAAAGTATTTTCTTTTGCAGTATTTCCACTTGAGGATGAAAGGATAATACCCATCAAATTTTCACCGAGATTATTATTTATTAAAATGTTTTCATCTGATCTCATTAAAACTATCCCGTGATACCCATTATCTTCTATAGTGTTTCCCAAAATTTTATTATAATTACTATCCTCTAAAATAATCCCATAATAATCGTTGTTGTTTGCGATATTTCCAGAGACGGTATTATTATTACTTGTCGCTAAATATATCCCGTTAATATTGTTATTTGCGGTGTTTCCCGAGATAGTGTTATTATCGCTAAATCCTAATTTTATCCCCTCTATGCCGTTGTTATTTACAGTGTTGTTTGAGACTGTGTTATTATTACTGTCAATTAAAAATATACCTTTATAATTTAGCGAACAGGTGTTATTAATTATTTCTCCATTATTAGTGTTGTTTAATTTAATTCCAGCATCGACATCTTCCGTTCCTGAATTGTAAACTGTGCAATTTTTAATCTTAAAGTATACATTTAAAGAATTCTCAATTAGGATACCACTGCCCGAACCACCGGCATCTATTGTTATGTTTTCGATGATGTAAGGATTGCCCCAACTACCATCGCCAAGTCGACACCACTCTTGACTAAGAGCCCATGCCCAGTTATTAGATGCACTATTGTCAATAAAAATTGGATCCATAGAATTATTAAACCAAGATTTTTTCGGACTTCTGAATCCGTTAATTTCATCAATTTCATCATGTTCTATATTTTTATCAACATTTATTAGATTACTGTTTAAACTACTGATGAAAAAACTCGATGAAACAAATAAAGCAATTGAAATTATTATAAATATTTCTGATTTTATTTTCATAAATATTCGTTCTTTTTATGAATTGAGGTATTTAAATATCTCTATATTTAGAAAGATTATATAGACTATTTAAATGAATTTAGTCAATTTTTGTTCAATTAAATTTTCCAAATTTAATTTTAATTAAGTATATTAACCTATTTTAAAGACTGGAGTAAAATTTAAATAAAAAATGATAAGCCCTACTAAATTTTAGTAAAATTCTTTAATAAAAAATGAAAATTCTGTAAAAAAAAAAGCAGACCAAATAATCATCCTATAATATCTCAAATGATTCGATAGAAAACCAAAAAAGGGAAGCAACAGATTTTATCGAACTATAAATAGCCACACTAACAAAAATGTAAAATTCCAGATTTCCCAAAAATATAAAATAAGTTAAGATATTTAATTAAAATTAAATTTGGAAAATTTAATTGAACAAAAATTGACTAAATTCATTTAAATAGGAGTTTTAAAATGTTTCAATTATTGATGATCATTAGTTTTGAAATACAAACATTTGATCATCAAAAAAATTTAAAAAAAAATTGAAAAACGATGAGAACAAAACTAATTTTTATTACTTTTTTACTTTTTGCAACAATTATTATCGGTTTGACAACGAATACAGTTGCCGACGATGATTATTACGAAGTTGGTTTCAAGGAAAAAGATGAATTCATATGGATTTGTAATACGTTAAATGAAGACGATATGGAAGATATTTGGGGAGATGATTGGAACGAGATTACCTTATTCGAAAATATGAAAGTAGGAACAAGAATGAAATGGGAGATAACAGAGATAAACGAAGATATAAGAACATATTCCAATGAAACTGGTCAATATATGGACGCTTTAAGTGTCAAGTATGATATGTGGACATGGACGTCTGATGATGATTTTGGAGATGCTGACGAGGAGGGTTTAGAATTTTGGTGGTATACAGATCCAGAGGATTATGAAAAAATTTTAAGATATGCGGAAGGTTTATACTTTGATGTTGTCGTGGTGCCCTGGGTTCCAAATACTGTCACCGAATACTTAGGGGATTTGGAATTGTATAAGTGGTGGGGTGCTAACGAAGATACATTAACTTATGAAATTTTTGGGCAGGATCGAAAAAATTGGTATAATTCTGAGATTCATAAAAAAAAAATTGTAATGGAAACGATATACAACGAGCAAGGTATTATCTCTTCATTTAAAATTATGAACGAAGATGATGAGGTAGTGTGTGAATTTTCTATTGAAAGCGAAACTGCTTTCCTAATACCGCTCATAATTATAATCGTTGTTATTATTGCAGCACTCGCCGTTGTTTACATCGTGATGAGAAAAAAAGGGATAAAACTCATAAAAAGAAGAAAAATTGAGGAGGTACATGAAAATGAATAGAGTCCATACGAAAATTAAATTACTCCCTATCGTTTTCCTTTTCTCTATTTTTATCCCGTTTTTAATTCTGCCGTTCTTTAGTGTTACGCCTTTTAATCCTTCTTCCAATTCTTCAGAAGAACAAGCTCAAACTAAGTACTATGATGTAAATCCCGTCTCACCTCCTTTACCATCGATGGGAATTCATTATTCTAAAATTTTTAACATAAGTGCGTCTGAGGATGATGCTTGGACTAGGAATACCGAAACAAACTATCTTCAAGATAAACTGGAATTAGGTCGTCAAAATGACCCGGAGAATGACGGGGCTAGAAGAATTTGTTTAAGGTGGAACTTATCGATTCCAGAAGGTTATAATATCGCTAGTGCGTATTTAAATCTTACATTAAAGTCTAGCAATAATTATGATGGATTTAAAACTACAATTTCCGCATTTGATAATGTATCAACGCCCGATTTTTCAGATACAAGTGAAAATATTCGAACGAATCGAGAACGAACTAGTGAGATTGTCGTATGGCAAATGCCATATCCTACTATGACCGATGGTAAAACTTATACATCTCCAAATATTGGCACTCTTTTGCAAAAAATAATAGATCGCGATGATTGGAAAAACAATAGCATTTTTGGTATATATATAGAAGCGGGGGGGGACGAAAGTATTTCTTATGAATTTGTAGATGGTAGCGAGCGCCTTGATTTCCATTCCTTTGATGGCTCTAACCTGTATAAACCTAAATTAATTGTTGAATGGGAGGATTATCCCGGTTTTAGATCTACACCTTCAGATCAAACTATAAATAATAACACTCTAGGGTACCATCTAGAGTGGACCGCTGCGGATGACAATCCAACGAATTATACGATTGAATGTAATTATACGGGGTCATTCAAAGAAGTGCAAAACGGTACTTGGCAAACTGATGTTGAGATTAGGTATGATATACCAAAACTCGATATTAGCATTGTTAATTATACTATTAATATTACTGATGCTGATGGAAATTTTGATTGGGATTCAGTTCTTATTACTGTTACTGATTTAGGGCTCCCCAGATTCTCTTCCGTTAGACTCTTCCAAGGGGATGCAAATTTTACTTACGATGAGAGGGATTATTTTATATGTGGTGATGGTCCGTTCACCTTGCAAATGATTAACAGTACTCCAATCAATAATATTGAACTTTGGCTTACTGCTTATTATCCAGACTTTTATATAAAATCAAATATTGTGAAGGGGCCTATGTGGGTTGATCCGTATTCTTGGTACGGTTATTATGACATAAAGGCTGAATGGATACTCCCTCTGAGATATGATTTAAAGTACGATGCTGTGTCGGGCAGCTTTAGTTTCACGCCCCCCTCGTCAGCTAACTATGCATGGGCATTTTGGGCCGTACCCGGAGGGGCGGGGGTACCAATGGTTTTTCACGTAGATTTTAAGACAGTAAACTCTATGAAGTACAAAGTTTTAAATTTTCTCAACATAACGGTTGATGGGGGGTCAGATTTCACTGTAGGAGATTATATAGTATATGCTCCTGTAAACTATGAAATGTTAAACAAGGATATTCGTCCACCAAATATTGGAAATCCAGAATTTATTGAACCGGATGACCCTGACGAGCATTATGAAATATCTTTACGGGTATGGGAAGGTGATGAGTATGAATCAGGAGTTTCTGAAGTCTTACTTTATTATTCGGTTGATGATGGTACATGGAGAGAAGTTTCCATGTTATTATCTCAAGGATTTTATTATGGGGATATTCCATCACAACTAGAAGAGGGAGTGGACTTAGATTATTATATCGTAATTAGAGATGTTGCTGGAAATGAAATTACTACAAGAATATATTCAGAAAAAACCGTTGATTTTGGAGCGAACCCTGTGATTGTTCCGCTACTCATTCTTATCCTTGCGATGGTCGGAGCAATCTCAACTATATTAATCTACAAATTATGGCGAAGAATATTTTCAAAAAAATATAAAATGGAAATGAAAATGGAACCTAAAAAAATTAGAAAAAAAATATCGAAATATAAGGAGGCTTGAAAAAAATGAGAGGTAGTAGAACATTAAAAAAAATCGCACCTTTTTTGGTTGTTGTAGGAATTTTTACAGCAATGGCCGCTCCTTTAGCATTACATACAATAAACGAACTAACGCCTTATTTGAATTTAAGCGATGTGGTGGAGATGCCTGAAGCGACGATGCTTGATAGCTTCGAGATTGTTGATAAAGAATATGATAAAACTGCTGAAGAACGTCTATTTTCAGTATCAAATACAGAGATTAAAACAACTCATCCTATCTATGAAGTTGATGGAATTTTCCTACAAAGCGAATACGATACTATGAAGTATCCGAGAAATTATTTTACTGAAGGAAAAGTATATATCCATGATAACGTAATAGATGTAGGATACAATCCTTTACCAAACTATACATATTCAAATGTACATACTCGTTCGACTTTTCTAACTAGAGAGGTATTTAACATAAGTCAGTCTGCTGATGATGCTTACATCCAATTTGGACCGCCTATTTACCCCAGTGGGGCTACTCTGGATTTAGGAGGTGCTAAATTTCTAATAGGCGGTTACCAAATTTGTTTAAGGTGGAATTTATCGATACCAGAAAATTCTAATATCATTTATACATACTTAGATCTTACTTTAAAGAGTGCTAATCTTAATGGATTTATTAGTGAATTTTTTACATTTGATAGCATTAATACATCTGATTTTTCAGATACAAATGAAAATATTTATCAGACTCGACCACTAATTGAGCCTGGAGTTATATGGGATCTCTACAACAAACCTGTTATCGCTAATGTAACTTGGAAATCTCCAGATATTTCATCTCTTATGAACCTTATAATAGGACGTGATGATTGGAAAAACAATAGCATTTTTGGATTATTTTTAGAAGCGGGAGATCTCTATGTTGCCGACCCTGATAGTGACGGAGTTGAGGACGGGGAGTTTGTAAGTTTCCATTCCTTTGATGGCCCTAATCCCCTGTATAAACCTAAATTAAATGTTGGATGGGAAAAAAAAGCTGACCCTTATACATATAAGAAATTAGAAATAAGTAAAACCTGGCAGCATATCGACACAGGACATAATATATTAAATGTAATTGGAGTTTGGAACACCTCAGATCATTCTTATGGAAATCTATATAATGAATCGAATGGAGATTATTTCGATGGAAAACATATTTATTTAAAAACTCCACAACCTCGGAATCAAACATCTCTGTGGTATTCAATTAAATCAGATGAAGCCCCTGTAGTCGTAGAATATACTATTAAAGAATGGACATCAATAACTTGGCGCTTTAATCTGAAACTCGATAATCGAGGTGATAACGATGTAATATTTCCTGCCGCTAACGTTACGCTTAATTATTTAGATGAAAGGTTAGGAGAAGGATGGATCCCTCACACTTACGAAGTTCCGGCTCATCAGGACGAAATATTTGAGATGTATATAATTATGGAAAACGATAAACAGACTTCACTTTTCGTAAATGCTTTGCTTCTTGGCTTACCAATAGAGTTAATAGGAATAATGGAGATTTACATTCTCATTGAGGATGCAAATGGAGATCCTCTATTACCTATAAAACAGTCTCAGGAATTTGAATTTTTTGTGCCTGCTGCCGAGAGAGGACCTCCTCCATTCATCCATTCGCTAAATAGAGGTGGAGTTTCCGCATATGAAGATGTAGAGATTACCATAACAGCGACGGACGAGGGAACCGGAATAAATGATCATGGACGGTCATTTATTTACTATTCTGTTGATAACGGTATTTCTTGGGAACAAGCCCAACTGACAGGACCTCCGTGGGATTGGAAATTTAAGGGTGAATATCTTGGGAGTGGGACTTATCCATTAAATTCAACTTTATCACCACAAACTTATTCAGGAGAAATACCTGGATTTCAAGGGGGCACTCATGTTCTTTTCTACATTTATCTCGAAGATTATGCTGATAATTATGAGCATAAAAAACCTGGTAATATTGCCATATCCCAAACATATTCGTATGTTGTTCCTTCTGGTGGTGCATTGCCATCATTTTCGGTTGAGTTTGTGGAAATTATTGAGGATGATGCTGGGGATAAGTTTTTTGACTACATCGAAGAGCACGGTATTAATATAAATTATTATTTATATTCAAAAGGCACATGGTTTACAGCTAATTGGGTATTTAAGTATTTACCATATATAACGACTTTTGCCGAAATCCTTTATGACAAGGATGTTGACCACAATTATGCAAATGACCTTATAGTTATCGATTTACCGACCGCAATTGGGATACTGGCAGATTCAGGTGTAGCTTCAGGTTATTTACTGCAGGGCCTTGGTATAAATCTTGAAGACTTCTTTACTTACCTTGTAGATCATATTATGTTGCCAGTAAACGATGAATATAGCTACATTGCACAACAAAGACGAAAAGAGATATTTATTGTTGATAACTTGGAAGGATCTTTTGTAGGGGATTGGAGTTCGATTCCTTCAGATGTAGTAAATGAATATGATGATTCAAAATTTACAAAGATTCAACTTAATGACACATACACTATAAAGTATTCTGAGGACGATGCATATACACGGAATACTGGGACAATTTATAACGGCTTAACTCTTGCCTTAGGAGGGTATAAAAATCTTGATTCTGCTTACCAAAGAAGAATTTGCTTAAGATATAATCTTACTATCCCAAAAAACGCTGTAATTTTAAATGCATACTTAAATCTTACAGTTGAGAGTTGGAGTACGGTGGGTGGTTCTGCCTATAATGGATTTACAAGTCAAATTTGGACTTTCGATAATGTCTCAACGCCCGATTTCTCAAATTCAGGAGAAAATATTATGAATACGCGATCTCGTGTCTCGGGACCAATAGATTGGCCGATGCCAGATTATATTACTATTACCAAAAACCAATCGTACTTATCACCAGATATCGCTTCTCTTTTGCAAAATATCGTTAATCGTGACAATTGGCAAAGTGCCAGTGAAAACAGCACTTTTGGGATTTATATTGATGCATCAACCGGATTAAATGAGCGATTATATTTCCATTCTTTTGACGGACCTAATCCTGATTATACACCAAAATTAATTGTTAATTGGGCGGAGCCTCTTACTCCTACATATAAACAATCAGATTTCGATGCAACTGATCAACTTATAACAACAGACTATAACATAATAAATGTCATTGGAGTCTGGAACACTTCGGATCATTCTTATGGAAATCTATATAATGAATCAAATGGAGATTATTTCACTGGAAATTATACCATTTTGAAAACTCCACAACCTTTGAATCAAACAGCTTTATGGATTAGATATGAATCAGATGAAATTCTTGTAGAATCAGACAACGAATTGAATATAAATGGTGAATCCATAGGAACAAGATCATTAAAATGGGCCAGATCTGAGCCATCGATTCTTATACGTGATGAAAGTTTAAATTATATTATAGACATTGAAGATTACTATAATATTATAGACATTGAAGAAGAAGAAATTCTGACATTTTACATTGATTATAATAACTATACAAGACTAAATGGCAAAATTTCCTTTAATTTCGTTGATAATCTCGGAAGAAAAATGAGGTCCAATCCAATCCAATTTGGAAATACATCTTATGGAGATTGGCAAGAAATAGCACTACCTATTAATTACCAAAATTTTAGAATAGACACTGGGTTTGATTTCAAAGCGGAAAAATTAATTGAATTTGAATATAGTGGAACTGAGCAAGTGGAGATTTACATCGATCATATAAGCATCTATTCTAAAGATGCTTATAGCTCACATCAATATTTTACATATAATTTACAAATAAGGTATTCGGATTTTAGCTATTTTCTCGCAAATGTTTTCCTGAAGCCAGCACTAAAAGAAAAGATAATACCCAATACCGGAGATCCCAACCTTAAATGGAATCAAGACAGATCACATACGAGCTATTGGAACTTTCTTGACTTGATTGCAACGAGTAAAGTATTTGTAAACGAATGGGACGATGAAGAATTTAATCAGCATTCGACAGGAGCCAACCTACTCTTAGAATGGTATGGTGTACAAAACCAATTTGAAGCATTTTGTTCGTTAATTGGCGCTGAAATTGAGGAATTAGAACCGGCCACCACGGAGGAGGATATATATCCCTACGCTCAAAAATTCGCAATGACGGCGATTTATTTTTCCTTAGGATTCATTGCCTCTCTTGCGAGCATTAAAAGGATAGGGAGATATCGAAGTAGAAAAAAAATAGAAAAAATAAGGAAAAAATACGGAAAAAAAATAATAAAGTAGTGAAAGGAAATGGAAAAAAGCAAATCTAAATATCCGGAAACATTAGGAATAGTTATAGCGAAAGTATCTCAGAGTTTAAAGAGAAATCGTAAAATTGTAATTTCCATCTTTATTGGAATAGTTTTACCCTGGATTTTATCGTTAATTTTCGTCATTGCTTTAGACCGAACGCATGGATTGTCTGATGAGCTTACAGAGGACGCTGGACTTTTGTTTCGAATAATAATCTTTTATACTTTTACTTTAACATACGATCTTCCTGTCCTTGGGAAAGGGTTTTGGCTTTGTATCTTTATTTGGGCTGCCACAGGGCTGTTTATTGGACTTATTTCACAAAAGATGGGGAAGAGTTTAATTGCAGCATTGATCGGGTTAGGAGTTAATTTTATTCTCTATTTGGTCCTAATTCCAGTACCCTATACGTCATTTCCAGATGATATGGACATTGATACATTAATTTTTACAAAAGTTTATTCTGAATTTGTTCTAGCTACACCATATTATCTTTTATTTCTGATTTTATTTCACTCGTTTGCCTTTCCTATCTTAATGCTTTTCACGCTATTAGGGATATTGTTTAACCCACCAAGAAGAACTCGTGTGACTCCTTCTGAGGTTTTACCTGAGAAGATTAAATCAGAAGCCATTTCGGAACCGAAAGTTAAAGCAGAACCAGTAACTGACATAGCAACTAAAGAAGAGAAGAAACTGAGAGGATTTGCTGGGATTGTTTATAATCAATTCCAACCTTTAAATGCTAACGAAGAATTTAAAGAAAAATTCAAAAAGACATCTCTTAAGATTCTTTTGAACCCTATTGATGAATCAACAGCAGCCTTGGTAATTATGGATAAAGGAACTTTTAACGTACAGGAATACAAGAAATTTGATCCTCTCATGAAAATGGATAAAAAGAAAATTGGATTTGATGCGCTGTTACAAGTGCCAACTGAAATGATGTTTGACATTGCTATGGGAAAAATTTCTACAATGCAATTATTAAAAGCGACGAGGAAAGACAAAGATATAATAGTTAAAGGAAAATTAAAACTTTTGAAACTGACAAAAGCTCTTGGATTGCTAGCAAAAAGTTAAAAATCATATCAAAATATAGAATTAAATTTTTTTTTTTTTTTTAATATTATTTTGAATAAATAAAAATTATTCAATGGAGAATTAAGAAGTAGAAAGAATTTTCTAAAAAAATTGTTTTTTTAAAAAACGCAGATGAAAGAATCAATTAAAGGAAAAACTAAGACACGTAAGATAGAGTTTGAAATACTAGAATATATAAACGAAAAACCTAATGGAGTGACTATAACTGAAATTTCAAAGAACATAGGTTTTTCGAGAAATACTATTTCCAAATATATTTCAATCTTGGAATTAAAAAAAAAAATAGTAAGTAAAAAAATAGGGGCTTATCGTTTATACTTTAGTACTAAGATGAAGGTTCTCTTAAAAATATTTACAGAAGTTTATTATAAAGCACTTTTAGCTGGTTTAAAGGACGAATTTCCAGATGCAGAGGAAACTTTTAAAGAAATTGGTCGAAATAGCCTCGAATTTATAGATAATTATCTTACTTCTTCGAACTCGGAAAAATTAAAAGGTATAAAGATTAATCTCCTCTTAAAATTATATTATGATGTGTTTGGTAAATTCAATTCTTCTCTCAATAGAATTCAACCTATTATCAACCTTTCAAAGAGAAGAAAAGAAGGAACGACTAAATTTATATTAAGACATACGGATTCTGAATTTTTAGATAATTCTAATAAATTTATATATCATTATTATATTATTGCTGGCCTTATTGAGGCAATTTGGAAAAAGAAAATAAATAGAGATGCGGTATGCAACGTTGAGACGATATATGTTTCTGACGATAAAGAGCACTCATATATTGAATTTTCAATTGAAGTTGAAAAGCGTTAAAAAAAGAGATGAAAAATACTTAGATTGACTTTATTTAATTTCAGTAAGAAAAAATTAATAAGCCCTTCTTTTTCTAGTATTAAGAAGGTATGATTAAAAGAATATATTAAAGCAAAGTGGGATTTTTGACTTTAAAAGTTGTTCAAGACCTTTGGATTCTTTTAGATAGCGGAATAGTCCTATTTAGTAGAGTATATAATCCAAAAATCAACCAACAGCTTTTTGGTTCTTTGATGACAGCTTTAAATAGTTTTGCGGGAGAACTTGCTGCTGGAGGTCTTACAAGTTTTGAGCTCAAATAAATTCGATTTACTTTAATAAAAAATAAAAAATTTATATTTGTAGCAAACTCTTTAAAAAAAATTAAGGAAAAGCGCGTTTTTGAAGAATTTAAAAGCATTGCAATGGTGAGAAAAAAGGGATAAAACTCATAAAAAGAAGAAAAATTGAGGAGGTAGATGAAAATGAATAGATTCCATACTAAAATTAAATTACTCCCTATAGTTTTCCTTTTTTCTATTTTTATCCCGTTTTTGATTCTGCCGTTCTTTAGTAGTAGGCCTTTTAATCCTTCTTCCAATTCTTCAGAAGAACAGGCTCAAACTAAGGAACACGATACACCTCCTAAATTACCTCCCTCGATTTCAGGTATAAATCATACAAATGATATTTTTCCCATAAAAGCCTCAGCGGATGATGCTACGAATAATGAATCTGGTCCTCCTTATATAAACTACACTTCTCATACTCTAACTGTAGGAGGGAAGAGAAATGATGATGACATAAGACAGAGAAGAATCTGTTTGCGATTTAACGTTTTACTCCCAAAATATGCTAAAATCCATAATGCTTACTTAAATCTTACGGGATCCCAAGTATCCCCATCGGTCCTGGGAGGGGGGTTAAGATTTTTTGTGATTCAAGATATAGCTACACCTGATTTTTCAAATACAAATGAAAACGTTTATAAGGAACGACCCATAAGTGATTATGTAGATGATTTTGGATCTGGTCCTGATGAAAACCAGACAATTCAGTATGATGTTAAAAATCTTGTAGAATATATTACTGGCGAATCTGATTGGGAAAATAATAGCATTATAGGATTTATAATTAAACCAGTTAAACCAGCTAGCACAGATTCCTGGACCAACAAATATTTTAATTTCTGGTCGTTTGATAGTCCCGATCCCAAATACTATCCGAAATTAATTGTAGATTGGGAAGAGACACCCATTATTACGTCTAAACCTGCGGATCAAACTATAAATAATAACACTCTAGGCTATTATATAGAGTGGACCGCTGTGGACGACAATCCAACGATCTATACTATTGAATGTAATTATACGGGGTCTTTCGTACAAGTGGAAAACGATACGTGGCAATCTGGTGTTGAGATTAGGTATAATATACCAAAACTCGATATTGGCGTTTCTGATTATATAATTGTTAATTATACTATTAACATTACTGATGCAGATGGAAAATTTGACTGGGATTCAGTCCTTATTAATGTTACTGATTTAGGACTCCCTGTTTTCTCTGATGTTAGACTTTTACAAGGGGATGCTAATTTTACTTACAATGAGAGGGATTATTTTATATGTGGTGATGGTCCGTTTTCCTTGCAGATGTTTAACAGTACTCCTGTCAATAATATTGAACTTGAGCTTACTGCATATTGTCCAGACTATCAATTATCTTTTGATTTATCTTACCAATGGTATTTTGAACCATATACTTACTGTCCAGTGATATTCGAGTTAAATTATAGCACTGAATTGGGATGCTTTAATTTTACGCCCCCCTTTTGGGCTTATTATTTATGGGCCTGGTGGATAAAGGGCTTACCGAACCCCGTATTTTTTTTGAATAGGACAGTTACCTCTATTTCGTATAATATTTTAAATTTTCTTAACTTAACGGTTGATGGGGGGTCAGATTTCATTGTAGGAGATACAATAGTATTTGCTCCTGCAATCTATGAAATCTTAAATAAGGATACTCGTCCACCGAAATATGGAAATCCAGAATTTATTGAACCGGATGATCCTGACGAGCATTATGCAATAAATATGCGGGCATGGGAAGGTAATGAATATGAATCAGGAGTTTCTGAGGTTTTACTTTATTATTCGGTTGACGATGGTAAATGGAGAGAAGTCCCCATGCTATTATCTCAAGAATTGTATAAAGGGGAAATTCCACCCCAACCAGAGGGAGTGGACTTAGACTATTATATAGTAATTAGAGATGTTGCTGGAAATTCAATTACTACAAAAGTATATTCTGAAAAAACCGTTGATTTTGAAGGGAACCCAGTGATTGTTCTATTACTCATTCTTATTATTGCAATGATCGGAGCAA
The DNA here is from genome assembly GCA_048887225.1 of Candidatus Hodarchaeota archaeon. GTDB lineage: Archaea > Asgardarchaeota > Lokiarchaeia > Sigyniarchaeales > SOKP01 > LW40-45. Next base: position 357,994 of record JBHLJY010000001.1, read on the forward strand.
TTTCAACTGTATTAATCTACAAATTATTGCGAAGAACATTTTCAAAAAAAAAATATAAAATGGAAATTAAAATGGAATCTAAAAGAAAATTATCGAAATTAAAGGAGGTTTGAAAAAAATGAGAGGTAGTGGAACATTGAAAAAAATCGCACCTTTTTTGGCTGTTGTAGGAATTTTCACAGCAGTGATCACTCCTTTAGGATTACATACAATAAACGAATTAACGCCTTATTTAAATTTAGCGGACGTTATGATGATGCCTGAAGCATTAGAAGTTGACTCTATGGAGGTAGTTGATAAAAAATATGATAAAACTGCTGAAGAATGGCTTTTGTCTATCTCAAAAACAGAGATTAACACAAATTATCCTATCTATGAAGTTAATGGAATTTTCCTACAAAGCGAATACGGTTTAGATCATCCTATAAATCATTATAATAGAAAAGTATTAATCTCCGATAACTCAATAGATTTATCCGAAGCTCCCTTGCCAGGTTCAGGTCAAATTCCTGTAGTCGTAGAATATACTATTAAAGAATGGACATCAATAACATGGCTTTTTAATTTGAAACTCAGCAATCGAGGTGATAATGATATATTATTTCCTGCCGCCAACGTCACGATCGAATATTTAGATGATACATTAGGAGAAGGATGGATCCTTCACGATTACGAAGTTCGTGCTCATCAGGACGAAATAATTAATCTCTATTTAAGAATGGAAAACAATGAACTGACTTCAAGTTTCGTAAATGCTTTGCTGCTTGGCTTACCTTTAGAGTTAACAGGAGTCCTTGAAGCTTATATACTTATTGAAGACGCAAACGGAGATCCTCTATTACCTATTAAACAGTCTCAGAAATTTGATTTTGTATTGCCTGCTGTAAAGAGAGGTCCTCCTCCTTTCATCTGGTCGCTAACTAGAGGTGGAGTCTCCGCATATGAAGAGGTAGAGATTATTATAACAGCGACGGACGAAGGAACAGGAATAAATGCCAGACCTTCCACTCCCCCTTATTCCCCAAATGAATATCGATCATATATTTACTATTCTATTGATAATGGTATCTCCTGGGAACGAACCCAGCTAAAAGGGCCTCCATGGGATACTGAATTTAAAGGAAGATCGCTAGAGGGTTATTATCCAATAAGCTCAACTTTTTCACCACAAACTTATTCAGCAGAAATACCTGGATTTCCAGGAGGCACTCAAGTTCTTTTCTATGTTTATCTTGAAGATTATGCTGATAATATTGATCATGAAAAACCAGGCAATTGGGCTACATCCCAAACATATTCATATGTTGTTCCTTCTGGCGGGATGTTATCATCATTTTCGGTTGAGTTCGAGGAAAGTACTGAGGATTCAATTGGGGAGAAGTTTTTTAACTGGCTGGATGAGAATGGTTTTAATCAAGATCACTTTCTATCTTTAAGTGGCATAAAAATATTCGAATCGGCTTATCTGGGTCCATATGATCCTATAATACAGTTATTCGAAGATTTTGCCGATTTACTTTATGACAAGGATGTAGACTCAACTTATGTAGTTTCAACTTTTCTTGCCGGCGATAGCGACTTCGCAGGGAGGATAATAGCAGATTCTGGTGTAGCTCCAACTTATTTATTAATTGGTTTGGGAATAGACCTTGATGACCTCTTTACTTACATTGTAGATCATATATTTTTACCCGTAAACTCTGAATTTAATTACCTTGCGCAACAAAGACTCGACGAGATATTTATCGTTGATGACTTGGAAGGTTCTTTTCCAGGGGATTGGAGTCTGACCCCTTCATATAGAAATGAATATGATGATTCAAAATTTACAAAGATCCAACTTAATGATATATACACTATAGAGTATTCTGATGACGATGCATGGACATGGAATCAGGATCCTAGGACAAATTCTGACAGCGTTACTCTTGAATTAGGGGGTCATCTGGCCTATACACAGAATCTCCAAAAAAGAATTTGTTTAAGATATAATCTTACTATCCCAAAAAACGCTGTAATTTTAAATGCATACTTAAATCTTACAGTTGCCGGTACTGGAGGCATTTATAATGGATTTACAAGTCGAATTTGGACTTTCGATACTGTTTCAACACCTGATTTCTCAGATTCAGGAGAAAATATTATGGAAACACGATCTCGTGTCCCAGAATACATCTCTTGGCCGATGCCATATCCTATTTCCATCAACCAGGCATATTTATCACAAGATATCGCTTCGCTTTTGCAAAATATCGTTAATCGTGACAATTGGCAAAGTGCCAGTGAAAACAGCATTTTTGGGATTTATATTGATGCATCTACAGATTATAATGAGCGATTACATTTCCATTCTGTTGACTTGTATAATCCTGATTATACACCAAAATTAATTGTTAATTGGGCGGAGCCTCCTACTCCTACATATAAACAATCAGATTTCGATGCAACTGATCAACTTATAACAACAGACTATAACATAATAAATGTCATTGGAGTCTGGAACACTTCGGATCATTCTTATGGAAATCTATATAATGAATCAAATGGAGATTATTTCACTGGAAATTATATCATTTTAAAAACTCCACAACCTCTAAATCAAACAGCTTTATGGATTAGGTATGAATCAGATGAAATTTTTATAGAATCGGACAATATAATATGGATAAATAGTGAACCTATAGGAACAAGATCATTAAAATGGGTCAACAATGAGCCTTCGATTCTTATATGTGATGATACTTTAAACTATGTTATAGACATTGAAGAAGAAGAAATTCTGACTTTTTACCTTAAATATGATAACTATACAAGATTAAATGGCAAAATTTCATTTAATTTTGTTGATAATCTCGGAAGGAAAATGAGATCCAATCCAATAGAATTTATGAATACAGGAAGTTTTCAAGAAATTCCAATACCTATTAATCTCCAAAATTTTAGAATAGATAACGGGTTTGATTTCGAAGCAATTAATAAAGTAGAATTTGAATATAGTGGAACTGAGCAAGTAAATGTTTGGATCGATTATTTATGCATCTATTCTCGAGATGCTTATAGTTCACATCGATATTTTACATATGATTTACAAATAACTAATGAGAGAATTGATTCTTTTCTCGATACAAAGTTCCTCTCAGCCCTATTTTATGAAGATATAATAAATGAAGCTGATTGGAGACCGAACTATACGCGCACGAGTTATTGGAACTTTCTTGACTTGATTGCAACGAGCAAGGTATTTATAAACGAATTGGGCGATGAAGAATTTAATCAGCACATGACAGCAGCTAACCTACTTTTAGAATGGTGGGGTGTACAAAAACATTTTGAAGCACTTTGCTCATTAATAGGTGCCAAAATTGATGAATTAGAACCGGCCATCACTGATGAGGATATATATCCCTACGCTCAAAAATTCGCAATGACGGCAATCTATCTCTCCTTAGGATTTATTGCCTCTCTTGTAGCCATTAAAAGGATAGGTAGATATCGAACTAGAAAAAAAATAGAAGAAATACGAAAAAAATATGGAAAAAAATAATAACACGGTGAAAGTAAATGGTAAAAAACTATCTGGAAACATTAGGAATAATTATTGGGAAAAATGCATCAACACGATTTTTTCTATTTCATGTAAAAATTAAAACTAAATCAAATTCTTTAATTTTATGAAAAAGATAAGTAATTAAATAAATATTTATAAAAAATGAAAAGATTGAAAAAAGCAATTTTAGTCGGATTTATTTCTTTTTCAATAATTTATATGATGTCAGTAAGTTTGGTTTTATTATTGGATGAAGATGGCAACGGGGCTGAGGGGGGAGGTGCGGAGGTCCAATTTTTACCAATAGTAATAGAATATGAAATAAAAGGAATCAGATTAACTTTCATTCATAATTTTAATGATTCTGTTGTAATATCCTGGTTTACTGATTGGCTTTTGGATAATTATGAACCATTTGTTCGGTATTCCAGTGAATCAGATTTATCCAATTTTATCGAAATTAAAGCAAACCGAAAATATATTAGTGGCACATTTATTTATACAGCAGAATTAGTAGATTTACGTCCTAATAGAACATACTTTTATCAAATCAGGTGTGATGAATATAGTAAACGAGAAATAATGAGTTTTACTACCATGGCGAATAACACAGACCACATAAGATTTTTGGTTTGGGGTGATACGCAAGCAGGATTGGCTCGGGGAATTATTCTTTCTCAAAAAATGATGGAGAATAATTTCAAAGATAATTTTGAGTTCACAATTAAAACTGGAGATATCGTAGATGATGGAAGAGAGCAGTATCAATGGGATGATTATTTTATTGGTACTGAATGTTTAAATGCATATAAACAAGGAATTTATTGCGAAGGAAATCATGACACTAATGATGGAAAATCTCCGGTAACTGAAATGTATGATAATTTGCCTATGGGTAATAATTACACTAATCGTTATTATTCTTTTAGTTATGGAGGTATAGGTTTTATAATTCTCAATTCTAATAAATATGCTGAAGGAGATGATATTCAAACGGATTGGCTTAACCAAACATTAATTCAATTTTCTCAAGAAAATTTATTTAACTTGGTATTTTTGCATCATCCTTTATTACATGATGAGCGTGCAGGTGAATCTGATTATTATAGAGCCAATTGGAGACCTTTATTCGAGCAATATAATGTATCTATTATATTTTCTGGACATAATCATCATTATGAGCGAAGTTATCCCATTATTAATTCTTCTGTTAATCCAGAAACTATAGAATTTAATAATTCAACGCTTTATAATTATACATATCTTAATGATCCAATTTATATAGTTTCTGGAGGGGGAGGGCACCTCTTATATGAACCTGATCGATGTAAGTGCTCAACCCACGATTTTAGAGCAAAATTTGAGAAGGCTCTACATTTTCTACTAATTGATGTTAAAAAAAAAGCAACAAGAACTACATTATCTTTAGAAGCATGGGGGATGCCAACAGATTTCGGTGATCTATTCTTATTCGATAATTTTACGATTTCAAAACAAAACTAGTGATGCATTTTATATCAAGGATGCTATGAAATCAATAATATCAATTACTTTTATTTTGTTTTGAGTCTCGGGTTCCATCTCTTTCCATGCATCACTCAGACTGCCAACACAGAAGGGGCAACTCGTTATTAGAAATTGAGCTTCTGTTTCAGTAGCTTCTTTTATTCGTTCCTTTGAAATATCTAAAGCTAACTCTGGAAATTGACTTTTTACACCTCCACCAGCACCACAACACCAAGCATTTTTTTTATTTCTTTTCATTTCAATAAATTCAATTCCAGGAATTTTAAAAATAACCTCACGAGGAATATCATAAAGGTCCATATGGCGACCTAAATGACATGGATCATGATAGGTTATTTTTATTTTCTCTAGTTCCTCTGATTTAAAAGGAATTTCGTTATTATTTAACATTTCGACTAAAATTTCTGTAATGTGATTCACTTCAAAAGGCAAATCTTCTCTTATAATTTCAGGATAATCTTTTTTCAAGGTTCTATAGCAACCTGCACACGCAGTAAATACTTTTTTTGCACCCATATCTTTAAGCATATCGACATTATACTTCAATGTCTCTTCAATGGTTTCACCAATGCGTAATCCGATAGAACCACAGCACCACTCTTCTTTAGAGATAGCTAATTCCTTTCCAGCTGCTTGTAGAATTTTTACCATATTTTTTAAAGTGCTTGACTGTCTAAGAGGCATTGTACAACCAGCAAAAAAAACAAATTCTCCTTTTTCCTTTATATTTGGGAACTCTGCAATCCATTCATACTTTTTATCTTTATTCTCTCCGTAAGGATTTCTCATTATATCATTATTCATGTTTGCAACTATATCTATGTGTCTATCAATGGGGGCGAATCCTGCTTCAACTAAATCTTTTCTTAGCGCTTCCCATACTTTAACATGATCAATCCAATTGCATGTTGGAAGTAAAATATAATCATTCCGGCTTTGATGACAAACTTCTGTACAGTTTCCACATTCCGAACATTGATAAATTAATTCAGCAAGTTCCTGGCTTAGAGGAATTTGCCCCATTAGAATTGACTTTAATACATTCATTCTTCCTCGAGAAAAGTAAATTTCAAAGTCATCTCCAGTTTTAGCCTCCTTTATGGGGCATGTTAGATACCTTCCTGCAAAAGGTCTTATTGCGTAACCACAATCTCCACATCCCATACAAGCCATAATTGCTTCCCATTCTTTTTTTAAATTTTCTAATTTACTCATTTTTCATCCCCCCAAAAGTTAAATTTTCCTCGACTTAATATGAATTTTGGATCGAGTGTCTTTTTTATTGATTTCATAAGATTATAAAATTCTGGTGAATATGCTCCAATATCAACCATATATCGCGACAAATATTCTCCCATCATATACCATTGTACTCCATGTTTAGTAACTCTTTCTAATAGAGATCTCCAAAGTTTTAGATTTATCTCCTCTAAAATTTCATGAATTTCCCCATCAAAATATTTTCCAAAACTAACAAAACCAGCTGTTAATTCTACATTATTACCGTCAACCAATGGAATTGGTCCAGTTCCAGAAATAGGTCGAGTTTTTGTAATTTCAAAAATTTTCTGCATATCTTCCGAATGTTCCATATCCCATTGATCGACATCTTGTGCTATCTTAGGAAAGGTATTTATGGGAGTAAAACATTCCGCGGTCAATGGTATTAATCCTGGTTCCATCCCCCATAAATTATGGTAAAATAGCCAATGTCCTTGTTCAGTGTAATGCCACTTGGCAATATTTCCATCAGAAATTTCTGGACCCAAATATTCAGATTTTTTACTTAAGATAATTTCATCTAATTGTTTAACATTTTCATTTAATTCCGCTTCTGAATTTGCTTGTATAGTATAAAAAAACATTCCGCGCTTTCTTTTTAACCTCTCCCATAATGGAAAAAATCCTCGTTCAGAACCTATCGCCACAACGACATCAGGGATAAAAATAGCATCATAAACATCAATCCCTTTATGTCTAATTTCGGAAAATATTTGAGCGCTAGCTTCAGCAGGTTTTCTTGGGAGAAGGAACGTTTTATAATCGGCATAAGGTGGTTTTGGAAAAACTTGTAAGGAAGCCATTGTTTTTACTCCAAAAATTCCATTATCTCCACAAAAAAGCCCAGTTAAATCGGGACCATTACCAAATCTATTGAATGGAAACTTAGTATATTTGTTAGCCTGAGAGCCAGTTTCAATAATCTCTCCATTTGGTAAAACAACTTCCAAAGAAACCAATTGATTAGTGCATGCTCCATATTTAGCACAACCTCCACCTCCAACTGAATGATGGGAAATACCTCCTCCTATAGAAGCTGTCATACCAGATCCAGGACCCATACATCCAGTATATAAACCATAATGGCACAAATACTCGTTTAATTTGCCCCATGAAATACCTGCTTCGACAGTAGCTATTAAGTTCTCTTCGTCAAGATTTATAATATTATTCATTCTTTTCATATCCAAAACAATTCCATTATCACCAATAGGTTTGCTACCTCCAAACTCGCAATCCCCGCCGCCACGGGGTATAATTGGAACATTCTCTTCATTCGCAATTTTAAGAATTTCCGAGATTTCTTGAGCATCTTTCGGACGAATAACTATATCGGGAACTCCTTGTAATACAGGGTCAATATTTCTTGAATAAGCGTGCCTAGTATATATGCTGTTTGAAATAAATTTTTCCGAAACAATATTTTCTAATTTTTGATACAATTCTGACATTTTTGATACCTTAGATAATGATAATTTGAATATAGTTAATATTGAGTACTCAAATAAAATAAATATATTTCTTTGAAATATTAATTAAAATAGAGATTTTCACATACTTGAATTTAATTAAAATTTAAAAAAATTCAATAATTAATTAAAAGAGAATTTAACCCAAACATATATTGATCTTGTGGAAAATGGAAAAAATAAGAAAATATACAATATTAACAACATTATGCGTTATTTTGATTATTCCAATATTTTTTGGAATCTATAGCGAATATCTTTATGCAAGAAATTTAAACTTATTTGTTATCTTGATTTTATTGCTTAGTATGCTTATGCTCCTTTTAATAGGCAAATTAATTGGAATTTATGGTTATGATAACGAAAGTATTGAAAAGATGAGAAAACACGATGTCATTGAAGCGTTGATAAATAAAACGAATAAACTGAGATTATGGCTTTTCTTTCCGATAATTATAGTAATAGAGGAGCTAATTTTTAGATATTATTGTATCGGTTTTTTAATAAATCAAGTAGATGTAGATGTCATTATGGCCATATTAATCTCAAGTTTGGTTTTTTCTTTATTTCACATTCACATCTGGTTTTCTTTTAAGAATTTAAGAATTTTATTAATAAATCTAAGTTATTCATTTTTGATTGGTTTATTTAACGGATATACTTTTATAACTTTAGGACTTTTCCCTTGTATTGGATTTCATTATGCTTTAGCGATCTTATTATATTACGACATTTATAGAAAAAATTTCAAACCAGCAAATTAATAGATTTTGACAAGCTGCTAAATAAAATTTTGAAATAAATAAAAAAAAATAAGTTTTAAAATTACATTTTTCTGAGAGATTTTTTATCAATCTTGCCAATAACAGTGAGAGGTAGGTTATCAGAAATTTCGATAATTTTAGGTATCTTATATTTAGCTAAATTTTCTTGTGCGAATTTTAAAATATCTGCCTTCGTTTCTTCATTATTCTCATATCCTTCCTTCAATAATACATATAATTTGACTATTTCGGAGCCTGGACGATCGGGATCGGGAATGCCGATACTTGCACAAAGCTCAATTGCGGGATGTTTATTCATTTTATCGTCAACTTCTACGCTGAATACTTTATATCCTGAAACAATTATCATATCTTTTGTTCGGTCAACTATTTTTATATACCCATCCTCATCCATAATTCCGACATCTCCAGAATAGAACCACCCTTCTTTTAGGGCATTTTTAGTCTCTTCTGGCTTATTCCAATAACCCTGAAAAATTTGAGGACCTCTTATTGCAATCTCACCCGCCTGGCCAATTGGAACCTCTTTTTCTTTTTCTATGACATCTACTAATTTAACTTCTGTATTCGGTAATGGAACACCAACGGTTCCGATTTTTTTTGGCCCTAGATAAGGATTCATTGTTACGCCAGGAGATGCTTCTGTCATACCATATGCTTCTAATACCTTTCCTTTACCAACCACATCCTCAAATTCATTTATGCTTTTTGTTGCGAATGGCGCAGCACCAGAAATATATCCCTGAACAGAACTTAAATCTAATTTTTTGAATTTTCGATTTTTTAAAAGCATAAGATAGAGCGTTGGTACATTATAAAAGAGAGAGATTTTGCCTTCATATTCTTTCAATTTATTTACAATATAAGACACATCTCTCGGGTCTGGCACTAATATTTGTGAACTCGACATATAAACTGTCTGTAGGCAAAATTGTAAACCAGCTAGGTGAAAGAAAGGAAATCCAGAAATATATATATCTCCCGGATTAGCACCAGGTTTAAACCAATGTTCAATTATTTGCAGCATAGATATCAAATTTCTATGAGTTAAAATTGCGCCTTTAGGAGGACCAGTGGTTCCGCCTGTATATTGAAGTAATAGAACGTCGTCAGGTTCGATTTTGACATCAGGAGGTTTATCACTTGGATATTTTTCTAAAATTTCATTATATGTGAAGTATTTTATTCCCTTAATAGGCTCTACTTTTCCAAATGGAATCCTACCTATTTTTATCAGTTGTTCTTTCATAGATGGCTCTATATCTAACGTATCTGCCGCACTTGTAGTAATAACGATCTTAACATCAGTTTCTCCTCCTTGAAGCGCTTCTCTAACCTTTTCTTCATAAAAAGAATCAAGAGTTACTATAGCAACTGCTCCACAATCTTTTAATTGATACGTTATCTCGTGAGAAGAGAGGAGAAAATTTATGCCTGAAGCAGCACATCCCGAGCAGAACGTTCCAAATAGGCTTACAATAAATTGCGGAAGGTTTGGTAAATTTATAGCCACTCTATCGCCTTTTTTTAAACCATTTTCAACAAGACATTTAGCAAAACTATTAACTAACTTTTCTGCTTCTTTAAACGTCGCACGAGAACCTTGAAAATCGTAACAAAGATTATCTGGATAATTGTTAACGGTTCTTTGAAACATTTCAGCTATTGAATAAACCTCTATCTCAATCTCCGGCTTTACGTGGTCGTCATAAGATTTTAACCATATTTTTGACGAATATGGACTACTTTCACTAGTTTTTTGTGTAATATTTGATCACTTTATAAATATTTTTACTAAATTCAACTAAATTTAATATATAAAATTCAGATATTTCGATATATAAAATTATTCACATTCGATTTTATTTTTAAAAAAAAGAAAAAGAGGTTAAAAAAAAGGTTAAAAAATTCCGATTATTCTTTTTCAAGAAAGGCGATTGGGGTATGGTAATTAGCAATGAATTTTTTTAGTAGGTGGTTCACATCCACCTCTACACCCGCCCCTTTAGGAGCAAGGATTACATTTTGGATCAGATTGGGATATTTTTTACCTTTTTTTCTAATGTCTAAAATCTTTCAATTGATATTTAAATGTTTTTCAAATAAATTATAAGCCTCAAAACTATATTTGATAGTAAAAAAAATTATGAAAAATCACAATACACTTATTTTTCTAAAAGTTCCTCAAGTAATTTGATAATTGCCTTATTTTGCCAATATAGTGCTTGAATCATACGCATAGTAGCATAATCAAACATAGCAGTATCTCTGACTTTATACCCTCGGACGATTTTTAATGTTTTATCATAGATAGTTTTTGCTTTCTCTTCCAATTCTGTTGTTATTTGAGTCATATAATCACTTTAAATTTAAATTATGTTTTTATATATCTCTAAGATTATCTTAGTCAAAAAATTATCGTTTAAATCTTAAAATTTCTTTTTTTAGCCCACAAATCTCGTTTGTACTTGCTCATATAGATTTTGTTTATAAACCGTTCTTAAACCTATAAATGAACCTAATATGTAAAGGATTAATGGCGGAATAGTTATCATTATAATAGCCGTAATTCCGATGATTATTTCGAGTGCAAAATTTTCAGCATACACTTGCCCCATCTGTAGAGTTAGAGGATAGGTAAATGCGATTGCTAAAATGATAGGAATTATTCCTTGTAAAATGTTTTCAGTTAATATAATTCTAAAAACGCTCATCTTTGAGTATCCTAAAGATCTCAATATACCATATTCGTAGTTTTTATCATAGATATTCATAACTGAATTATAAAACACAATAAAAAAAGAAACTAATAATGTATAAAATATGATTACATAAAGCACAGCAGAGTAATTATTTATAAATTCAATCGCTTTCTCATTCATTTCTTCAGCATCGAAGATTACCTCAATATTACTAAGATCATAGATCTCTTCTATAATATCATCTTTATCAACATCACCATCAAGAATTATATATATTCCATCAATGAAGTTTAAACCATTATAAAATATGTTTTTTCCAGCTTCTAATGTTACATAAGGTGTGACAACCAATTCCGAATGGACACCAACAATTTTAAATTTAAATTCTTGATTCGCAGCATTTTTAATTGTTAATTTATCCCCAACTTCTTTATCAAGTTTGTGAGCATGAACTGACGATATCACAATTTCATCATCATCTTCAGGCGGGGAATTATCGTGCTTATCGCCATACCATGAAAATTGATGAAATTTACTATTTGCGATATCAATTCCCAGCAAATTAAGATTTTGATCATCTTTATCTCCTTTAGCTTTCGCTAAAACTACTCCTTTACAGTAAACTTTAATATCATCAACGCCCTTAATTTTTTCAATTTGCTCTATTACATTATTTTTCATTGATAAATTGACGCTCGTTTGAAAAATGACATTCAAATCCCACGTTTCAGAGGATTCAACTGTACTTTCTTCGGTAGCATACGTTCTATCTATGTTATAATACATAGAATCAAGCAGACTTTCTGTTGAAGATATAATCAGTAGGGAAAACGTCATAGCGATGATCGTAAATGCAAATCTTTTTGGATTCTTGAATAGATTACGAAATACCAATCGTTTAGTTATTTTCCGCGATTTTTTGGGTTCTTTGACTTTTTTGATTTTCCTGGTAACTTCTGTTTGCTCATAGATCAATTCTGCGATAACCATCTTATTAATTTTCCTGATTGAAAAATAGGTACTAAAGAATACGAGCAGCGTTCCAATAATTAATCCAAGATACATAACTCCTGGTAGAAAAATGAAGGGGAAATCTAATACGCTTAGGTTTGCCATTTCAGCAAGCATCACGCTCAGCATTAGATAACCTAAACCAAAACCCACTATGATTCCTATTGGAATAGATATAACAGAAATTACGAAAACATTAAACAGAAAATACTTTAAAATATCTTTTCGCGTATATCCCAAACCTAATAGAACTCCAATTTGTTGTTTTTGGCGATTAACGTATCGATTAAATATGACAAATACAATAATTCCCCCCAATAATGCCATGAAAATTAATAAAATCATCATGATTTCGCCTGTGTCTTCAACATCCGCCTTCATCAATGAATATGCATATGAATCCTCGAATTTTTCCGATTTTTCTATATTAAGACCGCAAATAACACTTAGATATTCTTTCAACTCATCATGCCCATCTGACACGTCGTCTTTAAAGGTGACAGCAATGTTGTTATAATCTACTTGCTTGTAATAATTTATAAGGTCTGTGTAATCCTCAGGAGAAGTATTATTTATAGCAATAAAATATTCAATAATATAGTTTTTAAGAGAATCTTTTGCTATAAAAATTAGTGCCATTGACCCTTCAATTGGGAATAAGTACTCGGGATTTGAGGTCATAACAACAAATTCAGGAGCACTACATATACCGAGTATATTTATTTCTGCGTTATTGAGGCCATCGATTTCAATTTCATCACCTATATCTATATCATTTTTCTCAGCGAATAAACTATCTATTACAGCTGTATTATTTTCATTTTTATCAAAATTTTCCCCTAATTGAATATTGTAATTATAAACTTCTGGCTCTTCTATACGCGAATCTAAGCCTACGAGTAATACATATTTTTTCTCATCTTGACCTGGTAGGGTCATTGATGTCGTCCAAAAGAGGCGTCCAGTATAATCATCAACTTCATCAAGATATTCTAAACCATCTAGTTGAGCTTGAGTAATCCATGTATCATCAGATAATTGATAGGTGTAATCTGCATGGTCTACATCATCAAAATATAAATCCATCATAGGAATCGCTGCTTGGGTCGCATAATATAGGCCTAATCCTCCTCCTAGCGATAATATTATAGTCATTATGATGAGATAACTACGCCACCCGAGGTTCCTAAAATCTTTAACTGCTTTTTTAAGGAGTATATTCATTTTTTAAGCAAACCACTAATTTTCGATAAGTCCATCTCTCAAATGAATAACTGATGTCGCAAACTTTTCTGCTATATGTAAATTATGAGTAACAAATATACAAGTAATGCCTTCAGTTTCGTTTAGTTTAATAATTAACTCTAAAATCCTATCACTCGTTTCTGTATCTAAATTTCCAGTAGGTTCATCACATAATAGAAGGAAATTTCTTCCCACGAATGGTATTTTTGCTAAAGCTCTTGCAACTGCCACTCGTTGTTGCTCACCTCCACTTAGCTGAGAAGGATAATGAAATAATCTATCACCTAATCCAACCTTTTCCAAATAATCAGTCGCAATTTCAAGAGAGTCTAAATCGCTTTTTAATTTCTTTTTTAGAAGATCTATTCCAATTATCACATTATCCAAAGTATTTAGGGCAGGAAATAGATTAAAGAATTGGAAGATAAAGCCGATTCTCTCTCGTCGATAATCAGTTAATTGTTTATTATTGAAATTTTGAATTTCATTATTGAAAATTTTTAGAGATCCTTCATTTTCATCTGGATTAGTTATACCGCCTAATAAATTCAGCAATGTTGTTTTTCCTGATCCAGATGGGCCTAAAATTATTATTCTTTCTCCATTTTCTACTTTAAAATTTAGATTTTTTAAGGCTCGGACAATTATTTCTCCAGATATGTAAGTTTTGGAAATATTAACACTTTCAATTGCATTTCCTTGGTAGATTACATTTTCTTTACTTTTGGACATAAATAAACACCTTTCAATTTTATTGTTCTTTTAAATCTAATATTTCTTTAAATATTAAGATTAAAATTTATTAGTTTTATCATTTTTTATAAAATTAGGGATTAAAAAATGTCAGAATTGGAAAGAGTTAGAAAAATAATTAAAGCTCACGATTCAACCCCTAAACAATGTCCTTATTGTTTTAGAAAATTAAAACCAAAATTAATTAAATTTTCTAATACTGTAAATTATTATTGTTCAGTTTGTGAACAATTTATCGATATAGAATGGGATTATTTACACGCTATAGCTGTGCATCTAAAAAAATATTCAGTTTTAAAAAGCGATTTTTCAGGAATGGATCTTAGGAAGACACTCAGGCGATAGATATAAAAAAATTCATTATAAAAACTGGATATAATACAAAGAACCATTAGAAAAGTATATAAACTATATTATGTCAATAGTTTGTGAGTTATTGCTATAAAATAGGTTATTAAGATTTCTCTTTTTCATAATTCTCAATATCTTAATGTAATTTTATTAAAATTTATATAGGGTTACATCCAAAACACCAATCATTTTTATAGGCTTGACATTCTAGACAATTCCTCCCACAAATGGTGTTTTGGTTATCTACACTAAAAAAATTTATAGGTAAAAATTGAGGCTTTGATATTTCTGAAGAAAAAGTAATTTCAAAGGATTTTATTAATTCTCTTTCCGATAGAACGCAATAATTTAAAAAATTATTTAAATCGTCCAGAGTTTTTCCTATAACACCTATAAAGAGATGAAATTGCCCTGTAATTTTTGATATCATGTATATCCTAGGGCAATCATAATATTTATTGAGATAATTATTGATATCATTATAATTGTTAAATTCAATCTTAATTTGGGCAAATTTAAGATTAAGGCGGTTAGGATCAATATTAGCTTGGATTTTAAGAAGACCCTTATTTATTAATTTATTAATTCGATTTTTAACTCCAGTATGACTCATTATTTTCTTTTTAATTTTAATTTCCATACCGATTCGGGTTTGGGTTCCATCAATAAATAATTGGTTTAATATTTGCTTATCAACTTCATCAATTATATTATTAGACTTTTTTGTGACTTTTTTTGAATCTTTTAATTTTTTTTCAATTTCTATTCTTTCCTTTTTATCTCTTTTACTTTCCAATCTTAGTTTTAGAATAGGTGATATATAAGATGCAATTGTTTCTAATAATTCAACTTCTTGTATGTTATAATCAGATTCTTTATTTGCAACTTCTAGAATTCCAATTACTTTATTTTGGGATTTAATTGGAACCATAATAGCTCTATTCATTGGAATATGCCCTTCTGGAACTTTAAATGGTTCATTGGAATACTTAGTTGTGCCTTCAATGATAGCTCTAGCCCACAAGGCTCTACTATTTTCCCAATCTTTACGAGGGAATATAATATCCTTGCCCTCAATTCTGCATTCTTCCATTACATCTCGAGTCATTGAAGGACAAATTAAATCACCATTAGTAGCGATATAACCAAAAATTCCATAGCTACTTTTTATTGTATTCATGATTATGTCTAATACGTTGGCATATATCTCATATCCCGGATATTTATTAAAGGTGTCAATAATTTTATCTCGAATTTGTAAATCCTTTTCCAAACTCATTGATTATTATTTTCTCCTCTTTTCTTTCTAAAATAAGTATTTTTTCTACTTTTTAAATAAATGTTTTATAACTTTAAAGTATAATTTTTGATGTTTATTCTAAACTCAGATTAATTTATAATATTTATGATTTTAAGATTTTTAAATATTTTCTAAATTAATTATGATATTGAATGTAATTAAGGAAGAAAGTTTAATAATCCCAGATAAATTATAGAAAAGTTTAAATATGAAAGTATTATCTTTTTTTGTAATAAAAAATTTTTAAAAATTTGTCCAAAAATGAAATTTACTATTCATTAATATGGTGATTTGAATTATAAGTAAAGTCTTAGAAATGGATGATATTGATAGGAATATTATTCAAATAATACAAGAGAATTCAAATCTTACACATACCGAAATTGCAAAAAAAGTTAATAGGAGTCAACCTACAGTTGGAATGCGAATCCGAAGGCTTGAAAAAGCTGGCATTTTGAAGTTTCAAGCAGGAATAAATTTAAAAACTGCTGATATACTTCTTGCAAGAGCTGAAATTGTAACAAATAATCCTAAAGAAATAGAACGTATTGTAAAAAATTGTCCTTTTATGATTAATGCATTTCGATTAAGTGGAAATTCAAATATTAGCGTTTTTATCGTCGGTTTTAAAATGAGCGAAATTGATAATATTATAAATTGCCATTTTAGAAAGAACCATTATGTAGAGAACATTAGTTTAGATATTATTCTTGATATAATAAATGATTTTGTCTTACCTTTCAAGATTAATATCGACTATTGCGAAATTTGTAAAAAGGGGCAATGTTTTTCTAATTTTAAAGAATAAATTATAAAATTCTTTTAATTAAATTATAAATTATTTATGGGAAAAAAAGCCACTATTCTTACATTTAGAGATTAAAATTAAACCTGGGAACTCATAATAATTAGTAAAAAATTAAAATTAAATAATATAGATAAACAAATTAATACTAACAAATTAAAAAGGTATAAATAACATTTATTAATTATTTTTAATAATATTCAAAATCAAGTTAATGGAAAAGAAAAATGTTTAGAAAAAATTTAAACCTAAAAGTTCCCTCATCAACTTGGTTTTGGGTTTGGTGTTGGCACGCATAGAGCGTGCGCAATGACTTTATCTATTTAAGAATTTCTTGCTTTTTTCTCTTTATAATTCCTAAAGATTTTAGTTTGAATTATGAAGATTAAAATTGTTTTTTAAAATATTAGAAATTCCAATTCTATAAAGATTTTAAAATGTTATGTTAAAAAAAAGAAATAAATTGTATAAAAATGTCTGAAGAAAAAATAGTTGAAGGTTTAAAAAAAATAAGTCAAAATGTTAGCTTGACAATTGAAGAAGCAGAAAATATAATGAGAGATATAATGTCTGGTAAAGTGCAAGACGCTCAATTAGGAGCATTTTTAACAGGATTAGCTATGAAGGGAGAGTCTATTGAGGAAATAACAGGCTTTGCTCTAATAATGAGAGAATTTGCAAACCGAATTCAACCTAAAGTAAACGGCGAGTTATTAGACACATGTGGAACTGGAGGAGATAAAATCAAAACATTTAATATAAGTACAATTTCAGCGTTAGTAGTGGCAGGGGCGGGAGTTCCTGTAGCAAAACATGGGAATCGTGCTGTAACGAGTAAATGTGGAAGTGCTGATTTGTTAGAGGGATTAGGGGTGAAAATTGATTTACCTCCTGAAGAGGTTAAGACGTGTATTGAAGATGTAGGGATTGGATTTATGTTTGCGCCTCTATTTCATCCAGCGATGATGTATGCTATGCCTACTAGAAGAGCATTAAAATTAAGAACAGTATTCAATATACTTGGTCCTTTAACAAATCCCGCTAATGCGAAGTATCATACTTTAGGGGTTTTTGATAAGAGTTTAGCTCCGATTATGGCAAAAGTTCTCGGAAGCGGTTTAGGCGCAAAACATGTTTATACGATTCATAACTCTTGTGGCATTGATGAATTAGCACCTGTGGGAATTAATTATATAACAGAATTTAACAATGGAAATATTGAAACTTATGCTTTGACAAATAAAGATTTTGGAATTGAAGATTGCAATATAAATGATATTTTAGCAGGTAAATCTTTACAGGAGAATTTAGAAATTGCAGTTAGAATTTTGAAAAATGAACTCAAGGGTTCAAAATTTGATACTGTCTTAATGAATTCAGCTTTAGCCCTTACAAGTGCTGGTATAGCAAGTGGTATTAAGGAAGGTGTAATACTCGCAAAAAACGCAGTAGAATCTGGAGCTGCTCATAAAAAACTTGAAGATTTAATTAATATATCGGGCGGAAACCAAGCAAAACTAAACAATTTATTGAAATAGCATGGAAGGAATGATATCAAATAAAATAAAGGAAATAGTAGAACAACGGCGAAAATCTATTGATAAGGATAGAAATTTTAAGTTCACATTAGGAGAGAAGGTGCATAAAGATAATCGACCAACTCTTAGTGAATCTATTGAAAAAGAGTCCGGGATCTCAATTATTTCTGAAATCAAGCCAGCTTCGCCAACTCTCGGTAAAATACGTAAAGAATTAGATATAAAAAAGATCGCAAAAGAAATGGAAAGTTCAGGTGTTGTTGGTTTAAGTGTTTTAACAGAACCTAATTATTTCGATGGTTCATATGAGAATTTGAGACTTGCGATAGAGAACACAAAAATACCATGTTTAATGAAAGACTTTGTTGTAGATCCTGTTCAAAATATAATTGCGTCTCAGTTGGGCGCAACAAATATATTGATAATTAATTCTATTTGTGATTTAGAAGAAAACTATCACTCTGCTGTAGATCATGGCCTGGAACCGTTAATAGAAATTCACGAGGTTGAAGAATTACAGGACATTAAGCATTTATTTGATATTGGGTTGAAACCGAAATTAATAGGAGTTAATAACCGAAATCTGAAAACGCTTGAAATTAATCTTAATACTTCAAAAGAAATTATTCCCAAATTAAAAGCGGAATTTGGGAATGAAATTGTTATTGTAAGTGAAAGTGGTGTAAACACGATTGACGACATTAATTTTCTTTTAGAATATCAAGCTGATGCATTCTTAATTGGATCTTCTATAATGCAATCAGAGAATATAAAAGAAAAAATTTTTTCATTGAGAGGTGTAAATTGATGGAGTACATTAAAGTTTGTGGCTTAAGAGAAAGTGAACACATTAAATTATGTATAGATAATGATGCTAATGCTGTGGGCTTCATTTACAACGTTCCTAGTTCACCGAGGAATTTAGAAAAACCTGAATTATTAAACCTTTTAAAAGGTATTCCTAAGAAATTATTAACTGTTGTTGTATCTAAACCTAAAGATATCATGGAATTAGAAAATATAATGAATGAAATAGATGTTAATTTATATCAAATTCACAATAATTTTGAAGATACTGAAATTGATGATATTCCAACTGATTTAAAAGAAAAAATTGTTTTAGCATTAAAAGTAAATCCTTCCAATAAAAGTAATGTAATTAAAAAAATAAACAAATATCATGACCAGTTTTATGCATTCTTAATTGATAATAGTGAAGGTCATGGTACTGAATTTAATTTCGATATCGCTAATGATATCATAAATAATACCGAAGGAGCGAGAATAATAATCGCTGGAGGTATAAATATTAATAATATTGAAAAGATAATTAGAGATTTAAACCCTTTTGGAATCGATGTGAGTAGTTCTTTAGAATCCAAAAAAGGGGTTAAAGAGCCATTAAAAATTCAAAATTTTTTAAATAAAATAAACGAAATTAAGAAAGAGTTGTGAGAGAGACATGAAATATAGTGAAAAATATCCCAATGAGTGCGGCAAATTTGGGGATTTCGGAGGGATATTTGCTCCAGAAGTTCTCATGCCAGCGCTAACTGAGCTTGCTGAAGCTTTTGAAAAATATAGAAATGACTTAAGTTTTAAAAATGAATTTTATCAGATTCTCGAATCATATGGAGGGCGTCCAACACCCTTATTCTATGCTAAAAAATACAGTGAAGATATAGGATGCAAAGTGTATCTGAAAAGAGAGGATTTAGTACATGGTGGAGCTCATAAATTAAATAATGTAATAGGACAGGCTTTATTAGCGAAAAAAATGGGAAAAACAAAATTGGTTGCTGAGACTGGCGCTGGACAACATGGATTCGCGACAGCTATTGCTGGTGCTTATTTCGGCATGGAAACAAAAGTATTTATGGGAGAAGTTGATATTGTTAGGCAAGCGTATAACGTCTATCGAATGCAGCTTCTCGGAGCTGAAGTAATACCCGTAAGCACGGGTTCCAGAACACTAAAGGATGCAATTAATGATGGACTTAGATATTGGATCACCAATGTTAGAGACACTCACTATTTAATGGGAAGCGTTGTCGGTCCACATCCCTATCCGCTATTAGTTAGAGAATTCCAAAGAATTATTGGTATTGAAACTAAGAAGCAAATAATAGAATTAGAGGGACGATTACCTAATGCCATTGTTGCGTGTATAGGTGGTGGAAGTAATGCCATTGGTATAATGTATGATTTCATTGAAAATGAAAATGTCCAGTTAATTGGAGTTGAGGCGGCCGGAGAGGGATTAGAAACAGGAAAACATTCAATAGCATTAGGATTAGGTCGAAGAGGTGTTTTACATGGATCATTAATGTATTTATTACAAAATGAATATGGTAATATATTGGAGACTCATTCTATAAGTGCGGGACTAGATTATCCCGGTGTAGGTCCTGAACATTGTTTCTTAAAAGAATTAACTCGCCTTAGAGTGGAAGCCGCAACCGACAAAGAGACTTTAGACGCTTTTCAAAAATTATCAGTCTTAGAAGGTATCATTCCAGCATTAGAATCTTCGCATGCCCTTGCATGTCTGGAAAGAATTAAGGGTGAGTTTAATAAGGATGATATTGTAATAATTAATTTATCTGGCTCAGGATCTAAAGATCTAGACATAATTAAACAGCATATGGAGTTTAAAGTAAAATGAATGATTCAAATAGAATTTTGAACCTTTTTAATGATAAGGAAGTAATAAACGAAAAATGTTTTATGCCTTTTCTAGTATGTGGAGATCCTTCAATTGAGCAGTTCATATCAATGGTTAAAAAGATCGATCCATATATAGATATCCTTGAATTAGGAGTGCCATTTAGCGATCCAATTGCCGATGGTCCCACCGTTCAGGAGGCAAATATGAGGGCATTTGAAGCGGGAATCAACACAAAAGTAGCTCTTGATACAATCAAGAGAATCAGAACATTTTTTAACAAACCGATTGTTATTTTAACTTATTATAACATCTTAATCCAAGGATCAGAGACAATCGAAAGTTCTTTGGATAATACCTTAAAATTATGTAAGGAAAGTGGTATAGATGGAATTGTTATCGCTGATCTCCCAATTGAAGAAGCAGGATTAGCGTTGAAATATTGTAAAAAACATGACATATCGCTTATATTTTTAATTGCTCCAACAACTACAGACGATAGATTAGAAAAAATCTTAAAAGAAGCAAGAGGATTTGTCTATTTAATATCAATCTTAGGTGTTACTGGGGCTCGAGAAAAAGTCGCACAAATCACGAAAGAAACGATTAAAAGAGTAAAAGAAAAGATCAAATCTAAAATACCAATATTCTTGGGATTTGGTATATCTAAACCTGAGCACGCTTCCACTCTAGTGGAACTAGGAGCTGATGGTATTATTATTGGTTCGGCAATAATAGACGTCATTAAGAGAAATTTAAGTGATTTTAATAAAATGGAGCAAGAATTAGTTGAATTTGTATCAAGTATAAAAAATGCGATAAAGAGGTCGAGTTAACTATGGAATTTGATATACATATAGAAAAAATTGGTCATTTGGATAATATTTTTAGTTTTTATAAATATTTAGTTAAGAAATATGATTTAAAAAAACATGTTCTATTAGAATCTGCTTCGGAAAACACGAAGGAAACCCTTTACAGCTTTATAGCGTTAGAACCCGATTATATGCTGGAAATCAATGAAGATAAATATAAAATTTTCGATATCACTACTGAGCGAGGGGAAAATATTAATGATTACGTAGAATCTAAAGATATTTCGGAAGAAAGGCCGCATAATCCACTGCCATTTAAGGACAATGTTGAATATAACATGGTCGCCCTTGATACTCTAAGTTCTCTTACGCCATATTCAAATCTGCCTTTCACGGAGTTATTTCCAAGAAATATTTTCTACGGCGGAATGTTAGGTTATATAGGATATGATGTTGTTGCCCCATATGTAGGTTATAAATCTACTAGTGAATTTTCTGATATTTTAATGGGATTATATACAAAAGTGCTTGTTTACTCTCATGAATCTAACTTATTATTTATGATCGATAATAGTATCGATGATTACTCCCGAGATAAAGAAATTCGTTATCAGTTGAGTTTATTCAAGAGAAATAACAGTTCCGCCGAAAAGAAGGAAATTCCCTTGGATATCGAAGATATTGATGAATCTGGGTTTAGATCTAATACGTCCAAATCCGCTCACGAGAGAATGGTTGAAAAAACTAAAGAATATATATATGCAGGCGATATAATACAAGCAGTTATTTCCCGAAGATTATATACTGAGAGTAAGATTGACCCTATGGCTATTTATGAGGTTCTACGGGTTTTAAATCCTTCACAATATATGTATAACTTAAATTTTGATGATATTAAAATCATAGGGAGTAGCCCTGAAGCGCTGATTTCTAAGAATAAAGACGTTCTTAATACTGTTCCGATTGCTGGTACAATAAGGAGGGGCAAGACTCCAGAAGAAGACCTTAAATTGGAAAAAGAATTACTTAATGATCCCAAGGAGCAAGCCGAACATCTCCAATTGGTGGATCTTGGGAGAAATGACCTTGCTAAAGTTTCATATCCTGGTTCTGTCGAAACTTATGAATTTATGATAATTCAAAAATATCAAAAAGTTCAGCATATTGTAAGTAAAGTTAGAAGTAGGACACCTTTAGACGGCTACGAAGTTTTGAAGAGCGTTTTCCCTGCTGGGACGCTCTCTGGTGCGCCTAAACTGAGGGCTATGCAAATAATACAAGAATTAGAAACAGAATCGAGGGGCCCCTATGGTGGTGGTGTGGGATATTTCTCGTTTAATGGTGATATGGCGTTTGCCATAGCCATCAGGACTCTATTTGGAATGGACGGGACATATTTTGCGCAAGCGGGAGGTGGCATTGTTTCCGATAGCCAGCCTCACGAAGAATACATAGAAACTTACAATAAACTATATAGCGTTCTAAAATCAATAAAAATAGCGGAGGCCAGAGATAAATGAAAATTTTATTTATTAACAACTACGACAGTTTTGTGTACAATTTGGTGAATTATTTCTGCCAAGTAGCACCAGATTCAAATATAATCGTTGAGGATAACAATATCCCAGTTGATAAAGTCAAGAATATGAATATTGATAAGATTGTTATATCTCCTGGTCCAGGACATCCTAAGTACGATACAGGCACAGTAATACCCATCATTAAAGAATTTTATTCTAAATTACCAATATTAGGAGTTTGTCTAGGACATCAAGCGCTAGTAGAAGCATTTGGAGAATTGGAACATCCCGATAATGACATCGAATATGTGGGACTGGCGAAAGTTGGTCCTATGCATGGAAAAATCTCAAAAATATTCCATGATCAAGAAACTATTTTTAAAGATATACAAAATCCTCTAATGGGCGTAAGATATCACTCTTTAGCTGCTAAATCAGATTTATTGTCTCAAGATTTAAAAATCAGCGCTACTGCAGACGATGGCACTATAATGGGCGTTCGTCACAAACATTACTGTATCGAGGGTATTCAATTTCATCCAGAATCCATTAAAATGAAGCCTCATGGAATTACAATATTGAAAAACTTTTTAAAACTATAAATTCGGTTAATTAACTTATTATTTTTACCTCACACTTATCCAATAATATGAAAGTAATACTGAAAATATGTCATACTAAATTATCTTACGATAACTTCAAGGAAATTGTAGAAAAATTAGATAAGGTAAAGACACATTTATTATGAGAATTAATAAAAAAATTTGGAATAAAAAGAAATTGTAAAAAGAATTAAGAGATCTTTAATAAATATCTAAAGATCCCTAGCTTTTACGGTTTTTCTCCCATTTGCTTTAGCTCTCGCAATGGCTTTATCAAGAAGTTTTATAATACTTGCATTTAAACCTCCCTTTTCATCTAATACAGCACCCGCTGTATTACAACCCTTCTTTTTAATGTGTTCTTTTACTTTAGATTTAACAAAAAGTGCATCAACCATAATTTATTCCTCCTTTTGTAATTAATTTTTAATTTGTATAAGATTTTTTGTTATTAAATTATAGGATCAAGGATATAAAAACCTTTTCTCACTTCATATTAATTATATAATATCCATAAACCAAAAGGCATATAATAGTCCCAAAAAAGATTTTACAAATGCTCATTGCTTTTACATTAATGATAATAATAATAATATTAGTTTTGGGAATTTAAAATAATGATATTCCAATAAAAACAAAATAATTTTGCGATCAAAATATTTCAATATTGAATTATTTTAATATAGAATGATGTTCTCTGTTAAGAGAAGCTCTATAACGAAATTACTAAATTGGATTATAATTTAGAATGTAAATAATCAATGAGCCACTAATTAAGAGATTTGAAATAATAAAGAAAAATAAAAGAGAATTCCATTAAATAATGCAAATATTAAACCATTTTTAAAATAAAAATTAAATATAATCATTACTTTATATACTATAGATTTAAAAATGATTCGATATCCTTTTATCTTAATTGTTCAATTAAATATTAAAAATGCGCTTTATATTAATTGAACAAGCTCAATAGGTGATTATCTAACTTTAATTTCTCTCCTATAGAGATGATAAAATTTAGAAAGGTGTAGATTACAAATTTAGATGTATTTATTTTATGATGTAGAAAGGAGGTGATTGAATGGGAAGTAGTGAATTTTTCATCAAAAGAGTATATGAAATAGTAAACGAAATGAGAATTCCTTTAATCGATGAAAGAGTACATGATAAAGTTAGCTTTAGTTCTAAAAATACCGTGGCAACAGTAATTTTTAAATTTGAAGAAGATGAATCAGTTTTACGAGGATTTTTAGGATTAGCAGATTATTTTCATACAGTAATAATAAAACAGAAAGATAAATTCTATATTCCGAATAATTCTATATTGTTTAGATTGGAATGCTCCTAATTTGCTTCAATATATAATTTTTTCCTATTCTGTGTTCTTGACTTACAATCAATCAGATTTTAGGCAAGAAAAACATATAAAAAAATTTATAGGAATTATTAAGACAAGGTGATATTTTGTGAAAAATTCAGAAAAATTAAATGGTTTTCCACTAATTGGGGATGAATTTCCAGAGATGGAAGTAAAAACCACTCATGGAATAATGAAATTGCCAAAAGATTTTAAGAAACAATGGTTTATTTTGTTTAGTCATCCAGCTGATTTTACACCAGTTTGTACAACAGAATTTTACGCTTTCTCAAAACGATATAATCAATTTCTAGAGCTGAATTGTGGCTTAATAGGACTTTCTATGGATCAGGTCTTTTCGCATATTAAATGGATTGAGTGGATTGAGAAAAATTTAGAAGCTAAAATTCAATTCCCTATTATCGCGGATCATGGTGTTGTTGCTAAAAAACTTGGCATGATACACACTGCTAAAGGTACAAATACGGTTCGAGCAGTTTTTTTAGTTGATCCCGATGGAATTATTAGGTTAATTCTCTATTATCCACAAGAACTTGGTCGAAATATCGATGAGATTATAAGAATTATAAAAGCACTCCAGACAGCTGATAACGAAAAAGTTGCTATGCCAGCAAATTGGCCTGAAAACGAGCTAATTGGCAAACAAGTTATTATTCCTCCTGCTTCAGATGTACAAACAGCAAAAAAACGACCAAATGAACACTCATGTAAGGATTGGTGGTTTTGTTATAAATCTCTCGAATATGAATAATCATTTTTAGTAAATTAGAGTTTAAAACCTTAAATGAAATCAATATAAATATGACATTTAATTTGATGAGATAATAAATAAAAAAGTATGAAGTAAACGTTGAATGAAAAGATTTTTTATATTATTTACGGAATAGGGTTAATAATATCGACAATATTAATGATTTGGATTTTAATCCTAGGAAGATTAAATTTTATGTTTTTATTTTTCTATTGGATTTTTAAATTTCTTTCTGGATTTGGAATCGTTTATACAATAACAAGTATTTTCTTATTAATTTTAAAAAAGGCTAAAGACAATATAGGTAAATGGGGGATTAATTTCGTTATATTTCTTAATATATTGATGCCAATTTTATTGATTTTGTATTCTATATATCAAATATTTTCAAGCAATTACCAAGCAGAATTAGGCATAGATATTGCCGTATTATTATGGATTGATGCTATAATTTTTATTTCAGGGATTAGCACATTTCTTTTATTCTTTTATATTATTCCAGTTGTAAGAGAACAACTACATGAAATGGCATTTTTGAGTAAAATTAAAAGATTTAAGAAAAGGGCGAAAAATATTGGTCGTGGAATAAAAAAAAAGTATTTTTTTTTTAGAAGGAAATATGCTAAAGCTCATATTCAAGATCAAATAACAATCAAAGAATCTTTAGATCTTTGGCAAAAGAAATTAACTGCTTATTTGATACTTCCAATTATAATTGGATCAATTATCTTTACCCCAATTGCTTTTGTTTGTTTAATTTTTTGGTTAAAAATTTTTATATTTGATGATTTTGAGATAACAATTTTCGATAAAGTGGCATTTTTAATTTCCATAATAATTGTTTGTATTATGGCTTGTTTAATACCATTTATAAATTTAGGAATATATACCACTTTCTCAGAATACTTCTGGACAATTAATATATTTTACATAATTGGAGTCTCACTAGCTTCATGTATTTTTATTTTCAAATTTCTTAATTTAAGAGGAATAATCTTTTAAAATATTAAATGGAAAATTGTATAAACTAATATAAAATAGGTGGATGAATTAAATGTCTACAAATCAATTATTAAAGCAATTATGGTTTGAAAAAAGAGAATTCATCACTTCAGAAGAACTTATTGAATATAGTAAAGCTTTATATTTTAGCTATAGTAATAATATGATCAAATATCTCATTTCAAGAGGATATCTCCTAAAAATTTTTAGAAATATATTTTATGTTAAAAGTCGTAATGAATTCCAATTCAATAAAATAAAATATTCACCTTTAGAACTTGTTTCAAAAGGTCTTAAATTAAAAAGAGTTCATAATTGGTATTTTGGTTTATACACCGCGCTGACTTTAAATGGAATTACAAATAATCACGACCAAGAATTCTATATTATAAATGATAAAATAGTTAATCACAAACCGATAAAGATTGAGCATTATCCGCTTAATTTCCTAATATTAAAATCTCGCCTTTTAAATTTTGGAATTATAAAAAATAAAATACAATATTCTGATCTTGAAAAAACAATTTTGGATTTTATCTATCTATGGAAAATTAATAAAAAAACTGATACAAAAATTATTCAAAATATAACTGAATTCATAAGAGATATTTCTAAAGATAAGATTATTAAATATTCGAACTATTATCCTGAAAGTAATAGAAAAATCCTTGAAAAATTAATAAAATTATTAGATTTGATGAAAAATCGTGAGTTATCGTACAAAAAAAACCTATAAAAATAAAATAGAGCTAGACCATGAATGCAATAAATGTGGAGAATGTTGTAGAGCAGGTTATGATATATATATCGTAAAAGAGGATGTCAAAAAATGGATGAAAGCCAATAAAATTAATTATTTACAATACATTCAGATTAATCCAAACTGTATTTCTCCAATAGGTTTAAGTAAATTTCATAATAACCAAGGAAAGGCGACAGAAATTATTAAAAATAATAATAATGAAAAAAAATTTGACATAAATAAAAAAAGACTTATTCAATTCATCCAAAAAAACCATTCATATCAAGGAAAAGGTTCGAATTCTTTTCTATTATATACAATATTACCGAATATGAAACAAAATCCTATTTTAATCCCTAAAAATTTTAATGTAGTTTTGGAGGGATTTGAATGGGGATTAACTTATAAAATAAAATTAGATCCAAACGGTTATTGTCCTTTTTTAAAGTTGAATCTTTGTTCAATTCATGATATCAAGCCAATGGTTTGTAAAAAATTTCCTTATGATGAAAATGGTGATTTAAGAGAAG
This sequence comes from Candidatus Hodarchaeota archaeon, assembly GCA_048887225.1. Lineage (GTDB taxonomy): Archaea > Asgardarchaeota > Lokiarchaeia > Sigyniarchaeales > SOKP01 > LW40-45. The sequence continues at coordinate 386,313 of JBHLJY010000001.1, forward strand.
ATGATTATTTTTTCTCAATTTGTAATGGCATAGAAAAAAAAAATTTCTAAACAATTAAATAAAAAAATAATTTGAATTAACGGAGGTGAAAAATATGGTAGAAGGAACAGTAAAATGGTTTAACAGCAGAAAGGGCTATGGATTTATATATTCTGAAGACGGAAGTGATGTATATGTTCATTTATCTGCATTAAGGGGGGATGATAATTATTATAAAACGTTAAATGAGAATGACAAGGTTGAGTTTGATGTTATTCAAGGTCAAAAAGGACCACAAGCGAGTAATGTTGTAGTTACTCAAAAAGCCCCTCCTCAGCTTCGTAAGAGTTTTAAATTTTATAAAGGCGGCGGAAAAAGAGGCGGTGGAAAAAGAGGTGGTGGAAAAAGAGGCGGTGGAAAAAAAAGACATCGCTACTAATCCTTTTAATTGGAATTAACGGTATATAAAAAAAGTTATATAAAAAATATAAGAAGTGGTGAAAAATTAGTTAATTGTTCAAAATATGAGGATAAATGTCAAATTGAGGGAATTAAAGATAAATAAAGAAGATTTTGATTATAAAGAAGTATTGGATTATAAAATTAATAATGTTGTTGCTTCAGTTTCCTTGAAAATTTCAGAAAAAATAGATCTCGCTCAAATAGCAAGAAAATTAAATGAAGTAGAATATAGTCCAGAAAGATTTCCTGGTTTAATTCTAAGAGTAGATAAACCAAAATCAACAGTTTTAATTTTCTCCACAGGCAATATGGTTGTCACTGGAATTAAAAATGTATCCAATGCGGATAAAACAGTAAAAAATATCATAAAAAAAATTCGAAAAATTGGAATTAAATTACCCGATCCTAAAATCATAATTCAAAATATAGTAGCAACCGGAGATTTGCACTCGTCTATTGATTTAAATAAGGCGACAATTATTATGGATAATGTAATGTTCGAGCCTGAAATCTTTCCAGGGCTAATTTATCGCATGCAAGATCCTAAAACTGTTTTTCTTATCTTTTCTACTGGAAAAGTAGTATGCACCGGGGCTAAAAATGAAGAAAAAATAGAAAAAGCATTATTAAAATTGAATCAAATGGTACATGACCTTAATATTACAAGAGAACCTTCGAAAGAATCTAATTATGAAATTATTTTTAAATAAGTAAAATAATTTTTTTAAAAAAAATAGGATGTTATGTCTTATGGTTGAATTTTGTGATAAATGTGAAGGACTTTTACTTCCTTCAAAAATTAATGATAAAGGAGTACTCAAATGTATTAATTGTGGTAAAATAAAACCTTTCGATGAAGAATTAACTGAAGCTTACAAACTCGATGTTAAAATTGAACAATAATCAAAAAGATTGTATACTTTACTTAATAAAATTCAAAACATAAAAATTATTAAAAATTCATTGTTATATCAATTAATTAAATTAGAAATCAGATTAATGTATTATTTTTTAACCATCCAGCAGATTTCACACTTGTATTATGTACTACTGAATTCTTAAATGAAATCATTTATTCCTCAAAATTTACTTTTAATTTACTAAAATATGAGGTGGAATACTATCACTAATGAAAACTATGAACTGAAATTAAAGAATATTGCTTTTATTGGTAATTACTTGCCAAGAAAATGTGGAATTGCTACATTTACTACGGATCTATTACAAGCAGTTTCCAATGAAGCTCCAGAAATATCTTGTTGGGCATTGACAATGAATGACAAACCTCAAGGATATTCTTATCCTAAGCAAGTTCGTTTTGAATTATATGATAAACGATTGGGAGATTATGAATTGGCAGCAGAATTTTTAAATGTTAACAAGGTAGATTTGGTTTGTTTACAACATGAATTTGGAATTTATGGTGGCGATTTTGGCAAATATATTTTAGCGTTAATTCGTAACTTAAGAATGCCTATTGTAACTACTCTACATTCGATATTACCTAATCCACACCCACAACAAAAAAAAATTATTGAAACAATAAATCAAATTTCAGATAAAATAGTTGTTATGAGTAAAAAAGCCAAACTTTTCTTAAATGAAGTATATGGAGTAGCTAATGAGAAAATTACTTTGATTCATCATGGTATTCCCGATGTACCATTTATTGATCCGAATTTTTTTAAAGATCAATTTGGTGTTGAAGGGAAAGATGTTATCTTAACATTTGGTTTGCTTAATCCTGGTAAAGGAATTGAATTTATGATAGAAGCATTACCTGAAATAATACAAAAATATCCAGACGTAATATACATTGTTCTTGGAGCAACTCATCCAAATATAATCAAAGAACAAGGTGAAAAATATCGTCATTCTCTTCAAAGAAAAGCTAGAGACCTTGGTGTAGAAAACAATATTCTTTTTCATAATAGATTTGTAGATTTAGAAGAGCTTTGCGAATTCTTAGGAGCTGCTAATGTGTATGTCTCACCATATATAAATAAGGATCAAATAATTTCTGGAACTTTAGCTTATGCTATAGGTGCGGGTAAAGCAATAATTTCAACACCTTATTGGTATGCTGAAGAGAGTTTAGCTGGAGGGAGAGGAATAATAGTTCCTTTTAAAAATCATAAATTACTAGCTAAAGCTATAATAGATTTATTGGATAATGAAACTGAAAGACACGCTATGCGTAAAAAAGCTTATTTGTACTCTCGAGAAATGATATGGAAACAAGTTGCTACTGAATATCTTAAAATATTTCATGAAATTTTAAAGAAACGAGAAATTCAACCAATAATTCCAATTCAAAAGAAATCCTTAAGAGTTACTCCATTTGAAGTTCCAATACCGAAATTTGACCATCTTTATAGACTAACGGATGATGTAGGTATATTGCAACATGCTAATTTCATTATTACTAATCGAGATGATGGTTATTGTACGGATGATAATGCTAGGGCATTAATTGCAGTTTTAATGGCTCAAAATTTGTCTATTGAAGATAAATTATTGAAAGATTTGGATTGTCGCTATTTAAGCTTTTTATTGCATTCCTTTAATCAGAAAATAGGAAGGTTTCGTAATTTTCTAGGATATAATCACAAATGGCTAGAAAGGAAAGGATCTGAAGATAGTCATGGTCGTTCTGTCTGGGCCTTAGGTATTACAATAGGATTAGCAAAAATCAAGGAATTTGGCGATATATCTTTAGAAATTTTTGAAAGAGCAGTATCAACTTTAACAAAGTTTAATTATCCTCGCTCTTTAGCTTTTGGTTTAGTAGGAATTCACGCTTATCTAGCAAGATTCAGTGGAGATAGTAGAATGAAGCGGTATCGAAAATTAATAGCAAATAAATTATTCAAATTTTACCGCGATAATGCCAGTAATGACTGGTCTTGGTTAGAAAATACCATTACCTATGATAATGGAAAAATCCCACAAGCTCTACTGATGTCTGGAAAATGGATGCAGCGAGGAGATATGATTGAGGCAGGTCTTGACATGTTAGATTGGTTAATTAAAATTCAAATTGGCTCCAAAGGACAGTTTTCTCCAATAGGTAATAAAGGTTGGTACTCAAGAGGAGGTGAAAAAGCGAGATTTGATCAACAACCTCTTGAAGCACAAAGCATCCTTGAAGCATGTATTGAAGCATTTAATATCACTCAAGATAAAAGATGGATCATTGAAGCACGACGTTGTTTTGAATGGTTTTTAGGTCGTAATGATATGAATATACCTCTCTACGACTATAAAACAGGAGGATGTTATGATAGTTTAACATCAATAGGTTTTAATAGAAACCAAGGTGCAGAATCAACAGTAGCTTGGTTATTATCTCTTTTGAATATGTATTATCTAGAAAGTCTAATAGATATTGATGAAAAATTAATTAAGGTTGAAAAAAGTGTCTAAAAAACCTATAATAATGATAAGTTCTTATCCTCCGCGCTTATGTGGAATCGCAACTTTTGCGGAAGAGGCTCGAGAATTTATCCAAAAAGCAAACCCTGATAAAGATGTTCTTGTTATAAGTCATTATGATGGTGAAGGCGAAGGTATTTTTCCGATTATTAATACCAGCAGTGCAAAATGGTGGAAAATCGTAGCTGATAAAATAAAGGAATTAGATCCATATGCAGTTCATCTAGAACACGAGTATGGGCTTTATGAATATTATGATGCACGTGGAATTAGCGATAAAAATGAGGGGTTTCTCATCCTTCTTGAAGCTATAAGTGAATATCCATTGATAGTTGAGCCCCATACTATTCATGGACGGATTAGCGATTATGAGGCTAATTTTATTTATCAGCTTTGTCAGAATAGCGATGTTGTTCTTTTTAAATGCCATTATCAAAAATGGAGGTTAGATTGGTCATTTCGAGCAAGAGGTTGGGAACCTCCTCAAAATATTATGGTGATACCACATGGCGCTCGACCTGATAAGCGATGGGGTGTTCAAGAAATACCAAATCTTAAAAAAGAATTGGGATTAAATGGTTCAAATCGATATGATCATCTTATAGGAATGGTGGGATGGATACAAACAAATAAACGATGGGATATCTTACTTTCAATATGGGAAGAAATTTATGAAGATATTAAAAAAAAAAGTGATCAAGAATGGCAGTTATTTGCTGCTGGGACAATGCGTGATCCTAACCATAAAAAAGATTATGAAATGTGGAAATCTCAAATTCTTGAACTTCAAGATAAGGGATTAGCTTATTATTATGAATTTATTCCCAGAGGAGATCTTTATTATAAAGTGATGGCTATCTGTGATTTTATCGTCTTACCTACTATTGATGAAACTCAATCCGGCACTCTTGCAAGAATTATTTCTTTAAATAAACCATATATTACTAGTGCTCCAATGGAGGGTTTAACGGCCCAGACTTTAGAGAATGAAGGTGGCTTATTATTTACAACTAAAAAAATGTTAAAAGATAAAGTTGTTCAATTAGCATGTGATGAGAATCTTCGATTAAAGTTAGGAGAAAATTTAAAAAAATACCTTGATAACACGGTCTCTTGGGAAATTGTAGCTCAACAATATAATTATGCCTATGAATTAGCAAGAAAGGCCAAAAGAACTGGCAAACCAGTAATGTTAGAAAAAGAATTTTAAAAAATCGATAATATTATGACAAATAATTTAAATAAGGAACTTTTTATTCGGCACCCAAATAATCCAATAATAACAGCTTTAGATTTGCCTTATCCAGCTAATACTGTCTTTAATACTGGTGCCGTAAAGATAAAGGATGAATTCTTACTTTTAATGCGAGTTGAAGATAAAAGAGGTATTTCTCATTTAACATTAGCAAGAAGTAATAATGGCATAAATAACTGGTTAATTGAATCACATCCCGCTTTAATGCCAAATCCAGATCTTTATCCGGAAGAAATTTGGGGGATTGAAGATCCTAGAATTACTTTTCTTGAAGAAAAGAAAATTTGGGCTATTACATATACAGCTTATTCAACAGCAGGTCCCTTGGTGTCGTTAGCAACTACTTCGGATTTTAAAGAATATAAACGTTTTGGCCCTATAATGCCCCCAGAAAATAAAGATGCTGCTTTATTTCCTATTAAATTTGATGGTCAATGGGCGATGATTCATAGACCGGTATGCAATCGTCCTGGTATAGGAGCCCATATCTGGATCTCCTATTCGCCAGATTTAATACATTGGGGAGAGCATCAGATCCTCATTCCAGCTAGAAGAGGTAGTTGGTGGGATGCAAACAAAGTTGGTATCTCCCCACCTCCAATAAAAACCGAAGAGGGATGGTTAATTCTTTATCATGGTGTCAAAAAAACTGTTGGAGGGATAATTTATCGTTTAGGATTGGCTCTTTTAGATTTTAAAGAACCAAATAAATTAATCGCAAGATCTGATGAATGGATTTTTAATCCTAGAGAATCTTATGAGGTTATTGGTGATGTTGATAAAGTAATTTTTCCTTGTGGCTGGATTTTGAATGATAATGAAATATTTTTATATTATGGGGGTGCTGATAAATGTATCGCTTTAGCTAAAGCGAATCTTTTAGAATTACTTGAATGGTTAAAAACACATAATTCTGAAGGAGGTAACAAACAATGCATGTAGCAATGCTTTCACCAATTGCTTGGCGTACACCACCCAGACATTATGGTCCTTGGGAGTCTGTAGTTTCTTTATTAACAGAAGGATTAGTTGATAAGGGAATAGAAATAACCTTATTTGCTACAAAGGATTCAATAACAAAAGGGCATTTAGTAGGTGTGTGTCCCCGGGGTTATGAGGAGGACAATGAACTCATGCCAAAGGTATGGGAATGCTTACATATATCTGAATTATTTGAGAGGGGAGATGAATTCGATCTTATTCACAATCATTTTGATTATCTCCCGCTAACTTATATGAAGATGACAAAAACTCCAATATTAACAACTATTCATGGTTTTTCTTCTCCTAAAATACTTCCTGTGTATAAAAAATATAATAAAAATTGTTATTATATATCTATTAGTAATGCAGATCGCCATCCAGATTTAAATTATATGTCAACAATATGTCATGGTATTAATCTTAGCCAATTTACATTTAAATCTGAAGTAGGAGATTATCTACTCTTCTTTGGTCGAATTCATCATGATAAAGGTGCTTGGGAAGCAATTCAAATTGCTCTTAAGTTTGGAATGAAATTGATATTAGCAGGTATTATCCAAGATGAAATTTATTTCGAAAAAAGGATAAAGCCATATTTAAACCAAGATAATATTAACTATATTGGTATTGTAGATACGAAAACAAGAGATAAGCTTTTAGGGGGAGCATTTGCCTTACTTCACCCAATTAATTTTAATGAACCATTTGGGTTATCTGTTATTGAGGCAATGGCCTGTGGTACACCTGTAATTGCGTATAATAAAGGCAGCATGCACGAGGTTATAAATGACGGGAAAACGGGATTTTTAGTCAATTCAATTGAAGGTGCTGTAAGCTCATTAAAAAGAATCGAAAGCATCAATCGAAATGAATGTCGAAAATGGGTTGAAAAAAAATTTAGTGTCGATCGAATGGTGGAAGATTATATTCAAGTTTATAAAAAAATTTTAGCTAAGACTAAATAAAAAGATGATATTATTACCATGGTCATGTCTAAAATTTGTAATTAAAAAGAATTTACAGGGAAGAAAACATTAATTGAATAAAGAACAACTTTTAAAACTCTGTTTTAGGATGAAAACTATTGAAAAATTAGATTGGAAAGAGAGCTTAGTAAAAAGTTTAATTTATAGATTTATGACAATATTTCTTGGATTTTTAACTGTTTATATTATTACTGGTAGCTTTATCATTGCATTAGGAGTGGCTTTATTAACCGAATTCGTTCAATTTATGTTTTATTTCGTCTATGAAATTATGTGGACGAATCTGATTACTAGAAAAAGAATAATAGAGGAATTAAAACAAACAATTGATTTACAATTGAATTATAATGTGATATTAGAGCTTGCTTATCAATTGAGTCAAACCGATACTTTTATAGGAGAAGTATATCTTTCAGCTCATAATTTTCTTAAAAGTATATTAGAGAATGAGGATTTAAAAGATATTCATAATGAAGTTTCAAAATATTACCAACATTTTCAATATACTCATAGAAATAGAGAATTTGGTACGTATCAGGTGAATTAGATCTAACTCTGGTTTGGACTATACCATTCCTTTTAATAAATGAAGGAGTCTTCATTTACAATCAAAATAAGGAATATCAGCAGAATTAATAATCATTTTATTCTTTTAAATCTAATTTAATATAAGTTTCCATTTGTCCTTACTAATTTCTTATTAAATGTCTATTTTCTTCTTGAAAAAGATAAGTTTAAATCTAACTAAGATTTTATTTATTCTCATAATCAAATTAGTTAAGCATATTCAGAAAGAACATTTTCGCTATTAGCATTTAAATATGTTGAATGTTCAAAAAATCTTTAACAACATGGCAGATGAATATGATAACATATCTGATTTATGGTATTCTTGGCTTTTTTCTCGACTCCATTATTTAATCGCTTCCAACATTTTATGTAGAAAAATTCCAATGAAAGTTTTAGATGTTGGATGTGGAACAGGTTTTCAATCATATCTTTATGCTCAAGCAGGTTGTGAAGTTTATGGGATAGATATTGCTAATGATTTAATAGAAATAGCAAAAAAAAAGTTACAATCTTTTAACTCTGAAAGATTTGAATTATTTTCACCATATTTTGATTATGTAAAACGCTATAACCAACTAATAAAACAAATAATTAAAAATAATGGATGCAAAAGTAAATATATTCCCCCTAAGTTTTTTGAAGGAAATGCTATTAATATTCAATTTAACAACGAAGAATTCGATCATATTAACTGCTGTGGGAGTACATTAAATTTCATTCCTAGATATAAAAAAGCAATTTCAGAAATTTCAAGAGTATTAAAAAGAAATGGTACTTTCTTTATTGAAGTAGATAACAGATGGAATTTTGATATTATATGGTATGTTTTAGATCCGTTATTTCGAGGTAAATTTGAATATAACCATGATTTTAAAACTGGTTTAAAAATCTTAATTAGGAAACCTACTCGTAATATATGGGTTGATTATCCCTTTGGAGATTATGATAAACCTGTGAAGATGAGGGTAAAATTATTTACTGTCTATTCACTTAAACGTATTTTGTTAAATTATGGTTTAAAAGTAGAAAAAAAGTGGACTATTCATTCAATTACAAATTTGATCCCCTACACTCTTTTAGACTGTTCAAAACCTACCCAGAAATTAATTTCAAGATTTAAATTTTTAGCAAGATTGGAAGAGAAGTTTTCTTTTAAAATGCCAGGTTCAAGTTTATTACTATTTGGTCAAAAAATTTAGAAAATTAATTGATATCATTATTTTAAATAATCTTTAATCTTTGGAATAAACCAGTAACCAGAATCGGTAGCGCTATTGTAGCATCACACCAAACACTCACATATTGAGAGTCAAGAGCATACTTGCCCCATGATTTAGATTCTGAAATTGTACAACCTGATAAACCACCATCATATTCCGTTGCTGTATGAATACGGACAGAGTATTTATATCCACACTCAATTCCATGTTCTCTTAATCCTTCAAGATTATCTAAATATGGAAAGATTTGTTGTGCCCAATTTCTCGGTACACCACCACCAACAAGAAATAATCCAGCTTTCTTATATGTTTTTATAATTTTTGCAAATTTTTTAACATCCTCAAAGATGTTAAAATTAAATTCATATCCCTCCTTAACAGTGAATTTAATTAAATCTAGCGATAATTCAGAGTCGCTAAAAGCAGGGATAAAGATTGGAAGATTATGTTTAGCAGCAAGGGAAAGAATGCATCTTTTATCTATTTTATTTCCAATTTGTTTTAAAAATTCAGAGGGAGAAATTTCTATCTTTTTATCCTTAAATACTTCATTTATTATCTCTAGAAGCTTATTCTCTGTTGTTATATAATTATCCTCAGGGAGTAATATATCATAAATTCGATTAATTTTAAGGTTATAGAGCTCATTATCATCGACATTAGAGCTTCCTATATAATGTCCGATATTAACGATAGCGTCAACTAAATCATGGGTAATAATAGCACCTGTAGTTATCAACACATCAATAATATTATGTTCAATTAATGAGCAAATTAATCCACCCATACCTGCTGGAACCATTGCTCCAGAAAGGGCTAAAACTTTTAGACATTCATTATCTGAAACCATTTTTTCAAGGATATCAAGTGCGTGTCCTAAATTTCTTCCTTGGAATCCACAGTATTTAAGATTTTCCAAAAGATCTTCTATAGATCTAATTTTATATACATCGAAGGGAATAACTTTCTTTATCAAATAATCGTCTTTAATTTGATGTCTCATATATTAAGAAAATGTTTAAATAAATAAATTATTAATTATTATTATTAAAATATATAAAACAAATTCTTCCGAAATATGTCATTAGTACCAAAATCGGTGTTCTTTGTAAAGGGTAAGGGTTTTCATAAATCAAAATTAGGTTCTTTTGAACAAGCTTTAAGATCTGCTGGTATTGCTAAATATAATTTAGTTGAAGTAAGTTCAATATTGCCCCCTTACTGTATTGAAATTCCAAAAGAGGATGGATTAGCTCAACTTCGTGCTGGACAAGTAGTATATGTTGTAAAGAGTCGTGCGAGCAGTAATGAATTCAATCGTTTAATTTCAGCTTCTATAGGTGTTGCTAAACCTGCTGACCAAAGAATATATGGTTATTTAAGTGAACATCATGCCTTCGGAGTAAAACCCGAAAAAGCAGGAGAATTTTCTGAAGATTTAGCAGCGGAAATGTTAGCAAGTACTTTAGGTGTTCCATTTGATCCTGAAGCAGATTATGATGAAAAAAGAGAAATTTTTAGAATGGACGGAAAAATTGTTGAAACGAAGAATATAACAGAATCCGCAACTGTTAGAGAAGAAAATGAATGGGCTACGGTGATAGTAGCAGCTGTTTTTATAATATGAACTATTATAAATAATTATTGCATTTCTTTAACTTATAAACGTTATTCAAAATCAATATAACTATAATCTAAAAGTACCAAGCTAAAATACCTTAAAATTTAGAGCTTTAATCTGAAACGATAGAGCTATAATTAAGCTAACATAAATATCAATTCAGTTAATTAATTCTAAATTCCTATTCTTTTTTAAAAAGAGAGCAATTTTTGCTTAGTTAATTTTTTTTAAAAATCTTTAAATATGATTTTTGATATAATAGATAATTGAAAAATAGCAATAATTTCAACCTATTTTAAGAAAATTAAAAACGGAGGTCTTTAAAATGAAACCCATTATTCAAAATGAACCAAAGAAAAATAAAAAAGATAGAGATTGGGAAGAAGATGAGGAAGATGAGGAAGAGGAAGATGTTGAATACGATGAAGATTATGAAGACTTTGATGAATATGACGAAGAAGATTATGAAGTTGATTATTTTGATTGAATCAATCTCCCTACATTAACTCTCGACAAATAAATATTAAAAACCTAAATAAAAAAAGCCAAAGAAAAGACCTGTGGGGAGATAGAATAAAATAAACTTAATAGACACAAAACAGTTAGATCAACTAGACAGAAAATGTGAATTTTGTGGAAAAACATTAAATAAGAGTAAAAACATAAAAAATAACCATTATAACAAAATAACAAATAAAACCCATTATTTTTGCAGTCTCAGGTGTAAAGCCCAATGGTGTTATAAACAAGCTAGAAATTGAAAGAATTGAACATTAAATCAATATAAGCAAAAGAATGAAGCCTCATGAAATGTCAATATAGACTTTAACCTACTCTCTCCAATCTTCTTCATCAAAAACGACGGCCGTGAATTGGATTTTATCATCAGAGACATCGATAATAGTAAAAGGTGCGCCACAATCTTTACATTCAATAACATCGTCTACTTCTGCATCTTCGATCAGATTCTCAAAGTAGCATTCGGTGCATTCCATTTTGAACTTGCCATCTTCTGTTTTTGTACCCTCATATATTTTTTCAGCCATATACATCACCGTTATTAATTATAATAATAAGATAAATTTTAATTACTATTTTTATTTTTTGGCGTAAATTAATATTAAGCAGTTATAATTGTGCAATTCTCATTATTAAGAGCTTTTAAAATTGGATTCTTTCGTAGACCAGATCCGATAATAACTTGTTTAATTCCTTCACTGGCAGATTGTAAGGCTGCAATAATCTTAGTTTTCATACCTCCAGTTACGTTTTCAAGGATTGATTCGGCGGTTTGACTATTTATATGATTTATAAGTTTATTATCTTCATCTAAAACACCATCGACATCAGTTAATAGTATTAATTTATCAGCTTTAGTCGCTACTGCGATTGCATTAGATATTCTATCACTATCACAACCAACAATCTCATTATCTTCACTAATAGCAACGGAGGCTAAAACTGGAATATAATCTTTATTCCAGAGTGTTTCAATTAATTGAACATTCAGTTTAGAAGGTTTTCCAGTGTAGTTCTCCTTGAGTTTTTTTTTCCCATTAATAATTACCATTGCTTTCTTAAATCTATCGGTAGTAATCAAATTTCCATCAACTCCTGAAATTCCAACAGCGGGAAGATCATTTGCAATCATTTCTTTTACAATTCGTTTATTATTTAGACCAGCCACAACCATTATATAAATGTCTCTGGTTTCTTCATCTACATAACGGGCCTTATATCCTTTTGTAGAGTAAGTAAAAATCTGGGGCTTACCCATTTTTTCCGCAACAGCAGTAATTATATCGGCTCCAGCATGGCATAAAATTATCTTTTTATTTTCACCATGTAATTTGATTAAATCTGAGATTACATAATCCAGATTTTCCTTTAGTAAATCGCCACCTATTTTAATAACAATCTTTTCTGACATAGATCTTAATTACATCCTTAATTTTTATTATTTTAGATTATATTGCTAACAGCACATTCCACTATTCCACGAGCTACTTTACCCTCGCTAAACATGTGAGTTAGATCTCCAAAATCGATTGTAGCATTAGCCTCACTCGCAAAAAGATTTGCCTTGCTAGCTCCGTCAGTAAGCAACTTTCTTAATTCATGATAGACATCAAGATTCATATATTTATCCATATCTGAATGAAACTTTTTATCTTTGGCCTCAAAATCCACTTTAAATTGTTTTTTCATGTGAGTTAATTTAAATTCTTCTGAGTTTTTTAGTTGAATTCCAAGATCTCTTACAGTATTTCTTAGGTCTATATCATCGGAATTAACTATTATATCAATCCCTAATAGTATGCCTCGATCTTTAATCCTATCCAATTTATTGGCACCATCTAAGACAGACTGGCACATTTTATATGACAATGATTTAACTCTATCAGAGATCTCAAATTTAACTGAGGGGTTGCCTTGAGAAGTGTTAGCGACTATATATTCCTTCAGAGGGATTCTAAATAATGCCGCAAATATTTCTAAAGGTGAGCCCTTCTTTTTACCAACCACTACTCTGATATCTGCAATATGAGACTTGTATTGTTGAACATATAAGCCCCATGGATTTGCAAGGATTCGTTGGTCATCATATAAATATTTATTTAATTGTTCCCGGTTTTTAATAAATGTGACCTTCCAGCCACGACCACCCCCAGTTGGTTTAATTACAACGGGGTAATCAAACTGGCTTTCAATATTATTTATAATAGATTTTCTAATCGTTTTAACTCTTAATCTTGGGAAATTTGTGATTGGAATCCAGACTGTCGGTGTTGACTGAATCTTAGCAGCTTCAAAGCATGCAGTCGTCAATGTTTTATTATCACAAATAGTTGTGACGCTGGGATTATTAAATAATTCATATTCATTGAATGATAACATTGGTTGAATATAATTTACCTGAGACATTAAACCTAATCGGTTAATAATGACGGAGTCTTTTCTATAATCCTTTATAGGCTTCAGCAAAGGCCAACCAACATCCTCCACAGAAAATATTTGATATGAATATCCTAAATCCTCTGAGGCTTGTTGAATTCTTTTAATTTCTAACCAATCACTTCTATATCCCGATAATATTATTATATCTGGCATTTTGGAGGTGGTAATTTTTTTTTATAGTTGTACTTATATATATTGACAATAAGTAAAGAAATTTATGAAATAAAGAATCATTAAAACGAAACCTCATGGAATGAAAATCTTGAAAAACTTCTTAGAATCAAAGGAGTAGAACTCAAAATTAGTTTCGAAAGAAGAATATAAGAACAAAACAAAAAAATTTATACTCAGGGAATATTAAGCTACTATGCGAGATCGAAACGATCTAAGTTCATAACTTTATTCCACACCGCTACAAAGTCGTTCAGGAACTTCTCCTGAGAGTCATCACTACCGTAAACCTCCGCCAATGCCCGGAGTTGGGAGTTAGAACCGAAGATGAGGTCAACACGGGTGGCCGTCCACTTGAGTTCACCCGTTGCGATATCATGCCCCTCAAATAAGTTTTTATCTTCCGTGATTGCACTCCAAGTTGTGCTCATGTCGAGCAGATTCACAAAGAAGTCATTGGTAAGCGCCTCAGGACGTTTGGTGAAGACACCATGCTGCGTTCCTCCGAAGTTGGTCTTCAAGACGCGCAAGCCGCCCACGAGCACCGTCATTTCGGGTGCGGTCAGAGTTAACAATTGCGCTTTGTCAACCAGCAATTCCTCAGCTGATACGGCATAGAGAGTCTTCTGGTAGTTACGGAAACCATCCGCTTTGGGTTCTAAAACGGCGAAAGACATCTCATTTGTTTGCTCCTGTGAGGCATCCATACGCCCCGGAGTGAAGGGAATGTTCATCTCATGGCCAGCATTTCTCGCAGCTTGCTCGACACCTATGCAACCAGCCAGAACGATCAAGTCAGCAAGTGATATCTTCTTGCCATCGGACTGCGCGCCATTGAATTCAGCCTGGATGCTTTCCAAGGACTTGAGTATTTTCGCTAGCTGGGCAGGTTGATTAACCTCCCAATCCTTCTGTGGTGCCAGACGAATGCGAGCCCCGTTCGCACCACCGCGCTTGTCTGAGCCACGGAACGTGGACGCCGACGCCCAAGCAGTCGAAACCAGTTCCGAGACAGACAGACCTGAAGCTAGGATCTTGCCCTTGAGTGAGGCAATGTCCTTTTCATCAACTAGCTTATGATCAACCGCTGGGATTGGATCCTGCCAAATGAGCTCTTCGTCAGGAACCTCCGGCCCTATATAGCGAGTGCGCGGACCCATGTCGCGATGGGTCAGCTTGAACCACGCCCGGGCGAATGCGTTCGCAAATTCTTCCGGATTCTCCATAAAGCGTCGTGAAATCTTTTCGTACTCAGGATCGAACCGAAGAGAGAGGTCGGTGGTTAGCATAGATGGCGCATGACGCTTTTCTGGGATGTGGGCATCCGGTACTGTACCGGCCCCCGCACCACCCTTCGGTTTCCACTGATGCGCGCCAGCAGGACTCTTCGTCAGTTCCCATTCAAAACCGAACAGGTTCCAGAAGAAGTTAGTACTCCATTTCGTGGGGGTGGTGGTCCAGATGACTTCCAGACCGCTGGTGATCGTATCGCTACCTTTGCCTGTGCCAAAGCTACTCTTCCAACCTAGTCCCATATCCTCGATATCAGCTGCTTCAGGCTCGGGTCCCACATGTTCTGCACTACCGGCACCATGGCACTTTCCGAACGTGTGGCCGCCCGCGATGAGTGCCACTGTCTCTTCGTCATTCATCGCCATGCGTCCGAAGGACTCGCGGATATCCTTCGCCGCCGCCACTGGATCAGGATTACCGCTTGGACCCTCCGGGTTGACATAAATCAAACCCATCTGCACGGCAGCGAGTGGATTTTCGAGTTCTCGATCACCGGTGTAGCGGTCGTCACCCAACCATTCTTGCTCGGAACCCCAATAGATGTCCTTTTCCGGTTCCCAGATATCCTCACGCCCGCCGGCGAAACCGAAGGTCTTGAAACCCATCGATTCTAGGGCGACATTACCCGCGAGGATCATCAAGTCGGCCCAGGAAATTTTCCGACCATATTTTTTCTTGATTGGCCAAAGCAGCCGGCGTGCCTTGTCAAGGTTGGCATTATCGGGCCAGCTGTTGAGAGGTGCGAAGCGCTGGCTTCCACTGCCACCGCCGCCGCGGCCATCACCGACGCGGTAGGTACCAGCACTGTGCCACGCCATACGGATGAACAAAGGTCCGTAATGACCGAAGTCCGCTGGCCACCAGCTTTGTGACTTTGTCATAAGTTCAGCAAGGTCCTTCTTCACGGCCTCCAAGTCGAGACTATTGAAATCTTTGGCGTAATTGAAATCCACGCCCATTGGATTAGATTTGGAGGAATTTTGGTGTAGGATATCGAGATTTAACTGGTTGGGCCACCAGTCTTGGATCGTCATGCCCCTCTTAACCCTGCCCTTTACCGGGTTTTTGTTATGTTCATTCATAATTTTCACTCCTTTTAAAATGAGAATTTTTAAATATTGACCTATATTAAATTGGAAAGTTATTTAAATTTATAGAGAATCTAAATCAGATTATCAGAAAGATCCCTAAATAATAACTATTATTATTTAATTATAGTTTTTAAAAAAGATTATGTCTTTATCTTATAAGTAAAAGAAATAATTTATCTTGGAAGAACAAAAGTAAATTTTTTCTTCCGAAATAAAGTATATAAAATGACTCGTAGCGTTTAGTTATAATTATGAAAGAACAATCCGAATTAGAACTAGATGATAAGAAACCCCGTAAAAAAATTGTAAAAGCCTTATATTTTACTGGGGGAACTATTTCATTGATTTTAGGAATAATAGGAATTGTTCTCCCCATATTGCCAACAACTCCTTTTCTTTTACTCGCAGCGGCGTGCTTTGCTAGAAGTTCTGAGAGATTTTACAATTGGCTCTTAAATAACAGATTTCTTGGCTCATATATTAGAAACTATAAAGAAGGAAAAGGAATGCCAAAAAAAATCAAAATTTTTACTATTTCTCTGTTATGGATAACAATTCTCTTAACATCGTTCATTTTTATAAAAATTGTATGGATTAGATATATTCTAATCATCATTGCTATAGCTGTAACAATACATATTATTTTAATACGCCCAAAAAAAGTGTAAAAGTGAGAGCAAATTAAATAACTCTGGTTTAAAATAATCTTTTATTTGGATTTAATGAGAATAAAATATTTAAGAAATTTAGACTGATTTTTTCATTATTGTTAATTTAAAGAAATAAAAATATTTTATTTATAATAGATATACATAGATTTATGCATAATATTATAATTGTATCTTTATTATTCTAAATTATAAAAGGATGAGAATTATGAATGAAAATAGTAAAAAAGTAGAAGATAATGAAAAAGAACAGCGAATCAAACAATATGAAGAAAGGAAAAAACGAGAAAACGAAATTTCAAATCAAGCTTTAGAATTAATGGGAAGAGCTACCGAATTAGCAAAAACTAAGGATTATGAGGAAGCATTAAATTTATATAATGAGGCAGTGGAACTCCTAAAAGAAATAAATTGGACAGACCAAATTCAAACGATTCAAAAAACAATTAGTCAATTAGAAATAGAAAAAATACATTATTTTCAGGGCTTAGAAAAGCAAAAAGCTAGGGAAGAGAGACAACGTAAATTAGATGCTGAACAAGCCGCTGCGTTAGAGGAACAGGTAAGAAAACAAAAGGAAATGGAAGAACAAAGAATTGCCCAGTATAAAGAAAAGAAGGAAAAGGAGGAGAAAGCTTCAAACCAAGCTTACGAATTAATGGAAAAAGCTTCAGAATTAGTTAATGCTCATGAATTCGATAAAGCTTTAGAAATATATAATGAGTCCTTGGAATTATTTAAAGAGATTAATTGGACCCATGAAATTCAAACAACTCAAAAAACGATAAGTAGAGTGAGAATAGAAAAAGAACAATACTTTAAAGGATTAGAGGAAAAAAAAACTCGAGAAGAGCGAGAACGGAGGTTGAAAGCAGAACAGGAAGCCAAATTAGAAGAAGAAGCTCGCAAATTAAGAGAAAAAGAAGAACGAGAAAGAGCACAAAAGCTTGCAGCATTGGAGGATGAAAAACAATTCAAGCAGCGCATTACTGACATGGGTGAAGAAGCTGATAAAATGGTGAGAGAATACGAGGTTGAGATAAAAAAGGGAAATTTCGAAATTGAGCCTCCCTATGAACAAGCACTAGGAATTTATAGGAATTTACATCAGATGCTCCTTGATAGAGGTTGGAGTGAACAAGCTAGAATTGCATCCAATCAAATAACACATCTTAAGAACAAATTAGAACAAGATAAATATTTAAGAGAAGTTGAAGTAGAAAAAATAAGAAAACACCAAGAATATTTAGACTCCTTGAAATTTACAAAGAAAGAAAAAGATATGTCAGAGTATGAAAGGAAGAGGAAAGAAGAGGAGGATTTTCAAAACCAAATCAACGACATTATGAATGAAGCGGATAGAATGCACAGAGATTACGAGATTGAATTTCGAGATAGAGGTATAGAAGTACCGTGCCCTTATCACGATATAATAAGAAAATATCTAGATTTAAAAGAAATGTTAAAGGAAAGAGGCTGGGAAGGACAAGTAGATATCATAAATAAACAACTAAAATTTTATAAAGACATGTTAGAACAAGACGAAAAACTGAGAGACGTTGAGGAAGAGAAAATAAGAAAGCATCAAGAATATTTAGACTCATTGAAATTTACAAAGAAAGAAAAAGATATGTCTGAGTATGAAAAGAAGAGGAAAGAAGAGGAGGATTTTCAAAATCAAATCAACAACGTTATGAATGAAGCGGATAGAATGCACAGAGATTACGAGATTGAATTTCGTAAAAGAGGTATAGAAGTACCGTGCCCTTATCACGATATAATAAGAAAATATCTAGATTTAAAAGACATGTTAAAGGAAAGAGGTTGGGAAGGACAAGTAGATATTATAAATAAACAACTCAAATTTTATAAAGACAAATTAGACCAAGATAAAAAACTACGAGAGATTGAAGCTCAAAAAATACAGAAACAAAAGGAATACGAAAATCACATGAGGGTAAAAAAAGATTGATCTAATTAAGAGTATGTACCAAAGATGCGGTAATACCAAAATTACCAGTTATTTTTTAACTGATTTTAGATTTAATATTTTTTATAAAATATAAATTAAAAATTCTATACCATCTTTTTTCTTAAAAAATTTGAAAGACAATAGTAAATTATTAATTAATTTTAAGTAAGTTTGAGAAAACTAAATGAGTAAAGTCGGTATTGCTACACTTCCTTTGCATGGTGGTAAAGCGCCAGCGTGGTTATTTAAACGAATGGTAATATTAGCAAAACCAATGTTTAAAATTTTATTTGATGAGGAGGGACCTAACGGCATTTTAAAAAAGTTATCTGATACATATTGGTTTCAGGGATTATCTTGTATATTAGGTTATGATTGGCATTCAAGTGGTACGACAACTGTTTTAGGAGGTGTATTAAGAGAAGTTTTAAATCCAAAAGATCATAAATTGATTGTTGCTGGAGGAAAAGGTAAAACATCATTAAAAGTAAAAGATCATTTACTTAACAACGCAAAATCATTAGATTATTCTGAAGATGATGTAGAAGAGTTAAGTGAAACTAGTAGATTAGTAGCAAAAATAGATAATGCTGCAATTCAAGATGGATTCTCCCTATACCATCATTTAATGGTTGTTTCAGAACACAATTGGGCGATAATACAACAGGGTATTGATGAGAATATACAAAAAGCAAGGCGATATCATTGGCTTTCTCAAGAATTAAATAGCTTCTTAAATGATCCTCATACTGATATTAGCTCAGAAATCCTTAAAGACAAAGCTTTAAATATGGCATCGAGGGATAGCCACGAATGTAGGAAAGTTTCCTTGGATTTAATAACAGAGGGATCAAAAAGAATTAAGAGATACTTGAGTAAGTTAAAGGATCGGAATCAAACGACGTTGGGTGATTTCGTTAATCCAAATCAGCCAATTTCGCTCAATAACTTGCCTCATCTTAACATGCCAATACCATTTAATTTGAAATGGGAGAGTGTAGAAATGGCAAAAGAATTAGCTATTACTGATTATACTGAATTATTAAAAATTCGAGGTTTAGGACCAGGTTTAATAAGGGCATTAGCATTAATCTCTGAGTTTATGTGGGGTGAAGCCCCAAGTTGGAAAGATCCTGCAAAATATGCTTATGCAGTGGGGGGAAAAGATGGAATTCCTTATTTTACAAATATAAAAAGAATGGAACGATGTGCGCAAATCTTAGAAAATGCATTAAATCAAGCCCGTTTGAACAAAAGAGATAAAATAAATGCTCTCAAAAGGCTCCATACGTTTAACAAAAGGAAGATGTTGATATAGAGATTAATATCATTTTTCTGACGATCCATTTTCGGAATTATCTTTACCTTCAATTATTTTTTTAATCGATTCTTGCCATTTATTCCCCCAGCTTTTAATCTTATCTCCAATTTTTTTACCCATGGCAAGCATTCCTAACTCAAATGGAGATGGTTCAGCTTCGGGTCTTGTAAAAAACGCCCCTATATATTTAAACACTTGCTTTAGTGTATATTTGTCAACCATAAATTCTTTAAATCGGTTTGATGATTTAAAGACAATAATAGCAATCAAGATTGTCAATAAAGAACATATTAAAAAAATCCGATGGTAAATAGTAATCAATTCCAAGTTTGGTATAAAGAATGTTGGGAGTATTGGGATATCAATTTTAAAAAATGAATCTAAAATTGCCATATGATAACCAAGTGCAATTCCCATGATAATTAAAACAAGTCCTCGTTCCCCAAATATAGTTCTGAGTCGATCTGTAAAATATAGTCTAGATTGGAAGCGAATAGGTACTTCATGTGGTTTTAATCGGGTTGGAGTCTCAGAAATTCGTCTTGTAAAGCTCTGAACTAAAAAAAGAACAATAATTAATAAAAAAACCATGTCAACAATTAAGGAGAGAAAGGATGTGCTTATAGTAGAAAAACTCATCACCAAGTGAAAAAACATAAATATATAAAAAAATCCAAGAGCAGTAGCAAAATTAACAATTCCAGGAACGGATTCGACTTTCTCAGGTGCTCTCTTTATCAAGATTAATAAAATTAGCATGGTGATGATTCCAAAAATACCAAGAATTAAACCTCCGATAGAATGGTTAAATATTATTAATAAGATGTAAAGTGGAATGGATACTAAGATTATAATTTTTATGAGATAACCAAAAAAAATATGTTCATTTGGCATGCCAAGTGCAATTACTTTCTTAGGAAATGATGTAAAGAAATATAGCGTTAAAAAAAACAAAGACAATAAAGAAATAAGAATCCATATTAAAAGGTAAAACAATTTAGAATATCTAAAAAACACGTGGCTATATTCCAATTCAAAATAAAAAAGGGCAAAAATAAAGAGACCAAGAACACTGAATGCAACTATATAGTATAAGAAAAGACTTTTAATCCTTCCAATTAAGACACCAGAAATTATTATTCCAAATGAAACAAATAGCTCAAATAAAAACAAGAACTGAATGATTCTTAAGGATATTAAAAGATTCAAATAATAAAGTATGGCCAAGACTGTATTAAGTGCCATAATAAAGAGAGTTATGAGTGCGAAAGGTAAATATTCCTTCCGCTTCAATTTTTGAATCCCTCCAAAGATTTGATTTTTTAAGAACCAAGATAGAGTTCTTTCAAGATAAGACATGAATGGATAAATGAATAAAAGTATAAAATTATTAGTTTCTTCTTAGAATATGCTATTTTCTAATAACTTAGATTATTTCACATTATAACAATATTTGTATTTTATATAAATCATTTTTAAGATTTGGACAGTAATTTTATAAGAAAAATTCACTCAAACTATGGAAAACATTTAAAGAAAATTTAAAATTCAGTAATTAATTTTCCAAAATAATTTATTAATTTATTAAAATAATAAAAAAAACAAGTTTGAATAAAATGTCATATAAATTACCAGATGATAAAGATTTAGAAGCCATGATTGGCATTGTAGGTAAGCAATACGCCACAAACAACAAAGCTATAACAGCGTCCTACCTTGCCAAATCTGTCA
The DNA here is from genome assembly GCA_048887225.1 of Candidatus Hodarchaeota archaeon. GTDB lineage: Archaea > Asgardarchaeota > Lokiarchaeia > Sigyniarchaeales > SOKP01 > LW40-45. The sequence goes on from JBHLJY010000001.1 coordinate 408,030, forward strand.
TGGGCTTAGAAAGTCAAATTCCTGATATTGTCGTACGACCAAAATATGTCGAAGAAATCCGTAAAATCCTTATATATTGTACGGCTGAGAAAATTGCAGTCTCTCCGGTTTCTGGAGGATTATCTGGTGGTTTTTCATGTCCAACTATCAAGCCCGGAGGAATCCTTATCGATTTAAGTAGAATGAAAAGAATAATTGAAATCGACGAGGCTAACCGCTATGCCATTGTTGAGCCAGGGGTAACTATAGGGGAACTCTGGGCGTATATGCATAAAAATCATCCAGATTGGGCACCCCCTATACCAGATGGCGCTCCACCGGCAAGTACAGTAATGGGAGATGCTATTGACCGTGGTTTCGCACTATACACCTCTAGTGTAGGACCACAAGGAGATAATTTCATGTGTGCGGAAATAGTATTTCCGAACGGAGATGTCCTTCGGACCGGCTCTTGGGCACTTCCTTTTGCTAAACCTTTCTACAAATACGGTTTAGGACCTGATATTTGGTCATTCATTATGGGTAGTCAAGGAGCTTTGGGTATAGTCACAAAAGTCGCCGTTAAAATTTATCCCCACCCCGAATTTAAGACCGTTATTACATGGGGTATGTCTAATCCTTACGATATGCAAGATTTAACCCTTGAATTAGGTCATTTAGAATTTGGAATTGCCCATAACACAGTTATGGTGCAGGGAGGTAATTATCCACTTGTTATGACACGCTGGCCAAAAGATAAAATACCTCATGATTATAAGTTCTATGAAGAAATTGGAATCCCTAAATGGTGGATGAATTGGGAGATTTGGGCTCAAGAACAAAGTGAAATGGATCATGTGATTGATGTAATCAATAAAAGGGCTAAAGATTTCAAAGAAAATCGAGCTAAAGACGGTGCGGCAATGAAACCTTGGGAACTTCATCCTAAGCAAATAGCAAGCAGGCTAAAAAAGCCAAATAAAATAGCTGTACCATATGGTTTTTACGAAGCAGGATTCTTGTTTATTACATGGTATACACCTTGGCCAGAGTGCGCAGAATTTGCAGAGATGTACGTTGCAGCAGCAGAAAAATATGGTATTCCTCCTACACTTTGGATTGCGAGCATAGAACGCTGTAGACAAGCAATTTGCATGCCAATTGTATGTTTTGATAGTACAAAAGAAGAGGACTTTGAGAAAGTCCAAGATCTCAATCGAGAAACTACAGAATACGGTTTAAAAAGAGGGTGGTTAAATTATCGTCCTGACCCTTACATACATATAGAAGCTTATTATCAGGCAGGGATGTATTGGAAATACCTAAGAAAAATAAAGAAGATGTTTGATCCTAATATGATAATGCATCCGGGTAGATTGGCCCTACCCTAATCAAAATAAGGAGGTAAAAAAAATGGCTAAAAGTGGAATTGAACGGCTCAATGAGCTGAAGAAAGAAATATTCAAATGTATTCACTGTAAGGCTTGTCGCTTCGCTTACTCAGGCGAGCCTAGTAGAAAAGGAATTGGTGAGCACCAAGGCAAACAAGGAGATGTGCTCTATGAAGGTATGGTAGATGCTTGCCCAGCAGGTATAGAATATGGATGGGAGGCATTCTGGAACGCTGGTAAAATCTGGATAGCTCGATCAATTCTTAATGGTGATCTAGAATTTTCTGAGGAAGTCCGAGATGTAATATTACCATGTATTACATGCGGCATGTGTAGTGCGCAGTGTGAAAATAAGATTCCAACCGTAGACATAATTGAATCATTACGAGCAGCATGTATAGAAGCTGGTGTTCCCTTAATTGATAAACATGAATTGGTTAAAAAATTAACGGAGGAAAGAAATAATCCTTATGGCGGTGCTGCTGATGAGCGATTGAAATGGGCAAAAGATGCAGGTTTAGAGAAATTTATTAATAATAAAGATGCAAAAATTGCCTATTATGTGGGCTGTACTGCAAGTTATCGTCAAGTAGAAGTAGCTATCGCAACCGCAAAACTTTTCGAGCAATTAGGGATTAATTTTACGATCGTTGAGGATGAAGTATGCTGTGGCAGCCCATTTTTTAGAATTGGTGCTGTAGATACTGCTCAAGAATTAATGAAGAAAAATCTCGCAGCCTTTAAGAATGTAAAGAAGGTATATTTTTCTTGTGCTGGTTGTTATAGAACATTTACTGTTGATTATCCGAAGTGGATGGGTGGTGAAGATGAAAAACTTCCTTTTAAAACTATGCATGCTTTTGAATTAATTGCTCAATTAATCCAGGATGGCAAAATAAAATTCAAACCTAATAAAGATCTAAAGGGCAAGGTTGTTACATACCACGATCCATGCCATACAGGAAGGCATTTTGGATTAGAATTTGAACAAGAACTTATTAAACAAAGCAAGAATTTAATGTTTGATATGCGCAAGATAAAACAAAAAATAGATGAGTGGTTTGAGAAGCCAAGAATTATCTTAAGGAAACTTGAAGAAGATGTTGGTATCGTTTTTAAAGAGATGTATCGTATCAAACTCGATAGTATGTGCTGTGGGGCTGGCGGGGGAGTTAGAGCAGGATATCCTGATTTTTCGCTCAGAACCGCGAGTCTTAGATGCGATGAGGCAAATGCAATAGGCGCAGATATTCTTACAACCGAATGTCCCTTCTGCTGGCGTAATTTAACGGATGCTAATGATTTATATGCTCACGGCATGCAAGTATTAGGCGTTCTTCAGATGATCACTGAATATAATTTATTAGATATTGTAGAAAAACCTACAGAAAAAGATTTCTTAATCTAAAGAACACGAGCTTATTGCTCGTAATTTTTTATTTTCTTTTTATTTCAAAAAATCTTCAATGAGATTATAGACTATTTCCAAAATCTCTAAATTTGGTAAAAATGTAAGCCTTATATGTCCTTTACCGTAATTTCCAAAACCAGAACCATATACACCACAAACACCTGTTTTTTTAACTAGCTCTATTACAAATTCCTTGTCATCCTTCCATTTTGAAAATTCATTAAAATCTATTTTTGGAAATAAATAAAACGCTCCATCTGCATTATTACATGATATCCCTTCAATTTGTCGCAGTCTTTTGTAAGAATAATCGCGTCTTTCTTTTAATTTCTTGACCATATTATCAGTGTGGTTACCGGGATTCCTCAATGCTTCTATCGCTGCATATTGTGCAATTGAGTTTGCACATAACCTAGCTCTTGCCATCTTTGCTAATCCTTCTTTTAATTCTTTTAATTTGTTCTCTGGGTCATGATAATAAAGATAACCAATTCTCCATCCTGTAGCAAGATGAGCTTTTGAAAAACCGTTCATTCCTATTATAGGAACATCTTTAGTAAGGGAAGCTGGACAAGTGTATTCTTTTTCATAAATTATTTGATCGTATATTTCATCCGATATAATTGGTAAATTATATTCTCCGGCAATATCTATTATTTCTTTTACTTTTTTATGGGTATAGACTACGCCAGTTGGATTATTTGGAGATGCTATTAATATCCCTTGTGTCTTATCCGTTATTTTCTTTCTTAAATCGTCGATATTAGGGTCCCAATCGTTGCCTTCGTCAAGTTCGTATTCAATAGGTATACCCTCAAAAAACTTAGCATAATTAATATATACGGGATAAGATGGTCCAGGAATTAAGATTTCGCTGTTTTTCTCTATTATTCCTGCTAAAACGAAAAAAATTCCCTCAGTAACACCAGAAGTAATTAAAATATCATCAGCAGTAGTTTCTACATAGTTTTTACGTCTTTCATAATTGCTAATTTCTTCGCGAAGTTCATATACACCTAAGGAATCAACATAAAAATTTTGACCTTTAAATGTTGCTTCGGCCAATGCCTGTGAAATATATTCCGGAGTTCCGAAATCGTATTTTACAGGATCCCCTATATTTAAATGGTAAACCTTTTTTCCGCTCTTCTTTACATGATTAGCCACAACCGCCACATCGCGTATCGCGTACTCTAAATCTCTAATCCTTCTAGATACCATTAAAGAACAACAAACCAGTTATAAAATCTGAAACGTTTATTGCTTATATAAAGTATTATAAAGTTAAATAATATTATTATTAGCAAAAAAAGAAATGAGTAAGTTCTTATTAATATCAAAACAATTGCTTTAATGAATGTGATATATTAGAAATTGGTCTCCGAAAGATTAATTATTATTTTTATCGATTTTTTAGACATTATAAATGAAACATAAAAATAAATGAATTTGTCACCTTTAATATCAAAACGAATTTTTTCGGAGTTTTTAACTATACTTGATTAAAGAAAATTTGATTTTCAAGGAAGATTTAGTAGATGGAAAATCCGGTTATCCTTACATTACAATTTTTAAAAAGGAACCGTTTAGATCTTTTATTTTATTAAGAAAAAGGGAGATTGGGTCTTTTTATATTAGAAAATATGAGGAGGTCGTAGAATTTTATCAATTTTTTAATAAAAATTTACTAAAAAACAAATTTCTTAACCTCGAAAATATTTACTGGTTTCTCTTATTAAGAAAATATTTAAAACAAGAGAAGAAAGATAATAAAAATAAATTATACGATTTCATTAGGAAATGTGAATTTACTAAAGGTGACATATTAGGTTTTAAATTTTCTCCCTATTCAAATCAAAAAGAGCCTGATATCTGGTCCACTTATTTCGCTTTAGCTAGTATGAAATTATTAGGAGTTTTAAAAGAATTTTTTGCTTCGCATGGTCAAAAGCGAGTAATAAGAGGTATTAAAAACTTTATCACTCTGCACAATAAAGGGGATATATTCCTACATTGTCTAGATAAAGATTGCGAAATTTGTAAAAAGATGTCATCAGCAAGAACCTTGTATTTCGCATTAGAAGTTTTAAGGTTTTTAGGAATAGATACAAGATTAAGTAAAGATTTGTTTCGTTCCTATTTAAGTGATAGAAAACGGGATCCATCAATAGTTTTCAAATTACTATGTCTTAAACTTTTAGATCTTGATTTTAATGTTAATGATAAAACCCTTCAATATCTTCATCAATTTCAAAAAGAAAACGGCGGTTTTAGTTTTAAAAAAATAAATGGAAGAATTAATACCACTTTTTGGCTAGTATATGTTCTTGATATTTATCAATGGTTATTAGATTATAATCCTATGGGTATCTATTCTTTTATAAATTTCGAGCTAAATGAGATCTTAAGTAACTCTTCCAATCGGAGCCCCATTAGAATAATGGAACTCTCAAAATTAATAATATTATTATCATTTATATGGAAAAAATTCATCAACAACATCGAAAGACTCTTGTTCAAACAATTAGAGCAAGAAAAATATGTTGATTTAAACCAAATTAAAACATCATTTGGATTGACCCATGGAATTGAAGAAGTAATTTCCTACATTAATAAATATTATATTTTTAATCTGCGTATTTTGGATAATAAAGTAGAATTGAATAATTATATTCGTGATTTTAATCAGGAAAAAAAAGCTTTTGTTTTAGATCTTTATGACAAAATCAAAGAAAATAGCATAGTCTCTTTCAAAAAAAAATATCTTAAAAAAATTAAATCAAAATATTATCCTGAATCTTTTAAACTGAAAGAAGACATCTTTCCATTAATAAAGGATATGATACAAAGAAACTTTTTAAAAGGTAAGATTATTAAAAGAAGGTTTGAATTAGATTTTCTATTAGACAAAATCATTGTGTCCGATACCGAAATTAATACAGATCGATTATTTTACGAAAAAGACAGATTAAAAGAAATTAAAAACGATATATTCAATATGACTTTAAAGCTAAGAAATACATCATCGCAAATTAAAGAGGAGATTGAGTCTTATTTAATTTTGGGCGAGATTAATCTTGCTAAAGAAAGATTAATGTATGTTTTAAGAGATGCTTTAATGGAAGCAGACTTTCTTAACGAAAACATTGAAAATTCTTTTAATGAGGAATTATATTTTGTTAATATTCAGGCTATTTTTGAATCAGAAATTACCCGCTGGAACAAATTATATTCCATTTTAAGTAAAGATTTGAATGAAACTAAATCTTATCTTAATGAAAAAATAGCAGAAAAAGAGGAGATAAGAAATTTAAATAATACATTAGAAAATTTAGATGAGAAAATCTTCACCTTTAAAGAATCAATAAATAAGAAATTTGATGAGTTTAAGAAGAATTTAAGAGAAGTTAGTGAAAAATATACAGATGATGAATTTTCAATTCTACTTCAAAATTTCGAAAAAATTAGAGAAATTGTTAGCGAATTTGATAAAAAATTTTATGAAATTTCCCAAAAAATAATCACAAAAGAAGAAAATATTATTCAAAAACGTAAAGACGTAGTTAATAATTGGATAAGACAAATGAAAGAATTAGATGATGAGTTTAACTTCTATTCTGATGGTTTTAACTTCTTTAGAGAACATTTAAATAAAATAGATTATTTGAAAAATGCTATTATTCAAGAAATTAAACCTATAAAGGAAAAAGCTAGAATTAAAACAAAAGAAAGTCAATTTAAGGAAGCCTTTAATGTTATTAAAGTAGAATCAGATTCTTTGTTAAAAATTAAAACAAGAGAAATTAAAGATCTTCAAGAGAGTGTTAATAAGGCGATAAAATCTAAACAAAAATTATATCTGCTATATAAACAATTGCAGGAGAAATTAGATAATTTGGAAGAGTATTTACTCAAAGAAATCGCACAACAGATCAAATCTTTAAAAACTAAAGTCGTAGAAGAAAGAAATAGGGCAAAAATTGAAGACTTTGACAATTTTACTTCCCAAGAGATATCTAACTTTAAAAGTATGTTGAATAATTATAAAAAAAGTTTGGATCCATTAAGTGATAAAAATGTTAATGATGTAATTAATGGATTTGATAACATTCAAAATAATTTTGATGAGATAGATCGATTATATTCAAAAAAGTTAAAAAACTGTAAAGACCTAGTTGAAGATTTTAATGAAAAATCCAATGTAACCATTATTCAATGGGATAATTTTAAAGAATATTTTTATAACACAATTGATATTTTAAAAGAAGAACTCATCAATAACATTATTACAGAAAAAATTAATTCTATTGCAAACGAAAGAAAAACAAATACTATTAAAGTTATCGAATTAAAAGAGGAGTTGGGGTTAAAATGCAGAGTCTTAATGAAGAAAATAAAGGAAATGATTGAAATCTCTAAACTAAATGCTAAGCTTTACGATACCGAAAAATGTGTTTTATTATATACTCCCGCATATTATAAAAACAAAGAATTAAAGAATTTCATCGATAACAAGTTATTGAAGTTAGTAAGAGAGAGAATAGGGAAAATTTTAGCTCTATATGATTCCAGCATAAGAAACAGAACTTTAAGCGTAAATATGTTAGAACTTCAAAATCGAATAAGTGAGTTGAGTCTTGAAGAAATTGTAAGAGTTCAATTTACTAATAAAATCAAAGAACTCCAAATCGATCAAACAAGAATTGAATTTATTAAGACTAAAAATTATTTTGATTCTATTATAGAAAACCATAAATTAGCTATTAATTCAATAAAAAACAACCTTGAACTTTTTGTTAATAAACAAAATTTTATAATTCAGGAATTTAATGATTTAAAAGCAGATTTAAACGAAAAAAATTCAAAAATTTTTGAAGTTATTGAAAAGGCACATAAAGAATCGTATCTTAAAGTTAAGGAAAGTTTTAGAAATAAATGGAGAAAATTAGTCAATAAATTTGAACGAATTCAACAAAAAATTGAAGAAGATTTAAGATCATCTTTAAGCAATATTAATGATTCAAATAAAATGGAGCCTGAACTTGTCGAGTTTTTTGTTAAAAATAAAAATACCTTTTTAAAAGAACTTGAAGAAAAAGGAGAAAAGATTAATGCTGAGATTATTATTTTGAAAGATGAAGCTTTCCGTGGAAGATTAATCAACTTCATTAACGAACGGAAGATACGTATAAGTCAAATGCTAGGTACACTTCAAGTAAGAGTTGAAGAGGACGTGGAAGCACGGGAATTTAAGAGGGCTTACTATAAAATTCAAAAAAGAGTTAACAATATTAATGCTCAAATTAAAATAATTAAAAAAAACATTAGGAATTTGACTAAAGAGTTTGAAAAATACTCTAAAGATTTTGAAACAAAAAACAAATATCTTTTAGACGACTTTAACAAATTTATCAATGAGTTTTATGAAGCTTTAATTGAAAAAGTAAAAAGCCTAGAACAACTAATAATTAAAGCATTTGTTCAGATGGCTATTAAAGCGGTTGCTAATGAATTTCTCACGATTAGTTTTCTTTACCATGAGCTCAAAATAAAAAAGCAAAATCTTCAAGATCATTTAATTTACCTAATAAGCAATGGCGATTTAAATGGCAAATTCGATCCGCGCCTGAGTATTTATTACGAAAATCCAGAATTTATCGAAAATCTGGATGCAGACGAATTGGAGGTCTTTAAAAAGATTAATTTCAAGGCGTATTTATTTTGGAAACGATTTAAAAGCTTTACTAGCTTATATGGCCCAATAATTGGCTTCTTTGCTAGCATATTGGCTATAACATATTATATTTTTATATTTACCGGTGGCAACCCAGCCGCATTTGCTATCCCTGGAGTCTTTCTCTTATTTCTGATTATATATTTTCTCTTTAAGAGAGAAAAAGAAAAAAAAGTTAAGGTTTAATGTTTCAATCGTAATCTTTAATGCATTGAACGTAATCAGCCTGTTTTTTTAAATAACCTAAATTACATGCTTGATTAAAATAAAAATAGAATTTTTTATCAAATAAATCCTCCCCCCGAGCGAGATCTTGGAATTTTGAGAGTTTAATTTTCCCATTTTCATTTAATTTAGCAATATTAATTAAAGTCTTTATCTTCTTATTTAAATAAAATTTTCTTTCTTTTGAATTGATACTTTTTTTCCCTTTTATCTTTAAAACATTTTTTCTTAATTTGGACTCGTTTATTCTAATCAGATCCGTAATGAAGGATACTCCATAATTTTTAAGTTTCTTATATTCTGAACTTTTTGAAAAGTTATCAATTTCCGTAATAATTTTTTCAATTGAACGATTTGCTAAGATTTCCTTCTCTTTTTCTCTGTGTTCTTTAAAATTTTTAAAAATGTCCAACTTTGAAAAATTATTTGTATCAGTAGAAAACTCAATTTTCTTTCGTTTTAAGCTTTTATTTAATTCCAATTGTTCTGGCTCCATTAATATCGAATTCATTGTATTTTCTTTTTTCTTAGCAACTATATGAAAAGGAACGTCAACTGTATTTTCAGTTAAAAGTATATAACAACGCCCTGGCGCGAATCTGCCAGTCCTTCCACGCCTTTGAATTAATCGGATTTCTGAAGGAACAGGTTCATAGAATATAATTGCGTCAACATTCGGAATATCTAATCCTTCTTCAGCTACGCTCGTTGCGATTAAAATATTTATTTTGCCTTCTCTAAATTCCTGTAAGGTTTCGATTTGTTTATGCTGAGTAAAACCACAATCGTCTATTTTTGTTGTCTGACCAATAAACTTTTCAACAATTAATTCATCAGAAAATTTTTGATCTAATTTATTTTTTAATAATTCTGCCATTTCTCTATATTGCGTAAAAATTATGATCTTTTTATTTTGAAACTCTTCGATTTCTTCTCTAATAATTGTGAATAATTTGCTTATTTTAGGATGAGATAAATTTGATTGATCTTCTTTTTCAATACTAGATTTTATAAAATTATAATGTTTAGATTTAACTATCCTTTTAGCAGATAATATATCTCTATCTGCTTTTGATTGAATTTTTTCCAAAAAAGATTTAAAAAGCATAATATCCTGGGTTTCTAATAGATCTTTAGCGTGAAGAATGGAAATACAACTTGAGCAATAAGAAAATATTGATTGAATATTTAATTTGTTCTCTTTTACAAAATCTATAATTTTAGGAGATTGATAATATAATTGCGCTAATAAATCGTCGTTGAAAATTTGAGAATCGTGAGAATTCTCGTATTTCAACGAGTATGTTAAATCATGGCTTATTCTCAGAAAATCTAATTTGGAATAATATTTTTTATACGCATTAAGTAAATTTCGTTCAACAAAAAATCTTAAAAATTTACGAAATAAATGATTCCAGACCTCACAAATTTCAAGAAGTTTTATTGATAAATCCACTCTCTCTATAAACGTATCGACATAATAAATATAGTCCTTTACATCGTGATCGTTAATAGTCTTGAAAATAATGTTTTCAACATATAAATTGTCACATAATTGCTGAATGTGTTCATAATCCTTTCCAGGAGAAGCAGTTAAGCCTAAAATCAAAGGATCTGAACAGCTGTTAATATATTCATTAGAAATGAAATTATAAGCGTAATTTCCCCTTGTTCTATGGGCTTCGTCAAATATTATTAAAGCAACATGCTTTAAATCATATCGACCTCTCATCAGGTCATTTTTTATTACTTGAGGTGTTGAAACGATGATTCTCGATTTGTTAAATAATACCATTCTTTTTTCTGGGGGTATTTTACCAGTTAGAAGTGTGATTTTTCCTTTATAGATATCAATAAATTTTTCACAAGAAGCTTTATGTTGTGAAACCAATGGTCTCGTAGGGGCTAATATAATTACTTTCCCTAAGGAATTATATTTCTTTAAGCAATTAGCAATTTGTAAAATCCCAATAATCGTCTTACCTAAACCAGTAGGTAAAATTACTAAAGAATTTTTGTTTCTACATCGATTAACTATATTCTTCTGATAATGTCGATAAGAAATTTTGTTTTTTTTTAAGAATGGTCCATTAAAATACTCTATAGTATCAATACTCATGTTGTATTTAATTAAAAGACTTTGAATATTAAAAATTGAGACAGTGTAGAATTTTTGAAATTTTAAGAACGTTGATTGGAAGTATTATCTTTCTATTTTGGATGTTGGATTTGAAAGTTTCTTAGCGTAAGCTTCTTCCAAATTATTCCTTGCCAACCAATTTTTAGGATTTATTTCAAGACCTTTTCCATAACATTCGATAGCTTTGTTATATTCATCATTATGCATATAAATATTTCCCTTATTAATCCAAGCGTCAACATTTTTTGGATCTAACTCGATAATTTTATCGTAGCATTCGATCATTTTATTGTATTCTTGTATACTGCCATAACATAAGATAGCTTTATTAAATTCTTTCTTTGCAATATAAATACTTCCTAAATTATTCCACGCTTCTTGATGGTTTGAATCTAAATCTATTACTTTTTTATAGCATTTTATTGCTTTATCATATGCTTTCAATGCAAAAAATGCATTCCCCCTCTTTGACCAAGCGTAAATATTATTTGGATCGAGTTTAATGGCTTTATCATAACACTCTATTGCTTTATCAAATTGCTTATGAGCAGCATAGTTTACTCCTTTTTTATTCCATTTCTTCGGAGATTTGATGCCTGATACGTTTATGTTCTCCATGAGATTTACAATTAAAAAAAAAATTCAGTTCAAATTTTATTCTATATGAGAAGTAAAACAACAAATTTATTAAATTAAGGAAAAGTACTTTTTATAAAAAAATTTTATGGATGATAACCAAAAGTAAGTGTAGCTTATTTCTCACGCTTTACGAAGACAAAATTCTCGTAAATTTTATGTTTTCCAAGCGCTACACTTAAATTATATCGTGCAGAAGCGTTATTAGGTTCGAATTCAAAGACTTTTTCATAGCACTCTATAGCTTTCTCAAATTCTTTTTTATAACCATACATGTTTCCCATATTAATCCACGCAACAGCATCCTTTGGATTTTTCTCTATTAATTTTGCATAACAGTTAAAAATGGGCATTTGCCATGTTTCTTCATTATTCTGATCTATTTCAATAGCTTTTTGAAAATTTCGAGCAGCTTTATAAAAATCACCTTGAATATAATATGCTTGACCCTTATTATGAATAGCTTTAATATATTTTGGATCCAGCTTTAAGGCTACGTTAAAAAACGCTACGGCTTTTTCGTATTGTTTTTCTTTTATAAATACCGCACCTAAATTATTCCATGCCTCAACTATATTCGGGTTTAATTTTATTATTTCTTCGTAGCATTCAATTAATTTACTGTAATTTTGAGTATTTTCGTAATATTTTATTGCTTTTTCATATTCCTTTTTTGTTGTATATACATCACCTAAATTATTCCACGCTTCTTTATATTCTGGATTCAATCCTATCGCCTCTTCGTAGCACATAATCGCTTGATTTAATTTATGCTTATGTTGGTAAATTTTACCCATATTTATCCATATTTTAGGAATATTAGGATTTAGATTGATAGCTCTTTCAAAATAAAAAAGTGCTTTATCGTATTTCTTCATAGTATAAGAGATATAGCCTCTGTTATTCAAGGCATCAACGTAATTTGGATCTAGCTTTATAGCTTTATCATAAGCGTGAATAGCTCTATGAGCTTCATTTTTAACCATATATGCGTTACCTAAGCTATTCCAAGCAACAGAATCATTTTCATCCAATTTAATCGCTTCATTATAGCACTCGATTGCTTTATCGTAAGCTCCCTTCGCAGCATATGCCTCTCCCCTGTTGGTCCACATATTAACAACTATAGAGTCGGATTTGAGAACTCTATCGTAATACTCTATTGCCTTGTCGTAATCTTTTATGGCGGCATAAGCAACGCCAATACTATTTAATACCCTAATATCAGAAGGATCAAATTCAAGCACTTTTTCGTAGCATACAATCGATTTATAATATAATTCTTGAGCGTCGTAAACAGTTGCTAATCGCATCCATGCTTCTCTATAATTTCGATCTAGTTCGAGGGCTTTTTGATAACAATCAAGAGCTTTATCTAATTCTTCTTTGGATTGATATTTGATTCCCAAATCACACCATTCTCTTGGAGTTTTAAATTTTGCCATTTTCAATTCGAAGAGTTCTTCTAAATTCTTTCTTGCTACTACATTATTTGGATCAATTTCAAGTGCTTTTTCATAACATTCGATTGCCTTATTGTACTCTTTTTTATAGCTATACGTTTTTGCCATATTAATCCAAGAAACTTCATCGTACGGATTAGCTTTGGTGATTTCTTTATAGCAATCAATTATTTTATCGTATTCATGAATATTTTCAAAGTATTTAATGGCTTGTTCGTATTCATTTTTGGCAAAATGCACATTTCCTAAGTTGTACCAAGCTTCATTAAGTCTTGGATCAAATTGAATTGCTTTTTCATAGCATTCAATAGCATTTTTATATCCTTTTTTGTAACTACCTGAACCTCCTACGTGATATAGTTCATATGCTGCAACATATACGTTTCCTGCTTTATTCCATACATTTGCATTTTTTGGGTCTAATTCAAGAGCTTTATCATAATATTTTATAGCTTTAAAATAATCATTTTTAATGGCGTACACATTTCCTATGTTTATATACGCGTCAATCATATTAGGGTCTAATTTTATTGCTTTTTCGGAATAGTTTATAGCCTTGTGATAATCCATTTTACCAGCATAGGCAATTCCTAGACTATTCCATATTTTAGGATAATCTGGATCCAATTCAAACGCCTTTTCATAACAATCAATGGCTTTATCATACGATTTTTTGGCGACGAAAGCATCTCCTCGATTAATCCATAAGTCAAGAATAATAGAATCTGATTTAAAAACTTCGTCGTAATATTCGATTGCTTTATCAAACTCTTCCTTCGCTGCGTATGCTACCCCTATACCATTCAGTGCTCTAACATCGGTTGGTTCAATCTCAAGACATTTCTGAAAGTACTCTATTGCTTTTTCATATTTTTTCTCTTTTAAGTAAGATTGTCCTATTTTGCTCAACGCATCTTTATAATTTGGTTCGAGTTCAAGTGCTTTTTCGTAATATTTTATAGCTCTATTGTATTCTTCCATTGTAAAAAACATATTTCCTACATTGCACCATTCTCCTGGAGATTTTGAAATAGAGAGTTTTTCATCGTAGAGTTCTTCTAAATTGTTTGTTGCTAAGAGATTGCTTGGTTCTATATCCAAGATAAATTTAAAACATTCTATTCCTTGATCGAGCTCTTTTTTACGACTAAAGACGTGTCCTAATTTACTCCATAAATTAATATTATTTGGATTTAATTCGATTAATTCTTCGTAACATCTGATTAACTTATCGTAATCTTCTATCTTTTCATAACAGTCGATCGCTTCATCGTATTCTTTTCTAAGGAAATATGCATTTCCTAAATTTCTCCAGGCAATAGTATTATCTGGATTTATCTCAAGTGCTTTTTTAAAACATTCGATTGATTTATGGTAAGCTTTTTTACTAGCAAATTTAGGTCCCATATCTTCCCCGTTACGAACACCTGCGTATACTTCTCCCATATTATTCCATATTTCAAAATTATTAGGAGTTAATTTTATGGCTTTTTCGAAACACCTTATTGCCTTTGAATATTTTTTTTTAGTAGCATAGATATTTCCTCTGTAATTCCATGCGTAAGCATCATTTGGATCTAACTCAGTTGCTTTCTTATAGTATTTAAAAGCGAGTTTGTATATTTTTAACGCAGTATAAGCGTGTCCCATATTTTGAATCGCTAGATAGAAATTAGGATCTAATTTTAGTGCCTCTTCATAGCATTCAATCGCTTTAATGTAGTCTTCTTTAGCTGCGTATGCGTTTGCCCGATTAGTCCAAATATTTGGGTTCTTTTCTAGATTAAGGGCTTTATCGTAGCATTCTATTGCTTTATCATAATCTTTCTTAGCAGCATAAAATCTTCCTAAATCGTTCCATTCTTTAGCAGTTTTCAGTTCTGAAGTTGTAGAATTCATTATTAGAATTATATTCTTATTTATTTTAATTAATCAATAATATTTTATATGAAACGACAATTAATAAATTTTAAAATTTATTAAAAAATTTACTTCCATTCACTCGACTGTCTAAACACAACCCCATCTATTATATATATTAACACGCCCCCAGCTATTTCGTTTATAATATAATGCTGTTTTACAGATAAGGTTGATAAGATTACACCAATAGCAATAATAAGAAAGATTATAATAATTAATTCTCTTTTATTTTACCATACTTTCAGAATTTTCGTTGATATTGAATTGTTTGTTGTCCATTTATTATTACCAATAAGAGAAAGGTGAAAATAATTGCTGCTCCTGCTAAAAATAAGACAACTAATATCATATAATAGTAAATATAGCCTAGCATTAACGCTAAAGAACCATATAACATGCCATAGATGCCATAGATGAGCAAAATTCCAAACATTCCGAATAAATTAAAAATTAATATCATCCAGCCCCAGATACTCTTTCTCCCATCATAATCTTTTCTTAATTTTAAAAGAGTTATAACTGCGAATATCATTAATCCTATAGTAATTATTTGGACGCTGGTTTGAAAAACTAAAGGGATTAAAATAACCATTCCATATATGATTAAAATTAAAATGAAAAAGACCAAGCTGTAAACAAGAAATAATATTGCTACTATTAGAGTTATAATAAAGAGGGCTATTGTAAATCCTTCATAGAGTTTTGGACGGACTAATGGTAAATTAATTTGTTTTAAATTAAATCCACAATATATACAAAAGCGGGCATTAAATTTAACTGGCTTTCCACAGTTGACACAAAACTTAGCAGGGCTTCTTGGTGAGAATTGGGTGTATTCAGAAGTATATTTATCACTAAAAGTAGTACATACAATATCTTCATTAGCAACTATAATGCCTGTTTCAGGGCAGCGATAAGTTTTTTTAGCAATACTATTTGCTCGCATCAAAAAAATTAGAAGTAAAGCATAAGATAGAGTCCCTAATACTATATATATAATAATTAGAAGTATTTCAGCCAATAATGTGGCTTGGGCGTTAATAGAATACACGTAAAGTATGATCCAGACTGAAGAACTATTCCAGAGAAAGTGTATAGAAACCGGGATGAGCCAGAGAGGGATGAATCGTTTTAAAAATTTTTTGAACTGATTTCCCATCGGGAGATTCTCTTCTCCTCGCTCAAATCGGAGTCTTTCTGCTCTCCCTGCTGCGAATCCGCCGAGTGATCCCCCTAATATATGAATTGGAGCCCAATTTCTAATTGTAACCTGAAGATAAATATCAAATGCCCCTCCACCAGATACTATCGTAGAAATTAGATAAGAAATTAGTTCTAAAATCTCAAATGTTATTCCTATTATCATACCAAACAAAAATCCATTTAATTCATTTCCAAGCATGCCCTTCCCCTTTTGTTCTGAGTTTCTGTTTCTCTGCAATACTACGAAAAATGCTAAGATACTTGGAAATGCTTTCAGAAATTCTTCCACAAATGCGGGTGTAATAGCAATTGCACCGACTACATAGATTACTGACGCTAAAATTTCATCTTTTGTAAAAATTAAAACCCCTATTGCGGCAATATACCAGATATAATCGATTCCCGAATTCCAGTAGGCTGCGAAGTTAATTACACATATCCCCATTAGGAAAAGCATTAATAAGAATTTAGTACGCCCCCCGACTAGTTTTTCACTCATGGGCCATTTTTTTGTTTTCCAAACAAATAATAATAACCATAATGTGTAGATTGTTAAAGGCCCGATGACCATATAGCTATATATTATAATTAATTCCACCCAAGTGGGGATTTGCAAAAAAAATAAGACTATTAATACGATTATAGCATAAATACCACATCCGAACAATGAAATTAACCAGATTATTTTCTTTCTGTTATCAAGCTTGACATTTGCAGGTTTATAAGGATTTTTCATACTCATTTGGAAATCAAGTGTCTTTATTTGATTTTCTTTTTTGTTAATTTATAGTTTGAGTTATTTATTAGGTTTTTTTTTTAATAATTAAATCTTTTCTTTTAAAGCATATATTCTCTAAATACGAATTGATATAATTAAAAAAATGTAGTATTATACTTCCTCTATGTATGATAGATTTTTTTTGGTTTTATTCTCAAACCAAAATAAGTAAATTGTTATTTTTTTAAGAAAATTTAAAAAGAGAATAAAAAAAAAAGATTAATTATTTTATAAATTGTTTGCTCTTTTATTTAGAAGTATTTGATGGCAAGTAAAATGTCGTCGCGAGTCACTTTCTTTCTCTTGGCGTGTTTGGTTAAGGTAAGTGCGGTTTTTGTGATTTTTTCTGCACTCGCACCCATCCAATCAACTAACTCATCTACAGCATCGCGAGCAACAATAATGGCCCCATTGTGTTTCATTAATCTTCTGATAGGGGACCAACTAATATATTCGGAACCAGCCATTTTTCATTCCTCCACTTTTTAATTTTTAAATTTTTTTTTAGTTTTTAATTTTTAATTAAGTTTCTATATAGATAGACATCAAATTGGTATTTAAAGATTTTGGTATAAACTTCAAAGATAGAAGAAAAAATTTGAAAAAAATTTTTGTCGACCATTGGATCTAGGGAAATGATCGAGCTGGTGGAAGTTTAGGATTTTTTATAGGAAAGCTAAATCTGTTGAAATTCAGCATGATTGCTATTATAAGATTTTTAGAATTTTATGATTTAGATTAAATCTTTAAAAATAAAAAAATAAATAAAAATTCGATCGATTTCCAGCATGCCGAATTACGAATTTTTATATTATCTATGAGTTGATAATTTTGAATTTTAAAGTTAAAATGCGAAGAAACTAATTATTTCTCTTTATTGCTAGTAATTTTTTTTAAATAAGATTTTTAGAACTGTACAAGATTACCATACAACTTGTTTTGTATTGCAATTTTGACATTCAATCTCCATGCCTTTTTCGGGAAAAGAATTGAGAACATTTCCACAATTCTTGCACTCCAAACTATAGATTTGATCAATAGACACCAAACCTGTACTTGCGAGGCTTCCCTTAAAATCGTTTGATAATTTAGTTAAAAGAGAAACTAAAATAGATGCTTTTTTAGAAGCTGCCAAGAATTCTATTTTACTATAAACAAGTTGAACTATAACAAGGATATCTTCTTGAGATTCCAATTCATTCCCAAAAAACCAGATAATTTTTTGTTCATTATCTTTCGTAATTAATTGAAAGTTATGCTCCTTTAAGATTTGTTCTGCGTGACTGAAATATAAATCCAAATTTGCTTTTTTTTTTAGTCCTATTCCTATTCCATGACTTTTAATGGCTTTTTTAAGTCCTTCAATTTTTAAGAAGACTCCAATCTGAGAACTTGGAATTATTTTAGGTTGAATCGAAATAGGGTCTATTTTAATTTCAATTGGTTCTAAATTAAGAGCTCTAATGAATCCCTTATTGTTAATATAACTCGTAGATGCTAAAATCTCTCCTTTAACATTTATGAGTAACGGGATAAAATAAAAATGAATTTGTTGTACGCTATTTTCGTTTAATTTTTCGATTTCAAAATTAATTTGTTTCATTCCACTCTCGATTTTAGGCTCACTTCTTTTTATTGCGGGAGGATAATGTCTCTTCAATACTAATAAATTCGGATACTTAATTCTCGCTTTAATTTCAGTAATAGGCGCCATACTCTCATTTTCTAATAATATTGAACATCTATAAGAAGCTCCAGAAGGTCGAAATTCGCACGAAAGTTTTATTTTATTTTCTTGATCAATATCTTCAATAGGTGGAGCGATCTCAATTTGTTCTTGTTTACTCTGAGCTAGTCTACCTTTAAATACTACTAAACCTTGTATTTGACTTTTATTTTTTTGTTCCTGGGTCATATTATATTCTACCTAAAACATGGAATAGACTATATAATTAATTTATTCTTATCGTAAATATAAAAATTATTTTATTTTTATAATTTTTATCACTAATAATTTTTTTTAGATTAATGATTAAATATTACTTATAGTTATGCTAGATGAATTAGAAGAATTATTTGAGAGTGAAACTATTAAACCAACCTATGATTATGTTCATATAATTTTAGCATTATTTATTTTTGGGGAAAATCCGAATGGAATTGGAAGATACCGCTTAAAAGAGGAGTTATTGATTGGCTCGGGCACAGCAAAGTCTCTAATTAAAAAACTTAATGAGAAGCTTAATTTTATTTCTGTATTAAACGGAAATATAAGAAAAGGGCATGTTTTAACTGAATACGGTTTAAAATTTTTGAACAAAGTTAAAAAAAAGATTCCATTTCTTAAAAAGGGAGATATTTCGATTCTAAAAGATGTCATTATCGAATCAGAAGATGTTAGAGTATACTTTTGTCAAATCAAGAATGCAGGTGATAAATTAACAATGGGCATAGAGCAAAGGGACGCTGCCATTAAAGTTGGTGGTATAG
This sequence comes from Candidatus Hodarchaeota archaeon, assembly GCA_048887225.1. Taxonomy (GTDB): domain Archaea; phylum Asgardarchaeota; class Lokiarchaeia; order Sigyniarchaeales; family SOKP01; genus LW40-45. The sequence continues at coordinate 427,403 of JBHLJY010000001.1, forward strand.
GGGCAACATGTTTAGTCTATGATGGAAAAAATATAATTTATCCCGTAAATTATATTTCAGATACCGAAAAAACAAAAATGACTATTAATAACCAACCTTATAAATATTTTAATGAAGAGATTATTAAATCAGATTCAAAATTAGAAAAAAGCGATGTTATTATTATAGGATTAGGCAATAAGCTAGAAAGAGCAAGAATAGCTGCGTTAAATGCTGCATTGACTTTAATTTAAAATATCCTTTCAAGTTACCAAAATGAAATTTCAAGATGATATAAAAATCTTTTTAGATCAGGAAATTGTTGAGGATTTAAAACGATGTATAAACAAAGCTCGTCCCTATGAAGCATGTGGATTAATATTTGGAGACATTAGAGAAATAAATATTAACGAGGAAGGATTTCAATATCATTATATAGGACAAATGTTTGAATGTATCGAATCTACTAAGAAATCTACTGTCGCCTTCTTAATAGATAATATTGAAGAATTAAACAAGATTTATCAAACTGCTGCTGAGAGGTATAATATGCGATTAATTAGTATTTTTCACTCTCATCCTGGTGGAACCTATCCAAGCGGCGTAGATACGAAAAACATGAAATATTTGGAAGACTTTAAGGCTTTTAGAAATCTAATTTGGACAATTATGAATGGTGAAAATTACGAGCTAAATGGATTTATCTATTTTAATAATGAATTTTGGCAAATTGCTATAGAAATAAATAAAGTGTAAAAAATCAGAATTAATACTATTTATTGGATTTGTTTATAGCCGTCTTTATCTATTGTACATATTTGAATCTCAAATCCAGAGGCGGTATCTCTTTCCCGTGAAGCTGAAATAGCGGTTTTAATTAAATCTATCCCTTCGGAGTTAGACATATCTGATTTCCAATCTACCTCTAATAAACCCAAAGAAAAAGGCGAGCCAGAACCAAAAGATATAAATTTATCCTCCTCATATAAAGTTCCCAATAGATCGATCCCGTATAATTTACCCTCTTTTTCCTTAATCGAATAACCTCCTACAATCATCATTGAGAGATAATAAGAACGTCCTGAAAATAGTATGTTTCTAGTTACATTTGCTATATATTTTACTGGAGGTACTTCACCATCTTCAACTTGCTTAAGTTTAGATAATGCCTTAAGCTGATTTATAACATATTGGCAATCTGCAACGCCCCCACTTATGGTTGCGCCCGTAAAATCGTTTATTTGAAATAATTTCTGTGCTGTTTTCGTAGCAACAGTAAATCCTGCTGTAGCTTGAGATTCTGTACCTATTACCACCCCGCCTTTTACAATTAAACCTACTGTTGTAGTACCTGATATAACCCTTTTTAAGCTAATGTCGTCTAAATTGTTAGTATTATTTTCCATCATTACAATCTTAAATTCAATCTTTTATTATTAATAGCATTTTTAATGCTCTATATTATCTAAAGAAAAGAATTAAATATAGTTTACTCTTAATGCTATCGGTATAAATTTAATGAAAATTTAGTATATTGAATTATAGAATTATAAAATACGAAAAAACTTTAAAGATATTGTTTATTAACTAAAATATTGAGTTATAATTAGAACGGTCTATTCCCTTATGGCAAGAAGTCAATGGAGAAGTAAAAGGAAGTATACTGGAAAAAAATATAAACATTTCCGTAAAAAAAGAAAACGAGAATTAGAAAGACCTCCAATCAACACTGAAATTGGAACAGATAAAAAGAAAAAGCAACGAGTTTTGGGAGGTAATATTAAAGTAAAGTTGTTTTCGTCTCTTTTTGTGAATGTTACTGACCTTAATACCAATAAAACTTCGAAGGTGAAAATATTAAGATTTGAAAGCAATGATGCATCAAAAGATTTGAATAGACGCCATATCTTAACTAAAGGTGCTATAATTGAAACAGAACTTGGAAAGGCTAAAATTACAAGCCGCCCGGGGCAACACGGTGTGCTGAATGCTGTTTTAATTTAAATCATTCTTGAATCTTAATATTTTTAACATTAGCCTTTTTGCCTTCAACAATTTCTGTATTTTTACTATTACAATGTTGACATTGAAACAATTGAAGTCCAGTCAAATAGGCCTCTTCACTTAAACTAACAGTTGAGATTTCACTGCAATCTCGACATTTTATTTTTCCAGGAACAATCTCAATTATTAATTCCGCACCTTCCGCAATTGAACCATGGGTGGCCATTTTAAACGATTGACGAAGGAGATCTGGAACAATTAACGTTAATTCTCCAATCTCAAGATATACTTCGGATATTTTCTTAGCATTGTATTTAATTGCTGTAGCCTCAGCAACTTTAAAAATGTTATAGGCAAAAGAAAATTCGTGCATTGGTTATTAACTCGATCCTCGGGTTTTTCTGATTTCTCTTGCTATTTCAAGTATTACTTTTGATTTTTTTTTTCCCTTTGTATTAATCAGGACTCTACCAGGATTTTCCCACCAAGCTCTTGGATATCGGTAATTTCCTTCTATTTCTACTTGATATCCTAATTGTTTGGCAGCAGTAGCAATTTCTTTTGGTGTCACTTTTTCAATCGCAAGTTTCTTAGGAAGTCGTCTTCCATCACCTCTACTTCTTTTTGCGTCGAAGTATTGAGGCCAAAAAACAAGAAAAGGTTTTCTTGATCTCATAAAATGCTAAGAGTTTTTACTATTAAAATAAAAAACTCTCTAAATAATTTAAAAATTATTAGTATAAAAAATAAAATTGGTTAATAATAAATTATGACGAAGATTTTTAACTATGCTTTTAAAACTTTTAATATTACCCTCATTAAAAGGGAGGGTGGTCTAGATTGGTATGATACATTAGTAAGGATGAATCTTGCTAAATCCAGTCGGCTGGGGGAAACCAACGCCTCAGCGTGGTTTGCAGAAGCCGAGTGGTCGGGGGTTCAAATCCCCCCTCTCCCATTGAGAATCTAGTTTTAATGAAATATAAAGACAATCTTTTTTAGCGAAATTAAAAAAATTATAATCAAGCAGATTTTTAATATAATAGTGAGGTAAGTTTTATGGAATTGAATATTAGCTCTACTTTAAAATTAAATAATGGTGTTGATATCCCGATAATAGGTTTAGGAACATGGGTTCTCACTGAAAAAAGAGCTTATAATGCCGTTTTAATGGCATTAGAAGCAGGATATAGATTGATTGATACGGCTGCTATGTATGGCAATGAAAGAAAAATTGGGGAAGCAATAAAAGATACCGATATTCCAAGAGAAGAAATTTTTGTTACCACTAAAGTCTGGAATAATGATCATGGGTATGATAAAACATTGAAAGCATTTGAGAAGAGTCTAAGAAAGTTAAATCTAACTTATGTCGATCTTTATTTAATACATTGGCCTGTTACAGGTCTCAGAAATGAAACGTGGAAGGCTCTTGAAAAGATATATAAGGATGATAAAGTAAGATCGATTGGTGTGAGTAATTTTACAATTCAACATTTGAATGAACTTTTTGAGAGTTCTTCTACTGTCCCTAGTGTTAATCAAGTTGAGTTTTCACCTTTCTTATATCAAAAAAAACTGATGGAATTCTGTCAAACTAAAAAAATTGCTGTTGAAGCTTATTGTCCCTTAACAAGGGCAAGAAAATTAGATAATCCTCAATTAAAAAGCATTGGACAAAAATATGGGAAAACATCAGCGCAAGTTCTACTTCGTTGGGGGATTCAACATAATGTAATTCAAATTCCTAAGTCAGGAAGTAAGGACCATATTACTGAGAATATTAATATCTTTGATTTTAAATTAGTTGATGAAGATATGAAAGAGCTCGATAATTTAAATGAAAACTTTCGAAATGTTGATGATCCAAGCATGTGGGAATAAAAAATTTCTAATAAATCAAAGTATAGATCCAATAATTCATCAGCATAATCCTTGAAAAACCATTTAAAGAGTATTAGGTTTTTGAATTAGAAAAAAACCAAAAACTGGTCTATTGAAGTCTTTTATAATATTTTGGATTATTTTTCTCTTAAGAATAATACTCGATGAAATCAAAAAAGAATGAGTCAAGGTTTAAATTCGTACAGTGAACCATCACATAAGAATAATAGAGAAAGAATTATACAATTATTAATTAATGAGATTGTTTTTCTTGGTAATTGCTATCAAAAAGTTAAAAACCAAATTGGAAGAAGATACATTAAAAATGCGGGATATAAACTTCAAAAAGTATTAGCTAAGCAACAAAAGCAAAAAAATGTAATTTTACCTTATAACGAGTATCAAAAATCAATAATGTTTATTTATCAAACTATAGAAGATGTTGTTAACAAAATAGCCAAAATTATCTAAGATTTTTATAAAAAAGAAAGAATAAAATAATTAAGGTGCTAATGCAAGTGCTAGTATTAAAGCGCCATGAATTTCTGATAATTTTCCCACTCTTGAAGTGTCTATAATAACCTCATCTAAGCCCATATAAATCGCACCATATGCATTACCTCCACCTAAGTGAACTAAGGTGCGATATATTAAATTTCCTGAAATTCCATCTGGAGCAATAATTACATTTGATTTATTCCAAATAGCATTTTCAATAAGGATTTCATCGTGATTTATTTCTAAGTCTGGATTTTCTTTTTTGAGGAGATCAACTACTTTAGTAGCAATGTTTATCGATTTATCTACTATGGGATCCCGTCCAATATCTCCTAATCTACCACCACTTAAGATGCTAATCTTGGGGACTATGTTTAAATTTTCTAATTCTAAAATTGCCTTGTTAACAAACAAAATTTTTCTTTTTATATTATTGCATTCGTCTATTCCGACGGGGCCGTAAAAGAATTGGAATCCTTTGTGAGTTTCCATTAAAGCTAATCGATTAATATCTGAGATTTTCAAAATATCTTTCATATTTTTAAGAAATTTGCTAGAACTTAAGTTTCCTCTAACTATAACGTTAATTTTATTATTTTTCAAAAATTTAAAGATATCTTTTTCTGGTTCATTGGATTTAATTAATTCAATTCTTTTATTAGTATTCTCGTAAAATTTGCTTTTTTTAATGTGATTTATTGCTTTTTCATTACCAAAAATAAAAATAGTTGAGTTATATTCTTCCAAAAACCTTAAAATAGCTTTTAAGATTTTTATATCATGTTCTTTTGATCCTCCTAAACCAATTCCTATATTTGAATTTTTATTTTTTGCTTTTGATTTAAAAAATTCAATGATAGTCATGGCACATCTATATCCTATATCAAATGTAAATGTTTTGTATGCTTAATGATTAATAGAAAACCAGAAACAAAAAGGCAATTATAAGAGTTAAGCTATTATATACTCCGTGAGTAACTATAACAGCGATTAAATTTTCGTCCCTCCAACGATATAACAAACCTAACATTAGTGAAATAGCAAGATACGGGACAAAGAGCATTATAAAATTCACGAGAATTGTAATAGGAGGATAAATTAAGAAGAAAAACAAAAGCCCAACTAAATGAATTCCTGCGAAGACGAGTGCTGTTATCCAGAGTGCTGCTGTTTTGCCTAAAGTCCTCGTTAATCCTTTCATCATAAATCCTCTAAAGAGGATCTCCTCACAGGGTCCTACAATTATAAGCATCATTACTATCATTAGAACCAATACAAGTATATCAAATCCAGTGATTAAAACATCCACATTATTAGGAGTAGATTCTTCAAATGTAAAGAATAATCTAAATATAAATTCAATGGCTATACTCGAACCAACAACTAAACCCAACCCAATTAAAGCAAAACCTAATCCTATACCAAATTCTTTTACAATACCCTTGCGATTATATACCTTCGCTGTAAAACCTAATAAAGTCAAACGATTTTTTAAATTTGGGTTCTCTAAATTCTTACCCGCCCATATTAAGGGAAACATAATTAAGATTAATTCAACCAAAGTAATGAGGACCAGAAATAACTGATTGGTAACAATATTTATACCATAGTCAAAATAAGGATAAGTCGACAGAATTATACCAATCATAATACCAATTAAAATTACATTCATTATAACAAAGGCTAATAAGGGGAATCCAATAGATGCTAAAGTCCCCCATAACTCTCTATCCTTAGTATCAAGAATATTATCATCAGTAATTAATGTTTTATAGGGTTTGTAATAGACTTGTTGAGGATGGGAGGGCATCCTCGGTAGATACTTACTGGTTATTTGACGAGGGGGTAGCGTTTTATGCTTTAGTATATAATTTAAATCGATCCCGCAATGCGTACAGAAATTAAGTTTATCAATTTTCGGCAGTTTATTTCCACAGCCGGGACAATATGACCAGCTAATTTTTTTATCTTCGCTATTTGTCATTATTAAACTAAAAGAATAAATCAAAATACTAATATTTTTACTTTTAAAGTAATAAGATAATTTCAAAATTGATATTTAAAAAATAAATTGGAGACCAATTTTTATTTTGAATTCATTTATACTTAATAATGTCAATTTATAATTTAGTGAGTAAAGTAGCAAAATAACTCATTGTTTTCTATTTTTATTGGATTAACAAAACCGTATCTCTCAAATTGAATTGTTTTATTCATAGGAATTTTTAATAAATTTATCTCACCATAACCTATTGAACTAGTTCCATCTGGTTTTAAAACTGTCACTTTAATTTTTTCTTCTTTAGGTACCCATTGAATAATTGAAAATTCTCGATTGAGTTTTAAGCTATGATAAGATGCTTTAATTTTTTTTTCAGCCAAATCTACAGAAAGAATATGAATATTAATTAAATCTTTTAAACGAATAATTTGACCTGCTTTCAAATTCTTCGCATCTGAAAAAGCAATTAATATATTTAATTGTTCATTTTTTACAATGCCTTTAATTATTCTTTTACCTCTTTCTGGGTTTGATGGTAATAAGAGTGGTTCTGCCATGTATTCTTCAAAAGGAACGTTACCGATTTCAATCAAAATAGGATCTTCAACAAAAAAATATCTATCTGAAATTCCATCTATAATCTCTTTATTTTTAGCATATAACCAATTCACAGAAAAAATTATTCCAGTCATCGACAAACCTAAATTTAATAATGTTTCAGTTAAAGCTTCTGGTCGAATACCTCTCTTTTTTAAAGATTGTAAACTCCAAGTTCTTGGATCTTCCCATCCTAAATATATTCCATTTTGAATATTATTTCTTGCCAAAGTTTTACTTATTTTCATATCTTGAAAATTTATTCTCCCATAATGAAGAAATTCTGCTTTTTTCCAGTTGAAATGGTTCCAAATAAAATCTTCTATAAAATCTTCTTTAATTAAATCAGCACCTCTTAAAATATGCGTAACCCCTATTAAATAATCGTCAATTGCCCATGAAAACTCTAACATTGGCCATATTATATACTTAGTTCCTACTCTTGGATGTTCCGCTTCTGATATCCTCATTATTATGTTATCTCTTAAAGCTGGATCTTTTTGGTCCATTCCCGTTTTTAATCTAACTACAGCTTCTTGTTCACGATATTTCCCGCTAAGCATTTTATTCCACTTTTTTAAATTAATTTCTACCGAACTGTCTCTATGTGGGCAATTTTTTTTTTTTTTTTTATATTTTTCTTTAAATTCTTTGGCAGCACAGAAGCATATATATGCCATATTGTCTTTAATTAATTTTTCGGTATATTCGTAAAAAATTTCCAACCTATCGCTTTTATAATATACTTTTGAATATTTTACACCAAGCCATTCTAATCCTTCTTTTATTAAATCGTAAGCTTGAGACAGCACATACTTTGCTTTTGCACTGTCTCGTAACGATTTAGGACTCCCTATAGTATCATCATAAAATAAAATTAATTCGCCATTATGTCTCTTTACATATTCATTGTTTAAAACAATCATTCTTGCATTACCAATATGCAAAGCTCCACTTGGATAAGGAGCTAATCGCATTATAATTTTATCATACTTATCTAAATTAGGTAAAGCAGGAAGTTCTTTTTTCACCTCTATTTTTTCCTTTTTCTCTAAAGCTTTTGGGTCTAATTGTAATAGTTTTCCTTTTTGTTCTTCTAAACTTAGTTTGCTAATTTCTTTAATTATTTGATCTAATATAGGAATAACAATTTTGGCTTGAGATCTTAATTCTTTTCTTTGTGCCATCAACTTTCCCATTATTGCCTTCTTATTGGGCTTTCCGCCAAATTCTAAGGCATTTTTTAAACCACTAATCCAAAGAATCCTTTTAATTTCTTCGTCCTCCATGTAGATAACTCATTATAATAGATATTTTAATGGAATAATTTTCTATAATTAAAACAATTTAAATAATAATACCTATCAAAAAAAATAAATCATTATTAAGAATTTTTAAATATGAATAAACAAACCAAAATATAATAAAAGAAGATATAATAAAAATAGGTGTTTTAAAATTTATTATCGAGGATATATTTTAGTCCGTCTTAAAATAATTGGAACTGAATGGAAAGTGGTAGAAAAATTAAAAGGTTTAAAATCCACCGAACCTGGTGAAGATTGGATGGTAACATATTCCACGCCAGTATATGGTGGCTGGGACTTAATTATCGAATGCTCTTTCAATAAGCTTCAAGATCTAGATAAGATTGTTACTTTTTGTAGAATTGACGATGAACTTGGTCAATGGATTGAGGAGACAACTACTCTCGTAGGAACTACAAGTGATTACCCACCTTAATCCTTCAGGTGGAAATGCTGAGACCATTCGTTGTCGGTCAGAAATGATGTCTATAAGTGAAATTAATAATTTGTTGAATGTAAATAGATTTATTAAAGTCTTTACAGGTATTAACCTATTTTTTGTTAATCTTTTTTATTTTTGGAAAGAACCGACCGGTTTTAGATGCATATTCCTCATAAACCTCACCAAACATCTCTTGTAACATCTTTTCCTCCCCTTTAGCTTGATAAGGGAGTGCTAGAAAACCAATTAAACCAA
>JBHLJY010000002.1:0-411772 GCA_048887225.1 Candidatus Hodarchaeota archaeon
ACAGACGAGATCGTGAAAATTGTAAAATACTGCAATGAAAATGGGTTGCAATTTAAAGCACAAAGTACTGGTTGGGGTGCTCATAATTGTGCCGGACGGGAAAATATGGTTATAATATTAGATTGCCGAAGAATGAATAAAATTTTAGATATAGATCCAAAAAACATGATTGCAGTGGTCGAACCTTACGTGATTAGCGGTCAACTACAAACGGAGCTCTTTAAATTAGGATTAAACTGTCACATTGCTGGAGTTGGTGCGAATGGATCCCAATTAGTAACGGTCACAAGCATGTGCGGGCAAGGTTGGACCGGAATCTCAACAGGATTTTCTAATAGAAACATTGTCGGAGCAGAATGGGTCATGCCTGAAGGTAAAGTATGCAGGATAGGTTCTTGGGGTTCATTTGAGGGTGCTGAGGATCCTAAAAAAGAAATTGACGCTTCTGAATGGTTTCTTGCTGACGGTCCAGGACCAAGCATACGCGGAGTATATAGAGGTTATTTTGGTGCATTTGGAGGTATGGGTATTTTTACAAAGGCAGCCATAAAAATTTATGATTGGCCGGGGCCAAAAATACTGGAAATTCAAGGCCGCTCTCCAAATTACAGCTTAGTTAAAAATAAGATGCCAGATAATTGCGACGCTTATCACATTATTTGGGACGATTGGGAAGATTTCAAAGAGGCAGGATATTTATTAGCTTATTCAGAGATATGTTGGGGTCTTTGTAGAATACAAGGATTCGATTTGGCTTTAGCAGCTGCTCCTAATAATACAACAATGTATACAGAAAAAATATTTCAAGATTTAGCTCATAGAGGAGGTCACGAATTTATGGTAATTATTGTGGCTGATAATGAAAAAGAATTTGAGTACCGGCAAAAAGTATTGAACCATATAGTCGAAAAAACAAATGGCGAATATAATCCCCTTACACAGATTAAGCCGATGAAAGCTTTAGCTTTTATGGCAATAGTGAGGCAATGCAATACAACGAGAGGGGTATTTAGAGCAGGCGGAGGTTTTCATACGTCTTTAGGCGCTCTGGGAAGCTGGGATTGGTGCGTTGAGGGTGCTAAAATCGGAGAAAAATTAAAACAAAAAGCGATTGATACTGGGGGATTAGTTGATGATGGAGCAGATAATGTTTGGGGGAATCCATATGAAGGAGGAACATTTTCTCATTTAGAAGAGTTATTTATGTACGATATTACAGACGAAACCTCTCGTAAAGCTGCGATTCAGTACCTTAATTCGGTAATAGAGGCAAGTAAAAAATATCCTCTTGGAATTGGTTTGGGCATAGGGGATATGGAAGGAACCGTACATCAATGCGATCTTTTTGGACCGATTACAAGTAATTACCACACATGGATGAAGGCAATCAAATACGAATTTGATCCAAATAATGCTTCAGATCCAGGAAATTACACTGATGGGAAAAAATTTGAAGGATAATTTTTTTAAAAATTCTTAGTACTTTAACACATTTTTGTTATTTTTCCCTTTGATACCTATCCCAAATAATTACCAATAGTATAATTTTTTTTTGACATTTCGAGATAATACTCAAATAACATAAGCATTTTTGAATTAAATTTCATCCTTTATTTTTGTTAAAACTATAGTTATATACTGTTTATTATAATAAGGTTAGGTTTAATGTCAGACCAAAAAAGTAAGCAAATATGCCGATTTTGTCAAAGAGAAATGAAAGTTATATTTTATTGCGAAGACTGCGGCGTAGCTTGCTGCTCTGACTGTCTGCGGGATGATTTCATTGATGATTTTGTATGTCAAGACTGCAATTCTAAAGATATTGAATTTAACCAAACGGAAGAAAAAAAAGTTTGTAAGGAATGTGGAACTGAAAATGTTATTAAAACCACTCATCATTACAAATCATGTCCAAAATGCCATTCTCACAAAGTTCTTAATATTTACGAAAAAAAAGAAGAATTGGAGCAAAAATTTTTGGAATTAATTAAATTATCCCGCAACTTTATCCAACCTATAAGAGATGTAATTAACGAATTATACTTAATAAGGCATAATATTAAAAAATCAAGAGAACCACCCATAAGATGTTATCACTATCCAAAAATGGAGTCAGAATTATTAGCTCTTTTTAAACAAGTTGAATATCTAAAAGAAAATTTACTTGGAAAAATTAATACGCATTTCCGTCATTTAGCTATGAATAAGGTATATTTTCTTGATATTTATAATCAGCCTAATTCGAACGTAAGAATTATTGAAAGCATTTTAGAAAGTGTAAATCAAGGCCATGATTCTATCGATAATTTTGTTACCAAAAATATTAAAGAAATCCTTGAGAAATTTGAGGATTTCCAAAAGAATTTACAATTCATTGAAAAAATAACAAAATTGTATTTACCATATCAGCAATTTCTAAATTTGGCAGAGAAAGAGAAACCAGTTTATGCTATTAAAACCAAGCTTACTAACGGATTAGACCCTCAAAAACGATTCAAGAAAAGTAACGGTATTTTATTTATTACTAATTTTGATTTATCTTTTGTACATGAATATGGTTTCATCAAGAAAAAACGCGAATTAATTTTTAAGGCTCCTGTTGATGATTTAATTAAAATTCGAGATAGAGGGAAACTATTTAAAAAATTGCTTATTCAATTCGAATATGGAAAATACGAATTTTCATTTCCATCGAATGTTGTTTCAAAGATAATTGATTATATTCTTTTAGCAAGAAACTTCCAAGAAAATGAGATATATGATAAAGAATCAGCAAAAAAACTGCAAGAAATTGAAATAGATTTAAATGATTTAGTAAGATATATTGAAGAAGGCATCAATTCATTTTTTAATTTAAAATGTCAAATTAATCAAAACGTCAATAATAGTGAAGATGAAGAATTTGAATCATATTTCAATAGTTTTCAAAAACATCCACAATATTGGACCCCAAAATATATGAATAATCACATTTCAGCTAACCCTCCTTGTAATTCAAGATTTTATAGCGATATTAATTCCCTAATCCCAGATCAGGAAGATTATAATTATTATAGAAACAGATTTAATCCTCAATACCCCTATAATCCATATAGATTTCAGAGTTACGTTCCTATATATAATTATCAATATTACGATGGGCCTTATCCATTCAATAATAGATCCGATTTTGATGAAAGAAATATTTTAATGAAAAGATTAAAAAGAGCACAAAGATTCGATCAGCAATTTCCACCTAGAATAAATGGATTAAGGTATAATAATTTTAACGAAATGAATGCTTTTAGAGATTGTGAGCCAATGGTTAACGATAATTTTAATGATTCTTTCAATGATTATCATAAAAACCATATATCCGATTTATTTAATCAAGAAGAGCCCCCTATAGATAATATCTACGATAGTCGAAACCATATATATGAATTTGATAAAAAGATTTATAAAAGAATGATGGAACTCAAAAGAGAGAAGTACAGTCTAAAGGAAACATTAAAAAAATTGGATGATAAATTTGATCAAGGCATAATTCGCGAAGTAGATTACTTTAAGACATTTAAAAACTTACAAAAAGAAATCTACCTTATTGATAAAAAAATTAAATCCTTGTCTAAAAAAGTTAAAGATGATCGATTCTTTAGAAGAAAATTTAATAAAAAAGGATATTATTCCTAATTTCTTTTTTACTGCTTTTAAAAACTATTAATAATCTTTAAAACCATATTAATACTTATTTATTTTATGGAAAAAGAAGGATTATTTACTACTGTTGTAGGAAGCTGGCCATTAATTAATAAAAATGACAATATGATAAGGGCCTTCGAAGATCAAATTAATATGGGTGTTGATTATCCTTGTTATCCACAATTAGTATCAATGATTACCCAATTTTTATCTCCACTGTCGGAAATGATTGGTCCATTAGAAGAAAAGAGTGAAAAATTTTATTTAAGCGAAGATTTTCAGATTCCAGAGAAGTGCATTGCTTTAGAATATGGAGAATTCATTATTAACTTTTTAAATGAACACATTAACCTTAAAAAATTAATTAAAGGAACAAAAGCTTGCTTAACGGGACCATTTACCTTAGCCAGTGAAATTTTTTTAGAAAGGGAAGTGGCAAAAGGAGTCACGCCAAAAATTTTTAACGAACCGCGCGCTATAATGGTAGAATGGATTGTAGATAAGTTATCAGAGATTATGAAACAAATAGGTAAAGCTTACAGCGATTTAGGGATAAATATTATTTCTATAGATGAACCTATATTAGGACTTTTGATAGGCAGGCAGATTTGGTTCCACACAGAGGATTTTATTGTGGAAACGCTTAATAAAGCTCTATCTGGAATAAAAGATCTTCCCTCTATCCATGTATGTGGTCGAATTAGTCCTAAGCTACGAGATTTACTTTTACAAACTGAAGTAAAAATACTTGATCATGAATTTCGAACTAGTGAAGGAAATTTCAAAATATTTGAAAAGAAGCATTTCGAAAATACTGACAAATATTTAGCAATTGGTACTGTACAAACTAAAGTAGCTCCTAGAAAAAATGCAGAAATAAATGATTATATTGAAAATGTTGATTTTTTAAAGAAATACATAAGAAAAGCTATTGATTTATACGGTAAAGAAAACTTAATTATAAAACCGGACTGTGGTTTTGGACCTTTAAAAGAAACCTTTGGTGAATTTGACGCATATAAACTAGCTTTGGGTAAAGTAAAAAATATGGTTCAAGCTTTACAAGAATTTAAATAAAGATTTCTCCTATTCTAAGAAGTATTAATTTTTTATTAAGAGTAAATTATTTTTAAAAAACTTAGCTTTCTAATTCTTTTCTGAGCTTTTCTATTTCTTCTTCAAGTTTTTCTTTCGTTTGAATTTCTTCCTCTTCTAGATCTACATCCGAAATATATTGTGGCATTTCTCCTCCCGTTGGGACGGTTGGCATCGTACCGCTAGCATCTAACAACATTTCTGTTTCAAGCTGATTCAATTCGGCAGAGACATCAATTCCTAGATCTATTTCGGGATCTCCCGCAAGTATATCTCCTGCTTCTTCAATTTCCGAAACATACATTTCGCTGTCTTCTGCAATTTCCGCGATTTTAACGGGAGATGCCTTTGCTGCAATTGTTTTAAGTTCATCGCGCATTTGTGCCATAAAATTTCCAGATTGAGCTATTGCCGATCCCTCTTCTACAGCTTCAATTTGTCTTTCGAATTTAGCTCTAATATTAGTTATACGATCAACTTTAGTTTGATAACTTTTGTATTGTACGAGATAATTTTTAGCTCTAGTCTTTTCTCCTCTCTGTAAAGCGATTTTTGCGTTTTGTCTCGCAACTTCAGCTCTCTTCTGATGCGCTTTGGCTCGAAGTCCTAATGTGCGTGTATATCTTTTTACTGAAGTTATTAACTTTTCTTGAGATGCTCCTTTGCGAGGAAATAATTTCTTACCCAATTTTCCCATTTTTTACATCGTCTCTATTTATTAGGATTCAAAATTATAATCTTTAATTTTATATTAAATATGATTTTTCTAATTTAAAAATTTATTTTGAAGCATTAACATTTTTACTTAGTTTACGAAAAAATAGAAATTTTAATAAATAAATTTTGTATAGACCAATTACTACCAAAGATTTAGTTTGATTTGATATGAAAAAAATAATATTAAATTTCGAGTCTAAAGGCCACGATTTTAAAGAATTAGTCCAAGAAGCATTCAATAAAGATATTCTCAATTTTTTAGTTTCTAAAGAAACTTATCCAGAATTCGAGAAAGTTGAGAGAGTAAATATATATTCAAAAAGTTTAGAATTAGCTCCAAAATTTACAATATATTCCGACAAGCAAAAGCTTCAAGATAAATTAGATAAAGCAGATACCATCGAAAATATTGGATACTATAAAGAGTTAAAATCAAAAGAAGATGAATTAGAGATTATAGAATTATCAAAGACACGCATGATAGATTTCATTATAGTCGCTGCAAAAGATTGGAAAATTATTCCGTTTGAAAATCTCATAGCTGAGATGCATACCAATGAGACCGACCTCATTGCAGAGGTTGAAGCTGTGAAAGAGGCTGAATTAATGTTAAAGACGTTAGAAATAGGAGTCGATGGAATTTTAATAAAACCTACTGATGCTAATGATATTATTAATTTGAAAAAATTACTTCACACAACATTTAATATTGAATTGACCAAAGCTAAAGTCATTAAGATACAAAATATTCCCGAAAGCGAACGAGTTTGTGTTGATACTACATCACTTCTTCGCCAAGGTGAAGGAATGTTAGTAGGTTCAACCGCAATGGGTTTCGCACTAGTTCACGCTGAAGTATTTGAAACGCAATTTGTTAGTTCTAGACCGTTCAGAGTAAATGCCGGAGATGTTTCCGCTTACATATTAGTTCCTGGCCAAGAGCTAAATACCTATAGAACGAATTATTTAAGCGAATTAAAAGGTGGAGATAAGGTTCTAGTTGTTAATAATAGAGGAGATGCCCGAATAGTATCTGTTGGACGGGTTAAAATAGAAACTCGCCCAATGCTAAGATTTGAAATAGAAGTGCCTCAAGGAGATAAAAATATAATTATTAATTTTATATGTCAAAACGCAGAGACTATTCGATTGGTTGACGCTAATGGTAATGCTAAATCTGTTGTTGATATTAAGAAGGGCGACGAAATACTCGTTCATATTGGTCCTGGAGCAACGCATTTTGGTACCGCTATAAAAGAAACTATTATAGAGAAATAGAATTATGAATCGGAAATTAAAATATTATAATTTAAAACGATCATGATTTATTGGGCGCCAATATTACATCTGTATCAACCACCAACACAGGAGATTGATATTTTAAGATTAATAAATAAGGAGTGCTACAAACCATTATTTTCAATAATAGAGGACCACGAAAATGCTAAATTCTGTTTAAATATTAATGGCTGTCTCATTGACCTTCTTTACGAATTTGGCATGGCTGACACATTGGATTTACTAAAAAATCTTGTGTCCGAAAATAAGATTGAAATTATGGGTACTGCCAAATTTCATCCAATTCTTCCCTTGATTCCTGAAAAAGAGGCATATCATCAAGTTCGAATGAATGAATTGGTGAATCGCAAAGAATTTGGAACTATTTGGGAAAGAAAAGGTTTTTTTCCACCAGAATTAGCGATTTCAAAACAAATTCTTAAACTGGTACGTAAACTTGGATATAAATGGATAATTATGAGCGGAATTGCTTGTCCAATAGAATGGCCCTACGATAAAATATATAGCTTACCAAACGGACTTCAATTATTTTTTAGAGATGAAATCTTGAGTAATAAAATTTCGTTCAAACAAATTACTACTAAGAAATTCATAAAATCGTTAAAAAGTATATTTAAAAGTGAATCTAATAAAGAGAGATACGATAAATATATTATTACAGCAATGGATGGAGAAACATTTGGTCATCATATTAAAAACTATGAAAAGACATTTTTAGGAAAAGTTTTATCCTTAATTAGCAATAATGATGATATAAAAGAAGAAAAAATAGAAATTGTATTAATATCTGAGTTGCCTAATCACTTCCCGATAATAGATAAAAAGATTAATCCAAGAGACTCAAGTTGGAGTACAACTTACGAGGATATTAAGGCGAAAGTGCCATATCCACTTTGGAAACATCCAGATAATAATATTCATAATTATTATTGGAAAATAATGAAAAGTCTGAATAATTTACTTGATTTAGCAGATAATTTAGATCTAACTAAGAATTGGGAGGTCACTAGTTATTATAATACTGCTAGATGGTTTTATGATCGCGGTATGTATTCTTGTCCTATGTGGTGGGCAAATCCTCAAAGTGGAATGTGGAGCCCTAACTTAATATATAAGGGTTTAGAATTATTAATGAAAGCGGCACTTAATGCACAATTAGCATTGGTTCGAGCGGGTAAGAATGAGGGTGAAGGTTATTTTGACTCTATCTCTTATTATCACGGATTATTACTTATGGAGCTTTACACAATCACAAAAAAAAATCTTAACAAAGAAAATGAAGGATTCTAAAATCGAAATATTATAGTTTTTTAACAGATTAGCATAAATTTTATAATTATTAAACTAATATATTTAACAAATAAGATTTAAGAATAAATACTCTTATTGAAATGGCCAAAAACGAGAGAAAATTAAAAAATTGCGTTTACTGTGGAGCAATGACAGAAGGTCAAATATATTGTCCTAACTGTGGTAAATTAGTTATCACTAAAAAACCTGGTGAGAAACCAAAAATTTCTGAAATTAAAATTTCTAAACCAATTTCGATAGAGAGAGTTTGCTCTGGATGCGGTTCTGTAATTACATCTACTATTCTTGAACAGTGTCCCATATGTAATACACGATTAGAATCAATCCCAGATTATCAAAAATCAGCTAGAATTAAGCCTGGCTTTGTGTTTAAAGACAAAAAACTGAAATCTGAACAAGATTTAATGATAAAAAAAGATGCTTGGAATATAAAAGAAGGTCTAAATGTTTTTATGAATAGTATAATTGTATATGTGTTTATTCAGCTATTATTGATCATGCTTATATGGTTTCAATTAGGATTATTCCAATCAACTTCAGAAATAAATATTGATTTAATTCTTCTAAGTCAAATACCTGGTATAGCAATAGGAATTTATCCTTTATGGTATATATATTCTAATAAACATAATATCGAGAAATTAGGTTTTACTTCTGATTCAAAAAAAATCATAATTTCCATTTTTATTGGAATTGCTGGAGGAATATTACTATTGGCAATAAATTATTTAGCTGTCTTAATAAATTCTTTCCTTAATGAGGTTGGTTTTGTCTTCTTTGATATAAGTGAGTATATCGAACAAGAATCTAAAGCAATTCGAGAAGCAGACCTTATTTGGATAATTTTATTAATAATATTAATAAGTTTACAAGCTATTTCGACAGAAGTTGTATTTAGAGGTGTATTACATAACGCCCTAAAAGAGAGATTTGAAAATAAAAGTGGAAAGAATTTATCAGGAAAAATGGAAGTTATACTAATAGTAGCGTTTGTCTATGCAGCTTTATATATATTATTCTTGTTTCTTATAGGTATTATATTTTTTATTCTAAATTTCCTTATCTTTCTAATACTCGGAATTCTTTACGAAATAAATAAGAATATCTATAATACAATTATAGCAAATGTTTTTTACTTTAATCTTGTTATAATCTTGATGGTTTTCTTTTGAGTTTAAAAAATTGTAGCGTAAATATAAAAATTTAATAATATGAAAAATCTAATAACTCTAGTATTATTATTTATAACCTCTTCTCTAATTAATACGACAAAATTTAATTCTTCTGGAGTAATACAGATTGAGTAAAACAATTTATCGAAATAAAGGCTCGAAAGATAATATTGTAATTTCAATCGCAGGGGCTCATGGTGTTGGAAAAACAACTATATATAACTTATTTAAGAAAAGAATTGGAGAAAACAACCTTAAATTTAAATTTTATTCAGAGAGATACAAGAAAATACCCCCCTTTCCATTTGGATCCCATGATAAGCAAATAGCTTTTAGAAGTGAGATTCACTTTCTTCAACAACTAATGAGAAGAAATAGAAATATTTTAAAATACGACGAAAGATATAATGGTAGAATAATTGTATTAGACAGAACTCCTATTTGCGTATTGATTTATTCAAAAAGTCTAAATTTAAAAGAAAAGGATTATCAGCTTCTATTAGACATGTATCACTCAGTTGAGTGGAGAGAGGATTATATAATTTATTTAACTGCGCAACCTGATACCATATTAAACAGAATAATTCAACGAGGTTCTCTAGAAAAAATAAGAAAAGAATGGAATGAGCAAGAAAAAGAATATTTGCTGAAAATCATATCTTATTATAATCAATTTCTCTCATCAAAAAAGGAAAAAGAAAAAATTTTTATTATTAACACAGAAAATTTAACTGCTGAAGATATTTTAAAGAATATCGAAGAAATTATTACCGAAATATCGGATTATCGTTTTAAAAAGATTGTTAAACCACAAGATCATCAAATGAATTTAATTAACTTTTTGAAATAAATATATTAAGAAAGATAAATAAATATATTAAGATAGATTTTTTGTTTATACTTAATACTTAGTATTTTCCAAAATGGACTATATTTATATTAAAACATGATCATAGGTAAAAGTTAGAGAGAAAATGGCAGCATCAGGAGAATTAGCGGCAGATATAAGAGAGAAGGTTATGCATATTTTAAAAATAGAAGAAGAAAAAACAGATTTGGACAATTTAACCGTTTTATCAACAGTAGGATTAAAAGTTGCCTCCTCAACTTCATCAGAGTTAGATGCTGATACGACTTCTGCTTCAAGTACAGCTTTAATCGACCTCGGACTTCGACTCAGCAAAGCAACTCAGCATGGTTCGTTGATGGAAATCCTTTTACATAATGCTGCAGGATATAGTATTTTAATGGCTATTAATGAGAGCTATATTGTATTTAGTGGTTTAAGCGTCCCCTATCGTATTGGATATTATCTTGGTTATCTACGAGAATTGACAAAAAAATTAAATATTATTATTTCTGGAGAGGAAATTTCTGAAATGGCACTTTCTATACAAGAAGAAGAGCTACAAAAAACACTACAACGACAAGAAGAAGAAGAAGCTTTAGCAAGTGTGGCAACGCTCCCATCGATTGATAATGACAAGGCGGCTATGGACGATTTATTAGGTTATTTAGATGAATGGGATCAAGAAGAAAAAGAAGCAATGGGTATTGAGGATATTGAAGAGTTAGAAACAAATAACATTATATCCATTCCCAAATCAATGACTGTGGGGATTCCAAAAGAGAGTGAAACTATATCGATTCCTGAAGAAACTCTTCAAGAAATTAAACAAGCAGATCAAAGTCAATTTAAATTATACGAGGATGAGGTACCTCCTATTCCACTTGACGATTATACACCAATGGATGTTGAAGAAAAAGCCACTCAAGAAGCAGAATATCACGAAATAGCTGTTCAACAACCTACCATTGAAGCTAAAACTGATGAATTGCCCTCTCTTGATTCTTTACCTCCTCCCGATTTTGACTCACAATTAGTCTCTTCGGAATACGATACTAAATTTGTGTTAGAAGAAGAATCTGAAGCATTAGACTCTGTTTTAAAAGAATTAGGATGGGAAGAGGAGGATTAAATTACTATTTTATTCTTTAAATTAAAAAGTAAAATTTAATTCAGCAGTATTAAATAAAATTAAATAAAAAGAAGCTCGAAAAATTTACAACATTTCTAGGATCTAGTATCGACGATCCTTTACTAAAACTTTAACATTTAAAGCTTCAGGTCCCTTTCCTTTTTCTATATCTTCTTTTACTTCAAACTCAACACGGTCTCCCATATCTAACTTTTTAAAACCGTCCATGTCAATATTAGAAAAATGGACAAAAATATCTTTTTGTCCTTCGTCACCATTCACACTAATAAAACCATAGCCTTTTCGATAATCGAACCAGAGTGAAATGAGTCAGAAAACGACCTATTTTTTCACGTGTCCGGTTAATCGGCTACTAGCTGGCTTTCTTTTTTCATTTGCCATAATATAACACTTAATCAAGTTTAGATCTGTGATTAGAATAGAATTTTATTTTAGTATCTTAATTCTATATTTTTAATTATGTATTAAAAAAATAAATTATTTTAAAATCTTTTTAATAACCATTTCTTCTCTATAATAAAATAAAAAATATGATCTTTTACTATATTTAGTGAAGTTATGAACTCAATTTTTGACAGAGTTTTAGAGATTTTTCAAAAATATTATATTTGTCCACATTGTCTTGGAAGAATTTTTGCTTTGTTAGGGACAAGTACTACAAACTTAGAGAGAGGAAACTCGTTATTACTTTCATTTACTATGGAAAATCATAGAAAATATTTTTCAGGAGATAAAAATTATGAAAAGACTACAATTAATAATCTGAGAATTTTGGCTGAGAACGCAAAATTTATACCAGCTCAAAAGGTTTTAGAGAATGAAGGATTTGATTATTCCAAAGCGAGATTGGACAAAAAGTGCTATTTATGTAACAATATTTTTTTAAATTTACAAATCTATGTAGAAAAAGCAAAAGAAATTGTTAAATCTATTGAATTTAATAGTTTTTTAATTGGCACGAGTCCAAATTCCGAGATAATTAATCGGGAAGATATTTTCAAATCAGAATTAAATATCTTAAATTCAGAATCGTTTAAGAGCCATTTCAATCGCGTTGTTGGAAAAAAAATATCTGAGGAATTAAAAAAAACAGTTGAATTTAATAATCCTGATATCATTTTATTATATTCAATAGGTTTTGAAAATTTTAATATAGAATTAATATTTAAATCTATTTTTATTGCTGGAAGATACAATAAACTAATTAGAGGCATCCCCCAAACTCGTTGGATATGTAAGAATTGCCAAGGAAAAGGATGCGATATTTGCAATTTTTCTGGTAAAAAATACGAAACAAGCGTAGAAGAATTAATTAATCCTGAATTCATTAAGGAGACTCATGCATCAGATTCAAAATTTCATGGAGCTGGACGTGAAGATATTGACGTAAGAATGTTAGGTACTGGAAGACCATTTATTCTAGAATTAAAAAACCCACAGAGAAGGATTTTAGATTTAGACAAAATTGAAAAAAAAATTAATCAAATTAATGCTGGAAAAATAAGAATTTGTGATCTAAGATATAGTAACAAAAAAGAAGTTATTAGCATTAAATTCAGAGCAGAAAGCTCAAAAAAAACATATAAAGTATTAGTAGAAGCTGAAAAAGGTTTAAATTTGGATAAATTTAAGGACCTAATAAACGAATTAAAAAATAAATTTGAGAATCAAAAAATTTCTCAAAGAACACCAAGTAGAGTGTCTCATCGACGTGCTGATATAATAAGAAAGAAAATGATTTATAACATAGAAGCTCAACATATTAAACCTAACTTATTTGAATTTATAATTGAGACTCAGGGTGGGACTTACATCAAAGAATTAATCAATGGTGATAAAGGTCGGACAACTCCATCCTTCGCTGAAATATTTAAAATTCCCCTCATTTGTAAAGAATTGGATGTTATAAGCGCAGAAAACTAAAAAGAACGATTAAAAACAAATTAATAGATTAAATCATAAAATAAATAAATTATAATTCATAAAATTACTAAATTACACGAGCAATTATTAGATTAATTTGCCTTAAGGTTGAAGAATTTGACTATACATAAAGGCTATCGGAATAAATGCAGAAGAAGACATCGAAAAAAAGTACGTTCACGTGGCTTAGGTTCGATAGAAAAATATTTGATAGATTATGAAATTAACGATAAAGTTGATATCATAACCGATCCTTCTCAACACAAACGTGGAATGCCTCATCGAAGATATCATGGTCGAACGGGGGTAATAGTCGGAAAAAGAGGCCAATGCTACAAAGTCTTAATAAAGTTAGGGAAATCAAAAAAGTTCCTAATAATTGGTAAAGAACACTTGAGGTTAAATCCTATTTCAATAAAAGATTAATTTAATTAATACTAATAATATTGAACGATTTAAATAATGTCTGGACGTAAAATAGCAGAAAAGACAGTGTCAATACCTGAAGTAAAGGTAATTATGGAGTCTGTTAAAGAGAGAATAATGGAAATTGATCCCGAAGAAAGTATGTCCCATTTTCAAGAAATTACTTATAATTATGCGAACCACTATGCTAAAATGTCTGAGAAGGATGCTAAAAAAATTAAAAAGTTCTTAATGGAAAAATACGATCTTGAAGAAACATTTGCAATTAATATAGTGAATATTGATCCTCAGACCGTTCCAGAATTAAGAATTATCTTAGAGAAGTCTTTTGTTGGAAAATCTTTAAATAACAATGAACTTCAAGATTTATTATATCAAATAAATGAATTAAAAACATCTTAATAAAATACAATTTATTATAATACTATTAGGAGAAGTTTGTAACATTCATAGAACGATGAATTTATAAGTTTTAATTGTTTTTAATTTTAATGAACAATCCTAAACTATTCTAAGTTTTCATTTAGAAGCAAAACATTATTATGGATATTGGAAAAGTAAAAAATGATATAATTGGTGTTTATGGAAAGAAGAGACCGATACAGAAGACCTCAGAATCGCAGAGGTCCACCATACCGGAATCGAAGGCCCAGAAAGAGGAAACAATTCATAAAAAAGGCCCGCGAGCTTATTGTCTTAGATGTACTGCCGCATGGACATCCCGAAGAAGATAGACCAAGTTGGACAAAAATACCAATCGCACAGGTTCTTACTTTTCCTGATTTCGTTCTTTATGAAGTTAAAATTGAAAAAAATACCGATCTTAAACCGGAAGAGAAAGGTATTTACGAGGATTTTTTACAAAAAACTAAACTAAAGGAAGTATTGAAAAAAATAGATTATGATGAGTTAACAAGTACTTCAAAAGCACTGATTCAACCAGTTCTCGAAAAGGAAATTTTAAATTATGAAGACGAATTCATAAGTTTCTTTAATAATTCTACCGCAATAACGCCTAGGATGCACGCTTTAAAATTACTGCCAGGTGTAGGAAAAAAGCATATGTGGGAAATTATTGAATCAAGAGAAAAACAGAATTTTGTAAAATTTCAAGATATAGCGGATAGAACAAGTATATCAAATCCTATGAAATTAATCGCACTAAGGATAATTAAAGAGTTAACTAGAGATGTCAAATATTATTTATTTTCGAAGACTCAAAAATATGAATAAATATCATTGAATTTATATAATTCTTTTTATAACTTGGTAAATTTAATATGAATAAAAGTGATGTACAGCTCATTTTAAAACAATTAAAAATTAGACCTAAAAAGAGATTAGGTCAAAATTTTTTAATTGATAAAAATATCGGAGATAAAATAATAGTAGAATCTGAACTTTCGGGTGACGATGTTGTATTAGAGATCGGTCCTGGATTAGGAGTTTTAACAGAATTATTGATAAAAAATGTTAAAAAGGTCTATGCAATTGAAATCGAATCTAAATTTTGCTCTTATCTTTTTGAGAAATTCTCTGAATGCGATAATATTGAAATCATTAACGCCGATATTTTAAAAGTGGAGTTGCCGTTTTGTAATAAAGTTGTGTCTAATATTCCATATTCAATAACAGGACCACTCTTAGAAAAGGTTTTTTTTAAGCATAATCCTCCACAAGGAATTTTGACCGTTGAAAAAAATATTGCTGAACGAATTTTTTTTAAAGAAGATTATAAACATTTTTCTAGAATAACTATTTCCTTAAACGCTTTTATGGAACCAGTCAAAAAATTTAGTATTTCACGAAATTGTTTTTATCCTACTCCAAACATTGATTTAGCACTCATTAAAATAAAACCAAAAAAGGATTTAAATCCATTTTTGTTAGATAATCATAATAAAAATTTTTTTTTGAAATTTATTGCTGGGATTATGCCTTATAAAAATAAAAATATTGCTAATGCCTTGAACTTATATTTAAAAAAAGATAAACAAGAAATACTAAAAATTTTATTGAAGAATAATTTTGAAAATAAGAAAATCTTTAATTTAAAACTTGAAGATTTAATTAGATTAAGTAAAATATTTCTTAATTCAAAAAAATAAAAAAAACTAGTGATTTAAATAGACAATCTACCAGATCCAATCATTAATTATGATTAAATATAGATGTAATTTAAAAAGGTCTCCTATTTCTTCGTTTTTCTAATAACAAGATACCATTTTTATTTAAAATTCTTGTCAAACTGTTAAATAATAGTTTTACTTCTTGAGCTTTAAAAGCTGCTCTTTTATGGGCCTCAATTTGAGGTATAGGCACCCCATAACGTTCGTTCATTCCTGAAATAGGTAAGATTATCGAAGAAATTAAATCTGCCTTTTCAGATGCCTTCTTAAAATTGGTATTTTCATCCGTAAAAAATTCTATTCTACAAGGTGTATCATATTTAGCCGTTTTTATATAAAATGCATAGAAAGAAAGGGGAAAATAATAAGGAATTTCCTTTTTAATCCCAGTATCTCTAATTTTATCAATTTCACGTTTACAAATGAAAATACAACTTCTTTCAGATTTACATAATAGCTTATTAAATAGGTCTAAATCGGAAACAAAATCAATAACCTTTCGATAATTTATTTTTGTAAAAT
The DNA here is from genome assembly GCA_048887225.1 of Candidatus Hodarchaeota archaeon. Taxonomy (GTDB): domain Archaea; phylum Asgardarchaeota; class Lokiarchaeia; order Sigyniarchaeales; family SOKP01; genus LW40-45. The sequence continues at coordinate 16,276 of JBHLJY010000002.1, forward strand.
CATTTAAAATATCATTATTAGGCGTTAAAAATTGAATAGCATCCCTTAATATATGCGATAAAGCCGCCGTTCGCGTATCTTTGATAGATCCTACTAATATAATTCCTTTATCTTTACAATTTGAATATAATTTATGATATTCTTTCAATAAATTATCGTATTTTTTAGAAATTTCAAGGTCCTGTGAAAATAGTAAATTAATTGGTGTTGGAACGACTGATCCATCTATAATGATAAAATCAATATCTGTCGATCTTTCAATTAACTTATTTAATAGATTTATCTCCATGAAGGTCATATCCATTGAAATCTTATTTTGAACAAGATTTTCATCCCGATTAATGTAATTACCTTGGATGAAATAATTATTAAATCCGTTTAAGTCGGGATAATATTCAATTTTTGCGCTTTTACCGTCTTTATAAAAGTAGTACTTAACAGCGATAGCTTTTAAAAACGAAAAATCTACATTCATAAAAGTTTTAGTAATAGCGCTCCCATCAACGCTGACTACCTTCAATCCGCTGATACATGAGGCACAAACTTGTTTTTTTATATGCTTTTCCTTAATAAAAAATTTAGGATATTTCGTAAAATCTGAAAATTCTAAGTTATTAAGATTTTTAAGAATTATTTTGCAAAATTTTTCTTTTATTTTTTCAAGTTCTATATATTCTTGAGCAATAAATTTTAAATTTTTCAATAAAATCTGCTCTTTTGTAAAACCGATATTATTTATACTAAGCGAAAAATCATCAAATTCTTTATTGCCAATTTTTAAGGAATTACTTTCGATCATCTTTAAGACGATTATAAAAAAAGACACATTAATAATTATAGCGGGATATAAAGTTTTTTGATTTTTAGAATATTAAAGATATTTTGATTTATATTTGATCTTAATTTATTAGTTTTAAAGACAAGAATTAAATAATTATAAAAATATATCTATTAATAATTGCTAAATAAATTTCTAAGGGATATTATGACTGACTACGATTATACTTTTAAAGTCATGATGCTTGGAGATGCTAGCGTCGGTAAGACATCACTTACCCTTAGATATATTTCTGGATTTTTTCTAGAAGATCTTAAACTTACCATAGGCGTTGATTTTTACTCTAAATCGCTCTTTTTTCAAGGTAAAAGAGTGAAATTACAAATATGGGATTTCGGAGGAGAGGAAAGATTTAGATTCCTCCTTTCGCAGTATTGCAAAGGAGCTAATGGTGCCTTTTTTCTCTACGATATTACAAACTCTATTACATTAGACCATTTACCTGATTGGACGCAAATAATTAGAGAATACGCTGGAAACATTCCAATAATGTTAATTGGTTCCAAACTGGATTTAGAAAGATTTCGCTCAGTTCAAAGAAATAATGGCATACATGCTGCGAAAAAATACAATCTTGCATCATTTGTTGAATTATCTTCTAAAACTGGACAAAATGTTGAAAAGGCGTTCGAAGTGTTTACAGAGATCCTTCTTGAAAAAGCTACATCTCAAGATATTCAAGTATAAGAAATACTATTTCTCCTTTCTATGCCAAATTTGCATTTTACTCGGACCACGATTACACCATGAGTAATAAGGAATTGCTCTAAATTTTTTATTATCTGATAAGTTACCTTCAATCACATTAATTCCACCTAATAGGTCTGATTTGTAACTAACCCTTAAATTAGAATTTTTTGAGATTTCAACTCTGAATATATTAAATTCTGTATTATCTATTTGTTCAATACAATAAATCAAAGGACCAAACGATATTGCTTCTCTTCCACGATTTTCATTAATTCTACGATCGCTTAACTCAAGTTTTGGCTCCATTTTGAGATTTAATTCAATAACATCATTATTGCTCCAATTACGTATAATTTCTACATATTTTCCAGGAGATAACCTATCCTGATATTTAGTATTATTAATGAAAAGTACTGCGTCACCGCACCAGTTAGGTACCCTTAAAAAAATAGAAAAATTTTGATTTCCTTTTAGTTCTAGAGTAATTTTTACTTTTCCATCCCAAGGAAAATTGCTGTCTAAATTTAAATTGATTTTTTTATCCTCATCTAAAACAATTTTCATTTTACTACCTATATATTGATGAATCCATATCCCGTTTTCAGAAACGCTATAAATATATTTTCCTAGAGAGGAAATAGTTCTGGCAACATTAGGCGGACAACAAGCACACTTAAACCATTCATGCCTATTATCATCACCACTCGAGATTAGTGGATTATCGTAAGTAAATTTTTTTCCATCAATAGATATTCCAACGAGCATTGCGTTATAGAGCAATTTCTCAATCAAATCAGCGTATTTACATTTTCCTGTAATATTTAACATTCTCAAATTCCACATCATATTTCCAATCGCAGCACAAGTTTCTGAATAAGATTTTTCGCTTTTTAAGACAAAATCTCGGTCAAAACCTTCCACACCTCTGATTGAACCTATTCCTCCCGTAATATACATCCTTGCTTTGACCATCTTTAGCCAAATTAACTCTAAAGCTTTTAATAAATAATTATCACCAATTTCAGAATAAAGATCAGCCATCCCACAATAGAGATATGTTGCCCTTACTGCGTGTCCTACAGGCTCAAATGTATCCCGAACTGGGATATTTAATTGATTATATTTTCCGTTAATAATTTGCTTTATTAATCCAATCTTTTCTCTTATTGTAAGGTCTGAATAAAATTCTTCTACTTCACTTTTTTCATTAATATTCTTTTTTTCGTATCTTTCATTGTTTTTTTTTGCTAATTTGAGTGTTTTTGCCATATCAATAATTTGATTTAAAATATAAGTTTTTAAATTCTTAATTTTCCCTCTTCTATCAATTAAATCTTTCGCAAGATTTAGATAATTAATTTTATCAGTTAATCTATATAATTCAATCAATGCTATTTCAATTTCTTCATGTCCTGGCGCTCCTTTTCTTGTACCACTTAAAAAAATAGTAACTAACAAATTTGCATACTTAATTGCAACATTTAACAATTTATCTTTTCCAGTTGCTTTATTATGAGCTATAGCTGCTTGAATGAGATGCCCAGCACAGTAAAGTTCGTGAAAAAATTGTAAATTTATAAATCTTTTATTAACGAATTTAGTAGAAAAGAATGTATTTACATAACCATCTTTTGTTTGAGATTCAGCAATCAAATCAATTATTTCATTTGCTTTATTTTCTAGTTCAGCATCAGGATGTAAATGTAAAATATAGCATGCTGCTTCAAGCCACTTGTATAGATCTGAATCAAAATAGAATTCACCTCTTTGAGTTCCTTTTTTAATCCCTGCAGCTATTCTAAAATTATTAATATGATGATCCTCTTCAAGTTTTTGGTGTTGAAGATGAATAGAAACTTCTCGATTAACTTTTTGCTTTTTGGTCCAAAATTTATCGTTTATTTCAACTTGGTGAAAAGGTAATGGAGCTAATTTATTAAACTGGCGTTTTTTAATATTCATTATATTCGAATCTAGAATTTGGATCTTTTATTTACTTTCGTTTTCTTCTTCTAAACAAGCTAATCTTTCACGACATCTTTGTAATTTTTCCTTATGTAATATACTAACTTTCCGTTTCATTTCCTTATAATCCTCACATTTAGGATTATGAGGATATAACCATAAAAATATCATGCCAATTATAATGAAGATTGCTGGGATAAGCCCAATTAACAATTTTATACCAAATACAGCGCTTGCGGGTTGAGTTTCTCCAGGACTTAAATCTTGATTATAAAATGTGAAATAAAAAACTAAACCAGATATCGCAGCTGATACTGATTGAGCTGGTTTTGTAATTAGAGCATTAGTCCCAAAAAACATACCTTCCCTTCTGACTCCTGTTTCGAGTTCGTCTTCGTCAATAACATCAGCTAATAAAGTATAAACTAATAGTGTTTGTCCCGAAAATCCAAAACCTATGATTGCAAAGCAAATATTAGCCATTATTATATCGGTAGCAAATGTTACACACACCAGTCCAAAAACTACTAACGACGATAATATAAAAACGGCTGTCTTATTCCCGCATTTTTTATTTAAAAAAAGTCCTAAAGGATAACCTATAATTGAAAAAACAATAAATAATATCAAGGGCATGCTAGCAAGAAGATCGTTTTCTGAAACGTTCAAAACGTCTTGTATATAGAATGGAAGATTTGAAAGAATGGCAGCAACGACATAAGTTATCATAAAATTGAAAATAACAAAAGTTAAAAAAGCTTTATTTTTTAACGTCGTTTTAGTAGATTCCCATAACCCCAAATTCTCATTTTCATCCGGCAATAACTCAGGGCGTTCTTTAATTCCGAATGCTGTAAATGCTAAAAATGTTGCGCCCAAAATTGCTATTAATATTACAATACTTAAAAAAATTGGACGATTTTGACTATATGGTTGGACATTTTGAATAAACAAAATAGGAAGGGCATAAGATATGGCAATCGCGATTCCTCCACCTATCCCGGCAAATAAATTCAAAGCTGCTCTCTCTTCGGGCTCAATAGATAACTCGCTCATGAGAGAATTAAAACATAATCCTACAATCGTAAAAAAACTATCGTAAGCAATGAGCGTAATCAATAGCCATAGAAAATAAACCCATTGTTCGCTTTCCGTAGGAGTAAAATATAATAAAATGAAACTCAAGGACAGTAAAGGGCTACAAACCATAATAAAAGGAATTCTTCGTCCATGTTTTGTGTGAGTACGGTCAGATAAGTGTCCAAAAAGAGGATCATTAACAGCATTCCATGCGAAATATAAAATAAACGCAAGAGCCCACAATAAGGGTTCAATCTTTACAATCTTAATGTAATATGTTAAAGTCCACGCCCCGAATAATCCTGTTGTTAATTGGAGCCCAAAGGATCCTAATCCATAATTTATTTTAGTTTTTAAAGGGATGATATCTTTTTCGATTTCCATTATAATTATAGTATAAATTTAAGAATTAATAAAATAAATGAAAATTAATTGTTTTCAAAAATGACCACAATAAATAGAACGCGTATCATTGAGATATCGTGAAAGAAATTCCGGGATTTTCTGTACATAGATCCTCAACCAAACAAATAAAAAATTAATATGATATAACAATGCTCTAAAACTCAGCGACAAAATCATTTTTATCAAATAGCGTATCTTAAAATTGAGAGCTCAAAGGAGGCCAAAATTTAAAATTTATCACGTTATATAATTCGAAAAATTATTAACCATTTCAGTTTATACATTATCATTCTAAACTCTCTTGGATTTATAGGGAAGTTACCAACTAGTGATCTACAACTGATTTATTAATCCTCAGTTTTTGATTTTATCCAATGATCGGAATAAACTATTTAAAAATTTTTTTTTTATCTTTAAGGTTTTTTTTTGTCGACCATATTCGATTGAAGATAACATTCGGATTATTAATAACCAAACAATATATTTATATATAAGAAATGCTAAATAAAATATAATTAAGTTGTAAAAACTTAATAAAAAAATATTAAAAAAATAAAATATTGGTGGAGGAATGTTAAAATGGCCGCATTCGCATGGAGTCCTTTAAGGGCTCTAATGAAAAAAGCCGGAGCTGAAATCGTTAGTCGAGCCGCAGTAGATAAATTAATGGATTGGTTGGAAGAATATGCCAAGAATTTAACGACTTGTGCTCTTGACATTGCTAAACACTCCGGTAGAAAGAAAGTAACACAAGCAGATATGAAGATCGCCATTGGTTTAGTATAAAACATTTTAAATCGGATTAATTGTTATATCCGATGGCGTTTTTCTATATTTAAAATTTTTTTTTCCTATTTTTATTCAAATTTTATATCTCCAATTTTATTAATTTTTGCCCAGATGGATCTAAAGAGAAATATCGCGATGTAGGTATTAAGCAGTAGTAGATAAATACTTTATTTTGATATTCCAGGAATCCTTTCTTTCCGATAGTCTACCTTCGGAAGCCTATTAATGTTATACGGAAGTGTTGCATTATCAGGGATTGAATCGATATAAAAGTGGCGGAATTTCGAATTTTGCATCCTACAGAACATTGTTCTGTGATCGAAGGCAGGATGACGTACCATTCTCATCCAGATCTTCTTTAAGGGGTCAATACGAATGTTTCCAAAAGAAAGAGGGGTAAAATCGCAGGGTGCAACATCTCCATAAGCAGAAACATAATACTGAATATTTGCTGCTAGGCACCCCATACCTCCGAGATACGATTCCACAGAATTCTCAATCCACGGTGAGGAGGAAAGAGGAGGAACTTTCTTCTGTCTGAATATCTCAGCAGAAAATTCATAAATTTCTTCACGCTGCTCTGGGGTAAGCATCTCACTTGTATCTTTCAAATTAGTGGCTGGTGGAACACAATCAAAAAGGATCAAATTCTTAGTACCGAGTTCTTGTGCCATTTTATACATTTTCTTATACATTCCATTTATGGTAGCGGAGCGTGTTGCGTAAGAAGAGATCCCAACAAGTACTCCTTTTGATTTCATTTTCTGGAGTCCATTCATAGCAGACTCAAAAAGACCCGGCATCCCCCTTAAACTATTATGCTCCTTAGGAGATGGACTATCAATACTTACAAATAGAGAATAGAGACCTGCATCGACTAGTTTTTTTATATTTTCATTTGTGAGTAACAAACCATTTGTAAACATAATGGGTAAAGCCTTACGTTTATCCACATAAGAAATGAGTTCGAAAATGTCCTCCCGTAATAAGGGTTCTCCCCCTGTAAAAGCGATAATAGTCACACCTAGATCTTGACTCACATCTATGAGCTTTTTTGCCTCTTCTGTAGTGAGTTCTGATCTATCTTTTCTTAAATGCCTTCCAGCACTACAATGAACACATTTACACTGACATCTATAAGTCACTGCGAAGGTCATTGCGACAGGAAGAGGATAACCTATTAAATAGGATTTTATTAAATTTTTAAGCGCTCGAAACATAGGGTGACTTCCAACTGGGGGGGCAAACGTGTTTGAGACTCTCTTCCCCTTCCATACTCCAAGATTAGTATAATTTTTATAAAACTTACTCTGATAATAAAGCATAGTGAATAAGCGCAATAAGCGTAGCTTTTCAAGAGGTGGGTTAAGAAGGCCTGTACCTAATAATTCACCATTCTCTAATCTCTTAAAGCTTATGAGATTTTTACCGAAGAGTTTCCAAAAAATTTGCTCTCTCTCCATTGATAGATCTCTCATTCTGATATATAATTTGTATAATTTAAATTATTTATATTTATATTGTTTTTAATGATAAATTATAAGATAAGATATCTTATTCTTGGCTTTACTCTCTCATCGGGGCTATAATTTAATGAATTCTTTGCAAGGAATTGGAAATGATTAACCTATTTCCTTAACTTAGTTCTTATTTAGGATTTTAATTTTTCTTCCATAATTATATAGAGCTAAAAAAGATTTTGCTGCCCTTCGAATATCAGGATACACCATAAAACCATCTTTAATAAGTTTTTTAAAATATTTGGTTCTAATTCTATCGGGATATTCGGGCATAATAATAACAAGAATTTTGTTTAAAGACTCAACATATTCTTTTATTTTTATTAAATTATCATATCTCCTTTTGGAGCGCTCGTCATTCTGACGATCTGCATCTTTATATATCATTACAAGATCTATGTCTTCTGCAATTGCAGCTTTACAAATATCAAGGTATTCTTTCGATGATGAGATCCAAGGTAAGTCTAATGGATTGGAAAGAGAACCGACCTTAAAATTGGGATGTGCTTTCAATAATTTTTCTTTCGTTTTACTCTTAAATATTGGCATGTCAAGTTCTAATTCTATTAAGCAATCAACATCTATTACACCCATCCCTCCAGACCAAGTAATTGTGAGAACTCTTTTTCCTTTTGGATATAGACTTATTTGTTCTTCTAACGATAAATTATTCTTTTTTTTGTAAAATTCGTAAAAAATGTATAAATAATCAATTAATTCATCTAAAGAGCTTCCAACTTCAATAAGCGATGTTTGTTTATATACAGCTTGCCAAATTTTACTCTCTGTTCCCAAAGAGCCCGTGTGTGTTATCACTGCTGACTGACCTCGCTGAGTTTTGCCACCTCTTAAAAATAGAACGGGTTTTTTAATAGTTTTCAATAAATTAAATAATTTTCTTCCTTCTAAACTTTTATAGGGTGTGAAACCTTCGAAATATATACATATTATATTTGTTTCATCATCTTGGTTAAAATATTCCAAAAAATCTGAGATTTGTAGATTTACGCAATTGCCTACACTTACTCCCTTAGAAAACCTGAGGTTATATCGAATAGCTCCATATCCTATTGTTCTCGAATGTAAATCACCAGAATGAAAAATTAATCCAATATTTCCACTTTCTGTTGGAAAAAATGATAGATACGCGTTTTTTCCATTTGGACAATAGACTCCCATGCAATTTGGCCCGATTGCTCGAGTATTAATCTCTTTAGAATCTAAAATTTTTTTTATTTGATTTTCTATTTCTCTTCCTAATTCGTCAAATTCACCTGTTCCAGCTGTAAAAAAATGAATGAATTTTATTTCTTTTTGTTTTAAAATCTCATTTAAAGATTGAATTAGATTTTCCCTTCTTATGGTAAAGATTAGAAGATCAATAGTATCTATTGGTAAATCTTTAATAGACTTATAGCATTTAATGCCAAATAATTCCTTTTCCGATGGATTAATTAAATATAAATTATTTAAATCAAATCCTTGGGTTTTAAATCCTTCCACAAAATAAGAAAATTTCTCTTTTGCTTCGAAAATAGCAACATTTCGAGGTTTAAAGAGAAAATCCAAATATTTAACTTTATTTTCATCCGTCATTGCCGAGACCTTCTAATATTAGTTCTTTAGAACAGTTATAACAATATTTAGGAATGGAATTATATTCAATTCCACAAAAGGGACACTTAATTTTATTTTCTTGTATAATGAGCTTTAGATCTTCAAATTTAGTTATATCTGAGGGTATTTTAATTTTTTTTAATATAAAAGTAAGTCCTAATGAAAATAACACGATAAATAGACCAAGGAAAAAAGTCTGAGTAAAAAGGGTTTGGAAATGCGAATAAAAATAATTTGGAGAATGTCTGTATAAAAACACGTAAAAAAAGAAATTTGGAAAGAAAAATGTTGTTAAATTCATAGAATAGGATTTTTTATAATCGTCAAAATTAAAAATTGGAATCAAAGAAACAACCATCCATGATATACAAATAAAATATAGACTAGACATATCATTTAAGTCAAAAAAAATGTAATTTGCGATGAATTGAATAATAATCCTGCGTTCATCTGAAATATCTATATCAAAATTTATATTATATCTATAATCGAAGAGATATATTAATAAGCTTAAAATAAAAATCTGAATAATAAAATTAATTATCTTATTCTTAAAGATTATTCCAAGTTTATCCATTATAAATTAATTAAATAACAAAAAATAAAAATAATTTTTCATTAATTTATGCTTTATTATGCCCAAATTTCTAATTAATTAAAATAAAATCAACACGAAAACCAAAAATTTTTTATTTTTTTATGTATTAAGTAATATACAGTGGAAATTTTGTTAACTTATTCTTTCGTTGTTTATTATTTTAAAAGTATAAGAGAGAATTTTCTTCGATTGCGAGACATAGAATCGAATAGAGAAATAACTAATAACAATTTATAATAATAATATAGGATGGTATTGGTTTATGAGTTATACTTTTAGCCGAACTAAAATGATTGAGAAAATTAAGTTTGGCTTATTATCTCCAGATGAAATCCGTAAAATGTCTGCTGCGAGAATAATTACAGCAGATACTTATGATGAAGATGGACTACCTATTCCATCTGGCCTTATGGATCAGAGATTAGGTACTATTGAACCTGGTCAAAGATGTCAAACTTGTGGCAATCTTGTTTCTAATTGTATGGGGCATTTCGGACACATCGAACTTGCCCGCCCTGTTATTCATGTAGGCTATGCAAAAAAAGTTTTAAAAGTTCTAAGATCTATCTGTCCAGAATGTTCTAAATTAATGCTTTCAGAAGAGGATAAGACGCGATTTTGGGATGAACAATTAAAACATCGAAAGATGTTTTTTGAGGGTGATGAAGATTTTACTAAACTTGTATTCAAAAAAGCGAGAAAAGCAAAAATTTGTCCTCACTGCAGTGCAACTAAGAAAAAAATAGTAATTGAAAAACCAACGACTTTTTACGAAGAGGAGGAAAATAAAGGTTCTCGGAGATTAACTCCTATTGAGATTCTAGAGCGCCTAAAAAAAATAAGCGACACAGATTTGAGGATATTAGGTATTTCACCAGAGAATGCTCGACTAGAATGGGTTATTTTTATTGTATTACCTATACCTCCCGTATGCGCAAGACCTTCAATTACTTTAGATAGTGGAATTCGTTCCGAAGATGATTTAACTCATAAACTAGTCGATGTTATTCGGATTAATCAAAGATTAAGAGAAAATATTGATGCTGGAGCTCCGCACTTAATAGTAGAAGATTTGTGGGAATTATTACAATATCACATTACTACTTATTTTGATAATCAAGTTTCAGGAATCCCACCTGCAAGACATCGTTCGGGCAGAGCGTTAAGAACCTTGACTCAAAGATTGAAAGGTAAAGAAGGAAGATTTAGAAGTAATCTAAGCGGGAAAAGAGTTGATTTTTCAGCAAGAAGCGTAATATCTCCTAATCCATATATAAGCATTAATGATGTCGGAGTTCCAAAAGACGTAGCAAAAATTTTAACAATTCCAACTAATGTAAACGATTGGAATATTGAAGAAATGAAACAATTAATTTTGAATGGTCCTAATAGACATCCAGGGGCAAATTACATAATCAGGAACGATCGTAGAAGAATCGATCTTCGCTATGTAAAAAATAGAAAATTAATTGCTGATATGATTGCACCGGGATTTACAGTTGAACGGCATTTAAACAATGGCGATTTAGTTTTATTTAATCGCCAACCTTCTCTCCATAGAATGTCAATTATGGCGCACGAAGTAAAAATAATGGATGGAAAGACTTTTAGGCTAAATTTAACAGTGTGCCCACCTTACAACGCTGATTTCGATGGTGATGAAATGAATTTACACGTTCCTCAAAGTGAAGAAGCTCGAACTGAGGCGGAAATGCTGCTCAAAGTTCAAGAACATATTTTATCTCCTCGATTTGGCGGACCTATATTAGGAGGTATTCAAGATTTTATTTCAAGCGTTTTTCAATTCACAAGCATAGATGCGATGTTTAATAAAAAAGATACTTTGAAATTATTATATAAAGGAGGAATTTATGAAAGTAATCCTAATTTTACTATAGATCATTTAAAACCTGTAATAACAGATCCTAAGCCGATGTATTCTGGCAAACAAATTTTTAGCACTCTATTCCCTAATGATTTAAACTTACGAGTAAGATCAAAGTTTTGTAAGAAATGTTATACAAAAGAAGGAGAAGAATGTCAGGAATTAAATTGTCCTTATGATGCTTATGTAATGATTAAAAATGGAGAATTAATATCAGGCACGATAGATGAAAATTCATTTGGAGCAATGCAATCAAATAGTATTTTACAAAGAATAATAAAAGATCATGGTAACGCAAGAGGACGAGAGTTTCTAGATAATGCAACCAAAATGCTTCTCTACATAATACGCAAAAACGGAATGACTATGGGTTTAGATGAAGTTTATGTAAAAGGAGAAGCATTTGAAGCAATTCAAAATATCTTGAATGAAGCTAATAAAAAATCTGACAGGTTGATAACAGCTTTTCATAATAATAATACAAAAATATTGAAAAGAGCTCCTGGGCGGACAATGAGAGAAACGCTAGAACTAAGAATTAGACAAGTTTTGGCTGAAGCTCGTAAGAAAGCAGAGGAAATTGCAGCACATTATATTGGAGATGAAGCTCATTCTGTTATAATGACAAAATCTGGAGCTCGTGGAAACATTTTAAATTTAGGACAAATGTCTGCTGTAGTTGGACAACAGGCAATCAGAGGCGAAAGAATTAATCGAGGATATACGCAGAGAACACTGCCTCATTTTAAAATTAATGATCTTAGTCCCAAATCACGAGGATTTGTATCTTCTTCATATAGAAACGGATTAAAACCAGAAGAATTTTTCTTTCATGCAATGGGGGGACGTGAAGGTTTAGTGGATACTGCAGTAAGGACTTCAACGAGTGGCTATATGCAACGGAGATTAGTTAATGCACTTCAAGACCTTGTTATTGAGAACGATGGTACTGTCCGGAATTCAGACAAAAATATTATTCAATATGATTTTGGAGATGATGGTATAGATCCAATGCACACTGATCATGGCAACGCTGTTAATTTGGATGTATTATTACTTAAAGCAAAATCGCTTGATGTCAATGAAATACAAGAAGAAATCAAGAAAATATCAGAGAAAAAGATTCCTATGAAAAAAGCTCCAAAGAAAAAGGCTGCTGCAAAAAAGGCTCCCGCGAAAAAAGTTCCAAAGAAAAAAACCCCTGTGGTAAAAGCTCCTGCGAAAAAGGTTCCTGCAAAAAAAGCTCCAAAGAAAAAGGTTCCAAAATCTGAAGATGAAGAAATTTTACAAGAGCAATACAAGAAAGATACTGGAAAAAATGCTATTTGGAGAGGAAAATTAACGAAAGCATACAAAGAATGGAAAAAAGAAAAAATTGGTAAGTAGCTAAAAAAATTGAGGTAGTTAAGAAATGGTAAAAATCACTCCTAAAATTTTAGAAGAAAAATTGAAAGAATTACAAGATGATGGAATACCAGAAGATTTAATTGAAAAAATTAGAGAAAAAGTAAAAAGTGAAGATTTAGAGGAAGAACAGTTAGAATACTTATTAAATAAGATTTATATTAATTTTAATAACGCAATTGTAGAAACTTCAGAACCAGTTGGAACCGTAGCAGCACAATCAATTGGTGAACCTGGAACTCAAATGACATTGAGGACATTTCATTATGCAGGCGTAGAAGAATTTTCCGTAACTCAAGGACTTCCTCGCCTTATCGAGATTGTTGATGCTAGACGTTTTCCCAGTACGCCACAAATGGAAATATTTTTAGAATCTGGTTTTAGTGAATCTGAAGAGACAGCAATAAAAGTACATAATCGTATTGAGCAAATTAGAATAGAACAAATTACTCACGACGTAGATTTAGATTTTGTTAATTGGAGCATAGTGATAAATTTAATACCTGAGATTTGTGAAAAGAAAGGAATAGATATCGATGAAATTCCTGAAATTTTAAAACGCTACAAGAAGAAAGGCACAATTAAACGAGAAGGAAATTCAGTGATAATTGACCCTGGTATTGAAGATTTGCAAAGCCTTCAAAAAATGCGGGAGAAAATTTTGAAAAAAGTAGTTAAGGGGATTAGAGGTGTTAAAAGAGGCTTATTAACTCCATCCGATGATAATCTCGAATGGGTAATTAAGACGGAAGGCACAAACCTTCAAGGAGTAGTTCAAATTGATGGTGTAGATGCGACCAGGACGGTTTCGAATCATATACATGAAGTTGAGAAATTATATGGTATAGAAGCTGCACGAAATATGATTATTAAAGAATCTCAAAAAGTGCTAGAACAACAGGGTTTAGATGTAGATTTACGCCACCTTCTAATTTTATCGGATTTGATGTGTACAACTGGTACTATTCAATCGATTGGTAGACATGGCATTTCTGGTTCAAAATCGAGCGTATTTGCTCGAGCCGCGTTTGAGGTTACAGTAAATCAGTTACTCGATGCTGGGTTATATGGAGAAGAAGAAAGATTGCTTGGCATTCCAGAAAATGTCATAATTGGACAGGTATGTCCCATAGGAACTGGTCGCACTCAGATTATGTTCGATCTTGATGCTAACTTAGAGATATTAAAAAAGAAAAAATGAATTTATTATAATTTTTATTCTATATTTAAAAATTTAAAAAAAAAATCTTATAGCAGAAATTTACAAAAAAATTAAAAAAATTATATACTTTTGTTAATTAATTAATGTAATTAACAACTATTAATGGCATGGAAAAAGAAATGGCACGGAAAAAAAAGAACAGCCAATCAGTTGTTAATACAATGGATATATCGCGTAAGAAAGTAAAAGAATTTGATATAGATACCAATATTAAAGTTGCTTATAAGACTGGGAAAGTTATTTATGGTAAAAAGCAGGTACTAAAAGAACTAAGGCAAAATCCATTTAAAATGTTAATAATTGCCAATAACTGTCCTAAAGAATTAGAAAATCAATTATTTTGCTATAATTCATTTATGAAAAACAAACTATTCATTTATAAATATAAAGGTTCTAGTTGGGAACTGGGATTAGCTTGTGCTAAACCCTATATGATTTCAGTAATGGGTATAATTGATCCTGGAGATTCTGATTTATTAAGTTTAAGATCAAATTAAAAGTACTGTCTAGATGGAAATTTAAAAAATGTTAAAGAAAAATATTAAGATTGACAGATCTTCGATGGAACTCATTTCACTTTTTAATAATATCTCTGGTGCCATAATTAAAGATTGTTTGGTGTTTAAATCTCCTGAAAATTACGGGGAAATTATAATTTTCTTAGTAAAAAAGCAAGATGTTGGAAAAGCAATTGGAAAAAATGGCGAACACGTTAAAGATTTGATGAGTAAACTGCAAAAGAAGATTGATGTAATTCCATTTTCTGAGGATCTTGAAGAGTTCATCCAATATATCTTAAATACGACAAAGAATTCAATAAAAGTTCAAAATATTGAACTAAAAGAGAGTAAAAACCAAAAGAAAACGGTTATTATCACGGTTCGACCTCAAGATCGCGGAAAAGCTATTGGAAAGGATGGATCAATGATTAAAAAAATTAAGGAATTAGTTCTCAGGCATTTTGATGTTGACAATGTAATAATCAATACAAAAAATGCTTATTGAGAAACTGAATAAAAATCTTATTCTCAAACTAGTTCGAAAATTTTAAGTTTAAGAAAATATATCTCTTATTATTGTAATTATTTTATTACTTGACAATTTAGGTGTTTTCGAATCGGCAAACCTAAAGGATTGTATGCTGCTCGGCAGTTAAAGAAAACTCGTAAGAAATTTAGATGGTCTAAAACGAAATATAAAAGGAAGAAGCTCAAATTAAAACAAAAAGCAGATCCACTTGAAGGAGCCCCTCAAGCTTTAGGTATAGTTTTACAGAAGGTCGGAAGAGAAAGTAAACAACCTAATTCTGCAATAAGGAAATGCGTACGAGTGCAGTTGAAAAAAAATGGCAAAGCTATAACTGCATTTTTACCTGGTGATGGAGCTTTAAACTTTATAGAGGAACATGACCAAGTTATTGTCGAAGGGATTGGTGGTGCGAAGGGCAGGGCTGTTGGAGATTTGCCAGGAGTAAGATGGAAAGTTGTTAAAGTTAATGGAGTGAGTTTGGACGCTCTATTAACTGGTAGGAAAGAAAAACCATTAAGGTAAAATTATGAGTAAAAGTAAAACTGAAATAAAATTATTTAATCTCTGGTCCTTTAATGATATAGAAGTTAAAGATGATACTTTAATTAACTATATTAATTTAAGACCTATTATTATACCACATTCATCTGGAAAACACGAGCATAAAAGGTTTTGGAAGTCCCAAAAAGTCTCCATTGTTGAACGATTTATTAATAGATTACTTTCTCCAGGATTTATTGCTGGAAAAATAAAAGGTCATAAGAGCTCTTACAATTCAGGAAAAAAAAGTAAAATCATTAAAAGCGTTAAGACCGCATTTATATTAATAGAACATATTACTGGACAAAATCCAATCCAGGTGTTAGTAGACGCTTTAATCAATACATCTCCAAGAGAAGAAACTACTAGAATTGCGATGGGCGGAATTTCCTATGCATCAGCTGTAGATATTGCTCCTCAACGAAGAGTCGATTTAGCCATTAAATATTTAACTCAAGCAATTGCTGCTAGAAGTAGTGGAAGTTTAAAAAATTTTAAGGAAAATATATCACAAGAACTTATTATGGCGGCAAGAAACTCTCAAGAATCAAGAGCGGTAAAAAGAAAAGATGAAATTGAAAGAATTGCCGTATCTGCACGATAAATTTTTTTAAAGTTTTTATCATCCCCCTCTTTCTGAATTTTAATATCACCCATATATTATCAGAATTTGTTTATATTTATATACTTGTTAACCTTATTATTTATCATAAAGATTTAAGTAATTCTAATAACAGAGAGATGAGTGCCGACAAAAATAACAAAAATAACAAAAATTTTGAAAAAATATTAAAAACATTAGGTCAACGGATTAGAATAGATATTTTAAAGAAGTTAAAAAAAAATGAATCTTTATTAACTTTTTCTACGCTTCAAAAAGAAATTTTAGAAACGAATCAAAATTCTGTCAATTTTTCTTACCATTTGAAAGCATTGGAAAAAGTTGGTTTAATTTCATCTTCTGATAAAGGATATTTTATTACTTTACTTGGTAAGAAGATCTTAAAAATAATTTTATCAATGAAACAGTTTATAGATGATCAAAACAAGGTTAAAATGATTAGGACCTCAAAATATTCTAAAGAAGTTTTTGATTTTAAAACGATTATAAATTATTTGATTAAAGAAGGCGAATTAGATCAAAATTTAGCTAAAGACATTGCCAATGAAGTTAAAGAACGCCTTTCTAAGACAAAAATCGAATATATGACAGCGCCTTTAATGCGTGAATATATAAACGCAATACTTTTAGAAAAAGGCTTAGAACATGTGAGGCATAGATTAACGCGATTAGGGACTCCTCCATATGAAGCATTAAAATTATTTAAAAATAAAGAAATCTCTCCAGAAAGATTCATCCAAATATCAGGTTCAGATGTTTCGGAGCAATTTTTATTATTAAATCTGTTGCCTAATCACTTGGCTGATCTCTATTTATCAGGAGAAATAGCTTTATGTAATCTTAACTATTGGAGTTTAAGACCATTAAGCATATACCTCAATACAAAGAGTCTCATATCTCGTTTATTTAATAAATTTTCAATAAAATTAAAAAATTCAAGAGATTATATTAAATTAATTTTAAACTTCGGTGAATTGGTATCTGCCTTTAAACCATATATTTCTGAAGATCTACTCTTGGGCAGTTTTAATAAACATTTTCTCTCTCTATTTCGTAATAAAAAGCATGCAAATTTCTTGATTAATATTTTGACCTCAAAATTTTTAAAATATAGTAATAGTTATGGAGATGGACGATCACACATATCATTGGAATTTTGTTATAAAAACAAAAAAGGTTTAAAAGATAAAAATTTACCTAATTTTCAAACTGATAAAATTTTCATTAAAAATATTGAGAACGAAACAAATTTAGATAGTTTTCAGATAATTCCATTGATTTTATTTGATTATACACAATCAGGGATAGAAGATTTCATTTTAAGTGAAATTAATCCAACTGTAACAAAAAATAATATTACATTTTATAACGCTAACAAATCACATTTACTTAATTCAACTGTTATTAGAATTAAAAATTCTGACGAAAATGAATTTTTAAAGGTAAGAATTATTTTAGACAAGGTTTTGATTAATTTACATTTAATTTCATTAGAGGCAAATCAAAATGACGATTCTTTTTGTGATATATTACAAGATAGATTAAATTCCGTATTTGAATTTTTTAAATATAAAGAATACTTGATTAAAAAGAAATTGAATTCGTTAAAAAAATGGGAAATGTTAATATCTCATTTTTTAGGGGCAGATTTTAGAAATTGGAGTAAAAATTCGTTAAAGTCAGTTAGTTTCCTTGGATTAAATGAAGCTATTACAAATCATTGTGGTATTGAGCTCGATAGAATAGAAACAAGTCAATCTTTTGCCTTAAAAATTTTATCTCTTTTGAACGAACAAATTAAAGAAAAAAACGAAAATGAAAATGAATGCTATATTTTAAGCCAGCCTCATAGTGATAAATATTTCGAAAGAAATAATAGAATAAAGGAATTAAATAAGAGAAGAAATTTTTATTCACCCAGAATAATAAGAAAACATTCAAAATTATCTTTAGAGAAAAAAATTTCAATTTTCAAAAAATTTGAGAAAATAATTGAAGGGGGAATTATATTCAATAATTCAGTTAATTCTGATAATGCATTATTTAAAAAGAATTTAAAAATTTTAACACAATCTAAGATAAATGCATTTTTAATTGATTAATCAGCAAGTAATTCTGTTAAAATTGCCTTTCTCATTTTCAAACCGTAAAAAGTCTGTTTGAAGTATATTGCCTTTCTTGAATTATCTACATCCGCAGAAATTTCTGTAATTCTCGGGAGAGGATGCATAAGAATAAATGTATTCTTGGTATTTTTAAGATCTTCTTGTTTAAAAATATAGACATTTTTAACTTTTTCGTATTCTTCCACATCAACAAATCTTTCTCTTTGAATTCGCGTCATATAAAGCACATCAAATATATCTAACAAACTCTTATATTGAACTACTTCTTTAAATTTGAGTTGCCGCTGAATTAAAAATTCTTTTTCTTGGGCCCTTATTGTTAATTCCTTCGGACTTATAAAATAAATGTTTACATCGAAATTTGACAATAAAATCGATAGAGAATGTACTGTTCTCCCGTATTTTAAATCTCCCATTATACCAATATTTAATCCATCCAAGGTTCCACATTCTTCTTTAATAGTCAATAAATCCAATAACGCTTGAGAGGGGTGTTCACCGCTACCTGAACCTGCGTTAATAATAGGAATTTTAGCAAATCTAGAGGCTAATTTAGCTGCCCCTTCCATTGAATGTCTTATAACTATACAATCGCAATAATTTTCCACGGTCCTTATAGTGTCAGCAAGGCTTTCACCTTTTTTAATTGAAGATACTTCTCCTGATTGAAAACCAATTACATTTCCTCCTAATCTATACATAGCAGATTCAAAACTAAGCCGAGTACGAGTAGATGGCTCGAAAAACAATGTGGCAAGTATTTTTCCTTTGAGAATATTCGAATTTGTAGCATTAATCATTTCTTTACCTTTTTTCAAGATATATTCAATATCTTCTCTATTAAATTGTTTAGCACTTATTATACCTTCGCTAAATTTCTCTTTAAACATATATACTCTTTTCCAAAGGTTTTTATTTAAATTATGTAAAAATTGCTTAAATTATTTGTTATTAATCTTTTTATTTTTCATAGTTGACCATGTTTTAATATATATTGGATAGCCTCTTTTTACGATTTTCTATTTTCTCGCATGAGTGTTGCGATTATTCTAATGATCGG
The DNA here is from genome assembly GCA_048887225.1 of Candidatus Hodarchaeota archaeon. Classification (GTDB taxonomy): domain Archaea; phylum Asgardarchaeota; class Lokiarchaeia; order Sigyniarchaeales; family SOKP01; genus LW40-45. The sequence continues at coordinate 35,666 of JBHLJY010000002.1, forward strand.
TGCTTTTTTGGGATATTTAACACTCAAAAGTAGAGAAGCGCAAAATACGTTTACAGAATGCGAAATAAATAAAATTTAAAATTTATGATTTATTAACTAATTCATTATTTTAATTTCGGTATGTAAAAATTGAAGTACCCAAGATCTGTGAATAGATATTGTCCTTACTGTCGAAAACATGTAAAGCACAATGTGAGTATCTATAAAAAAGGGAAAGAAAGTATGTTAGCCCATGGAAAGAGGAGATTTGAAAAAAAGAAGAAAGGTTATGGTTCTTTTCCTAAAGAAATTTTTCATCGAAATGCAAAGATAAACAAAAAGACAACACCAATACTTGAATGCAGTGAATGTGGTAAGAAGCAATATGCTAAGTCCTACCGTGTTAAAAGACTTGAATTACAAGAAGTTTAATTAAAAGTTTGGGAGCAAAGTCGTTATGGGAAGGAAAAAAAAACCAAAAGAACTAATTCCACAACCTAAGAGCCGATTTTTAAGAGTTAAGTGCTTGAATTGTGGAAATATCCAAATAATTTTCGGCTGTTCAGCTACAGACGTTGAATGCTTAGTCTGTGGAAAAACACTGCTCCAATCTACTGGTGGCAAGGCTCGAATTCTTACAAAGATATTAGAGGTCCTTTCCTAAAAACTAGCCCTTTTTTTTCGTTTTTATTCATTCAAGATCTTTTTTCAGTTCATACAATTTTTGATAATAATCAAAGTTCAATTTATTCATATCTTGGATAATATCAGCTTTTAGTACTTTTTCACCACTTGTAATTATAATTAAATTCCCAATTACATTGATTAAATCATTTTCTTTAAAATTATATTCTACATCTTCAATATTCGCTTTGATTTGACCAGTTTTATCGTCTAAAACTATATATTGGTCATCAATAATATTTTTAATGTAACCAGTAATTTGGATTCGAACATCATCGTTTTTTACATCTCTTATTATTCTCTGTTTCGCATATTGACTTTCCATTTAATATAACGTCCTTAAAATGTTATAAAAGATATGTTTTTTAGAATTTTAGACGAATATAAATAATTAATTCAATAAGTAAAAATTTGCTATTTGTTCGAGAAATAAAATTAGGTATTATTAAATCAATAATATTAAATTTAATAAAGAAAGGCAATAAAACATTATTAATATATTGTATTAATATAAAGCAATCAGTAATATATTGTATTAATATAAAGCAATCAGTTTTTAAATAAAAGAGCTAATGATATATGAGTTTTACTTTAAAATTAGAAAATAGTCGCATTTTGAAAGGCATAGTAGAGACTCTTGCCAGTATTATTGATGAAACTGAGTTTAGAGTAACGCCTAAAGAATTCACAATTTCGGCAATGGATCCAAGTCGAATTTGTTTGTTAAAACTATCTATCAAAAAAGGAGATTTTGATGAGTATAAATGTAGTAAAGATTCTAAAGTAGGATTAAATTTAGATGATTTGGATAAGATTTTGAAAAGAAGCGCTGCTAATGATTCAGTGGAAATTGATTTTAACGACAAAGACCAAAAGATCAGAATTAAAATGCAAAGAGAGGGGACTACACGCATTCGAACGTTTAGCTTGGCACAATTAGATATCGATATGGAAGAGATTCCAATGGATAATTTATTAAATATTGAATATCCCTCAAAATGGGTAATAGATCCAGATTTTTTAGTTGAGGCGATAAAAGACGCTGAAATATATTCTGAAATTTTAAATATGAAATCAATTGAAGATCAAGGATTAATTTTTAGTTCATCTGGACAAATAGGAGAGATGAATTATGAGCTTGAACTTGATGAACTGATTGAATCGGATATTAATGGCACTAGTAATGGTGCTTATTCTCTAACTTTCTTAAAAGCTATATTAAAAATAGCTTCAATCACGGAAAAATTAGAGATTTCGTTAAAGACAGATCATCCATTAAAAATGATATTTAATTTACTTGAGGGTGGCGAATTATTTTATTTTCTTGCGCCACGTGTCGAAGAAGCTGAATTCGACGAAGATGAGGATATGGATGAATTTTAATTAATTTTAGCTCAACTTTTTTTAGTTGTCAATTTGAAAAATAGATGTAAAAAATTAGTTTTTTTTAATAATGACTAAAGTCCTGCTTCTTTAATAGCTTCATTTACTTCATAGTCCTTATTTACAATTAAATATAAGGCTCTTACTGCTTTGGTTGGATCTTCAGCCTGGAAAACATTTCTCCCATAAGCTACACCTGCTCCTCCTACTTCTATTGATTGCTTGGTTATTTCCAAAATCCCTTTAATCCCTGTTTTTTCTCCCCCTGCTATTATTACTGGAGCCATACATCCCTCAATTACTTCTTTAAAAGAATCAGGATCACCGGTCCAGTTTGTTTTTACAATGTCGGCTCCTAATTCAGCGGCAACTCTGGCAGCAATCTTAACCGCCTCAACATCATACTCATCTTCTATATTTTCTCCTCTCGGATACATCATAGCTAATAGTGGCATACCATACTCTCTACATTCTCTAGAAACTTTTCCTAATGTTTCAAGCATTTCTGGATCTGATTTTGTCCCAATATTTATATGAATTGATACCCCATCAGCACCTAATTTAACCGCTTCTAAAACAGTATTTACTAAAACTTTATAATTTGATTCAGGGCTTAATGAAGTTGAGCCTGACAGATGTAAAATCAATCCTATATCCGGTCCATAACCTCTGTGGGCATATAAAGGGATTCCAATATGTCCTAAAACGGCATTTGCTCCCCCTAAAGCGATTTTATTTACCATTTCTCCTAAATTTTTCTCAATGCCTTTTATAGGTCCTGCAGTTAATCCATGATCCATAGGAACGATTATAGTTTTATGATTTTCTCTGTTCACGATTCTTTCCATTCTAATCTTTTTACCAATATATCCTGACATTTTTCCATCCAACCTTAATTTTTGACAATTATTCAAATATAACTTTAATTTAAAAGATGGTTCACGGTTTTTTTAATTCTCTTCTACATTAAATCTTGAACTATATGATATTGATGTGTAAATAATAATTATTAATAAATCAATGTGCTCTATGTTTATTAAAATATTAGTTTATCAAATATATTATATCAATAATAATAGAGAATTTAACACCTTGAGTAATACAATTGAATTAATTTATCATTATCCTTGGCTTCCGTCCTTAAATGAATTTTTTTCCGATATTGCTAATAAACCACCTTCAGAGTTTATTTCGATGATTTTCTCTGAAACTCTTAGTGAAGACATTCAAGAAAGAATAATACATATTTTTAAAGCTGCTTTTGATAATTTGGAAAATATATCCTATTATAAGCCCGATAAAGTTAATATATACGTGTATTTAATCCTGAAAATCTTGTTATTTATTTTAGATAACAAAATTATCACAAATAAAATCGCTAACTTATATTCAAAAATGAACTATAACAATCTAATTCAAGAGAATGATTACAACATTTTTTCTATCTGTGAAGATTTAAAATTTGACCTCCGTTTTAATATGGAACCAATGGAGTATGGTGTAAATATATATAAGGACCAAAAAGAGATACTTAAAACTAATTTTCGAATTCATTATACAGATTATTTAAAGCTAGCTTCTAGATTGCGCGACGAATATCGTAAATTAGTAAATAATGCTCTATCCAAAGGATATGTTTTTATTCAAAAGGGAAGGTTGATTCGTCTTATCCAAGAATACATTCGCGATAAAATTGAAGTGGAAGAAAATAAAGCTTCATTAAAATTCTTTAAAAAGGATTTTTTGAATATACCAGAATTTAAAGAATTATATGAAAATATTTTAAACCAATGGGAACTTAAGAGAGAAGAATTTGAGTATTATTTTGAAATTGGTTTTAAAGATGGATCTGATTTTTCAAATTCTTTTCCCCCATGTATAAATGAAATCCTTTCAAAGGCCAAAGAAGGTCAAAATTTGATTCATATAGAAAGGTTATTTTTAGTATTTTTTTTACATGCTCTTAACTACCCTGTTGATAAAATTATTGATATATTTATATCTATGCCGGATTTTAATAGAGAAAAGACAACTTATCAAGTTAATTTTGCTAAAAAAAAAGGGTATACTCCACATAAATGTACCACTCTAAAATCATTAAATTTATGTATGGCCGCTAAATACAAAGATGATATCTGTTTAAATGGATATTATTCAACAAAAGCGGATGCTCAAAAAAAGATTAGACACCCACTATTTTATATACAATTAAAGCAATTTCGAGCTTCTAAAATAGAGAATTTTGCGAAAAATCAATTAAAAAAAGAAAATGAGCTCAAATAAGTTCTTAAAAAAGCTGTTTCAAGCATATTATAGTGAAAAAAAGGCTGATATTCCTATTGTTGATTTGTTAGAACATCGGGAATTCGGATTCCTGTATTGGGACAAACTAGGAATGATGAGACATATAGGTTTTAATAATGGTGAAAATTTAAAGAATTATTTAATTAATAATGGTCCTAAACATGTATATTCGAGTGGTTCTTTATATATAGAACCAGATCATCCAAATATGGATAAAAAACAGTATCAAGGTTGCGATTTGATAATTGATATTGATGTTGATCATTTTGAAACACCTTGTAAAAATGATCACGACTATTGGTACTGTAAAGAGTGTGGGAAAAGTGGAAGAGGGATGGTACATAAATGTCCTGAGTGTGGCAAACTTAAGATAAAAAATTTAAATTGGATTTGTGATATTTGTTTAGATATCGCTAAAAAAGAAATAATTAAATTAATTTACGATTTTCTATTTCCGGATTTTGGGATTAGCGAAAAAGATTTAAAAATAGCATTTTCAGGACATCGTGGTTATCACTTAAAGATCGAAAATAAAAAAATGAGGGTATTGTCAAGTGAGGAAAGAAGAGAAATTGCGGATTATCTTACTGGAGATAATATTTCTTTTGAAATTTTAGGTCTTAAAAATTTAAGCTTAAATATAAGTCTGTTAAAAAATAATATAGGCTGGTCTAAAAAAATTGTGTCAAAAATTGAAGAAATTTTAAAAAATTATTCTAACAATACTATAATTCAACTCTTTAGCAGTAAACAATTTGGATTGAATGATAAGACCATTGAATACATATTAAATAATAAACAAAATTTTTTACAGACTTTATGGAATATAGATGGTTTCGGTCTAAAATCATGGGAAAAATTTCTAAATGGGATAATCAAAGAGGTTGGTATTGAAATTGATGAACCGGTTATAATCGATATTCACAGACTTATTAGATATCCTGGGACTTTACACGGTAAAACCGGATTTAAAGTTCAAGAATTGAAACTGCTAGAGCTTGAAACCTTTAAGCCCCTTAATGAAAATAACAAAAGTCTAGATCCAATAGTATTCTATAGTGATATCACACAAAAAATAGAGATTGTAGAGTCTAATATACCTGCCACTAAAATAAAGGGGCAAACTTTTGGTCCTTATGATAAAGGAGATCTAGTTGAGGTACCTAATCATATAGCTGTATTTTTGCTTTGTAAAGAAGTTGCTAAATTTGTATAAGTTAATAATAAATTTATTCTATACCTCTTATGCATAATAAAAATAAATTTTCTCTATTTATGGATATTAAAAACGAATACGAGAAGCTATATCAATATTGGCTTAAGGAATTTAAGAATAAAGATTTAACTCTTGTAACTAAAGAATTATTTACCGAATTTAAAAGAAATTTTCAAATTCTTAATGATCCATTATTAAATGAAGAAAATTACAGAGAAAATAAAAAAATAAAATCTCAGATAGTAGACTCTTATCGAGAAAATTTTAAATTTCTATTTAACGACTTTTTAAAGATTCGCGAAATAAAAATTATAAATTCTGCGTTAGCTTTACAAGAAATTAATCTTGATCATCTTTTACAAGCTGAGAAATTATTTTATCGAAATTTAGTAAGCGATATTAAAGGATATAAAAAAGTTAAAGCTATGTCGATTTACGAAGAAGTTAAAGAAGAAGAGATTGAAAGTTTGTTTGAATTGAAGGAAAAAGGAAAAATTGAAACTAGTAAAGATGTTGAATCTTATAAAATAAGTGATGTTGAAGATATTAAAAAAAATTTGAAAACCAAAAGTGGTGATTTCGATTATGTTTTAATCAGATTTTTAAAAAAAACTCCTCCTTTAGTTGGTATTGACCTCATTAATTATGGGCCATTCCAAAAAGAAGATATTGCTTATATGCCTTCAAAAAACGCAAAAATACTTCTCAATGAAAAATTTGCTGAAAAAATCGAACCTACTAGTTGAATTTTTTCTTAAATTCTTCTTTAAAATATTTCAATCGATATTTTCCATATTTATCTATTAATGAAAATTTTGGTGGTTTTGGATTTATCAATTCACCTCCACAGTATCTACATTTTAAATTTGGATTAATCAATCCATATTTACTACAATTCTTACATTTTTGAAGGTATTTTGTCATTTTATAAAATTAAAGTGAAATTATACTAATTAATTTAGTCTCGAATAAAATTGAATGTTCCATTAAATTTATTCACCTTGGCTTCAATAACCTCTAAAACCTCAGAAAGTATGTTTTCAGCATCCAAATAATCCTTTGAGACGATTTCAAGACGATAATATGGGGCTGCGATATAACTAATGCTTAAGTTTCTAGTTTCTTTTGGATTTTTTATAATATTTTTAGCTTCAATTAAAGATTCTTTAATTAGATCAATTCCATTTTCGTCATTATAAGAAAGTTGAATTTTTCCAACAATGTTAATAGTTGATATTTTTATATTCTCATTAATTATCTGCAAGAAAGCTTTTTTCACATCTTCAGGAACATTTTTTATATCCTTTAAGATATTTTTTCCATTTTCTTTAAGTTCTTCAATAGTTTCTTGATAAGTATTATATCTATCTAATATGGGAAATCCAATTAGCTCGTAAGCATCATCAAAAGTTAAATCTTTAGCATCAACTAAAAATTGTAATAAATTTTCGAATTTTAAGGCATATTTCCATTCCTTCATTCGAACTTCTCTTTGAGCCGAATTAACCCTTCTTAAAGATAAATCAATGTGTCCCTTTGTTGGTTCTACACGCAGGACTCTTAACACAACTCTTTGACCAACTCTTACATGATGTCGTATATTTTTTACCCATCGGCTTGATATTTCGCTAATATGAATCATGCCTCTCGCAACGTCATCCGTATTTAAACCTTCATAGTCTATTAAGTCTACATAAACATATTGATCATGAACATCGGTCACTTTTCCGACTACGAATTCTCCTTCCTTTGGAAATTTTGTTCTTGAACGAACCATTACTTTTTATGTTTTATAGATTTATTACAATAGATTTTGTACATTCCTTAATTTTTTATAGAGTAATATAATTTTTTATCTTTATTATTTTGATTAACTTAAAATTTATTTTTAGTCTTTTTTTAAGATTTTATAGATTTCAAATATTTATCAAGTGATAAAAAATACCTAATTGGATCGTACATATAAAATGGTGTAAAAAAGCTGGAATTGATGAATTAGTTGCGATTATCGTAAATAGATTCATAGATTATGGCTCTCATTACAGTATGTATGATAAAGAAATTTTATCTATTTACAATGAAAATGAGAGAATAATTGATCGCCAGCTAAAATATTTTTACCTAATGGATAAAGAAAAAAAATATAGCAATGAGAATCTCTATATTAAAGCATATTATCTTCATCACTTATTAGATTATTTTACGGAAACTCGTGTCGAGATAAATAATATAGAGCTTATTTTTGATAAATTTTTAGAAGATAAAGTAATAGTAGAATTATCCGATAATGGTAAAATAATCAACTTTAGAAAAGAAATTAAAGAAATATTTCAATTGCTAAGAGAAAATAAACAAGAATTATATGATGATTTTAAGGGATTGCATTTAATTAGCTAAAACGAAATAAAAAAAAAAGAAAAAATCATTAAATACAAAATCTTTCATTTATTTCCCTAGACAATCCTTTATCTTTCCAATATAGTAAAGAATTTAAATTCCAGATCATTTAAGTTCATTATCAAATTATAATTGATATTATTATTAGGAATTAAAAATTAAGTATATTAATTCTATTTTAAAATAAATATGGAAATTGATTGAAAAATGGTTGACAAGCAACATTTAAATCTAGTAATTATAGGTCATATCGACCACGGCAAATCAACAATGATGGGCGCATTACTTATAGAAACAGGAGCAGTAACAGATAGAGAAGCAAGAGAGCTTGAAAAACTCGCTAAAGAATATGATCGAGAATCATGGTCCTACGCTTTCGTTTTCGATAGATTAAAAGAGGAGCGTCAACGCGGAATTACAATTGATCTTGCGTTTAGAAAATTCGAGACTCCAAATCGATACTTTACAATTATCGATGCTCCAGGTCACGCTGATTTTGTTAAGAACATGATTACAGGGGCATCACAAGCGGATGCAGCAATTTTAGTCGTTTCTGGTAAAAAAGGGGAAATGGAAGTAGGTATTGCTGCAAATGGACAAACAAGGGAACATGCCTATCTCGCGCAGACTTTAGGGGTTAAACAACTCGTAGTTGCAGTTAATAAAGCGGATGTCTGGGATTATAATGAAGAGAGATTTAATGAAGTCGTTGATAATGTATCCGATCTCCTTAGAAACATTGGCTTTCCAGTAAAAAAGATCCCATTTATTCCATGTAGTGGTCTTGATATGGAGAACTTATCGAAATCTAGTGATAAAATGCCATGGTATAAAGGACCAACATTAATTGATGCTATTGATCTTTTTGAAATTCCTCCAAAGCCAACCGATAAACCTTTAAGACTTCCAATCCAAGACTCTTATTCAATTAAAGGAACGGGCGTAGTTCCCGTTGGTAGGGTTGAGACTGGAATTTTAAAGAAGGGAGATAAAATTATTATTATGCCAACTGGTTTTAAAGGCGAAATTAGATCAATTGAAATGCATCACGAAGAAATACCTCAGGCCGAGCCTGGAGATAATGTTGGTTTCAGTATCAGAGGAATTAGCATGAAAGACGCAGGCAGAGGCGATTGTTTAGGACATCCTGACAACCCTCCTACAGTAGTTACTCCAAATGGAAAATGGACGGGACAAATCATTGTAATTTGGCATCCAACTGCTATTGCACAAGGTTATACTCCTGTTATTCATGCTCATACAGCACAGGTCGCTGCAAAATTTACCAGCCTTGTTAAAAAATTAGATCAAAAAACTGGGGCCGTTATAGAGGATAATCCTAAGTTCCTCAAGAGAAATGAAGCCGCAATTGTAGATTTAAGTCCAATAAAAAAAATGTGTATTGAAAAATATACTGAGATTCCTGAAATGGGCCGATTTGCAGTGCGTGACATGGGGAGAACTGTTGCAGTAGGAATTGTCAAAGATTTGGAGACAGGAGCGTAGGAAATTAATTTTTTTTTTAGATTATTTTTATTTTTCGTTATTTTTTTTGGTTTCTGTCTTTTTACATTCTTCTTTATTAGTAGCTTTAACTTTACTTTCCACCTTGAACAAATTTATTATTTAAATTTAGGTATAACACCTTCATGATATCTAAATATTATTCTGTTTTTTGAGGTATTATTTGGGTTTTCTAATTAACAAATCTTCAAATAGAAGACTCGATTGGAAATGATTCATATTAAAAACAAGATATGCATTATTGGAGAATCTGGAGTGGGAAAAACTTCACTATTGACTCTATTACAAGGTGAGGAGGTAAAAAAAGGAAGGGATCCAACTATTGGATTGGAGATTAAAATAGAAAAATTAGCTCATTATGGTAAAGTGTCTTTATGGGATTTTGGCGGGCAAAAAAGATTCAAATTTATGTGGAAGGACTTTTTGAGAGGGGCAGGTTTAACTGTATTAGTTACCGATTCATCGGAAGACAATGTTTCTAAAAGTAAAGAGCTCTATGAAAGATTCGCGCGTCATGCTGTAAATTCCAAAATCATTGCCATAGCAAATAAGCAAGATCTTCCAAATGTTCTGAGTGAAATAGAAGTACAGAAGAAATTAGGTGGCATAAAGACATATGGAATGAGCGCTATTCGTCCTGATTTGCGTCAAAGGATGCATGATATATTAGAATATGAGATGAGTTCAGAATGACTTTTTATTTTTTTCTAATGTAATTTTACTCTTTTAAATTCTTAAAATAATTTTCCTATTATATGAGCAAGGCGAATAGGCTCGGGAATTTTCGAATCAATGCACACTTTTTGTAATAACAATTCTACTTCATCTAATTTAATCCCTTTAGAATGAAAAAAAATCCTTGATAAACCCCCGGCAGTTTCAATCTCAGTCTCATATAAATTTCCTGCATTAATTATTTTTTGAATTTTTAAATCGTAATTATGAGGAAATTTTTTTATTAAGGCCTTATTAACTGAGTTTAGATCAACTTCTTTTTCGGTAATGGCTATTATAGGTTTTTTTGTTTCATTGTAAATTTCTTTTAAATCAATTATATTAAACCCCCCAAATGTTATTGTGTCAGTTAAAATATATTGAACATGATTTTCGTTTTGTTTTGTGAGTTCAATTAAAGCTCCAGTCGCATCTTGACCATCGATTTTAATTTCTTTTCTAACCACATTAACCATTCGTTTCCCTTGACAAATTACGCCTATTAATTGAGTTGTATTTTGTGAAGTCGATTTAAGCGCAAAAGGCGCATCATCGAATCCGATAGTTATAGGATATTCTTTCATATTTTAATTTTGAGGTAAATATTTTCTTATATAAATTAGAAAATTTGAAAAGGCCGTCGTCGCACAACGTATCTCATCAATCCTACTTTCTAAAGGTCCTGAAAAATTATCGGTTAAAAAATCAATAATTTCATTTATGGACATTTTATTACTTAGCCAGATAAAAGCTATTATCGCTTCTACAGTATTAGCAAGATCGTGAGCATCAGCCCTATTCTTAGCAAAACCTTTCATATCGGCGTTTTTTAAAGCATCGGCTAAAATTATTTTACTTACTTTTAATCCAGTACGTAAAATTTTATTTTTATTTAAACTATTTCTTGTTAAATATATTGACTTTGCCACGGAATACGTTAAATTAACGATAGCATCTCCTATTTTAGCTAAGCCTTTATCAGTTCCAATACTCTTTTGAGAATTAATTCGATTCAGATCCTTAATTAAAAACTCATAAGCCATTATGATAAGTAGAATTATAACTTCTTAAAAACTTTTTACAAAAAAGTAATTAAGTTTACATAAGTTTTTGGAAGAGTTTTTCGACCTCTACAACTTCTTCTTTTAATGATTCAATTCCTTTATACAAAATATCTTTAATTTTATGTTTATCTTCAAGCCTTATATAAATCTTTGGTGGTTCTAATCCTGTTATTTTATACGCTGCGATGTTTACACCTTCGATATTTAAGAGATGTTTAATAAAAATATTGCAAAATCCGTGGGATTGCCCAATTACTTCAATTTCGTAATCATTTTCTGCTACAACTTTATTAATTTTAAGATTGAGATATTTATAATCAGGAATTTCTGGTTTTTCTTCAAGTTCAAATTCTATCTCATCTTCATATTCATCTTCACTTATATCCGAAGCTGTTGAAATAGTTTCTTCTGTATCAGACTTGTCTTTAGGTGTTTTTTTCGCTACCTTAGGGAGTAGGATCTCAAGTTCCTTATCTTCTAAATCTAAAAAATCATCTTCTAAATTTTCTTCTGGTTCTTTTTTATCCTTTTTCTTAGCCATTATAATAACTCTAAATAATTTGAACTTGTCAAACTTAATGTATAATAAAATAAATGTTTTTTGGTATGTTAAAAAATTAGAAGCAATTAACACAGATATATCTCTGCTAAATCCCGTAATCTTTCACACGCCAAGTGTTGAAGATCTTTTGAGCCGTATAATGTGATTTTAATACTTCTGCCATTGACAGTTGCGTTTAGATTAATATAATTTACTTTTTTTTGAATGTTCTCAAGAAATTTAACTGTTTTATCCAAATTTCCATTATAGTTGTAGAAATGAATAACTTTTTTTCCGGTTCTAGGCAAAAAACGTTAACACCTACTTGAATATTTAAACACAATAAAGTTGATTATTAGATAATAAATTAAAAAAATTATAACCTCAATTGATGAGCTACATCCCCATAATCATTTGCGAGTTTTCTTTTTTCAAAATTCCCACACAGACCGCATTTTAACTTATTAGTTCCGATTTTTTTGAGGGTTTGGCCACAGATCGAGCAGTCAGAGTGTATTACACCTAAATTTTTACCTACAGTACTTAATGTATATTCATTAGCGTTTTTATTAATCACAGTAGCCCTAATAATATCTGTAAGTTGAAAAGCATCATTAATTTTTTCTATATATCTATTAGATATTTGCGAAACATGAATATTTCCTATATAAGAAGAATTAAAATGAATTTTTCGATTAATAGTATTAAAAGTAATTCCTATAGAAAATTTACGCAAAAAAACGACGGTTCCGATTATAATATCTCCTACATTAACAGTTTTTCTATCTTTTTCTTGATGTGTTTTTATCTCAATTTCTCGTTTTTTTTCGTCTATTGAAATCAAACCTGTTTTAGTGGCAAAAATTTGCCCCTCTTTAATGTATGTTGATTGCTCATCTGGCAGAAATTCTTCAACGACTCCTAAATATTGTCCAGCAATAACAATCTCTTTATTTTTCGCCGTTTTTTTCACATTTCTCATCGTAAATCTTTTATGGATAACATCTTTCTATTTTAAGTAATTATTATTAAATAACATAAATAAATTTATGCATAATTAATCGTTATAGAGCGGATATAAAAATTAACAAAAAGGATTTAATATCTATACTTCAAAATACCCAAACATTTATTGAGCCAAAATTAAAATTAGAACAGTATAGTATAGATGCTATGTGTGCGGTAGATCTTGTATTTTTCGCTGGTTTCGAATTCGACGACATAAAAAACAAGTTAATTTTTGATCTCGGCGCTGGAACGGGTAGATTATCTATAGCGTGTGCTTTATTGAAAGCTGGTTGCGTCTTAAGTATAGATAGGGATTGGAGAGCTTTACATATATTAAAAAAAAATATAAAAGATCTTAACCTTGAACATATTATCTTTCCTATATGTGCCGAAGTTAAATATTTTGAAATCTCTAAATTATTAATTCCTAAGAATCTGAAGATAACAACAATTATGAACCCTCCTTTTGGAGTTCAACATAAAACCGCTGATAGGATCTTTTTAGAAAAAGCCTTTTCAATATCAGATGTTGTTTACTCTATCCACTTAGCAAGTGAGAATGTCCATAATTTTCTTCTTAAATATATAAAAAAGTTTAATTGGAAAGTAGACAATGTTCTTCCGTTTATTATGGTTCTTGAAAAATCGTTTAGGTTTCACACCCAGAAGAAAAAAAAAGTTCATGTAAATGTTTATAGATACTTGAAAAAATAGAAAAAATTAGATAATATAATGATTATTTATTGAAAACCTTTCCAAGAATCGAAATTTTTTGGATATTTTGCGTTATTTCCTAATATTTCTTCAATTCTAAGAATTTGATTGTATTTTGCGCATCTATCGCTTCTACAAGGTGCTCCTGTCTTTATTTGACCTGTGCAGAGTCCAACAGCCAAATCAGCAATAAAAGGATCTTCGGTTTCACCAGAACGATGTGAGACCATTACGTTAAATCCATTCTTAAAAGACATTTTAGCAGCTTTAATCGCTTCCGTTAGACTTCCTATTTGATTTACCTTAAGTAACAGGGCATTCCCTGCCTTTTCTTTAATTGCCTTTTCGAGAATTTTAATATTTGTAACAGTAATATCATCATCTACAATTTGAATTGATTCCCCAACTTTTGCAGTTAAGTGTGTAAAGCCACTAAACGCTTTTTCTTCAAAGGGGTCTTCAATTGAGTTTAAAGGATAATCGTGAATTAAATCTAAATAGTATTGCAATAGCTCTCCCTCCGTTAATTTTTTTCCATCGATATGATAATCATCATCATCTCCGTAAAATTCGCTAGCGGCAGCATCTATTCCTAATACAAAATCAGTTCCCATCATAAACCCGGCTTCCTCAATTGCGTCAATGATAACATCAATAGCGTCTCTAGTCAAAGATAAGTTTGGGGCAAATCCACCCTCATCACCAACATTAACGGACGGCTTCCCATATTTTTTAGATAAAAGACTTTTAAGCGTCTGATACACTTCAGATACATTTTGTATAGCCTGAGAAAAAGATTTTGCTCCGATCGGTAATATCATGAATTCTTGGATTGCCAAATTATTTCCTGCGTGCTCACCTCCATTTAATACGTTAGAACATGGTAGAGGCAAAAGGTAATCTTCTCTAGATCTCCCGTGGCTTAATTCGTATAAATGAGCGAATAATGGTTTATCGGCCAATTTTGCTGCTAATTTTGCAACAGCAAGCGAAATAGATAATATCGCATTGGCACCTAATTTGCTTTTATTTTCGGTGCCGTCAATGGCGATCATTTCATCGTCAATTTCTTTTTGATTCTTAACATCGAATCCTACTAATTTTTTTGCGATTATCTCATTTACATTAGATACAGCTTTAGATACATGTTTACCTAGAAACGATTTTCCTCCATCCCTTAATTCAAGTGCTTCCAAAACGCCTGTTGAAGCTCCTGAAGGTACTGCCGCTCTTCCAAAACCATCTTCAGTATACACATCAGTCTCTACCGTAGGATTTCCGCGAGAATCTAAAATCCACCTTGATTTAATTTTCTTTATTTTAAAATCAGCCATAAATCTATACTCTGTTTTTTTAATATAATATTTAAATAAGAATTAAGAAAATTTAATCTTAATATTTTCTTCTATTAATTATTATTATATATTTTCATCGTAAAGTTGAATTACTATGTCTGTGGAAAACCGTCCTTGGGTTGAAAAATATCGCCCGCGTTCATTAAATGAAGTAATTAACCAGAATGCTATTATAAAACGTTTAAAACAATTTGTAATGGATAAATCTATGCCGCATTTGATCTTTGCAGGTCCAGCAGGGACTGGAAAAACATCTTCAGCTTTAGCAATGGTAAGAGATTTATACAGGAGGAAAATGGAGCTTAATCTTACTTATTTAGAATTGAATGCTAGTGATGCTCGAGGTATTGATGTAATTAGAACTTTTATTAAAGATTTTGCTAAAGCAAGACCACCAATTGATATCCCCTTTAAAATATTAATTCTAGATGAAGCTGATAATATGACTGCCCCAGCTCAACAAGCATTAAGAAGAACAATGGAAAAATATACGAAAAATTGTCGAATGATTTTAATATGTAATTACTCAAATAAATTAATACCTCCTATTCAATCAAGATGCGTAGTATTTAGATTTAAAGCGTTAGGTAATGAGGATATAAAAGGGAGAATTAAATTTATAGCCTCGCAAGAAAAATTAACTCTCGCTGCAAACGGATTAAACGCATTAATAGATGTTTCTAACGGAGATTGTCGAAGAGCAATAAATTATCTCCAATCATGTGGGTCTATTTCTAAAAAAATAAACCAAGAGATTGTTTTTAGTGTTGCTGGTGAAGTGCCACATGATAAAATAAAAGATATTCTTCAAACTGCCATAAAAGGGCAATTACAATTATCACTTAAACTTTTAAATGAACTTATTAAAGACTATGGTGTTTCAGGGATAAATATCATTAAAAATCTACACAGAGAAATTTATGATTTAAACGTATCGGAATCTTTAAAAATCGAACTTTCAAAACTTTTAGCAGATTTTGAGTATCGTTTAAGCCAAGGAGGAACAGAAGAGATTCAATTACAAGCTTTGCTAGCTAAGATTGTTTTACTACATGATTAGATATCGCTCTCATGCAAAATTTCAAATAATTTCGTTTTACAATCAAATTTTAATTTTTGATTTAAAAAATAAGTTTCCATTCTTTTTTTCGATTTTATATCTATTTTAAATTTAATATTGTCATTAAATTTAATATCCCATAAAATTAAACCTGAAGGATCGGCTGGCTGATATGAAATGCGTCTCGTTTCGTCAAACAATTTTAGAAAATCCTCATAGTCAATTTCGCCTTTCCCTAATTCTATGATTTTTTTTACCATTCTTCGAATTTGTTGTCTCAAGAAAGCCTTACTTTTAAAATTAAAAATCAAGAATTCGTTATCAACAGACATTTTCAAAGAATCTAAAGTCCTTATAGTTTTCACTTTTCTTTTTTCCCATTTAGAGAAATTAATAAAATCGTGTTGACCTTCTAATTCTTTACAAGCTTTTTGCATTAATTTTAAATCGATATTATAATTTTTCTGAAGAAAGCTAAAAGGGTCAGGAAAAATATATTTATAATGCCGGAGTAAGGCGTTATATCGTGATGAAAAATCTTTCGGAACATCAGCATAAGCCCATAACCCAATTTCTTGTGGTAAAATTGAATTAATCTCCATTAAAATAGGTTTCTTTTTAGATAAAAAAGAAAACGCAGCTCCAACAGCAGAAACAAGCTTATCAGTTCTGCTCGCAAATTCAATACCAGAATTTTTAACATTTTCGATATATTTTTTTTCCTTTAAAGCATTTATTAAACACCTTTCTATAGTTAAAAGATTATTTTGCCGTTGCGAGCCAAAAAACCTTTGCTTTCCAATATAATAGAATTTAAAGAGATATCTTTGATTTTCCATTAGATTTTTCATCTCAAGTTTAATAATTAAACATTGATTCACCATACTTTATACAAGTAAAAATCGAAGGATGGAGCATATTCTAAAAAATTTATAACAGATTTTTAAATTATTATTTTTTTATAGTAAGTTTAAAATAATTTGAATAAGTACAGAGCAATTATTTTATATTTCCTCTTTATTCTCTTATTTCAAAAAATTTTAAATGATTTAGATTTTTTTATATTCTAAATTTAATAAGATATTAAAGATTATCTTTATCATTAGAGTTTTAAAAAATTACGACTAAGTTCGGTGTCTTCAATCGGTAAAAGAATCGATAGGATAAGTGCCTCCTTTAGAAACTTTAAAGATAGGATTCGTGCGTCTGTGAGCGTTAAAAAGCGAAATATCGTATTTTTTTTAGCACTCATCTTAGTTGTAATTGTAGCAGTAATGATTCGCCTTACACCTGTTTTACGTGGTCCAACCCTAATTAAAGCATTTGATCCATGGATGCAGTATTACAATGCTAAATACATTTCAGAACATTCTCTCTATGAATACTTTCATTGGGTTGATAAAAAGAGTTGGTATCCCGAAGGATATCAACGAGCAGAAACGCGTCCAGGTTTACCTTTTACCGCAGTTGTTATTTGGTGGATTTTAAATTTTATTGGATTTCCAGTAACAATTTACGAAGTTTGTTATTATTTCCCTGCATTTATGGGTGGATTAACAGTTTTAGCCGCTTATTTTTTAGGAAAAGAGGTTTATGATCGAAATTGCGGACTCCTTGCTGCATTTTTTCTAGCATTCAATACAGGACATATGCAGAGAACAATGGCAGGTTTTTTTGATAACGAGACAATTGGAGTATTTGCTACTATTATGACACTTCTCTTTTTCTTAAAAACAATTAAAACGGGTAAGTTTTTGCATTCAATAATGGGGGGTCTCTTTCTAGGTTATTTGTCTTTAAGTTGGGGTGGATATCAATATGTTTTTTTTATCATTCCTCTTGTTTGTGTCATTTTAATCCTATTAAATAAATATAATGAAAATGTATTAATTGCTTATGCGGGAATTATAGGAACGGGTTTTCTAATATATTCATTATTTTTTAATTTCGATTATAAAAATTTTTTTAGCAATATATCTCTAGGAGGTATTTTTCTTTTTACTATAATTTTAATACTATTTCACATGATTCATTCAAAAAAGAACACTTATCCAAGATTTTATAATCTTTTGCTAAATTCAATTAAATGGTTTTCGATTCCCTTAATTATTGTTATTGCTATAATAATATGGGTTGATCCCAATATAATACCTCTCGGTATTGGTCCTAGATTAAATAGTATTCTTAGTCCTTTGTTACGAGATAAGTTGCATCTTGTAGCTTCGGTTGCGGAACATATGCCTAGTGCTTGGTCAATTTTTTATTATAATACTTTGATTCCATTGCTTCTTTTACCTCTTGGAATTTTCTTTTGTTTTAAGAGATTAAATGCTGCAGATATATTGTTAATGGCATTTTTATTGACGATATTTTATGCTACAGGAAGTATGATTCGTGTAATTTTATTATTTGCACCTGCTGCATCCTTAATGGGTGCTTATGGATTAGTGAATATTTTAAAAATCTATGGTAGCTTTATAGGGGAAAGAAGGATTAGCGTAAGTAGAAAACGAAGAAGACAATTAAGAAAACCAGTTGGTAGGTCTGAGGTCTTTGCGGTTTATTCTTTGATTGCATTTTTATGTATAGCTCAAGTTTTTCACGCAACTGATGTATCAATTAATCAATTGTCTTACAGCCAAATGGTGGCTGGAGGTCAATTTCATGATTGGGAAGATGCATTAACATGGATGAAAAATAATTTAGCCGGAACCGATGTTGTTGTAAGTTGGTGGGATTATGGTTATTGGTTAACTCCTGTAGGAAACGTTACTACGGTAAATGATAACAATACCCATAAAAGTAAGAGAATAGGAATGACAGGAATGGCATTCATGCAAACTAATGAGATATATAGCGCAAAAATACTTCGTGAACTAAAAGCTGATTATGTTTTAGTTTATTTTGGATTTTTAATTACTGGAATGGGAGGCGATGAGGGCAAATGGCCATGGATGTTGAGAATTTGCAACGATCATTATGAATCTTACAAAGAAGAGGGTCTTGAAGAAGACAACTGGGCTGAAGGCAGCGTTTTTTTAGAAGATGATTATATAAATGAAACATCTGGAAAATATGAAGAAGCTTGGTTTCAATCTCAATTAGTCAGGTTGATGTTTTATGGCGAGCCAACAAGTCCCTCAGGAATTAATCCTAATACGAAATATTTACAGTGGTTTTACGCTTCGCAGATTGGTGGGAATCCTTCACAAGGCATTAAACCAAGAGAAGACGATAATGGCAATGAATGGTCAGATCACATACCTACTAATGGGTTATATGATTTTAAAGTATTTAAACCAGCCTATTTTTCTCGAAATGGGATGGTCAAAATATTTCAAGTTGACTACACTGCATTAGATTCTAGTTTTTCAATAACCAATCCTAAAGTATTTGATATTGGTAGCTCTACGTTTAGTTTGGAAAATACTGGAACGAGAGATTTAACAATTAAAAATATAAAAATTAACAATAAAGAATACAATTTTACTATGGGGAGATCGAATAATGATAGAAAATTGAGCATAAATGAAGAAGATATAGTTTGGATTGATCTTAGCGTTCCTTATAAAAAGGATGATGTTGTAAATATAACAGTTACAGCTGAAGCAGACGCCTTGGGGGGTACTAAATATATTTTTGAGGAGAGTACAAAAAATTTCTTTGCTACTGAAGCTGAACCTGGCTTGATAAAAATAAATCGAGAAAATAGTAAAGTGGAACAGAATGGTAATTTAGCCAATATAATTCTAGAAGTAAAAAATGTTGGAAGTTACACTACCAATTTAGATTACTTTTATGTCAATGATGAACAAAATAGGTACAACGCTACAAGTTATATTAGTGGTTCTTCAGTATTAAGACCAGGAGAAAAATCGGTTGCATATATTGCAGATGTCAATGGAGAATTTAATCCTCAAGAACCCGGAATAAAAGGAAATTTAGTTGGAGTAATTACATCACAAGGTGTAAAGGACGAAACCTTGCTTTCATATAATACTGAAAATTACAAACTTGTGATACTTAATGAGGATAGAACGCTTTCGCCAGAACTTTTAGCAGCAAGCAGTAAAAATACTTACAAATATCACATTCCAATTGATTTTAATAATATAGATACATATGCTTACACTAATGGTAACATTAGAATTCGTGTGAAAAATAGAGGAAGTAAAGTTCTCGGATTAGATTCAGTTTATATAGCTAAAGCGAATTCTGTGAAGTATGGAAATATATTTAATTTAACTAACGCAAATGATGCTATCGAATCTGATAAAATTGATACAATAAATCACGATTTAATATTAAACCCTAACGATGAAAATACAATTGTAATAGAGCCTTCAGATCTACCTCCGGGATTATCACAAATTAATTTAAATGAGGAATTAATTATTGCCGTTTCGGCAAAGGGATATATGGTCCCCGAACCGGTTGCTTCAGATATTGGTGTAATTCAAGCAATTAAAGCTGAACCGAATATTACAATAATAGAAACAATAGATGGTCTAACTCCCTCTTATATCGCAGCTAATGAAACAGGAAAATTATTAATTAAAAATACGGGTAATGAGGTCGTAAACTTAACAAATATCATTCTTAACGATACAACAACAATATCAATTGCTAATAATGTAAGTCTTCTATATGGAGATGCTATTTTAAATGTCTCTAAATGTACATTGCTTACTTTTGATATTCCCGGTTTGAAAATTAATCAATCAAATGAACTTAAAGTAAATGTTACTACAAATACAACGGCACAAGATATCCATAGATTTAATGCAATTGTAAATAGCAATTATTATAATATTTTAGTTATCAATAATGGAACGGGCTCAGCAAATTTAATATTTAGAGTCAATAACAATGGTACATCCAGTGTAGAAATAGATTCCATTTATATTAATGGAACAAATATCGATCTAGGTGATTTTACGAGAAATCCGCCGACATCATTGGTGATCAGTTCGGGAGGGACAATACAATTTTCTATCGCAATTACCACTTTAGAAACTAATTATTTTGGTGGAGCAGAACTGAACGATAAGAAATTAAGAATACTTGGGAGGACAAAGGAAGGCGCTGAAAATACTAAAGATATAGCTATACCCTAATCTTCTTTTTATTATGTAGTATTAATCAACAATAAGTAGCTCCTTTTTATAATAAATATTTTTATTTTTAAATCAAAAAAATCATAAGTTAGAATTCATTAAAATTTCAAAGACTAATTGCTTTAATAAATTCATCAGTTATATACAAGCACTGATTAAAAAATTATTTTTAAAATTTTATGAGTGTTAAATTTACAATAGACTCTGATTTTGAGCCGAAGGGAGACCAGCCACAGGCAATTATTACGCTTGCAAATAATATAAAAGATGGTAAAAGGTTTCAAACTTTATTGGGAGCTACTGGAACAGGAAAAAGTTTTGTTATTGCTAATATCATTAAAGAAATCCAAAAACCAACTTTGATTATCGCTCCAAACAAGACCTTAGCAGCACAATTATATCAAGAATTCAAAAATTTATTTCCAAATAATGCAGTCCATTATTTCGTTTCATACTACGATTATTACCAACCTGAAGCTTACATGCCAATCACTGGCTTGTATATCGAAAAAGATTTTAGCGTAAACGAGGAAATTGAAAAATTAAGATTGGCATCTACTCATGCAATAAAGACTCGAGAGGACGTAATAATAATTGCCACAGTTTCATGCATTTATGGAATTGGAAATCCTGATGAATGGGTTGCTGTTTCTTTGAATTTAGAGGTAGGACAAACAATTAAAAGATCTGATATATTGAAACACGTAATCAAAATGAACTACGAACGAAAAAACATTGAATTTAAAAGAGGCGTAGTTAGAGTGAAGGGAGATATTGTTGATATTTTTCCAGCATATTTAGACACGGCTATAAGAATATCGTTATTTGGAGACGAGATTGAATCAATTCAAGAGATACATCCGCTTTCAAATCAATTTCTCAAAGAATTACCCAATTGTCGAATCTTTCCAGCAACTCACTTTATTATTCCAGATGAAAATAAAATAAAAGCATTAGAATCAATAAAAGTGGAATTAAAGAAACAGATTGCATTCTTTAAAAATGAAAAAAAGTACGCAGAAGCTCAACGAATTGAAAGGAGAGTAAAATTTGATTTAGAAATGATGAGAGAGATGGGGTATTGTAAGGGAATTGAAAATTATTCAAGACATTTGGATGGCCGACCTCCAGGAAAGCCCCCAATGAATTTGATTGACTATTTCCCGCAAGACTTTTTAATTGTAGTAGATGAATCCCACATTACAATACCTCAGATTCATGGGATGATTGGTGGTGATAAATCGCGCAAAAAAAATCTCGTAGAATTTGGGTGGCGGCTTCCAAGCGCTTACGATAATAGACCATTAACCTTTGAAGAATGGGAAAGTAAAATTAAATATATTATTTTTATGAGCGCTACTCCAGGAGATTATGAATTAGAGAAAAGCGGAGGAATTTCGGCAGATCAAATTATCCGACCGACTGGATTAGTTGATCCTCAAGTTGAAGTTAGGCCAGCTAAAAATCAAATTGATGATTTATTAGGCGAAATCAAGAAAGTTTTAAAAAATCAAGGTAGAGTATTAATTACAACACTTACAAAAAGAATGTCGGAGGATATTGCTGAATATTATTCTGAATTAGGAATTAAAATTGCATACTTACATTCCGAAGTTGATACTGTAGAAAGATTTGAGATTTTAAGGAAATTAAGAGATGGCACTTTTGATGTGGTGGTTGGAATAAATCTTCTTCGGGAGGGATTAGATCTTCCAGAAGTTCAGTTGGTTGGAATTTTAGATGCAGATAAATTAGGTTTTTTAAGAGATACAAGATCATTAATTCAAACAATTGGGAGAGCTTCGAGAAATGTAAATGGAAGAGCTATATTGTATGGGGATAAAATCTCTCAATCAATGAAAGCAGCTATAAATGAAACAAACCGCAGAAGAAAAAAACAAATAGATCATAATAAAGAACATAATATTACACCTCAGACAATCAAAAAGAATATATTAGAATCACTTTCTGAAGAAAAAGAATTCAAAGAGAAAGAAAGCAAGAGGTTGAAACAAACAATCGAGCAGAAAATAGAAGAATTAGGTGATACTGAGATTATTTTGCAATATCTTGAGAATAAAATGTTTTTAGCAGCAAAAGAATTAAGATTTGAAGACGCTGCCTACTTGAGGGATAGAATCAAAGAAGTTAAGTTAAAATTAAAGATTTAAAGAATTCTTATAAAATAAAATCATAGAATTTTTCATTTTTGATTAATTCAATATTCATTGATAAGAATATGAATGATAATCCCATTATAATTAAAGGGGCTAGGCAGAACAACTTAAAGAATATCGACGTAATTATTCCCAGAAACAAATTAGTTGTGATCACTGGAGTAAGTGGAAGTGGCAAAAGTTCTTTAGCAATGGATACTTTATACGCTGAGGGACAAAGAAGATTTCTAGAATCACTATCTAGCTACGCACGACAATTTTTAGGAGAGATGGACAAACCCGATGTAGATTCGATTGAAGGATTATCCCCTGCAATTGCCATAGAACAAAAGCCTCTATCAAAAAATCCACGAAGCACAGTGGGCACAGTAACCGAAATTTACGATTATTACAGATTATTATTCGCGAATGCAGGAATTCCTCATTGTCCAAATTGCGGAAAAGAAATTAAACCTCAAACTCCTCAACAGATTATAGAGCAGGTGTTAAGCTCCATAAAGGAAAATCAGAAATTTATAATAAAAGCTCCTCTTATCAGAGATAGAAAAGGTGAATACAAAGATCTACTACAGGATCTAAAAAAACAAGGTTACGTAAGGGTAGAAATTGATGGGATTCAATATACTCTTGACGAAGAAATAACACTGGATAAAAATGTAAAACATAATGTAAGCGTTATAATAGATAGGTTAGTTATGAAAAAAGATGTAAGAACTCGACTAGCAGACTCAATAGAAAATGCACTAGAATTAACAGAAGGGATTGTAATAATCGATGTGGTTGAGGAAGAAGAACAAATGTATTCGGAACACTATGCATGTTTGGATTGTCAAATTTCATTACCTCCAATAGATCATAAAATGTTCTCATTTAATATTCCTCATGGGAGTTGTAAGTATTGTAACGGATTAGGCTCAGTTATGGAATTTGATTATAGCCTAATATTAGGAGATAATGTTTATGTACCACTTGCGGAAAGTGGAATTAGAAATATTCCTGGATTTGGGTCCTCAACAGGTTATTCGTGGCAAATGATAAAACAAGTAGCAAATCACTACGGATTTAACATTAATAAAACTCATATTAATGAGATCGATCCTAAAAAATTACATAAATTATTATTTGGCTCTGGAGATGAGAGTATAAATTTTCATTTTATAAGTGAAAAAAATGATTATAGGAATAGTACATTTTCAACCTGGGAGACAAATCGCACTTTCGAGGGAATTATCCCAATGCTGCATCGAAGATATATGGAAACAACATCAGAAGCAGCTCGCGAAGTGTATGAAAGCTTTATGAATAGGATTAATTGCCCTCAATGTAATGGGCAACGATTAAAAGCAGAAAGTTTAGCCGTGACTATCAGCAACTTAAATATAGCAGAATTATCTAATCACACAGTAAAAGACGCCATTACATTTTTTAAGGAATTAGAACTAGATGAGGTTCGAAAAATAATTGTAAAAGAAGTTTTAAAAGAAATTAAAGATCGATTATCATTCTTGAATAATGTTGGATTAGATTATATTCAATTAAGCCGAAGATCAGATACATTATCCGTAGGAGAAGCTGAAAGAATTAGATTAGCAACCCAATTAGGATCAACTCTAGTTGGTGTATTGTATGTTTTAGATGAACCTACAATTGGTTTACATCAGAGAGATATTTTACGTTTAGTCAAAATGTTAAAAAAATTAAGAGATTTAGGAAATACTGTGCTAGTTGTCGAACATGATGAAGCTGTCATTGAAAATGCAGATCATATCATTGATTTAGGGCCTTTAGCGGGAGAAAATGGAGGAGAGATAGTTGCTCAGGGGTCAATAGAAGAAATTATTAAATCCAATTCTTTAACTGGCAAGTATTTATCTGGAAAGGAAGAAATAGAAATACCTAAAAAGAGGAGAGATGTTCCTGAAAAATTTATTGAAATAAAGGGGGCTAGAGAACATAATCTAAAAAATATTAATTTACGAATTCCGTTAGGTGTATTCACATGCATTACTGGAGTTTCAGGGGCGGGAAAAACCAGTTTAATAATAGATTGCTTATATAGGGGATTGCATAATCTCATTAATATTCGTAGTTCTAAAATTAAAACTGGAGATTTTGATGAAATAATCGGATATGAGAAACTCGATAAAATCATTAATATTGATCAATCACCAATAGGAAAGACACCAAGGTCAGTTCCAGCAACATATTCTAAAGCTATGGATTATATTAGAGATATATTTGCGGCATTACCGGAATCTAGAGAAAGAGGGTATAAAAAAGGGAGATTCAGTTTTAATACAAAGGCTGGCCATTGTAGAAAATGTAGAGGTACGGGCTACATCCTTAAGGAAATGTATTTTCTTCCAGATGTTTATATTAGATGTGATTTATGTAAAGGAAAGCGTTATAATGCAGAAACTCTTGAAATTAAATATAGGGGAATAACTATTTCAGATGTTCTAGATATGACTTTTGATCACGCTTTACAATTTTTTGATAGTTATCCAAACCTAAAAAGAACACTTCAAACTGTAGTTGATGTTGGCTTAGGCTATCTAGAATTAGGGCAATCATCAACCACTTTAAGCGGCGGTGAATCTCAGAGGTTAAAAATTGCCAGAGAATTAAGAAAAACAAGCACAGGTAATACATTATACATTCTTGATGAGCCTACGACTGGATTAAGTGCTTACGATATTAAGATTTTATTAAAAGTACTTCAAAGATTAGTTGATAAAGGTAATACAGTAATAATTATTGAACATAATATGGAAATTATAAAATCTGTAGATTATATTATAGATTTAGGTTTAGAAGGTGGTGATGAAGGTGGTGAAATTGTTGTTATGGGAAGTCCAGAAGAAATTATTAGAAATGGCAGATCCTACACAGCTGGATACTTAAAAAAATATCTAAATCAAAAATAAATTCTTTAAATTGTAGAAAAATATTTTCTTATTTTTCCTTTAAAAGAAGTTTTTTCATCCAATTAGGTAGTATGAAACCACCATAAAATTCGAAAGCACTTGAAATTAATATTAATCTACCCACAATTAAAATTATAATTGAAATATGACTAAAAATCTCCAATATGGCCCCTATAATAAAGAAATAAATTGCGAACAGTAAAAGTTTTCCTTTTAATTTAATTTCTGGATTGTCAGATTTTAGAGAACTCCTTCCAAATAAAGTACCTGTAATTAATACTAAGATTATCATAGAAATTTGATAAGCAGTCACTATTAAACCGTATGTAGCATCAACAGGACTTAACACTTCTCCAAGCATATTCGGATTTGTAAAAAGAAAATATAAATAGTAAACTTCAAACGCAGCGCTATAAATTCCAAATATTAATAGAATTAATTTTTGTTTTTCTTTATATAAAAGGTCGGTAAACGCAACCATCCAAATAAATGAGGTGATTGGAAGGAGGGCATTTCCCAGAAACATATATAAATTGTCATCAATTCCAGCTCCTGTTGTGAGAATCAATAATACTGAAAGCGAACTAGAATACCAAATTGATGTTAATCCAATCCAAGTAAATCCAACTAATAGCAATGCTTTTTGTTTATATTTAAAATATTTCGAAGCAATTGTTAATCCAAGAATTATTGAAATAGAAACAAAAACAATACTAAATATTCCGTTAATCAATTCGAGTGGTGTTAATTCCATAAAGAAATTTCAATGTTTTTATTTTTAAATATTATAATAAGAAACATTTATTAAAATATTTATTAATAGAGTCTCGTTTGGATTGGATTAAATTATATCTTCCTTATTATAATAAAATTTATCTCAAACTCAATTATTTTATAAAATAAAGAAAAAAATACTAAACAATTGTTATCTTTTTTTAAAACAACGATTAATATTTAATTCATTAAGAAGCCCTAATAGAATATCGTGAGAAAAAATGACAATAAGCGGAGAAAAGATAATTAGAGCACCGATTGCTTGTATTCTGGGTCATATTGACCATGGGAAAACTTCTCTATTGGATTACATTCGTGGTACTGTAGTTCAAAAAAGAGAGGCGGCAGGGATTACACAACACATTGGGGCTTCCTATTTTCCAACTGAAGATATTAAAGACTTCTTAATGAAGTCAAAAAAAGAATTTGCTGAAAAAGAAATTAAACTTCCGGGGATTTTAGTTGTCGATACACCTGGTCATGCAGCCTTCATGAATTTGAGAAAAAGAGGTGGAGCTGTTGCAGATATTGCTATTTTAGTCATTGATGTTACAACAGGTACTATGCCTATAACTTGGGAATCCGTTCGAATATTAAGAGAACGTAAAACTCCTTTTGTAATTTCTGCCAATAAGATCGATAGAATTTCAGGTTGGAAATCTATAAAGGATGCTGATTTTTTGGATTCATACAATAATCAAAAGCCTCATGTGAAAGAATTTTTAGATGAGAAGCTACTTGAAATTATGGGTAATTTCTTGGAAGAAGGATTCAAAGGAATTGATAGATACGATAAGATAAAAGATTTTACAAAAAAAATCGCAATAGTTCCAACCAGTGCTAAGACTGGAGAAGGAATTTCTACTCTTTTAATGATATTAATGGGATTAGTCCAACAATACCTTACACAGAATTTAAAATTCTCTGAAGGACCAGCTAAGGGCGTTGTACTAGAAGTCAAAAAAGAGAAAGGCTATGGAAAAACTATTGATATTTTAATATATGATGGAATTATCAAAAAAGGTGACAACTTTATCGTTGGAGGATTAGAAAAACCGATTAAATCAAAAGTTAGAGCCTTGTTAATGCCAAAACCTTTAGATGAAATTAGAGATCCGAGACAAAAATTTGATTCTAAAGAACTAATAAGTGCTGCTGCAGGTCTTAAAATACTCGCTCCAAATATTGAAGATGTAGTGGCAGGATCTCCTTTTAAAATAATAGCAGATCCTTCCGAAGAGGAAAATGTATACAACGAAATTGAAGCAGAAGTTGAAAGCATAAAAATAAAAACCGATAAAGCTGGTGTTGTTTTAAAAACTGATACATTAGGATCTCTTGAAGCTTTAGAAAATCATTTTACAAAAAATGGAGTAAAGATTTCCATAGCAGATGTAGGTCCTATTAAAAAAGAAGATATTTTAAATGCCAATATTGTCAACGATTTTGATCCATATTCCGCCGTTGTTTTGGGCTTTAGCGTGCCTATTTTACCAGAAGCGAAGGAACAAGCCTATAAAGATAACATTAGAATTTTTACAAATAATGTAATCTATCGTTTATTAGAAGATTACATTGAATACGCTGAAACTAGGAGAGCTGAAGATACTGCTAAAGAATTGAGCGAATTAATCTTGCCAGCTAAAATAAAAATGTTCCCAGAATACATTTTCAGAAATTCAAATCCAGCTGTTTTTGGAGTGAGTGTCGAAGGAGGCACTTTAAAACCAAAAGTTCCTTTAATAACTGATGATGGTAAAAGGATAGGTAGAGTCCATCAAATACAAGATAAAGGACAATCTTTAGAGAAGGCAGATAAAGATAGCGAAGTGGCAATATCAGTTCGGGGAATTGAAATCGGACGTGATATTGGAAAAGATGAAACGCTCTTTGTAAACGTTCCAGAATCCCATGTAAGACAATTAATGTCGAAATTCCTAAATGAACTTACCTCAGATCAAAAAGAAGTTTTAAGGGATTTTATAAAATTAATGAGAAAAATTAATCATCCTTGGTGGGGAATGTGATTTCTAAAGATTTGTGCGATATTTTATTAGTTTTTTTAAATTGTATATTATTTTGTGATTTTTGAATCAATTTTTCTTTAGTTGATTCGTTAATTGAATAATGCTAATGTCTTGTTTCTAATGGTCTCTTTCGGTACTTAAAATATGCAATTGCTATTGTAGCGCCAGCAAATATCAATGCTAGATAAAATAATAAATAAAGCAGATCTATAAATCTTTCTAAAGACGTATTTTCAGAATCGTCATCATTATCATCGAGATCAGGAATAGGATTAACATATTTATGAAAAACTATAACATAGTAGGTTAATTCAGTTGATGATGGATTTGACGAGTCATTGTGATAGAATACAATGTACCATATATCATTTTTAGGAGGATCAAAATAGCCATAATCATTATCTAAACTTCCATTCGATAATACATCGTAGGCTTTATCTGGAAATTCTTCGTATTGTGTTTCATTCATCACCATAACTGTAATATTGACAGGAGTTGAGTTGGTAGAATATCCCCAATACACTCTGTCAGTTATTACAGCACTAAAAGAAATAGATCTATTTTCTCCGTAATTGACATAACTGAAATCTGAAGCGCGAGGTTGTAAATAGCTTCTTTTATTATTTGAAATCTTTATAGACGGGAGTGGTAAATTAGAAATAAAAATAATCGTGAAAAGCACTAATAAATAAGGCAATTTATTTTTCATTATCTTACCTAAATACATTACTTTTTCTCGTATTTAATAATAATTTTGAATTAGATAAATTTTAATCGGAAATTTTTTGGATGATCTTTTTCTATGTTTAATTAAAGAGAATCTAAATATTTCTTTTTCTTATTATAAAATAATTAATATTTTCTAAATTGCTGACATTATAATTATCAATATCAAGATTTGATCTATGAGTTCTGTAAGCGAAATTTTAGAATCTGTATTAAAAGAGATTACCCCTACAAATCGAGAATTAACAGTAATTAATGAAATAGTAGAGAGATTAAAATTTTTATTAGAAAAAAAAGCAAAAGAATTAAAAATAGAATATACTAAAATTGAACCACAAGGTTCCACGGGTATTAAACAAACTCAATTAAAAAACGATTTTGATATCGATTTATTTATTGGACTAAATTACGATTTATACAAACCAAAGTACGAGGGATTAAGTAAAAGTAAATTAAGGAAAGCATCGAAAAAAGACTTTTTAAATTTGTGTAATGAGTGGATCTTAAAAGCTTTAGATTTAAAAGAATTTAAAAATCCCCGCCTATTGTATGCTGAACATCCTTACGTAACTGTAAATTACTTTATTCAAAATATTAAAATAGAAATTAATATTGTTCTTTATTTTGATTTGGACCTAGATTTTATAAAAAAAAATGGTCCCATAACTGCTGTTGATAGATCACCATGGCACGGTAATTTTGTGAAAGATAACTTAACAAATGATCAAAAAAATGATGTTAGACTATTAAAACAATTTTTTAAATCCTGTTATAGTTATGGTGATAAAAGTCCAGTAGGAAAAGTTGGATTCATTGGATACAGTGCAGAATTGTTAATTTATTATTTTGGAACTATTCAAAAACTTTTTGAAAATTTTAATAAATTAAAAGAAAATCCTTTGGACTATTTCAATAGAAGCAAAAAAGAATTGGATAAGATAATTCATTTTCAAAACGATTATCTTATTATCATAGACCCTATTGATAAGAATAGGAATGTAGCATCGGCAATATCAGAAAAAGCATATAAGTATTGTAATCAAAGAGTAAAAACCTTCTTAAACAATCCCAATACTTACTTTTTTAAGATAAATCCAATACCGGAAGCGGATTTATCGAATTCTGAAGATCCTATCCTTTCAAAAACATATATTTTAGAATTTAACAGCGAAAACAATGGTGTTCATTATACTATTTATAGAGATAAATTATATTCTTTAGGGGATAGTATTAAAGTTAATGGAGAAAAAGAGTTTTCTCACGCTTCGCGGTTTGAAAACATTGCTTTTGAAGTATATTTTGAAGATGTTAAGAAAGAATATAATCTCGCATTATTTTGCAGTAAGCCAATAATTTCTAAAAGTTTTATTCGCAGGGGTCCACCAGTTAAAGAAAAATTTCACGCCGTTCAATTTAAAGAGAAAAATCCTAATTTTTTCGAAAAAAAAGGATATTTATGGGTGGAAACCGAAAGGAAATTTAACAATTTTTTTGAGTTTATAAAAGATTTTGTTCGTAAAAAAATTCCCGAATATCTAAATATTGTCAACATATCCATCTCGTTCGATGTCAAAACGACTTCTGGAAAAAGAGCGATTTATATCTTAAAAGAAATGGTTTTACCATTTTACAATATATAAATTTAACATAAATTCTCAATATTTTAGTCTCAAATTTAAATAAATTCACGCTTTATAGCTGTAATACATAAAATTTTTATGGTTTCTTATATTTTGATTTGTAATTATTACAAAGGAATTTCTATTAAGTGTATATAGATGGTAAAAGTAAAGAATCCAGAAGAAATCGCTAGATTGGTTACATCTGGCTCTTATGAGAAAAAAAGAATTTTCAGCATTACAGCTCACATTGATCACGGAAAAACTACAGCAACAGATTATCTATTGAGACGAGCTGGACTTATGAGACCAGAAGACGCGGGTCAATTACAAATGACTGATAGCGACGATGAAGAACAAGAACGCGGAATCACAATTTTTACGAGTGTAGTGCTGCTTTCTTTCCAAGATCCAAGAAAACCTGACGATGACGAGCCATACATTTTTCAGCTGAATGATACGCCTGGACACATATCGTTCACGGGAGAAGTTTCTCGTGCACTCAGAGGAAGCGATGGTGCCATTATATTGGTTGACGCACTCGAAGGAGTAATGACACAAACGGAGACCAACATTAGGTTAGCAGTAGGAGAAGAATTTTGCAAGCCCGTACTATTTATTAATAAAGTTGACAGATTGATAAGCGAACTAAAATTAAGTCCAAAAGAAACTTTTGAAAAAATAGATAAAATTACAAGAGAAGTTAACGAGTTAATTAAGAAGGTTAGACCTGAAGGATCAAATTGGTCAATTGATTTTGCTAAAAATTCTGTTGCTGTCGGTTCAGCAAAACACGGATGGGGTTTTACATATGAAATTTTGCTGGATAAGAAATTAAAACCTCAAGATGTTTTCGCAAAATATAACGAAGGAGATATTATGTGGTTAAGAGAAAACTTACCTCTTGATGAGTCAATGCTACGGATGGTTGTTGATCATTTGCCTGATCCTATATCTGCAGCAAAATATAGAATACCCCACATCTGGGGGGGAGATCTCAGTACTGAACTTGGTCAGGCTCTTCAAAAGAGTGATCCAAAAGGACCTCTATATGGGATGATTACAAAAATATTCCTTGATCCTAAAAAAAATTATCAGGCAACTTTAATTGGACGAGTATTCTCTGGTATTTTTGACCAAACTGATTCATTGTATTTAGTTAATAGCAAAACTACGAATCGAGTAAAAAGATTAGGAGT
This sequence comes from Candidatus Hodarchaeota archaeon, assembly GCA_048887225.1. Classification (GTDB taxonomy): domain Archaea; phylum Asgardarchaeota; class Lokiarchaeia; order Sigyniarchaeales; family SOKP01; genus LW40-45. Next base: position 68,175 of record JBHLJY010000002.1, read on the forward strand.
AATGGAGATTACAGATATTTTAGATATCTCAAGAATTCCCGCGGGGAACCTATTTGCTCTCTATGGATTTATTTGTCCTTCAGGTGAAACTTTTTTAGCTGCAGATAAGGTGCCAAAGGATAAAGAAGAAGCCGCAAGAATCCCTTCATTTGAAAAAATAAATTATGCATGTAAAGCTGTTGTATCGAGAAGCATTAAAGCACGAGATCCTCATGATCTCGCAAAACTAGGAGAAATCGTTGGTAAATGGCTCCAAGCGGATCCTACGGCAGAATTTCGGCTAGATAAAGAGTCAATGGAGTATATTTTAAGTGGCATTGATCCTTTACAAATTGAAATTTTAACCAAAAGGATAAATAATCAAGTTAAAATTGAAATGGGAGAACCAATTATAGTGTATCGAGAAAAGATTAATAAGAAAAGCAAAGAATATCACACGAAATCATCAAATACACACAATCGTATATTATTATATGTAGAGCCTTTAGATGAAAAAACTGAGGAATTAATTGATTTGGGTAAGATTACAGATTTACAAAATGAAAAAGAACGAGCTCAAATTCTAAGGGAAGAAGCAGGATGGGATACGAAAGAAGCGAGACGTATTGTTGATGTGTACAAAGGAAATATTCTCGTTAACGGAACATCGGGATTACAACGTTTTGACAGAGTTAAAAATGATCTCGTAAGCTCGTTTAGAAATTGGCTTGAAGAGTGTATTTTAGCTAAAGAGCCTGCTATGGGAATAAGAGCAACTTTTACAGATATGGTTATCCATGAGGACCCAAGGCACACTCAATTTGCGCAAACCGCAAGCATGGTTTATTCCGCTCTATCATTGGCAATGCTAGAAGCTGAACCTCATTTATTTGAACCAGTTCAAAGGATTGATGTCAAAACTCCTTCTGGAACCGAAGGTGGTGTTAATTCAATAATAAACAAGCATCGCGGCAGAATTCATAATGTTGTTCCTGAAGGCGAGTATGTAAGAGTTCAAGGTCAAATTCCGGCAGCAGAAGTAATTGGGATTGCTGATGAAATTAGAAGTTCCACACAAGGAAGGGCATTTTTTGGCTATGAATTCAAAGGATTTGAAAGAGTCCCTCCTTCGCTAGAAGAGGAAGTAATTTTAGATATAAGAAAACGCAAAGGAATGCCAGAAAGTTTGCCAAATTCCAAAAGCTGGGAGAGATTCATTTATAAAAGAACTTAAAAAATTTTATAATATTATTCTTATTCATAAATTAAAGAGTTCTTTCAATTCAAGAGTGTTATCAAATTAAAATTAGTTTTTACAGATTATCAATATTTAAAGAATTAAAACACTATAATTATATTTAAAGAATAAATAAATTGCGAAAGTACTTACTTAGCGATCAAGAAATGAACGAAGATCAAGGAACAAATGATGATTTAAACGATGATGACCTACAAACTTATTTAAAAGATATAGAACATCTCAAATCCGATTTTTCAGATTTAGATGATTTAGACTTAGAAGAGATTCAGGAAATGAAAGAAGCGATTGCTAAAGTTAGAGAAGAAGAATTAACGAGTGAAGTGGAGAAAATAACCGAAAGTAAAACTGAAATGAATAATTATACGGAACAAAAAAAAGAACTTATTTCAGATTTTTCAGATATGGATGAAATTGATTTCGATGAATTAAGAGAAATGAAGCAAGCAATTGAAACAGTGAAACAAGAAGAATTTCAAGATAGTTCTAAAAGTGAAATTGAATTTAAATCATCTCAAGAGATTTCTGAAGAGTTAGAAGAAAGAATTAAGCAAGAATTGATTAAAAAAAAAGCTAAAGAAGAAAAAGAAATAATCACACCTGAAAAGTTCTTAGACTATATTAAAACCAAACGCGATAAGATTTGGTATCACGCACTATATTATTTGGTATTTGAAGTAGAAGATCATACAGCAAGTAAAGCTTTATTATATGATATTTTAAAGGAAGTCACAAGTAAAAATGCTATTGATCCAATCCCAGAACATAAATTTTATTTCGGATTAGGGTATATTCTAAGATTATCGTTAGATTCCAATAAAATAATTAGGTATATGAGCGGCGGAAAATTTAGAGTTAATACCAAAGTTAGTATTAAGAAATTGAAAGAATTATTAGAAAAATCGGGAGAACCTATTAGCACACGACCAATTATCGAAGAAAATGAAAAGAAAAAAATGTTTAAAGATTTTCTAGAAGATGATTTTCTAGATATTTAAATTTAGACTTATTAGGTTCAGGTGTAATTCTTAAAATTCATAATTTAGAATGAATTTGTTAAATCTTTAAAATGAAGGAAAAACCATCACTATTAATAATTGGAAATTCTAATGTTGGAAAAAGTTCTATTACACGATTGCTATTACCAAATCCAAGTAAATTTAAGGGAAAAACGGGCAAAAAACCTGGAAGTACTTTATTAATAAAACCTATTTCGCAACCAACTTTACCCTATAAAATAGTTGACTTACCTGGCTTCGGTTACTTGCGACAATCAAGTCGCAGAAGAGAGGAACATATTAAAAATCAAATAGTAATTCACATTGAAAGACAGTATAAGGATTATTTTTTTGGTTTAGTTGTGATTAATATCCTAAGAATTGAGGATGAAATTACAAAATACTATATTCAGAATAAGGAAACTATTCCATTAAGTTTTGAATTAATTAAATTTTTGAAAGAATTTAAAATCCCTTTATTAGTTTTAATAAATAAAATAGATAAGATTTCAAATAATGATAAGAAAAAAGCAATTAATTTTTTCGTTGATTCTGCAAATGAGTATGGTTTAAGTTTAACTCATTTAGATGAATATAATAATGAGACAGAAATTCCATATCTAGAATTTTCTGCTTTGAAAAAAACAAATTTGGGTAAATTAAAACAAATAATACATAATTTTCTAAAAAATATCAAAAAAGTTTAAGGTAATAGTGCCTTAAAACAATAAATCTCTCAAAATTATAAGTATATGAAATATATTATTTTAATTTGTGATGGAGCTGCGGATTGGCCGATTAAAGATTTAGGTAATAAAACAATATTTGAAGCAGCTTACACCCCCTCAATGGATTGGATCGCTAATCACGGTCAGATGGGAATGTTAAAAACCATTCCCGAAGGGTTAGACCCTGGTAGTGGATATGCTAATATGACTATTATGGGATATCGACCTGAAAAGGATTTCACTGGCCGTGGACCATTAGAAGCATTAAGTGCGGGAGTAACGTTAAGCAAAACGGATATAGCGTTCAGATGTAATCTTATAACTATTTCTGAAGGATTAATTGAAGATTATTCATCAGGGCATATTCCTACAGAAGAATCCAAAATTTTAATAGAACATATTCAGTCTCAATTAAAGGAAAATGGAGTTGATTTCTTTCCCGGTGTACAATACCGCCACATCTTAAGGCTCAATGGTAATAAATTCTCCGAAAACATTATCTCAACACCTCCCCATGATCAACTCAGTAAACCATATAAAGAATTTTTACCAAAATCTAATGATCTTGATGATGAAAAAGCTAATTTGACTGCGGATTATATTATTAAACTAATCGAAAGGAGTCATAAACCATTAATTGAACATAAAATCAATAAAAACAGAGCAAAAAATGGTAAAAGGATGGCAACTCATATATGGCCTTGGGGTGGAGGTAAAAAACCAAATATGGAGCCTTTTAATAAAAAATATGGTCTAAATGGATCTGTCATTTCAGCTGTTGATTTAATATTCGGTATTGGAATTGCCGTAGGGCTAAAACCAGTTCGTGTTGAAGGGGCAACTGGCTTACCCGACACAAATTACAAGGGAAAAGTAGAAGCAGCTCTAAATGAGTTAAAAGAAAAAGATTTAGTATATCTACATGTAGAAGCAATAGATGAAATGGGGCATACCGGCGATCCCAAAAAGAAAATAGCTGCTTTAAAAGACTTCGATCAATATATTATAAAACCGTTCATTGACACACAAGATGAATTTAATAATGAATTGGTAATTGTTGTCTTAGCAGACCATGCAACACCATGCAAAATTAGAACACATTCAAATGAACCGGTACCATTTGCAATTTATAATCCTAAGAAAGAATCTAAAATAAAGCGTTCACGAAAATATTCAGAAAAGTCTGGAGAAGAAGGCGAGTTTGGTTTAATTGAAAATGGAGAAGATTTTATAAAACTCATTTTGAGGTAAAGATCAAGACAGTATAATTTTAGGATCTTTTACAGTGTCCCAATTAACAGCAAATAAAAAGTCTCTGCTAGGTTCATTTTTATATATTAGTGGAAAATTTCCAAGTTCTTCAAATTTGAAAGCAATTTTCTCTAGAAACTCATAATCAGGGAAGAAATAATTAACAGGCTTTTTGCTTTTCAAACGGTCTTTTATTAATAATGCTTTAGCTTGTAAGGTGAATCCTTTGATTTCAAAGAAGTTGGGGTTTGCTTTTTCAATAATTTTAATATAATCATTTATTAGATTTTCATCAAAATTAACATTAAGGTCTTTTACAGCAGTTAATCTCACGAGAGTCCTACAAGAAAGTGATTCAATTATATCCAAGGATTCTTGAATTTTAGACCATCCATTTTTAATCATTGGACGGCAAATTTGTTTGTAATTTTTTTCGTTCGAAGCTGGTAGTGTAATATATAATTGAGAGGGTAATGGATTTAAGGATTTTATTTTTTCTGGTAGAGTTCCATTTGTCACGATAAATATAGTCATTTTTCGACTTTTAAACTCTTCAACGAGATCGGATATTCTAGGATACAACATTGGTTCACCATCAAGAGAAATAGCTGCGTGATTTGGATTCATTGCTTCACCATGCGCTTGCATAATCTCATCTGGAGTTGTTAATTCACGATGGACTAAGTTTTGAATTTCGTCTTTTGAATGAATACAACGTTCAATATCTTTATCAAGTTTAAATTTTTTAAAAGTACTGCCGATAGGATGAATAAATTTTTGATTTTTTAATAAAGTTAATGCTCGTTCAATTTTATTTTTACTAATATTAATCTTTTTAGATAAATGATTGATATTATGGTGATCTCCATTTTTAAGCATAAAATAAAGAATGTCATTCATAATTTCGTAATTATCTAAATATTTTCTTAAAGATAAATGATTTTGGATGATATCTTGTTGATGTCGGATCATTTCATTAACCAAATCTTTAGGTTCATCGGGCTCAACGATAAATTCGCTTCCAAGACCTCCAATTTCAATATCTCGCCAACAAAAAACACATTGATGATTGCAAAAAGGTAAAGAGGGAGTATTTTGAAGGCACCTATGACTTTGAATTCCAAAAACACCTTTGTAGCAGTTTCGATTGTCTCTCCCTGTCATCAATTTTTGTTCGAGCCAATGACAAGGTTTTACAGCTGAATGCTTATTATTTCCGATAATTCTATAAGTTGTTTTCGTATAAATTTCAATAAATTCATTTGTAATGTTATTATCAACAATAAATTCCTTATTCATTAAAGGTAACCAATCTTTGCTCTAATTTTCTCACTATTTAACATCTAATAATAAATGTATTTCATGTTAGTAAATAAAAAATACGATTAAAAATTATAAGTTTTGAAATAATTAAGGTGTATGTTATAAATTATAAATAAAATTGTTTAAAATGTTAAATAGGATAAAGTCGGATTTGTTAAACCTCAGATTAAAATTTATGAGTGTAGACGAGAAAATAGTAAGATTATTTTTAGAGACAAAGCCGTCTAACGTTAACGAAATTGTAATTTTACCGGCAGTTAAGATAGTAATGATAAAATTGATAAATAAACTTCGAAACAAAAGAGTTCGTGGCAGAGTGTATAATGGACTATTAAATGGAGTTAATGTAAGTATAATCAGATCTTTAGTAGGTTGTCCTAACTGTGCTATTACTGTAGAAAGTTTAAAAAGATGTAAAATAAAAGCAATCTTAAGAGTTGATTTTTGTGGGGGCATTAACAACTTGGGCAATCAAATTGAAATAGGAGATATTTTAATCCCAAGATTAGCATATTGCGGTGATGGGACGAGTTTACATTATATTCTTAAACATCCTGAGTTAAATAATAAAATAAAGTCAATTTCAAATCCCATTTCGAAAGTTCAAGAGTTTGAATCGGTTAATCAAAAAGTATTCATTACTAAGCCCAATACTCAATTAAAAGAACTTATATTTAATGAAGCTAAATCTAAAATTAGTAAAAAAGTTAAAGAGGTTGATTTTTGGACAACCGATGCCTTATTTTGTGAAACCCCGAATTTTTTAGCTGCTTTAAAATCTATAAATGTGAGAGGGATCGATATGGAATCTTCAATATTGTTTCTTTTAGGTGTTCTTTTTAATATAAGCACAGCTGCAATTCTTTCAGTTTCAGATTTACCAGGGCATCATAAATATGATATCTTTAAATCAAAAGAAATTCACCCTAATGTGGAAAATGGGATTAATAAAGCAATTGAAATAGTTATTAGTTCATTGCCTAAAATTAAATCAGCATTAAAATGAAGTAATATTATGAAGGATAACTTAATCAACAAAAAACCAAGAGAATAATAAAAATATGATAAGTGAAGAATACGACGTAATATCTAAACAAGGAGAAGTCTTAAAAAAGATAAATAAAATAATTGGGAAACCCCTACCTAGTCTTGATGAGCGTGGAATCCCTGCATTTGGAGTTAAAATTGATGATGAAAATGTTGTTAGTTTATGGTTAGAAAGATGTGATTTAATAAAATTTCCCGAGCCAATTTTAAAACTCGAAACACTCAAAGAATTGTATTTGAATTATAATAAATTAACCACACTCCCAGATTCCTTTGATAACTTACAATCACTCGTGAAATTAAATTTAAGATGGAATCTTTTAAATCAACTTCCAAAAACTTTTGGAAACCTAGCTTTACTTGAAGAATTAGAATTAGACACAAACAAATTAACAACTCTACCAGAATCCTTTGGAAATTTAAGCTCTCTTCAGGAACTGATATTAAGAAATAATCAATTTGAGACTCTTCCAGAAACTTTTGGCAACCTTAAATCCATTAAAGTTTTATATTTAAGTAAAAATAAAATTAAAGTTTTCCCTGATTCTGTTTGTAATTTAAAATCCCTTGAAGGACTATATTTGGATCATAATAATTTATCAAGCCTTCCTAGCATAATTGGTAATTTGAGCTCACTTCAAATTCTATCAATAGCCGGTAATAACCTTGAAACCCTTCCCGAGGAGATTCTCAAACCTTTATTCAATCTAAAATCATTACAAGTATTAGATTTTAGTCATAATCAATTAAAAACACTTCCAAAGGCCATTGGAGACTTACCTAATCTTACTGTACTAAGATTAAGAGATAATCAGTTAAAAGCCCTCCCGGAATCATTTGGAAAATTAAAATCGTTACAATCATTAGATATAAGCAAAAATAAATTTAAGGAGCTTCCTGAACCAATTCTAGAATTATCAAATCTAGAACGACTATATGCTGAAAACAATGAAATATCAAGGCTTCCAGAATCATTTGGCAATCTCAGTTCGCTTCAGCAGTTATATTTTGAAAGTAATCAGATAAGAGAACTACCAAAATCATTTGGCGATCTTAATAGGCTCCAACAAATTTTTTTAGTAGATAATCAGTTATTAACCCTCCCAGCGTCTATTGGAAATCTTAAGTCGCTTAGAATATTAGATTTAAGGAATAATCAGTTAACTTCGCTTCCGAATTCAATTGGAAATTTACAATCCCTTGAAGAATTGGATCTAAGACATAATGAATTCATTACAATCCCACCTATCATTCGGAAATTGAAAAATGTAAGGCAATACTTCTTGAAATTAGAAGGAAATCCATTTAATATACAATCAGCGAGAATGATAAGCAAGGACGTTAAATCGATTCGCGAATTTCTAAAAATGAAAGATAAATTAAACGGCATAGTGAAAAAATCGAAATAACATGGATATTAAAGTCCTTGTAAAAGTTTAGAAAAATCGGGTTCTTTAAAAATCTCATTGTATTTTTTTAACAGTTCTATATTTACCAAGTGTATTTTTTTACCAGATTGGTTTTTCATCGTTTTTAATAAATTTAAATCTTTTAACTTTTTGACATGATATTGAATTGTACCTGAATAAATATCAAGTTCTTCTCCAATTTTTGATATTGGGATAGTTTCGTCTTTAAAGATTTTTTGAATAACTTTTGGCATTAGAGGATTTAAAAAAATAACCTTATACCTATCTAAAGCATTGATTTCAGGAACATCTGAAGCAAAATAATGAAGCGCTTTTCCAATTTTTTTAGATCTTATTAATCTAAACCTCTCTAAAGTCATTATATGTTTTAAAAATGGTGTACGAGTTAAATTTAACTCGTTTTCAATTTTTTCATCTCTTGCGTGGATGCCTGGGTATTCTTTAATAAAATTGAGTATATTCATTAACTTTTCGTTTTCAAGAATCTCTAATTTCGTCCTTCTTTCATTTGTAACAATCCAATTCTTTTCTTCTAAGCTACGAATACCAAGAAAAATATCTTCTTTACTATAACCTTTTTGATAAGAGAGTTTCGCTATACATTTGGAATATAATTTTTCGATAATTGGAAATTTCTGTATTTGGGACTTTGATTCAATTTCAAATCCTGCATTAAACCGCTTCAATTTTAATATGTCTCGAGCAATTTGTAGAACATCGTTTTCAATTTGAGTTAATTCTTCATCTATTCTCGCTCTTTTATAACTTATTTCAGACGGTTTTGTAACCTTTTCTATCTTATCAATTTTTTGTAAAGGAGTAAAATCAGTACGCCTAAATGAACTTTCCTCTAATTTTTTTTCATTTTCCTTATTCTTGGTATCTCTTTTTTTTTCACGAGACATATTTTATATAGAATTTAATTTCATTTAGGCTAAATAATTAATAGAGTAAGTATTATTATTTCTTTACTATTGTGTGCCAATCTATCCTTTTTACAGTGGAATGAAGCAGATGATCATCATCAACTATATTATATGTTAGATTAGTAAAAAGTTGCTTTGCAAGTGCGCGAGTTTGTTTAATTGGAATAATTTTATCGAATTTTCCATGAAAAACTATAACAGGGACATTCACAGGAGAAAATCTAGTAAGATTTAATATTGGAAATGCTAATGCAGGAGCAAGAAGTATTAAACGCATAACTTTTTCTGGAAATTGGCAAGTATACAAAGCACCCATGAGACCTCCAAAAGAAGAAGAAATAATTACCCAAGATTTTTTTTCTCTCAAAATGGATATTAATTGAGCCATTCTTTCTTCCAACAATTTCTTATGTGAAGTTGTATCAGAATATTTTTTGAAATCTGGTGTAAGACATCCTGGTAATACTTTTCTCAATAATTGAGCTTTAAATCCTTGGCCAGAACTCCCAAGACCATGAATATAAATAATGTTTGGCATATTTACTTTAATATTTTATATCTAAATAATTTATTATTCTAAATATTCTTGACCATAACCACGTCGTTGTCCAAAATAAATTAGTATTCCTACAATGCTAAAATAGAATATAACCAACAAAATCATTAGAAAATAATATTCTCTTGTAAAAGACATTAAATGTAGAGCACTACCAATAACAAATCCAGTAAGTAATCTAGATTGCGTCGTACTTTTTCTTAATGTTAATCTCTGGGTGCCCCAATCAATTAATCCTGGTATTGGCAAAAGCACACATAATAAAACAGCGAGCTCAGGGATTATTACGGTATTATATATTTTTTCCATTAAATGTGTAAAAAAAAATGCCATGATTCCTCCAAGTATTACACCTGAACATCTCGAACAAAAATAAATATAGGTTCTGCCAAATTTTAAAAAAAATGTGTGATCACTCTGAGAGACAGTATGATGAGTTAATAGCATATAATAGAGGTGTTTTTCATTCGTAGCAAGAGTTTTATCATAGAGAAAAAGAAGGATTGGATTCATTAAAATCACTATAAATGCGTTAATAAGAAAATTTAATCCATAATTTATTATAATTGATTGAAAATGACTAGAAAATAGGATTATTTGAAGAAATATTATAAGAAAAATTGTAAAAAGAGAAGAAAGAAATATAATTATAGTTGTATAACCTAAATTCCTTAAATTCTGATATTTTAAAGGTTTATATTTCCATATACCACTTAAAAATCCCCAAATTGCAACTATCAAACTCCAATGAATATAGATCATATCGTAATAGGCCAATTGGTAAAGAGATTCTCCTATAAATCCTGCAATAAAACCGTGATACTTACCTGCTAACACAGAAAAAAAAGTGAATATCAATAAAGTAACTCCGAAATTTATAAACCATTCAGAATTTTTTAAAAAAATCGTTGAAATTGAGCCAAAAAATTCTGCTACATAGAAATAACACATTACGATAAATGCGCTTATAAATAAATTCAAAAATATAGTTCTTAAAAGGTTTTTTTTTTCTTTTTCTGAGTTTTTTACTAAGTGAAAACCTGAATTTTCTTCCATATATTACTATTAATTTTCCCAAAAAGAAATAGTTATTTAAATATATTATCAAGACGTCGAATTAATTCTGCTTTTGTGTGTTCAAATCCTTTTCTAAGTGCTTTTACAATTATATTTTTACCCGTAGGTATCTTTAAAATAAGGGGATCTTTTTCAACAACATTGATACCCTCTTCGTTAAAATCCAGTTGTCGCATTAATGATTTAAGAGCTTTTTCTTTCGTTTTAAATACCATTCTGACTAAATCGTCATATGTTGAAGCTTCTTCTTTAACATTCAACATCATTATCGCTTCTTGAACTTGACTTACAAAAGTTTCTTTTGTTATCTCTTTTAATTTTTTAAAATTCTTATGGTTAGATTTACACTGCCTGTATGTTTGATCTCCTTCTAAATATTCTGGAAAAAATTCTTCAATAGTTTTATCAAAATTTTCATCTGCTATACCGTTATTTAATATTAATTGTGCGCAATCCAAAGTTATTTTTATTTGTTTTAAAGTCCCTATGCGAGCATCGTGATCGGACCAATATTTGTAGAAAGTCTTGACTATTGGTTTTACAATAAAATTAAGAAAACCAGCATCCAGTTCTGAATCAATTAATTGTTTACCATAATCCAATGCTTCTTCCATTTGATTAGTCATTTTTTTTTCAACAATTCGATAATTTCTTTCCATGTAATCCAATGTTATCACCAAAATTTTAATGAATGCTAAATTTTACTTCTTCACTCGATTTAATTTAGTTAATTTAATAAATTAAATGAATTAATTTATTTTATGAAGAGAAAAGAATTTAAATGATTTCATAAAACTAATAATTTTAAAGATTTTAAGTGATAACTAATTGCGATATGTGTTTAAAGTTCTAGTAATGGGGGAGTCAGAATCGGCATATGAATATGTAGTAAGAGCGTTTCAAGAAGTAGGTGAAGATAAACAAGTTTATAATGAGTTTTATAAAGAAATCAACGCTTTGGAAGATATTTGCGATTTAGAGGTGGATGTATTAACAGATATTATTTCCGCAGATTATGATGAAATTATTCCAACTGTGGATGGAATAATATACCTTATGAATCCTCTAAACATTGATGAGTTTGAATTTTTTGAAATGAGTTTACCCATAATAAATTCAGTAAAAAGGAATATCCCGATAGTTATTATTTTTTATGATAAACATGGAATCCTTCCTTTGATTACAAATAAAATTTTAGAAAGCGTTTGGTTAAATTATCCTGAACTTGAAGCATTTATGAATCTTAACCCCGAAAAATTTCATCAAGCGCTTGAATGTCTTTGCTTAGCGATGATTGCTGGAGATACTCCATTAAATTTTGAAAATGCATGGTTGAGATTTCCTATATTTATAGAGTTAGCGAATCAATATTTTAAAGAACAAAATTATTATTATGCTGCCCAAGCTATGAAAAATGCAGCAACGATTTCAGAGATTTATAATAACAATGAATTTTTTATTTACTGCGAGCAAGTTGCCTTTACTTTTTCAAAGATCAACCTTTATTTAGAAGCTTCAAAAATTTTTAATAGATTTGATAAAAAGAAATCAATTGATTTCCAAAAATTATATCATAAAGCGATGCTAATAGAAGGTAATAAGCTATTTAATAAAGGAAATTATGAACTTGCCGCCTCACAATACGAGACCGCCGCTCAATGGGCATCAATTGAACTAGAAGATAAAGAATTAGTTAATGAATCTTTTAAGTTAGCGATAAATTCTTGGATTTCTGCTTGTAAAGTTGAAAATGCATTTATAATTCTTGAAAAGTTACGTCATAAAGAAATTGGTGCAGTATTAATTGAAGTTTCAGATAAAATTGTTGACGCAGCGGAATTTTTAACGTCAAAAGGAACTATAGAAGCTGCAAGAGACCAATTATATTATAGTATAAATACTTATCAACGAGAAGGACTTTTCGACGAGTTAAAAAAATTTTCTACTAAGTTAGTAAATATATTAATAACAATACTAGACGGGAAAATCAATGAAAACGATTTATATGCCGCTAAAAAGGCATACGACGAGATTGAAAATCTATGGGAGGCTTATGAGTTAGAAAAAGTCAATGTTGATAATAAATTAGAGAAATTAATTAAACTCCTCTTAAAAGAATTGAATTTTGGTATGGCTACAATTTTGATCAATAAATTAAATTCTTTAAATTTAAAGAAAAAATTAACCGAATATAGTATAAAAATAGAAGAAAAGAATAAGCAATTAAAAAAGAGAGAGTTTGAAGAATATGTTCAACAAGGGGTAGAAATATTACAAGAATTTATTGAAACTGAAAAAAGTATTATTGCTGAGATTAATTCTCAAAAAATAGAAGAATCTAAAGATTATATTAAGAAAGGCGATTTTTTTAATGCTGCTAAAATCGTAAAAAATCATTCTGTTTTTCTCAAAAATATTGGTAAAGAAGAGATTGGAAATCTAATTTTAATTAAATCTTTAGACATATTAATTGAAGGGAATTTATTTGACACTTTCTTTAAATACTACTCTGATTTAACATTAGATACTAAGAAAAGATACTTAATAAGAATTTATCCACTTTTCATTGAAAAATTGAAAGAATTGACAAAAGAAAAGAATTACAGTAAGAAGGAAAAAATATTTGAGATGTCAAATAAACTGTTTAGAAACGAAATGTTATATCAAGAATCTAAAGAAATTAATAAATTATTCATAAAAGAAATCAAAAAAGAAGCTTTAAAAATCATAGAAAATGAAAAAGATTTGCAAGGAATTGAAAAATCAACGGAATTGATAAAAAAAATTAACAGAATAGCATCAGCTTATTTAGATAAAGATAAGGTTAAATTTAAAATTACTTTAGATAAAATCTATAAAGAGATTGCTGAAACTTATATTTCTTTAGAAGATTTCTCCTCTGCACAAGCTTATACAGACAAAATTGAAAATAAAATGTTTAAAAGCGAAATACACAAGAAACTTGCTAAATTCGAGGCTAGCAAAGAGGCAATTAGATCTAAAGAGGCTGAAGAATCATTTAAAGCCGAAGTTTTAAAAGAGAGGTTATCATTTATAAAGAAAAAAGGAAAAGATGCAAAACACGATCAAAAAAATGAATTGAGACAAAGAAGTGGTTTAAAACGAATTTATTTCAATGACGCTTTAGAATTTGTAAAAACACAAAAATTTGATAAAGCAATTTCTTCTTATAGAGAAAGCATAATCAAATTAAACAATATTAAAAAATACAATTTAGCTGGGGTATCCTTAGCAATTGCGTCCTTATTGTTAATAAAAGAAGACAGGATAAATGAGCTGGAAAAATTAATAAAAAATATAAAAGAAAAATTATCTAGTTCTGAAAAACTGTTTTCCGAGACGTTCCCTGTCACTCTTATAGAATACATCATAGATATGAAAAAAATTAAAGATGAACCAAAATTAAAAGAAGCTCTATCTTATTTAGAGTATTTGCCTCTGTTTGAAGAAGAAATATTAATACTTTACGATTATCTGGGTAAAGAAATTGAAAAAGAAGAGAAAATTGAGACACTATCGTTTGATTCTAGTAATATAGCCAAATTCAGAAGCGAAATTAATAAAATAGCAAAAAAGATTGAAAAAGAAAAACAAGATATTGCGAAAAGAAAAGTTATGAAACGAGATTATTGGAACAAAGCTTTAGAAGAATTAAATAAAAATAATTTTCGCGAAGCTTCTAAGATTTATTTCACTGTCGTTCAAAAACTTATAGATAAAAAATTTCTGAAATATGCAGCAGTAAATTTAATTTTAGGAACTTTAATTCAAATTTACGAGATGAATGTTCAATTAGCCAAATCTAAATTTGAGGATACTATAAATAAGACTTGGAAAATTAAAGCTGAAGTGGAATCTTTACCGGAAATTCAAATTATGAAATATATATTCATGGCTTATGAAAATGATTTGCAAGATTTAATTCAATTAATTCTCAATCATCTTATTGAAAAACTAATTCTTTTTGAACCAGAGATTATATTTATCAGAACTCTTTTAGGAGAAGAAATAGTTAAAGAAGAGATAGAAGAACCCCTCTCAATAAAAACGCCAGAAGAAATGAAAATAGAGTTAGATCAAACAATTAGTAATCTTCAGCAAAAATTTGGTGATATTAAAAGAGATTTCAACGACTTTTTTACGAAAAGAAAAGCTATGAAAAGACGATATTACAATGATATTTTAGCATTACTAAAAGATCATTCTTTTAAAGAAGCAGCTAATAAATATTTGGAATTGGCCAAAATTTTATTGAAGAGGAAAGATTATGAAAATACGTCCTTTGTTCTTCTTTTATATGGTTTGTCTCTGTTAAAAAGTGGAGAATCTCCTGAACAAATTAAAAATGGAATTACAAAATTCTTACAAAATATAGGATTAAGCGAAAAAATTCTTAAAGAAACTTTCTACATTACATTTCTGTTCTTCTTTATTGAAGTAAAAATATATGAAATAAAGGAATATAATCCAAATATTAAGAAAATCTTAGATTTGTTGCCATTATTCGATGATGAAAAAGAGTTAATTAATACATAATATTAGCATATCTCTGAAGGTCTTTCACACGCATTCTAAGTGTAACTTCCGTGACCTTCGCAAGTTTCGAAATCTCTTTTTGAGTACGATTTTCATTTGAAATTTTAGATCCTAAATAAATTGCTGCTGCGGCTATCCCTTTAGGATCTTTTCCTGCTGTATTAAATCCATTTTCTTTCGCACTTTCAATTAACTTAACAGCTACATTCCTAACTTTCATTGATAATCCTAATTCATCGTTAAATTTATCCACATAGCGATCAGCTGAGAAATGATGGACTTTTAAATTAAGTTGAGGTAAAATTTCCATTAAAATTAATCTATAACTTTTTATTACTTTTTTCTTGGGTATTTGAGCAACTTTTGTTATTTCTTCAACTGTTCGAGGGATTCCATGAACTCTTAAAGCACAAAAAATTGAAGCTGATAACAATGTATCAATACTTCTGCCCATAGTCAGCTTCTTTTTTACAGTTTGAGTATAAATTCGAAGTGCATCTTCAGCAACAGTATCAGGAATTCCTAATCTTTTTTGTAAACGCTGTAAATTTGGTAAAGCGATCCACAAATTTCTTTCATAGCTGGTTGTTAGCGATCTATGGATTTTAGCCAATCTATTAAATTTTGATTTGAATTTAGGGCTTAATAAAGTACCTCGAGCATCACGACTACCACGAATAATCGTACGAGGGCCGATAGGACTATATACTCTTTCGTTGCTCTTTCGTTTTTGGATTTCCTCTGCCGTGAAAGCTCTTCTGGGTGAGGTATCAAGAATTCTGGAAAAAACAGACGCACAGTTTAAGCAAACATAAAAACCGTCCTCTTCGCTAATTTTAGGAGCATCACAGCATTGTTCCACTTCCTCAAAAAAATTATTTGGATCAGACGACATTAATTAGTATGATAACGATAATTCGTATTATATTTAAGATAATCCAACTATATAAATATTAATTAAATCCATATTGTGAAATGAATATCTATATTTTAATAACAAAAATTCATAAGAATTAATAACGAGATCTTTTTTTCTTTATTGAAAAAAAGGGTAAGAAAGAGCGCTTTACACGGTTAATCTATAAATAAATAAAAATAAAAGTTAGTTTCACCTAAATATTATATATTTAAAACAAAAAGAATATAAATTTCAATGACAGCTGAATTCACAGATGTAATCAATGCACTTTCAAAATTTTTAGAACCTAAATTGGTTAAAAAATTAGAATTTTCAGGTAGAGGCGAAACCATAAAATTAGAATCTATTGATGATATTAAGAATTTACCCCTTGAAACATATAACTTTATAGGCGAAGATGAGGCGAAGTATTTAGAAGAATTTTTAGAAATTTCCAACATAGAACAAGCAGCTAAATTTAGAAATATAAAGATACGAGAAAAATTCGATGAAAAAATTAAAGCCCTTTTTAAAAAATATCCTAAATTTGAAAATAAATTGGAAAAGGCCATTACTATTAGTGCTATTATATCAAGCATTAAAAGTGACGCGATTAGCATAGATAAAGAAAAACAAAAGGTAATCGTAGTAGGTTTAGATAATGCTGGTAAAACTGCAATACTAACTACGTTTGGTGGTAAGTTAGGAATATCGGATCTCGCTAATTTAAAACCGACAAAAGGAGTCAAACGAAAAGTAATAGAAAGCTCAAATTTAGATCTTTTTATTTGGGATATGGGAGGTCAAAAACAATACAGAAGTAAATACTTAAAAAATCCAGACCAGTATTTTCTTCAAATTGACTTATTAATATACGTGATTGATGTTCAAGACTCTGAGAGATTTGAATCGTCTTTTGATTACTTTGAAACTATACTCGATACTATGGTCAAATTAGATGAAAATCCTTATATCTTGATTTTTATCCATAAATACGATCCTGATCTTAAAAGCGATCCTACTATTTTACTTAATGTTGAATTTTTAAAAGATAATTTGAAAGAATTGTTTAATCATAGGAAAATTAAATTTGATTATGAAGTCTATTTAACAAGTATATTTTCTCTAATTTCTAACGAACCACAATTTTCCAAATATTTAAAAGATATCATGAAATCGCCTTATGGAATTACCGATCCAACCGTTAAAAGGGTCGAAGGTTTAGGGGAGATATTAGAAGAAACCCTAAATGCAGTTATAAGGCTTTCAGAATCAATCTCACTTCAATTATCTGCGATAGAACACCGGCTAGAGGCAATTGAAGGTGGGTCGGGACAATCTAGGGAATATATCGAAGCTCAAGGTTCTGAACAGATTCCTCCAAAAGCCGATGTCAGATCTCGCGTTCTTGACGAGTTAAAAGATTTATTTGATAAAAAAAAGAAATTAAGTATTTAAAATCCTTTTTTTTGAAATATTCATTTATTTTTGTTTAATAATTTATATGCTTTTTTAACCTTATGAATTTTGGTCCTAAAATAATTAACAGAATGACTATCAGAACCTACAAAAATTTTTGCACCTTCATGATTTAATTGTTTTACAACTTTCTTTGAGGGAAAACTGCGCGCTATAGGATATGTTATCCCTGAAAGATTGTATTCAATCTGAATTCCATTTTCAACACAGAGTCTACCAAGATTTATTACTCTCTCATCCGATATATCACAATCAAAAGTCGGTTTTAAATCTTTTGGATTTAAATATCTAAAAATCGTATCAAGATGGCAAATATTTTTAAAAATTTTTGAATTTATTAGGCGTTCCATTAATTCAAAATACTCATCAACAATGTTTTTTATTTTTTTCTTTTTCAATAATTTTAACAATTTTTCTCTCGTTGTAACGGGATACCCAAAATCCATCTCGTGCAGTGTTCCTGCAATGAAATCTATCTGTTTTTCGTATTCATCCATGAATTCCCAAAGCTCCATTTCTCTATCAATATAATAATCTACTTCAAGGCCGCTTAAAACGGATTTGTAATTTTCTTTAATTTTATCTATGTCCTCAAGATATTGATCAATTTTACCATCTCCATAAAATGGATAATTCTTATCGTTTTCAATATAGTAAAGTTCGTAGTGATCCAAAAAACAAATATTGATTTTATTTTTTTCGGCCACTTTTATGTAATCTTCAAATAAAGGACCGAACTCTTTAATATCGTGGCTCCAACGCGTATGAACGTGGTAATCCGTATACTTGTACTTCATGGATTAACAAAAATCGTAATTAAATAGATAAATATTTTTTCTATTCACCCTCTTTTTCAAAAAAGACCTCGTAAAATAGCTCTTTTTCCCCTGCTTCAGGAGGGGTAATTATTGTTCGACCACCTTTTTTTATTATATGAACAGTTTCTTTATTTTGAATATGGATATTTCCGTAAAAACCCTTAATTCCCTTTTCTTTTGCAATTTTTATAAGGTGGTTATAGATAAAGGAAGCAATACCTTTTCCTCTCCATTCCTCCTTCACAACAAAACTAAATTCTGCCATGTTATTTTGGGGATTTAAATAATAAGTAGCATTTCCTACCATTTCTTGATTACCAATATCTCCTACAAATGTACCAATCGAAAATATGTTATGATAATCAATATTAACTTCATATTGAGCTTTTGAATGTGTAAATTCTTTTTTCACTTCAAAGAATCTTAAATAACGATCTCTCTCATCTAAGGAATAATATAAATCTTTTAATAGCGGTTCATCAGTAGTATTTACTGGTCTAATAATAACTTTTTTATTATTTATCATAAAAGAGGTTTCATATTGTTTAGGATATAAACAAATATTTCCATGCTCATCACATGGTAAAATTTGGTCTGAATAAACATATTTTAATGCCTTTGCATCCTCTAATAATTGCTGTCTAAAATTTGGATGTGCTATACAAATTAATTCAATAACTCTGTCGCGAATTGTTTTACCATGTAAATAGGCAACACCCCACTCGGTAACAACATAACGTACATCCCCACGAGATAACATCACTCCGGCGCCTTCATCTAAATGGGATACAATTCTAGATTTTTTACCATCTCTAGTTGTTGATGGCATTATAATAATAGGTTTGCCGCCCTTAGAAAATGCAGAACCTCTCATAAAATCAATTGTTTCTCCTAACCCCGAATAAAAAGAATAACCTTCTGTTGAAGCATTTACTTGTCCAGTAAGATCTATTTGTCGTGCTGAATTAATTGAAACCAAATTTTTATTTTTTCCAATAACCCTTGGATTACACACGAAATCTGATGTTCGGAATTCAATGTAGGGATTATTATGTATAAAATTGTATAATTTTTTAGTTCCTAAGGCAAAGCTAGTAACTATTTTACCCGGAAAATAGTTCTTTTTTCTACAAGTTAGAACACCATTTTCGATAAGTGGTATAACATTATCCGTAATATAATGGGAATGCATACCTAGATCTTTTTTATCCTTAAGATGTTTTAAAACTGCGTTTGGTAAATCTCCAAAACCCACATGGATGGTTGACTTATTTTGGACTAGTGTTGCTACATTTTGACCAATTCTCTCAGCAATTTCATCTGGTTCATCAAAATGAAATTCTAATAAAGGAGCGTCATTAAAGACAAAATAATCAATTTCCTTCATATGAATAAAACTATCTCCCAGAGTCCTCGGCATTTGAGGGTTAATTTCTGCGATAATTAAAGAAGCTGATTGTGTTATTGGTTTCGCTATGTCTATGTTTATTCCAAATGAACAGAATCCATAGGGATCTGGTGGAGTTATTTGAATAAGAGCAACATCAATATATTTTCGCCCAGAGAGAAATAATAAAGGAATTTCACTTGCATAAATGGGCGTATAATCTGCTTGTCCGCTATTTATTTCCTCTCGAAGAATTCTTCCAATAAAAAAAGCGTTATGTCGAAACAAATCTTCCTTTTTATCTTTCCCGAAGTATTTCTCGGGACCAGCATCTAGAAAATGAAGAATTTCGGTATCAATTAAACTTTCTGATTGCTTTATTAATTCTGATGTTAATGCTTGCGGTTTACTACAGCCAGAATCAATGAATACACGGTTACCAGGAAATATTTTTTTAATTGCATCTTCAGCGGTAATTTCCTTATCTTTCCATTTTTCTCGCCATTCTTGATCGATAATATTCACTTTCTCCATTCTAAACACTTGATAGTTATAACGCTTTCTATCTTATAAATAAGTTTCTAGAATTTTTAATTTATGTACTTTTAATCATATAATTTATGAATCCTAAAATAAATCTTTAAAAATGATTATGTTATTACTCATCTTAAAAATTTTATTTCATAAAGTATGGAAAAATAAAACCGTGAGAATTTATGTCAAAGGAAGAAAAAATAGCAACTGTTCTTACTGAAGATCGGAAATTTGATCCTTTAGAATTGAATCCGGATTTTTCCAAGACAGGAATAACCTTTGAAGAATATAAAAAACTCTGGAAACGGAGTGTTGAAGATTTGGAGGGTTTTTGGGGAGAACAGGCACAATCATTAGATTGGTTTGAGCCTTATGAAAAAGTCTGGGAGAGAACAGAGAATGACTTATTCCCAGGCAGGTGGTTTATCGGAGGTAAATTGAATGCAAGTTATAACTGCATTGATAGACATATTAAAGCAGGAAAAGGGGATAAACTTGCTATAATATGGGAAGCAGATGAGCCTTGGCAGGGAAGGACGTTTACATTTAAAGAGCTTAAAAGTGAAGTGTGTAAAGTTGCTAATGGAATGAAAAAGCTTGGGTTGAAGAAAGGAGATCGAGTTACTATATGGCTTCCAATGGTGCCCGAATTAGCGATTATAATGCTCGCCTGCGCTCGACTTGGCGTTATTCATTCTATTGTGTTCGGAGGGTTTTCGAAAGAAGCTGTAAAAGATAGAATAGGCGATTCTAACTCTAAACTTTTATTTACCAGCGATGAAACGGCCAGAGCTGGAAAAACCTATCCAAAAATGGCTGATGTTGCTCAGATTATTGATGATGTTCCAACCATAGAACACGTAATTGTAGTTAAGCGAACTGGAAATGAGGTACCGCATACTGACAAGGACATTTGGTACCACGAGCTTATTGAAGGGATGAGCGAAGAGTGTGAGCCTGAGGTAATGGACTCTGAGGATACCTTGTTCATTCTCTATACAAGCGGCACGACGGGAAAGCCGAAAGGCGTTAAGCATACCACTGCGGGGTATCTTCTTTATACGTCTTTTTCACATAGAGTCGTGTTTAATTATCAAGAGAAAGATATCTGGTTTTGCACCGCTGATGTAGGCTGGATTACGGGGCATAGCTATATTGTTTATGGACCATTGGCTAATGGTGCCACGACAGTAATGTTTGAGGGTGTGCCCACTTATCCCGATGTTGATAGGTTCTGGGATATGGTTGAAACCTATAAGATTACTCACTTTTATACTGCTCCAACCGCAATACGATCATTAATGCGATATGGCGATAGACCTGTTCTTAGGCATGATCTGAGCTCATTAAAGGCATTAGGGACTGTGGGAGAACCGATTAGCTATGGGAGAACCTCATAGTTCGGGAATAATCCCGAAGCCTGGACTTGGTATCATAGAGTGGTTGGAAAAGAAAGATGCCCGATTATAGACACCTACTGGCAAAAAATACGAGCATTTAGCTAGTATTTGCTAACAGAAACGGGCGGATTTCTTTTAACCCCTATAGCAACCGCAACGCCTACAAAACCCGGATCCTGCTGCCTCCCATTCTTTGGGATTAATCCAGTAATTTTTGATATAGAAGGAGATGAAGTAACTGATCCGGAGGAGGGGGGATATCTCTCAATCGGACCTAATCCATGGCCTGGAATTCTCAGAGATGTATGGGGCGATACAGAGCGATTCAAAAGAACTTATTTGGAGAAATATAAAGGTTACTATTATACAGATGATGGTGCACGACGAGATGAGGACGGCTATTACTGGATTCTTGGTAGATTAGATGATGTAATTAAAGTTTCGGGTCATAGAATCGGCACCATGGAAGTGGAATCCGCAATAGTGAGCCATCCAAAAGTAGCTGAAGCTGCTGTTGCTCCATTTCCACATGATATTAAAGGACAGGCAATTTGGGCTTTTATTACATTAATGGAAGGGGTAAAAAAAACCGTTGAGCTAAAACGTGACATCAAAATGCATGTAAGAAAAGAAATCGGTCCCGTTTTCCAACCAGACGTGGTTCAATTTGCGGATTCCTTGCCTAAAACGAGGAGCGGTAAAATTATGCGTAGAATATTAAAAGCGATTGCTTCAGGTACAGATATTGGAGACGTTACTACGCTCGCTGACCCTTCTGTTGTAGACGCTTTATTAGAAGAAAGAAAGAAAATAGAGACATAAAAATTAGGGAAATTTATTTTATTTATAAAAATTCAAATTTTTTTTTCATTACCAAATTGAATTTCAATATAGTATTATAAAATATTGACAATTAAGTATTTAACATTTTTGTTAAAAGGTGATTTAGAAAGAAACTCAAGAAATTCTCTATTTAGTTCAAGATATAAGAGAGAAATGAAAAAAAAGAAGAATTTGAATTATAATTTTTTAGCGTTCTTCTATTCTAATTGCTTATAATAAACATAAACATTGAGTATTATTAGTACGATAATTACAATCAGACCAACCCACGCTCTTACTAAATCTGCTGGGGTCCAAGGCATATAAATAAAGGAACCAATGAGCAAAATAAGAACCAGAATGAACCATAATATACCTACCTCCCAAGCCGGTTTTAGAGTCTCCAATTCCCCTCTTTTTAAACCAATTAGAAGACCAATTATTAATACTACCATAGTACCACCATAAACCCGTATGAGATATGGGTTATAATAGGGTGTACCTGCGGCTATAATGTCTGGTAGTACCAAGTATTGAATCGCATATATAATACCAGCAATCATGTTGATAATTGCGACAATTTTCACTTCTTTTGAGATTTCTGTCATTTAATTTCTCATCTCTTAATTTTTTATTTTTTTTTTAATCAAATTCAAATTTTTTTTATTAGATATCTCACCCATAAATTTGGATTAAGTAATAAATTGATAAATAAGTATTTAAAGATTTAACATTTTTGTAATAGGCGATTCAGAAAGAAAATCAAGAAATTATTTATTTAGTTCAAGATATAAGATTCTCTAAGGTTACCTATTCAAAAAAGCCAAATTTCAAACGATATTAAAAAAAAATGATTTAATATTATAGAATTAAATCTTTTAAATAATGTATTACATTCCTAATATGCTCATGGAATCTTTAACTCCCATTAAAACTTCGATTTTAATTTCGAATCCTTCAATCTCGATAAATGGAGCAAAATTTTTATATATATAAAGTAATGCATCATCCCCTTTTCCTTTTTCACAGAATATAAGTTGATAATTCTTAATACCTTGTGTTCCACTCGAAGTGGTGAATATTTGCCATTTTTTAATGAAATCTGGTAAATCCATTCTTTTAAACTTTTTTGCTGCTTCCATTGCTTTATGAGAGGGATATGTTACAGTCACCATAAAAATCATTCATAGATCACCCTTTTTTAATTTTTTAATATTAGATTTTTATTTTTTATTAGATATTTCACCCATAAATTTGGATTAAGTAAAAAATTGACAATTAAGTATTTAACATTTTTGTTAAAAAGCGATTTAGAAAGAAACTTAAGAAATTATCTATTTAGTTCAAGATATAAGATTCTCTAAGTCCTAACTATTTTCAAAAAAACGAGATAGTTATTTATATTTGACTATCACAATTAGAATTAAAAATAAATTTAATTAACAAGGTTTTGAAGATGTTAAAAAAAAATATAATATTTAGTCTGATACTATTTTCTACCCTCATAACAACAAGCTTGCTATGTGCTCTTGCTCCAGAAACCGCTCCAAATCTTAGCAATCAGAGCGATAATACCTTAAATGCGATATCTCGTCCAAAGTCAAGCGCAGCGAAAGTTACGGAAAAGTGGTATAATGATGACGCTCCAATTGATATAAAACAAGTTGTAATCTCTGCCGATGGGAAGTATATTGCGGCATCGTATGTATCTTCCAGGAATGTGACGCTATTTCACAGGGATAGTAATTCATCTATATGGGAATTTGAAGCGGCCGCTAATATTGATGAAATTGCAATATCATGGAATGGATCTTATATCGTCGCATGCGATGATACTAATGTCTATTTATTGAATAGTACTGCAGAAAATCCAAAAACAACGATGTGGAATTTTACTTATATCAGTAACAGAGATTATTCTGTAGATATTTCTTTGGATGGAAGGTATATTGCAGTCGGAATTGCAGAAGATGGGATGGGTGTATATTTATTGAATAATTCCTATTCTTCTCAAAACAAAAAAGAAGTATGGCACCAAGTTTATTCTGGTCCAACGCCTCATCCAAATCATGTAACAATCTCGGGGGATGGTAACTATACTGTAATTGGGGGCAATGGTAATCCGTGGGTTGATGTATATAACGAAACAAAAATCAATCCAAAACCAAGAGAATGGAGATATGATACGACAGCAGCGATCCAGGATGTTGAGATATCACATTCGGGAGATTATTTCATTGCAGCTAATAATGACTGGGAGGTATATTTATTTAATACGACAGATTATCTAGGAATTCCGGTGTGGAACTTCACTGAAACGGCGGGTTTCAAGGGTATGGCGATATCTGCCGATGGAAACTATAGCGTTGTAGCGTTTGGAAAATCCGTTTATTATTTCAATAATACATTCTCTGGTGTAAATTCGCAAAAGCAGCCGCATTGGGTGTTTAACACAGATACTACGGTCAGAGATCTGGATATTTCGGGAGATGGCAAATATGTTGTGGTCGCAACACAGAGCATGGGTACTCTTTATCTCCTGAATGATATAAAGATAACACCAAAAACAGAAATATGGAAGGGATATGAAGACGATAAGGTTAACGATGTTTCAATTAGTGGATTTGGAGATTATTTCGCAGCAGGAATGAACTTACCAGGTCACGATCGAATTAGCTTATTTCATCATGATATATCAATACCAAGTATACCTCCTGGACTTCTCCCGGGGGACGATGATGACGATGACGATGAAGAAGCTATAATTCCATTCGGAAATTATTATCTTCTATTTGCGCTTCTTGCTATGCTCTCTTTAATTGTAATTATGAAGCGAAAAGCAATTTTTAAAGAGTTATAATATTACTTTTTTTCTTTTTATTTAGTTTGTGATTTATTATTAAAACTAAAAAATTAGATAGAAGGGTAAAAATAGTCTTAAAGAACAAAATGTAACAATATCAATTACATATAATTATTATTGTATAGAGTAAAAATTATAATTATTTTTTTATCCTGAATATAATGAGAATTTTTTAGAGTTTACTTATTTTTTTGTTTTGAATTTGAAGGTCCTAAAGTGGTAGATGCAACTGTTGTATTATTTTGTAAATTTCTTATATAATCTGGCACTTGATAATTCTTAAATCTCTTTAAGGTATCATTGATATCATCTAACTTCCACAATAAATTCCGTTCAAATTCATTTAATTTCTCTACAAGGCTATTTTTATCATTACCAATTAGATTTTCGGCAGATCTTTTCCAGGATTCTTTCTCTAAGATTTTTTTTAGTTTCTCAGTATTTCTTTTTTCTTTTGGTTTTTGTAAATGCTTTCTAATTCTATATTTCTTAATTCCATCAAAAAGATATTTGATACCTGCGATTGAAATTATAATTGTAAATATTAAACCAATAATTTCAAAAATTAATTGAATTTGGTCCATATTATTTATATTCTTTTTTAATTATTTTAAAGTCAATAGGATTCAGGTTTACTAATTTTTTCTATGTAATAGTCATTTAACTCGTTGTTTGTTAAGCTCTTAGCTTCAAATTAGAATTTAATAACATTTTTATAATTAGTATCTTAGATTTAAGAATATACTATTAAAAAGTTTTGATAAAAATTTGGAGTTGATTCTGTGGGAGGATTTATGGTATTTAATTTGACTAAGAGGAAATTGATTTCTATGGTTTTTGCATTCGGTGTTGTAATTGTTATTTGGATTATCTTATATTTTATGGGTTGTAGTATTGGTACTAATATGATTAATCCAGCGACATTCATTGATGCTCTAATAAGTTTTATTATTCTCTTAGTGATTTATATCGTTGTTTATTGTTTCTTTTATTACGTGATTTTTAGGAAAGTAGAGAAAACCGCTGTTGTGTAAGCGAAAGTTTTATTAATATTTTATTTAATTTTTTTTCTTTTTATTATTCTTTGGATAAAAAGTAGATTATTATATCAATAAAACCAAGAGTCAGGCATCTGTATCTTAAAGATCTTTTTTTGAAAATGATACTAAATTATCTATTTAGTTCAAGATATAAGAGAGAAATGAAAAAAAAGAAG
Organism: Candidatus Hodarchaeota archaeon; assembly: GCA_048887225.1. Lineage (GTDB taxonomy): Archaea > Asgardarchaeota > Lokiarchaeia > Sigyniarchaeales > SOKP01 > LW40-45. The sequence continues at coordinate 94,722 of JBHLJY010000002.1, forward strand.
AATTTAAAATTATTATTCAAATTAGGATTTTATATTTTAGTGTTTATTAAAACTCTGGAGCCTTCATCCCCAGCATTCCCATGGCTTCTACTACACTATACCAAACTTCTATTTTATATTTAAATCCTTCGATGTCATGGTACATCACCATGGATTCCTGAAGACGTACCATAAATTCGTCCATTTTTCCTGGTTTCGGTTCTGTTATTCCCATGGTTGTAATACCATCTTCTTTTGATCTTATGGCGCCCTGAAATATTTGTTTTTCTAGAGTTTTATCGACCGGATATTTTTTCACAACTTCAAGATATATTTTTGCAACCTCTCTAGATTTATTAGCTGGAAAGGTTGACGTTACCATTACATAAGGCATGTTATCCACCTCTAATTTTTATTTTATTTTTAATTGGATTATTAGATATTTCAACCATAAATTTATGGATTAAGAAAAAAATTGACAATTAAGTATTTAACATTTTTGTTAAAAGGTGATTTAGAATAAAAATCAAGAAATTATCTATTTAGTTCAAGATATAAGATAGAAATGAGAAAAAAAAAATTGAATTAAGTTTTTTAGATTTTTTTTCTACTCTACTTTCCCTCTTGCAAGTAGAAATAGATATCAACAATGATTAGCACTATAACTACTACATTATCAAACCATTGGCTTGCTAGATTGACTGCTGAACGGGGTACACTGATCGTCATTATTAAATTTATTATAAGCACTATTATGAGCCATACGATCGCAAATTCCCAAAATATTTTTGAACTCTCCCATTCTGCTCTCATTATCATAATCACGGCAAAGATTCCAAGAGCTATAGCAGTTCCCCCAAAAATCCGCCACATATGTGGATCAAAATGAGGCGAATCATTTAAAGTAGCAATAATCTCTGGAATAACCAAATACATAAATCCATATATAAAAGCTGCGATTACATTGATTATTATAACAATTTTCATATTTTTTGATATTTCTGCCATTGAATTTATCATCTCTTATCTTTTTATATATATCAGATCTATTTTTTTATTAGATATTTCACCCCATAAAGTTATGGAGTAAGTAATAAATTGACAAATTAGTATTTAAATATTCTACATTTTTGTAATAGGCAATTTAGAAAGAAAATCAAGAAATTATGGATTTAGTTCAAGATATAAGATAGAAATGAAAAAAAAGAAGAATTTAAAATTTTAAACTTTTCATACGAAGATATTGCTATTAAGGTGCTTTTAGTCCTACGAAAGGCATGGCTTCAGCTAAATCATAAGCAATATTCATTTGAAATTGATATCCTTCGACGGATTGCGATATCATTAGTGGACGATTAACTGCAAGAGTCATTGCTTCTTGGACCTTTCCTGGTTTAGCAGAATCAATAACAATACTATGCATACCATCCTTAACTGACCATACAGCTGCGGGAACAATGACTTTACTGATAGTTTTATCGTTAGGGAAGTTTTTCATAGCATTAAGATATATTTTTCCAACCTCCTCTGATTTACCAGCAGGCCACCAAGCTTCTATTATTATATACATATTTTTTACCTCTAATTTTTATTTTTTAATTGGATTCAATTTTTTATTAGATATTTCACCCATAAATTTGGATTAAGTAAAAAATTGACAAAAAAGTATTTAAATGTTTTACATTTTTGTAATGGGCGATTTGGAAAGAAAATCAAGAAATTATCCATTTAGTTCAATAGAAATGAATAAAAAAAATATTGTGAAATTAAAACTAAAATCAGTTTTACACATTTATTAGTCTTGGTGGCGGGACAAATACATTTCTAAGACCTGTTCTGTTTAACGTCATTGATTCTTCGGGGCAGTGGTGGGCACAAATGCCGCATCCAATACATCTATCTTCATTTACAATGGCAACAGTATCTTCTAAATCAATTGCTTCCATTGGACATTTTTCAACACATGTGCCGCACCCTACGCAAGTTTCTTCATTCACTTTTGCTAAATAGGAAGTTAATGTGTTCATTGCCGCTAATCCGCGATGATACAATTCTAAAGTACCACAGCAACATTTACAGCAACTGCAAATAGCATTTTCGTTGTATTCGGGATCGTCAGGAAGATGAAATGCAGTGTGAACGAGTCCAAGGTTCTCAGATTCTTTGAGAGTATTTAACGCATCTTCTTTCGAGATCGGCTTAATAAACTCGTGTTCTATTAGGAATCTAGCATATTTACCAAATATTAAGCAATTTTCTCTTGGGGCATCTAATTTACAAGGATCTGCAATGAGATCCTGTTTATGTCTGCAATAGCAAGTTCCAACACCGAAAGTATCATATTTTTCTAAAATTTTAGTTATTTCTTCGTATGGTAACACAATTTGTTGCTGAATATCAACCTGTTCCTCGACGGGAACAATGCGTGTACCAGGTGGAGCGCTCTTAAATTGGGGTATGAATGTATCATAATTACTTTGAACCAGTTGCTTTAATTCGTCAAATAATTTCTCATATAAATTTGCTAACTTCTTTTCTTTTTCACTCGTTCCACCGCGCATTAATGTATACTCGAATATACCCGGTACGAAGGGATTAAGATTATAAACCATGATACCTGTGTCTTCATCGGGAAAACTAGAAATTACTCCCTCATAACTTAAATCCTTTAGCATTTTTTCTAATTCATTTTCATCCAAGTCTGTTTTTTGTTTTATTCGATCAATGATAAGCGATGGTTTCTTAAATATCTGAAGAAATTTTGCTTGTTCCTCGGTTATAATAGTTTGCAATATCTCAATAAGAGTGTTGCTAACAGGTAATACTATTCCTGCCTTTCCAATTAGTTGTATAAGTCTAGACCATATTTTTTCGGACATGATTATCTTACTTTTATTTATTTTCAGCTTTGAATTTCTTATAATAAATTTGAAGTATGATTAATAATCAGTTATTTCAATTAAAATATTTTACATTTATGTGATTTCATTATTTATCTTATATCTTAGAACAAATATATGAACATCTTTTAAAAAAAAATTACAATCTAACCTTAATGCCTTTTTTTTCTTGAGTGTAAAGTCTCTCCTCCCTATCAATTCTTGGGACAATATAGGATATCAGTAAAAAGATTATTGAAGCAAATATATAGATATCATTAATAAGCATTAACAAAGTCGCGATTAAACAAATTATGAATATGGTTAATAATACTATTTTGTATCAATTTATTCTATTATAATTGGATAAATTATAATATTTTTTACATAAATTTTACTTCATTCTTTAAAATGGGTTAAAAAATTTAATTAAAATTAAGTTTGGAAAATTCAATATCACAATAAATTACTAGATGCCTTTAAATAACGCCTTGAAGATTTCATTAATTGAACTTTTTTATTATACTTCGATCGAAAAGATTTAGCGATTGATTTATTCGAAAAAATTAATCAAGTTAAAAAATGTAAAAGAAATGAAAAAAACTAAGATTTATTAGTTTAGGTTATGGGTAAAATTTAAAATGCTAAGTGCCAAAAAAAAATGATAGAAAAATGAAAGCATCAAAAATAGTATTATACGCAATGTTGATGGTATCTTTATTAATACCTTATATTGCCGTTGGATACGCTGCAGATAAACCTAGATATCTAGGAGTAAGTGAAGGGCAAGAGGTTATTTGGAAGACAGAATTCGATAAGGGACCATTAGAGGACTATTTCGAAGATATTGGTTTATCTGAGTTAGTAGCTGAACAAAATGCAGATACATTTTTTTCTTGGTTTGATTGGGATGATGATGTAGAAGCTTGGAAAATTTATGTAGAAGACATTAGAGATGAGAAAGAATCTGATTGGGATAGCATTACTAATAGACTTGATGATGAAGATGATGTCAAACATGTAAAAATTCTAGTCAATATGTATGAAACAGAAGATTTAAGTGATGCTGAAGCTTGGGATGACTTTGATAAACTTGAATCATACACTATATATGAAGCCGAAGAAATAGTCTACGCTGAAATCGCATTATCAGGACTTCAAGATATCTTAGGTACGGGGCTTTTCGCTTTTGTTGTTCCAAAAAATCTTAAATGGAATAAAGTTGTTAATGAGATTGATGATTGGTTAGATGACAACAATTTGGAGGATATGAGGGCTGTCGATGATGTGGAAGTAAATTATTTTTTCCAAGATAAAGGCGTTGGTATAAAAACAAACAGAGAATCAACAACTGCGGGTGTTGAAGATTTCGATTCCGAATCAAGATACACAGATGATGGAATTCTTTATTATTATGAATATGAATATGACGGGGACACAATCGCTAAATATGAATTGTCAATAGTTGGACAAAGTTTAGTTTACACCATAGAAAATTGGTGGTGGATTACTCTAATTGTTGTAGCTGCGATCGTTGGGGTAATTATCATTATAATAGTAATCATAAAGAAAAGGAAATAGGAAATGTGTCAAAAATCAGTATTGTTAACGTAAACGATTACGGGGATATCCAACAATCGGTTGTAGCAGCAATTAAAATGATTGAATCAGATTTCCATTTTAATTTTCTTAATTCTAATTCAATTCTTTTAAAACCAAATTTACTAGTCGCTAACAAGAATGCATGTACACAGCCAAGTTTTGTTGAGGGTATTGTTTCTTACCTGAAAGAAATAGGAGTTTCTATGGATAACGTAAATATTGGAGATTCTCCAGGACAATATAAAACATCAGCCACCAATATTGCTAAGAAGATTGGCCTTTACGATATTTGTGATAAGTTGGGGATAAAATTTATTGATTTTGAAGGAGATGCACCTATAAAAGAAGAAATTGAAGGTGCTTTAAGGATTAAAAAATATTATATAGCAAAAGCGGTTAAAGAATGTGATATTTTAATTAATTTGCCAAGATTAAAAACACATGCGGAGGCTACAATAACAGGTGCAATAAAAAATTATTGGGGGATAATTCCAGGGGGTATAAAGTCAAAATATCATTTATTAGGTAAAACACCAGACCAATTTGGGGAGGCTCTTACTGATAATTATTCCTGGGTCGTAAAAAACAAGCCAAATAGATTAATAGTATATGATTTACACACAATAATGGAAGGATCAATGGGGCCTGTAGCAGGAACTATGAAAACTTGGAATTTAATCTTAACTGGTACTGATGAATTGGCATTAGATTTGGCAGCATTAGAGATTGGTAAATTTAAAGGAATTCTTGTACCTCATTTGAAAATTGCTATTAAGAGAAATTTAGGAATCTATAATTTAAATGATATTGAATTTGTGGGAATGTCTTTAAAAGAAGCCAAAAACTGCACGCCTAAATTTAAAGGTCCAAATGAATTTTTTACAAAAATAACGAATTATCTAGGAAAGATAGGATATAAAATATTAAAAAAAATCCCTGTATTAAGCAAAACATCCTGTAGAAAATGTGGTCAATGCGCTCAAATTTGTCCCGCAAAGGCAATTTATTTCAAAGAGAATCATTATCCTAATTATTTAAGAAAAAAATGTATTTCTTGCTTATGCTGCATGGAAATGTGTCCTCATCATGCTATTGTAGTAAGAACTAGAGGAATTAGTGGATTAAATTTTTTGTCTAAATCCGCTTTTAAGCTAGAAAAATTTATTTTAATTTTTTCAGCTATAATAGTAATGTCATTGTTTATTTAAAATCAGGGGATATTTTTGAGTGTTTTATTAACAGGTGCCTTTGGAAATGTTGGATTAAGTACTTTAAAAAATTTGATTCATAGAAACCACAAAGTTAGGATTTTTGATATTGAGAGTTCTAAGAATCGGAAGATTGCTAAAAAATTTGAAGATAAGGTTGAAATAATTTGGGGGGATATACGAAATAAAGAAGATGTGGAAAAAGCTGTTTCAGGACAAGAAGTTGTAATTCATTTAGCAGCAATTATACCTCCACTCGCTGATAAACAGCCTAAATTTGCTGAAGAGGTAAATGTTGGAGGAATAGCTAATCTTATTGAAGCAATGGAGAATCAAGTAAAAAAGCCTCGACTCATTTTCACATCTTCCATAGCTATTTATGGAGATCGACTTGAATCACCTTTTATAAAAGTCTCCGACCCTCCTAATCCTAATTCTGATGATGAGTATGGTAAACAAAAACTAAAATGCGAGAATCTTATTAAAAATTCCAGATTAGAGTGGTTAATTTTTCGCTTAACTTATATCGCTTCGCCGAATAAGCTCCAAATAGATGCTTTAATGTTTGATTTACCACTTGAAACATGCATAGAGATTTGTCACTACAAAGATGTCGGATTTGCAATTGTCAATGCGATAGAAAATAACGAGGTCTGGGGTGAAACCATGAATATCGCAGGCGGAAAGAAATGTCGGATTATTTATAGAGAGTTAATTGCGAGGATGTTAGGTTTATTTGGCCTTGGGAATCATTATTTACCCTCGGAAGCTTTTAATAATTGTGGCTCCATCTGTGGATTTATGGATACTAGTAAAAGTCAAAGGCTTCTACAATATCAGAGACATACGCTTTCCGATTACTTTAATGAGGTGAAAAAAAAAGTTAGATTTTTGCGTTTTTTCGCAACATTAGTTCGACCTCTTGCTCGGAGATATATTATCGGAAAATCTCCTTATTATAAAGATAAACACAAACACAACTAATTAAAATATATTAGCCTTAGAAATAATATTACTTTTATGTTTTTCCCTGGACATACTCGGATTCGGCCTGCTGGCAAATCAGCTGAGGTTGGAAAATTATATCTGGAAGCAATGAAAAAATTTCTTATTAAATCAAAAAAAGAAGAAAATCTTTCTAACATTTGACGAGATGAGAGAAAAAAACATAATTTTACCTTCCATAGCAACATCGCTTCCATTATGGTGGGATAATTCAAGTACTCGAGCAGTAATTTGGAAAGATATTGGATGGCAAGTAGCAAAAGTTTCAGTAAATAAAGTTAATGATGTTTCTTATAAAATTGAGAAAATTACATTCATAAAAAGCGATGTGAAGAGAGAATTAGAAATTGAAGAAATAGAAGAAGCAAAGGAAAAAAGACCAGAATTAGAAGAAATTGAATTAGAAGCTCAACAAATAACGGAAATTAAAAAGAAGAAAATAGGTTCAGTTTTATCAGAAAGATTTTTCGGGATTGTCTCAATAGCAATAGGGATTTTAGCTTTTATCTCACCAGCAAACATATTCACTTACATAGCAGTTATTAACATTTGTTTGGTAGGGATTTTAATTGGAACGTTTGGAACTAAATACGACGAAAAATCAACTATGGCATATATAGGAGTAATTGTATGTTTGGCTGTGCTTTTTTATTGGATAATAAATATTTGGATATTTTTTATAGAATTAGCTGAAGCGTTAGCTGGAGATTAATATTCTAATTCAAGAATCTCTAAAAAATAATTGTTTGATAAATGGAATCCCTAAAAAGATCTAAATCTTTAATTTTTTTTATTTTTTTTTTGTTTGTCTTTATGGAGTCAATTCCTGTCTTATTTCTAACAACAAACTATCATTTTTTTTACTGTGTTTTCTGAAAGCAACTTTTTCAATAGTTTCAATCTTAATTCTTGTTTTTTCTGCTATTTGTAATTTAAGCAGATTAACCATATTTTGATAAATTATTATCTCTGATAATTCATCCTTATTAAAAATCAATCCTAGAATCTCCCCATCCATTTCTCTTTTTGTTATAATAATTTTTTCTTTTGTAATTTCAATACTTGACATTTAATATTCATCTCCCATTACAATAACTCCAATTAAAGTTAGGATTTCAATTATTTATTTTTTCCCTTAATATATTTACCTATCGACAAAAGCCAAATTTCAAATGAAAGATTTAAAATTGATCTCATCCATATTATGAATTATTCTACGGAATTGTATTAAAATTATCAAATAATGTTGTGGTGATGTTCTAATGTTATGGTGGGAGAATTATATTTATTTCTTTGTCATACTTTTTCTATCTCTGATAATCTTAGTAATGATTTTTGCTATTATTTATATTCAAAATGCGATGATGTCTAAACTTTTAAAGTTTTTTTTGATTTTTCTGGCGGGTTGTGGTATTCTTTTTAGTATTATATGGTTTACTATAGTTATAACAGAATGGTTTTCGGTGGTTATATAATGTCAGTTGAACAAATAAATAAAACGCTAGATGATTAAAACCCTTACAAGAATATAAGGTGTTTAGCTTCTTTCAATTTATTTGATATTATCCAATCCTGAATAGTTGCAGTTTGTTCAGTATCTGCTTTTTCGATTAAATCATATATCTGTTCTAAGATATAAGATAGAAAAGAAAAAAAAGAAGAATTTAAAATTTAAAATATCTCTTTATGTACTTTTATTTTCGCTTTTGTATCCAAATATGAATTCCTAATATTGTAAAGAAAACATTTATAATTACGCTTAATAAAAAAGCACCTATTGGGATATTATAAAGAACAAGACCGATAATATTATTGATTATGCTGAAAATTTGCGCTATTATGCCAAATAAGACCCAGCTCTCGATCTTGTCCCAGTTATCTAAGTCCTTATACAGCGTTATTACAACTATTGCCCAAGTTAAATATAGACCTCCTACCCCTCTAGTAGATTGTGGATCCCAGAAAGGCCAATTAAATGCTGCACCCGAAGATTCAGGAGATATAAACCACCATAAGCCAAAAATAATCAATACAATTATACCTGCAATCCAAAATATTTTAAGCTCTTTTTCAACATCTAATGCCATTGTTTTCCCTCCAATTATTTCTTTTTATTGAATTTTTTGATTTTCTTTTTTTTATTAGATATTCCACCCATAAATTTATGGATTAAGTAAAGAATTGACAAATGAGTATTTAAAGATTTAACTTCTTTGTAATAAACGACAAAAATAATCTTATATCTTAGAACAGATATATGATTTAATGCCAGGACAAAATATAAAAAAGTATTGTTCTTACCTTATAAACAATCCTATAATTTCGAAAAGAAACTCAAGAAATTATTTATTTAGTTCAAGATATATGATTCTCTAAGTCCTCAAAAAATATAAAATAAAAATAAATTGACTTAAATTCGAGATTTCTCTAATTTCTTTCAATTTTCTCAAATCCTTTTTTAATTTTAATAATTAGTGTCTTTTCAAAATACTCTCCCTCTATTAAGATCTTAAAGGGGAAATCTTCTGATTTAAAGAATTCGGTAAAATATTTTAACCAATAAATACTATAGCGTCTATTTTGATGATGTTTAAAAGTTAGTAAAAATTGATCAGTGTTAACATATTCGATATCAATTTTGTAAAAGTAATTAGCTATTACCCAGACTTTTTTGATGGACTTTAGTATCTCTTCTATTTCTAAGTCTTTAATTTGTTTTTTATTATACCATATGATTAAATCAAAAGCTTCATTTTTCTGGATAGGTCGATTTAATTCATCCTCAGGAGCTTCCGCAGCAGCAATTAATTGATTAAAATCAGTTTTTCCAATTAGCATCATTTGCATCTCGCTTCGAGCGTTACACCACCATCTAAGTTTAGATTTTTTCTTTTTCTTTGACAATTTATAATAAAATTTGACAGATTCCTCAAATAATTTAAATTGATTCTCAAATTCAGGCAAAAGTTTTTCGATTATATTATGTGTTTTTAAATCCATAGAAAGATATTGAGAATAGAGTTCAATAGCTTTTTCGATTATAGTATTCATTTTACAATTTTGCTGATCCTTTAGCGTGTCGATTAAATTCCTTATTTCACTTCTTACATTAACATATACAGATTTAGAAGGTTCGGATAGAGTTTTTTTAGCCATTATTATTAGCACCAAAAAATTTTATTTATCTATATAAATAATGGATATTTATATATATATATACATGCTTTTTTTATAATATATATTGATTATTTGATTATCATATATATCGAAAGATTTAAATATGCTATTATATATCTATATATCAAAAATCTAAAAAAAATATTGTAAATAAAAAATAATGGGGTTAATATAAATTATGAAAGTTTTAAAAACAACTATTAGTATTAAAAAAATCAATATAGATTTAGTTTTTTGTCCTGCAAAAAAATTGTATTGGGAATATCTTATATGTAAAACTTGTCATTGCTTTAAATCAAATTATAATTCATACATTGAATGTAATTTTAAGAAAAGTGAATTTTCAAGATCTAAATCTTCAAATAATACAACAGAAAGTTTTGCAAAAGGTATATTAGTGCAGAATTTTAGTAAAAATGCAGAAACTAAAAAAAACATGGAAATGGTTATTAATGAGCTTTCAAACAATTTCAAAAGAGATAGACTTCGTAAACAACTAAAAAAAGTCCCAATTGTAATATCTCAGAAGATATAAACTTCTTAAAAATTTCTGTTTTAATCAATATTTTTAACAAAAAAAAAAGAAGAATTTAAAATTTAAAATATTTCCTTGTTCATTTTTCTTTGCGCTTTTGTATTAAAATATGAATGCCTAATGCAGCGAAGAAAATAGCTATAATTAAATTTATTATGCCAATTGGGTTAGTAGTGTAAAAAATGATGCTAATAATAAATGAAATTAATCCCAGAATATTTACTATTACTGAAAAAATTATCCAATTCTCAACCTTCTCCCAGTTATCAAGTTCCCTTAACACTTTTAATGCAATTAATGCCCAAGCTATGAAAACTCCTCCTAAATATCTACCTGCAGCTGGATCAAATAAAGGCCAATTATGCACCGCAACCCAAGACTCATAAGAAATAAAGAGCCATAAGCCATAATAGATAAGTACTATAAAACCCAAAATAAAATTAATTTTAAGCTCTTTTTTAACATCTAATGCCATTATTTTCCCTACAATTATATTTTTTTTATTGAATTTTTTGAATTTTATTTTTTTATTAGATATTTCACCCATAAATTTATGGAGTAAGTAATAAATTGACAAATAAGTATTTAAAGCTTTAACATTTTTGTAATAGGCGATTTAGAAACAAAATCAAAAAATCATATATTTAGTTCAAGATATAAAATTCTCTAAGCCCTCAAAAATTATAAAATAAAAAGAGATTGATTTAAATTCGAGGTTACCCTCGTTTAAGCTTGGATGTGTCAATTATTCCCTTCTGAATTAAGACAAGATTTTCCACATGTCTGAATATTAAGAACAATCATGATTTTCTGACTAAGATATTCTAAAAATCTATTGGCCTCCCCTCATAAGCATATTCGAATATTTTTCGAAAATCTTCTTCTGAGGGACTTCTTGGATTAATGATTTTTGTGAAATCTGCATCTGCAAATGATACTAATTTTTCAATGTTTCGTTCCCATTCTTTTTTAGATATCCCAAAATCTTTTATGGTAATAGGAACATTAACTTTTTTTAAGAAATCTCGAACAAAATTAGCCAATGTTTTTGTAGCATCGTCATTAATTAATACATTTATATTATTCAAAATATTTTCATATTTTTTTTCACTTGTAGGTTTGTTAAATTCAATAATATAAGGCAACATTATGCTTACTGAGATACCATGTGGAATGTGATAAACAGCACCTATAGAATGACCACACGCGTGAGCAATAGCACAAACAGAATGACCAAGAGCTAATCCAGCAATAGAAGCGGCATAATGTACCTTCGCACGTATATTAATATCATTTGCACCTTCTCCAACAGCAAGAGGTAAATAATTGATTATCAATTTAATTGCATGCAAATTCAAGGCATCAGTAAAATCTGAAGCTATATTACTATAAATTCCTTCAATAGCATGCGTCAATGCATCCAAACCAGTTGAAGCGGTAAGTTTTGGTGGCATTTTTAGAGGCAACTTTGGATCAATGATTATCATTTCAGGAACTAACTCTATAGAAGCAATTGCACCTTTTCTATTAGTTTCGCTGTCTGTGACTCCCGCTCCACCTGTACTTTCTGCTCCCGTACCAGACGTAGTTGGTATTAATATTAATTTAGATTTTTGCCCTAATTTAGGGACTGTTCCTAAAATACATTCATGTAGTTTTTTATCTTCACATTCATAAAGAAAATATATCCCTTTTGCCGCATCCATTACAGAACCGCCCCCAAATCCGATAATTAAATCTGGTTTATATTCACGTGCAACCTCACCACCTTTGGATATAGTAATATCCATAGGATCTGGTTCAATCTCATCAAAAAAAATAAAATCTTTTTTACTAAGAAATTTTGAGATTAAATTTCCATGTATCTCATTAATAACTTTATCAGTAACAACCAAAACTTTATTTTGGCTCAAATTTTTTAATTCTTTTAGAGATCCTTTTCCATAATAAATAATCGGTAATTTAATCATTCTCACAGTCATCTTTATACTCCTGTCGTTTTTTAATTTCTTTAAATTTAATAATTTAATATGAATTTCATGACTATGAAGTAAGTATGAATAATATAAAAATATTTAACTTTTTTGTTAAAGGGCGATTTAGAATAAAAATCAAGAAATTATCTGTTTAGTTCAAGATATATGATCCTATACTACTTATCACATACTTTAAAAATATAATGGAAAATTAGGTTATACCAACGACAGATAAAGTATTTTTTAGAACTAAACTTTGGGTTAATGGCTCTTTATACTTTATGATTAGGAGTCTTATTTCTTATTTTTAATAATTTAGGGGTAAAAACCTGGGGCACCATCTTTAAATCTTTCTGAAGCGGGTTCACCTCCAATCCCCCAATGAGTTCTGGGGATTTCGTGTACAATTACTTCAACAGCATGCTGAGGTACGCCTAAATTAACAAAAACTTTAGTTATATTTTCAATTACTACTTTTACTCTTTCTTCTCCAAAACCTTTCCAAACATGAACATGAACTATTGGTATTTTATTTCAACTCTAAATTTATTTTTAAATTTAATCTATCTTATTTAATGTTAAAATTCTCTTTATAATATTTCCTTTAAAATTTATACTTATTTAACTTTTTTCTAATATTAAGTCAGCTGCTAAACAACCTGTGTACATAGAAACGGGATAACCTCCTAAAAATGGCTCTAAAACCGAATATATCCCCACCATTAATAAATTTTGTATTGGGGTCTCAATGAGCAATTTTGTTGTTACTCTTATTTTTTTCATATCTCGAGACCACCCTGCAACAGAACCATTATATCTTTGACCCCAATCTCTATAAGTTAAGGGTGTCGCAATTTCAATTTTTTGAATCGAGGATGAAAGTCCGGGTAATATTTGCTCGACAACTTTTATAAGTTTTTCTGCTAAAGCATTTTTATATTCTTTATACCCCTCTTTTCTCATTTTTTCTCCAATTCTCCATTTTTCAAAATGTTTATAGGGCATAGTAACCCTTATAACTAAGCTTTTCATTCCCTCTGGGGCGAAATTCGGCGATTTATTCGACCATAGACAAATCTCAATCTCTTTATTTTCAAAATCATCGAGGTCATCATCTTCAGATTTTGCGATTTTTGCTCGATAAAATAAATGGTCTGCTCTCATTCGACTAAAATCAATCTTATCGGAGTCCACACCTAAATAAACACAAAACTCAGAACCAGTATAGGCTGTATTTTTAATAATATCAAGGTATGATTTAGCAATCATATTTGGATCAATTAAATCTAAGTATACCTTTTTATAATCAGCATTTGCAACGATCCAATGCGCTCTGAAAAATTTTCCTTCTTCAGTTTCTACACCGATGGCTCTACTATTTTCAATTATTATCTTTATTACAGGTGAGTTCAACTTTATTTCGCCATTATTTTTCTGAATATATTCACTAAGTAATTCGTTAATCCCATGTATCCCGCAAGAAGGAAACCAGATGCCTTCAATAGACATAATATTCCACATAAATGCAAGATGCACCATATTCATAATGGGCTCAAAGGTACCTTGACTCCCCAATAATCTTTTTAAAGAATCATTCTCTAGATACTTTTCTAATAAAATTTTTGATGATTTTTCTTTATACCTTTCATATAATTCATACTCCTCTCTATGTATTTTCAATAGCAATTCTTCTGCTAATTCACGCTTTTTACCTATCAAATATTCTGGATGCCATTTATTTACTTGACTTATCACTTTCAATAATTTGTCAAACTCTAAAAAGAATTTTTCAATACCAATCCGATCTTCTAGATATAATTCTTTTAATGCTTCTTTAAAATTATTCCACTCTTGAGAATATATTATATCAATTTTAGGAGTTATTAATTGAAAATTACTTCTTTGAAATGAAATATTTTGATTAATCCCTATATCATCTAATATTTCTTTTACCAAATTAGGAAAGCTAAATGACAAAGGACCCATTGGAAAATAAAAATTTCCCCTTCTAAATATGTGACTCGTGCCTCCTATATGATGAATTTTCTCTAAAATTAAAACTTTCTTACCTTTTGATGCTAATTTTGCCGCGCATGTTAGCCCCCCAACACCCGCTCCGATAATTATTACATCATACATAGATTTTAGATAAATTCACCCATAAATTTATGGATTAAGTAAAGAAGGGAGAAATTAGTATTTAAAGATTTAACTTTTTGGTAATAGGCGATTTAGAATAAAAATCAAGAAATCATATATTTAGTTCAGGATATAAGAGAGAAATGAAAAAAAAAGAAGAATTTAAAATTTAAAATATTTCCTTATTTAGTTTTATTTGCGCTTTTGTATTATAATATGAATACCTAGTATAGCGAAAAAGAGATTCACAATCATAGCTATTATGGTACCAGCAGAAAATACATTATACATAATAATGCCAATAAGTTCAGCGATGAAAATTAAAATTTGTGCCATTACAGCAAATAACACCCATTCCTCAATCTTCTCCCAGTTATCAAGTTTCTTTAATAATCTTATTACAATTATCGCCCAAGATATAAAAACTGCTCCTACAACTCTAGCAGTAACTGGAGCAAAATAGCCTGCAGTACCTAATATTGCATAATAAGATTCATAAGAAATAAAAAACCACAAGCCGTAAATGAGCAATACTATTAGACCTGCAATCCAAAATATTTTAAGTTCTTTATCAACATCTAATGCCATCGTTTTCCCTCCAATTAATTTTTTTTATTGAGATTTTTAAATTTCTATTTTTTATGTTAGACATTTCACACATAGATTTAAGGATAATTTAAAATATTGATAAATAAGTATTTAAAGATTTAACTTTTTTGTAATGGGCGATTTAGAAAGAAAATCAAGAAATTATCTATTTAGTTCAAAATATAGGATTTTTTAATACTTAAAATTTAAATATGTTTTACAAAGTTAAATTCTTATATAAGAAATATACATATGACGAGTTTTTAACAAAATTGAAAAGTTCGAAAAAAGCAATCTTTGTAGCTATAGCATTCTTATTTAGTGGTTTGATTGTTTTTCTATTTACTCCTACTGAACGACGAGTACTTCACGATCAAAATTCGGAAATCAAGATTGAAGAAGAAATAGCTAGAGATGCAGGATCAGGAACCATTTACTATGTCGATAGCATCAACGGGGATGACTCTAATCCCGGAACTTCTGGTACTCCATGGAAAACAATACGTAAAGTCAATTCAATGACGTTCAAGCCAGGAGATTCAATATTATTCAAAAGGGGCGGAAGTTGGAGAGAGTATTTAGATCCTCAGAATGGTAATAGCACGGATAAAATCACATACGGAACGTACGGAACGGGTCCTAAACCAAAATTTATTGGCGCTTTATTAAGAAATGAGACGATTGACTGGTTCGATATGGGCGGGAACATTTGGTCT
Organism: Candidatus Hodarchaeota archaeon; assembly: GCA_048887225.1. GTDB lineage: Archaea > Asgardarchaeota > Lokiarchaeia > Sigyniarchaeales > SOKP01 > LW40-45. The sequence goes on from JBHLJY010000002.1 coordinate 110,526, forward strand.
ACGAATAGTTCAAAAGAGGTTGGTTCTCAATTACTTTCGAATCCCAGCTTCGAATCCGGCACTTCAGGGTGGGTTTTCTACAATCACACAGATACTAGAGCAGAGGGTTACCAAGATACTATTCGATATGATTCTGGAAGTGCGAGTTATGGTATAAACTGTACAACAAGAAGCATTTATCCTTATGATATCTCATTTAGAGCAACAGATATAATAGTAATACAAGGATGTCTTTACAATTTCTCATTTCGAGCGAAATGTACGCAACCATTTAACATTAGCGCCATTGATATAATGAATTATACTGGTTCTGATACTATTAGATTAACTTCTCACACCACTAATCAAACTCCTACGATTACAACAACATGGAAAACGTATCACGTTCTATTTAGGGTAGATAAATCATGCACTACAGGGTGGATAATATTTGCTCTTGGAGATGTTTTGCCTGAGGGGTCCATATTTAATATTGATACATGTTCCTTCAAGATGCTTCAAAATGACACTCTGTTTTATGCTGATATCGGGAATCTAATTTTTAACAATGAGCAGGAGTGTGGTCTAAAAGTGTGGAATGCGACGGATTTAGATTCTCAGGGCGAATTCTGGTTTGATGAGGATAATTGGTTTGTAAAGATGTATTCAGTTGATAATCCAGCGTCGGTTTATTCAGATGGAATAGAAGTTTGCATGGGACGCCACATTATTGATGAAGAGGGGAAGCATGACATTATTTATGAGAATTTGCATTTGATGTACGGTGGTGCTCATGGAATTGGTGGAGGGAACACATACAATATCACAATACGATACTGTGATTTCTCTTATATTGGGGGAAGTGAACTGCCAAGCACTCTTTACAACAATATTCGATTTGGAAATGCAATCGAATTTTGGTCAAATGCTAGCGATAATTTAGTAGAACATTGTAAGATATGGGAAATCTATGATGCGGGGATAACCAATCAAGGGACCTACAGTGGCAATAAGCAATATAATCTTATATACAATAATAATACAATCTGGAATTGTGAGATGTCGTTCGAAATTTGGAATAACCCCGCTAATTCTATTATGCATAATATTTATATCGAGAATAATACCTGTTATGACGCTGGTTCTGGATGGGGCAATAGCCAGCGATATGATCCTAAAGGTACTCATTTATATCTTGGATGGAATACGGCAAATACCATAGATATATTTATCCGGAATAACATTTTTTACGAGGTAAATATGTCCTGTCTATATATCCACAATGAAACGTGGTCTCAATATGCTTTAGGCAACCTCACTTTAGATTATAATATGTATTATTCTACAGCCGCAAATTATATGATTTATTATCAGAATGATTTGTATTTATATGATGATTTCTCACAATATCAAGCTGACACTGGGAAAGATGCTCATTCGTATGCTGGACCACTGCCAAAAGTTAAGAACCTGGAAATAACTCCGAGTAATGTTTATGTAGGGAATAAGGTTACTATTCAATTCGAAGTTGATGATATTATTGGTCTTAAAAACGTGTCTATTGAGATTTTTGGAAAAAATCACACATTAAAAGCATATTCTGGTGTGTATAACTATTCTTGGACTGCTAATAATAGTGGAACTGTCAATTATAAGATACATATGGAAGATTTGACGGGTTATAATAATTCGATGAGCCGATCTATATCGGTAAATATCTATATCCCGCCAAGCGGCGATGATGATGATAATGACGATGATGATGAAGAAGCAATAATTCCATTCGGAAATTATTATCTGCTATTTGCGGTTCTTGCTATGCTCTCTTTAATTGTAATTATAAAGCGAAAAGCAATTTTTAAAGAGTTATAATACTTTTTTTTCTTTTTCTTAATTCAGTCTAAAATTGAATCATATATTTAGTTCAAGATATAAGAGAGAAATGAAAAAAAAGAAGAATTTAAAATTAAAATATTTCCTTATTTAGTTTTATTTGCGCTTTTGTATTATAATATGAATACCTACTATAGCGAAAAAGATATTAATAATTATAACTATTATGGTACCAGCAGTTAATAAATTATACACAACAATGCCAATAATTTCAGCGATTAAAACTAAAATTTGTGACATTACAGCAAATAACACCCACTCCTCAATCTTCTCCCAGTTATCAAGTTTCTTTAATAATCTTATTACAATTATCGCCCAAGATATAAAAACTGCTCCTACAACTCTAGCAGTAACTGGAGCAAAATAGCCTGCAACACCTAATAATGCGTGATAAGACTCATAAGAAATAAAAAACCACAAACCGTAAACGAGCAATACTATTAGACCTGCAATCCAAAATATTTTAAGTTCTTTATTAACATCTAATGCCATTATTTTCACTCCAAATATATTTTTTTATTGAATTTTTTAATTTTCTTTCTTTTATTAGATATTTCACCCATAAATTTATGGATTAAGTAAAGAATTGACAAATAAGTATTTAAAGATTTAACTTTTTTGTAATTTATTTCTATTGTTTTTCAGAATTCCCAATAATGATATTAAACGTATGGTTGAAGCAATATCTGCAAATCATCCTTTTATTGCCCAGCGTATTGCTTCCTCTTCTGTCTGGAACTCTTGAGTTTGCCTTCTTTAAGACTTTTGCGAACTTTCTTAACAACTACCACTAAGTTCAAATGAACCCATATCACAAGAATTAATAATGAGTGTGCGCATACCTGGAGGAATGTATCAAAGAGAAATTCCTAATAATATCCCTCTTTTGCTATTACATGACTCCAATGATATAAATATATGGTCCTTGGTAGCTCTACCTGGTTCAGCAACTTTAAAATTTATAAAATATTAGTAGAATCTAAAAAAAGGGAGAAAAATAATAATGAATGAGGAAAAAAAGCAAAAAGAATATTGGGATAACTTAAAGGGTTTTGCTATATGGCTCGGGACATATGGTTGGATAATATTGCTCTTTGGAGGTATACTTTTCATTCTATGGGGATTTATAGGATTACTATACCCTGCAGTTGCAGAAGCTACAATTGAGCAGGTACCTGTTTTATACGCTAATCTTGTAATTGATATAGCAGGGATTCTTCACATACATGGCCTATTCACTTATATAATGTGGTTTGTAGGTGGGATATTGGCGATTATTTTTACATTCGCATTTGTTAAACCGCGATTTTCAAATAGGTGGAAAGAAACGGATTATGATTATTTACTTAATGACGTTATTAAAATAGGTAGATTAAGAATTCCTCTAATGTTAATAGTTGGCATTATTTTGGAAATTCTTATGTCTTGGTGGGGCGGATTAATAATTATAATACCCCTCTTGTTATTGGTTTTTATTGGGCCAAAGAAATATAAGTGGAAAGAAAATTAAGAAATTATAAAGATTTATTACTAATTATGACTAATTTAAGTCAAAATGAAAGAATTTAGATTTGAATAATGTTTAAAAAATTTCCTCTAAAGTCTAAGGATTTTAATCCATTTTGCGAATTAATTGGACTTGATTTCACTAAAATTGGTAAAGGATATACTCAGTGCGCTTTGAAAGTTAATGAGAATTTATTAAATCCTCACAAAGTGCTGCACGGTGGAGTAATGTATTCAATGGCGGATACGGGGATGGGAGGGGCTCTTTATACATTATTAGACAAATCTGAGAGTTGTGCTACAATAGAAATTAAAATAAATTATTTTATACCCGTTACTTCGGGAACACTCACATGTAATACAAGTTTAATTCATAAGGGTAAAAAGACTGCTGTTATAGAATCAGATATATTAAATGATGGAACTCTCGTTGCAAAAGCAATCGGAACATATTCTATCTTTAAAGTCTAAAGTCGCATATTTTAATAGGCATCTATTATTTTCTGGTAATATTTAGTCAAATTATCAAATACAATATCAATTTTAGATTCCTTCTCAATTAAGAATGCTAAAAAGTTTTTAGTATCACATTCAACAATAACTATTGTCTGCTCTTCCAACTCAGCAATTATTTTGCCAATTTTATTGACACCAAAAGTCTTTCCTAAGCCTTCAGCACTTTCCAAAACTGAAGCGCACATAGCCGCAAACTCATTATAATCAGCACCTTTACCAATATTTTCACTAATTAATCCTCCATCACGAGTTGAAAGTAAAACTCCTTTAAATTTGCCTAGTTCCTTCATCTCATCTAGAATTAGATTGATTTTTTCAAATTTCTGAGGATGTGATGGTTTGTCTTTACTCATTTTCATCGAATTACTTCAAATTCCAATGATTAATTAAATTAAAAATTAATTTAACTATTTTATTATATATGAATTCAATCCCTAAATTTGAAGAATTATTAGAAAACAGTAATAAAAATTTTATTAAAACTGATCTTTTACCTTTCTTAAGAATCCCGAGTAACACTCTTAATAAAGAAGGGATAAACAAAGCAAAAAAATTTATTATATCTTATATATCAAGCTTTTCTGAAGAGATAAAAGAATATTCAGGCGAAATTAATCCTTTAATTCTCGCAAAAGTGAATGGTAAAATAAAAGAAAATTTGCTTGTTTACATGATGTACGATACTCAACCAATTAATATAGAGAGCGAATGGTTAAGCGAACCTTTTGGAGCTGAAATAGTAAACCTTCCACCGCCATTAGATACTTTAGGAAAATGTATAATTGCTCGAGGTGCTTATAATTCAAAAACTGCTTTATTATGTTTTTTAAATGTTATAAAAATATTGAAAGAAAATGATGCATTACCAATTTCATTATTACTTCTTTTTGATGGTGAGGAAGAGAAAGGTTCACCTACTTTATTAAAATTTCTCGAAACTGAAAATCAAAAAGAGATTTTTGAAAAATGCATTGATGCCTATTATCCATCAACAAAGCAAGATCTTAGTGGAAAATCGGTTTTAAAATTAGGATATAAAGGAATTTTATCGTTAACTATTATAGTTTCTTCTGAAAATAAAGAACCTCACTCAGCTTTTAGTGGAATGATTCCTAATCCTTCAATGGATTTGATTTCCTTGCTTAATACAATTTATTCTAATGGCAAATTTCATATTAACACTCTAAAGAAAACTTACCGTCTTTCGGATGAAGAAAAATCAATTATAGATGATTTAATGACGAAATTAGATCTTGAGAAAATAAAAAAGAAAGCTGGAATAATAAAGACACTTGTAGAGGATCCCAAACTGGCTTTTATTAATTATTTATTCAATCCTACTTTTAATATTTCAACGTTGAAATCCGGCTATTTGGAGGAAGGGGCGAAAAATTACGTTCCTAACAAAGCTATATGTAAAATAGATATTAGATTTGCCCATAATATTTCAGTTGATGAAATTTTTAAAGAAATAAAAGAAAAAGTCGAAAATTACGCTAAAGAATCTAAATCTCAAATTCAATTAATAAAAAATGTAGGATATGAAGGTTCGAGAGTTAATAAAAATTCAAATTTAGTTGTTAGTGAGATTGAAAGTTTAAAATTACTAGGCATTTCAACTGAAATTTGGCCATTAAGCGCTGCTGCTGCTCCTTTAAGTAAAATTCAAAAAGAAATAAATTTAGAATTTATTAGTGGGGGTTTAGGCATTGGTGGTTTTGCTCATTCTCCAAATGAATTCATTCAATTAGATTCAATCATTAATACAAGATTATCTTTTTATTATTTTTTAAAAATCTATTCAGAAAGAATTTTTATAAAAAAAGGTTTATAAATCAATTATTATAACCAAATTTTATGCTATAAGGTTATAACTTCCCCAAATCAAAATATGAAGCATAAAAATAGAAATCATAAAAAAATAGCACAAGAAAAAGCCCGAAGAAAATGGTAATTCATCCATTTTCCCGGCAAAACCTCACCCTGCTCTCTCTCACTTTTTCAGAAGTTGGAAAGACCTTTATGTTAATTCTAGATACCTTAATATTTAATATAAGATATAGTGCTCTATACTTTTTTGACTAAAAAGTTTAAAAATGAGAATAACAATTCATATATTATCCTATTAATATAAGAATATACCCATTTCACCATTTTTATTATGCAAGACGCTTTGTTTAAAATATGTATTTTTGGAGACGGAGGCGCAGGAAAAACATCTTTGGTCAATAGATATTTAACTGGGATTTTTAGAAGTAATTCAAGGATGACGATTGGAGTTGACTTTCTATTAAAAAATTTAGAAATAGAGGGTAAAAAAGTAGTGCTTCAAATCTGGGATTTTGCAGGTGAGGAACGATTCCGTTTCATTTTACCAAGTTACGTTAAAGGTTCGTCTGGTGGTATATTTATGTTCGATATAACAAGGAATACTAGTTTAGGAAACTTACCTGACTGGCTTGAAGTGTTTTACGAGGGTATTAAAGACAGTATTCAACAGGTTCCTATTCTTATGGTGGGGGGAAAATTAGATCTTCACGATAGACGATCTGTTTATAGTATAGATGCAATTGATATGGCAAAAAAATATGATCTTTACGATTATATTGAATGTTCAGCAAAAACTGGTGAAAATGTGGAAATAATTTTTTATAAAATAGCTCGGAATCTAACTGAAATGGCAGGATTACTTTAACTAATTGATTAGTTAGTTGAAATACTGAATTGGGAATTTATGAAATCCTATTTACTTCTAAAAAAATTTTTCCTTATAATATTAACGAATATTTTAATAAAATTAATATTCTTTTGATTTTTTAAATAATATTATTTTCTCAAAATATGTTAATCTTTAAAATAATACCTAAAAACTATTCATTCGTTTCAGTAATAATGAGTTGAAAAAAACGAAATAGAAGAATATTCGCATATTTGTCGGCGATTATGATTTTAACCGATTAGATCAATACTCTTAAATAAAGGATTAATTAAGCGAATCCGCAAGTAATCAAATAATATCATAAAAAATATTCTAGAAATTAAATTATATGAAAAATCATTATTTAAAGAATGCTGTTAATGAGATAACAATATTTGCTTGTTAATATGCTCTATATAACAAGTGATTAATAAAACATATCAATTCATTAATAATGGGCATCAATTCCCATTTTTTGTGGTTAAAATCTTTGTTTCTGCTTATTTCAATGGTTAGATTGAAAGAAATCGTTAAGAATTGAAAGTAAAAAATACTATTAAATACCCAAATAGATTTTGTGAAAAAATAATCTTCTAAACAAATTATTTAAGAGTTTTTTCTCAAATTTAGAATCAATTAGTGGATAAGGGACATATCCGTTTTATTAGCTAATATGATTATAGCCAAAGTATATATTATAATTCATTAAAGATAATTTTTTAATAGAAAAATCTATATTTTAATAAAAAGCCACCTAAAAAATTTGCTTATCGAAATGAACGAGTCTTTGATGCCAGAAAAAATATATAAATATCTTTTAAGCAATAAAATGACAAAAAGGGAAGCTGCCGAACATATAATATCATTAATCGAAAATAATGACGAGGTAGATATTCGAATTAAGTGCATAGAAGCGTTTGAAAAAATCGATTTTAGGAGTGAAAAAATATTTAAAATATTAGAAAATTCTTTGATCTCAGACGAAAATCCATTAGTTAGAGCTTCCGCCGCCCAATTAATGATTAAGTTTTTCTTAAAAAAGAGTGAGATTCCGTTAAAATGGGCAATTCAACAAGATAAATCACCAATCGTTTTTGTAACAATTTACGAATTATTAAAGAAACACGAAAATATTTATGTAGAAAATTTAAAGAAAGATACAGTTAAAAAATTAGAAAATTACGTTCGAAAATATATTAACTGTGGCATAAAATCCCAAGAAGCCCTAATATTGGGCTTATTGGAAATCCTTACTGGAACTAAGTTAAATATGAGGAATGTTGACGAAAGTCTATGGGACGGCTGCGAATACGATTCAGTTTACAAAATGAACAATAGTGGAAATGTTATTCTAATAGAAATTAAAGATATACATGGTATGCGTGAAAAATATCCCATTTCAATGATACCTGAGCAGATAGGTTCATTAACATCACTTGAAACACTATTAATTTTGGAAAATAAAATCAAATCTATTCCAGAATCAATAGGGTCGCTCCATTCGCTTAAAAAATTGAATTTAAACTGGAATCTTATAAATACTCTTCCTAAATCAATTGGTTCAATAGGATCGCTTAAAATTTTAGAATTAAGAAGTAATAGACTCGAAGCAATACCTGAAGAAATAGGATTATTAAAGACGCTAGAAAAATTAGATTTAAGTAAAAATCAAATTCAAACACTAATAAAAACAATAGGTTCGCTTACTTCCCTTAAACATTTAGATTTGAGCCATAATAATATCCAATCAATACCAGAATCAGTAAGATTCCTTACTTCCCTTAAACGTTTAGATTTAAGCTATAATGATATAAATTCAATTCCAGATTCAATAGGGTCGCTATTATCGCTTGAAAATTTAAATCTGAGCCATAATAAAATAACTACTATCCCAAATTCAATAGGTTCGGTTTTATTCCTAAAAAAACTAAATTTAAGCCATAACAAAATTCAATTAATACCAACTTCTATAAAATCACTTAATTCCCTTGAATATTTAGATTTAAGTCATAATGCGATTCGAGATATTCCTAAATCAATTGGAAATCTTAATTCTTTGAAAAGCTTATTTTTAGACTCAAATAATATTGAGAAAGTTCCAAACTCAATAGGTAATATAACTTCTATTGAAAGACTTTTTTTAAATGATAATAAAATTAAGGAAATTCCTGAATCAATAAGTTTGCTTACATCACTAAAAATTTTAAATTTAAGCGATAATACCATCGAGAGAATCCCAGAAGTGATGAGTTCACTTAAATCACTCGACAATTTATATCTAAACAATAATAATATTCGAGAAATTCCTGAATCAATGATAACACTCAATTCTCTTAAAGTTTTAGAATTAAATAATAATAAGATTAGAATTTTACCAGAATGGTTAGGAGTGTTAAATAAACTCTTTCGTGTAGACTTAAGGGGGAATCTTGTTCAAGAAATTCCCTTTTCTCTAAAAGATTACTTTAAAAAAAAATTTGACCTATTGAGTCCACGCCCATATATTATGCTTACTGAATCTCTGGGAAATGAAAATTTTTTAAACTTGCCTGTGTTATGTGTTGATAAAAAAGGAAAGTACGTACGTAAATTTAAATCCTATAAAATCGCTTAAAAAATTATGATTTTGAACATTTCAGGGAAAAATTTTTAAGATTTTACTCCTTAGAGAAGATCTCATCTAATGAATTGATAACCAAATCGGGAATAATATTTTTATTTTCAAGATTCTGCCCTTTTGTTTTATGTTTTGAATTTTCAATCAGTTCCCTAGTTGTTACGCCAGTTAAGACAGCAATCGTTGTTATTCCAGCGCGATTTCCAGCTAAAATATCTGTATTTAATCGATCTCCAAAAATACAGGATTTTTGCGCTGGGATTTTTGACTCCTTCAAAATCAATTCTATGCCTGTCGGCTCAGGTTTTCCAAAAATTTTAACTGGTTTTTGACTAGTACACGTTTCTACAGCATTCACCATAACGCCAGCTCCAGGCTTAAGTCCCCTCGCAACAGGCAACGTAGCATCCGCGTTCGTAGCGTAAAATTGCGCATTACCCTCCAAAATGCATTTTTGAGCAATTTCTAATTTTTTATAATGAAAATCTCTATCAAGTCCAACGATTACGAAATCTATATCGTCATATTTAGATGGTTCCGTTACAATTTTATGGCCTAATGATTTTAATTCTTCTCGCAATCCACTTTCTCCGATAACAAAAATATCTGCATTTTTCTTTATTTCTGTTATTTCAGCCGAAGTTATTGAAGCGCTAGTATAAAAGTCAGAAATTTCACTTGGTATGTTAAATCTCTTTAATCTCTCAATATACTTCTGACGTGTATTTGTTGAATTATTTGAATTATAGACTACTTTAATGGAGAGATCTTTTAAATCTTGAATAACTTTATCAGCATTTGGAATTAAGGCATCACCTCTGTAGATTACGCCATCCAAGTCAAAAATCGCTAATTTAATATCTTTTAATTCCTCGATTAATTCTCTCATTATAAACATCTATAATGTATTTAAAACCATCCAATAGGAAAGCCTAATAATATCATACTTACCGCAATACCAATTGTAATAAAGATTGGGTTTAAAAGATTATCTGCAATAATCGTTGGAAAGAAATCTAATATAAAAAAGATTAAAGCTGCAATTAACGCGTAGACTGGACCAAGAACTATCAAAGCTATTAAAAATGCGCTCCCCGTCCCTGCTATAAAACCCTCAATAGATTTTATTTCGCCACCTATACATTTAACTTCATGTTTACCATATTTTCGCCCAATTAAGGCAGCAAGGGCGTCTGAAAAACATGATATTAGTATTGCAGCAACCACGATTAATATATGAACTATTCCTATAAAGTAAAGCATATAAGAAAAAATAAAACCACTTATTAAATATATATGTGCTGCGAAAGCGTTGTATTCCTTATCTCTGAGAACTGCCTTTGTTAAAAAATTAAAAATCGAGTATTCTGGACCCCATAGAATCCTAATAATATCGCTTATAATAGCAAAAAACAAAGCTCCAATTAGGGCAAAAAACGTAAGATCAACAACAGCTTGAAAATCTCCTTTAGAATAAGGGTAATCGTTAATATCTCCCCATATAATATTGTAAAACCATTCGGTTTCATTAATAAATACAATAATAGTATCGTTAATTATTCGAGTAACAGGAAAAAGAAAGAAAAAACCAAAATAAGCCAATATAAATCCAAAACCAGCTAAATGGAAGCTTTTTCTAACTGTTTCCATTTTAACAGAAATATTTTCTTTATATGGATTTTCTTGAGTCATAAGTGCAACAAATTTTCTAAATCTTGAAATTTTTAAATTCTTAGAATTAGGCTCTTCTCGATTCATTTGTTTAATTATTTGTTTAATTATTGAAGCAAAACTAATGAAAATGATTAAAATTATTCCAATCCACCATATCATGAAACCATTGTAAGGATAAGGAAAAAACCAAAAAAATAGATTATATAATCCAAAAATTATAAAAAAGATTCCACATATAATTGTTGAACTCCCACCATAATGATTTTTTGCTTTATAACCTTTTATAGATATATAAAACATGAAAAAAGCGAGGAGAAAGAAAAACAGTGAAAATATTGTATTATATATAATAGCTACAATATCCCAATTTATAATTGTAATAATTAACAAACCAAATATAGTATTATATTTTTTCTATTGATTAAATTTTGATTTTTCTTAAATTTTAATTTAAATCCATTTTATAAGTGATGAACAACCAATACCTTCACTTTGTTCAACCCTACCTAAAATCTTAAAGGTTGCTCCTTCTCTTCCGCATTCTGGACACTTATTTCTGGTTACCAATTCTACGTGATCATCTACAATCACCGCATGCTTTACGGACGCATTACTTCCGAAAGGAGTTAATACCTCTAAAAAACCCCTATCTCCATCTTTTTTCATAGGTTCTAAACTCTTAATATCTCTTATTATTATTCTAGAATATTGTGGGCAATGAAACACAAAATCTTCTTGTTTATCGGACCAATGACTACCAAAAACAATTGGGCATTCTGTAAAACCAAATATATCAATCACTCTATCCCTCTCAAGTCCAAATAATTCAGCTATATTAGACACAAATTCTAATTTATTAATGGGATCATATTTCAACATTGCTTTATGACCATCCCAGCCTCCACCACCCACAACTACATCAAGCTCGTTTCCTAAATTGTAAGTTATATCTTTTTCTCTTAAAAAATCCATGAATTTAGTTATTAAATAATTACTTCCACCTATTCCAAAGTTATACCTTTCATCTTCTGGTTTTTTTAAATTTTTATTTATGGTTTTTATAAGATAACTTTGTTTAATATAAAATCCCCCTACAATACTATGTGTCTTTATGATCGCCTGTAGTGCTTTTAAAATTGAAAAAGTAAATAGATATTTAACTTTAGTCATTTCTTCCGAGACTTTATAATAATTACCACTATATGCACGCACGGGTCTTTCTTTGGTAAATCTTGTGCAGAATCTATCCAGCATTTTTGCACTCGGAGAAAAAAGAAATACTTTTGCATTATCCCAATCTCTAGGAATAAAGTCTAAAAAGCATTTTCTTGACATTTCGTGGAGAAAATCTATATCATTTTCATTAATTCCAACAAGAGACGGATCACCACTAGTAGTAGATGAACAATTCCAGTGCAGGACCTCGTTTACTGGAATTTTTAATAATTTTTTATACAAATTCGCGCTTTGTTTATAGAAAGTTGTTGAAATAAATGGAATTGCTGCTAAGTCATCAATGTTATTTAAATCATCTACATTAAAACCTGTGTTATCAATCATATCACTGTAGAAATTATTATTTTCTATATTTTCGGTGATTATTTCTCTCATTAATTCGATAAACTCAGTATCCTTATAATCTTTTTCAAGTGTTTGTTGAATTATAGATTTTGTTTCACTTTCAGACAGCGACGTTTCCCCATTTGATTAATTTTAAATAATAATAAGAATATTCTCTCTATATTATATTATTCATCAGATATCATAATAAATATATTTTATTAAATAGGTTAGATAAAAATAATTTAATTTAATATGAATTTAAATTAATATAAGTTGATAAAATGAACGCCAAAACAAAAAATTGGATTGTTTATGGTTTTCAGCTTCAGTTTTTTGTTGCATTGACGATTATCACTATTTTTATTGAATTTATATGGCTATTCGAAGGTTTAATTCATCAGAATCTTTCCGATTCGGATCCACCTAGTAGAACGGCTGTGCCCTCTGTTCAAGAAGTTGTTTTTTCAATATCGTTTGTAACATTTATGATACTGAATCTTGGCATGGCTAGCATTTCGTTGTATGGCTTTATTTTTATACTTAATGTCCTTAATTCAAATCCAGCAAAAACAGCCCCAGTTTGTGCCTTAGCGATCGATTTTGCTTTGGTAAATTTATTTCTTTATCATTTTTCTCTTTATAAAGAGCGCTATTTTAATTACATTGCTCCATTTTTTCCATTTTCTATTTATTTTCATATTCCAAGCCTTATCTCTCAAATTTCTGAAATTTTATTGATAATTGCCTTTTTTACCATTTTCCTAAATCTTCAGTTTGGGATTGAAGGTATATATAAATCACGCATACTTAAGACTAATAAATTGACTGATTTTATTCACATTTTATTAATCATAAACGGAATTCTTCCAATTCTCGTTATTTATATTTATATCGATATGAATATCCTCAAAACTAATCTTATAGGGATCATTTTTAGCCTGATTGTTGCCCTCTTATTAATTGGCTTCTTTAACTTTGTGCTGCGTAAAAATAAGATTAGGTATCCAATCGAAGCCATCGCTATCTGGCGTCACGGTAAGGTAATTACTAAAAAAGGAAAGGAAAAAAAAATTAAGTGAAAAACTAATTTTAATTATATGGATATATTAATAATCTCTCTCACGCAGCAAATAAATGCAAAAATTAAACCCGAAAATATAAAAACGATGATTGACACTACAAAAATATTTTAATTAACGAATAGAGAAATTAAATTTTGTAAATCAAAAGAAAAACATTTAAAACTTTATATAGAACTAAAATTTTAATTTATTATATTTGAAAAGAAAAAAAATAAATATAATTAAACTAAGATAATTATAACTAAAGTTATAACTTCATTCCAATCTAATTAAATTTTTCAATTTTAATCACATTTTTGGTGTAATTATTTCGTATGGAGTCAACTCCCGAAACCTTGGATGTTATACTTAAAAAATTATTATCTGCTATTCCAGAAGTAAAAGCTGCTGCAATTGTTTCTGTTGAGGGGTTACCTATCGCCTCAGCTTTGCCACAAGGCATAGATGAGACTCGAATCGCCGCAATGACAGCCGCTCTTTTATCTCTTGCCGAGCGAGCGATACAAGAGATGAGAAAAGGGGATTTTGAACAAGTATATGTAAAAGGCACAGATGGGTATTTATTAGTGTTAGCAGCTGGTCAAAATGCAGTATTAACAGTTTCAACGACGAAAGACGTTAGGCTTGGTTTAATCTTTTTAGATTGTAAGAGAACATGTGATAAAATCGCAAAACTCATATAAACCGTTTTATTTAACTTTTAAAATATTAACACAATACCACAAACTATTAATTTTTTGGTATATTTATTATATTAATCTAAATTCTATTAAATAAGTCTAAACTTCCCAAACTCTGATTAGAATGGTCATATCGGTGGTCTAATGTTTAAACTTTATACAATCTTCGGCAGGATCGAGATCCCACCATTTTTGTTTGATCAAGAAAAAACAGTATCGGCTAGGATTATTCTTAGTGAGGATTACGAAGGAATAATAACTAAAGAATATGGCTTTATCATAGCTGTAGTTGATGTTCTTTCAGTTGGACCTGGTATTATTATTCCAGGAAATGCAAATACGTTTCACGAAGTTGAATTTACAATTCTTTCATTTAAACCATCCTTGCAAGAAGTAATTGAGGGAGACGTAGTAGAAATAGTAGACTTTGGCGCATTTCTTCGAATGGGACCGTTGGATGGATTAGTTCACGTAAGTCAAATTTGTGATGATTATATATCCTACGAGCAAGTTGGAAATAGATTTATAGGTAAGGAGACGGGAAAAATCCTCGAAGTAAATGACTCAGTAAGAGCAAGGATTATAGCGGTCTCACTCGGCATGGGCCGTTCAGGCAAATTGGGATTAACTATGCGACAAAAATTCTTAGGAAAGGAAGATTGGATTAAAAATGATATCGAAGAGGAACTTGCTGAAAAGGCAAGCTAAATTGGAAAAAATTAGATTAAAAAAAAATTGTCTATTATAGTAATTATAAGAAAAGAACTTGATTGGAGGGAGAAAAGGACTTGTCGCGTGAAAAAGCTTGCAAAACATGCCACATCATAACTAAAAATGAGCAAATCTGTCCTAAATGCAAAACTCACAGTTTAAGTGATGATTTTACTGGAGAAGTTATTATTCTTAAACCGAATGAATCGAAAATCGCTGAATATCTTAAAGTTGGAATGCCAGGCAAATATGCCTTGCGTGTTCGTTAATTTTTTCTTTTAAATTTATTTCAATATTGCAAAAAAAATGATTTTTGATATTAATGGATTATAATTTAAGTCTTCCACAGAATAAAAGACATAAATTCTCCCAGCCACTAGGTAAATTAATTGTTGGTAAAAGAGAGGACACCTTATTAGAAATTGAAACTTTTTTTAAAGATTTTGTCAATAGATATTCTAATACTCATTTCTATTTAGTAGGAGATATAGTAACACTAGATTTTTTATCAAATCAATTCTTAAAATCCTTTATTAAACTTTGTATAGTTGATGAAAAAACTCAGAGAAATCGCATAAATATTAATTATAAAGGATTTTTTGAAGAAATTATTGAGTTTCAAAGCCCCGCTGGACTTATACCTAAAGAAAGTTGGGCCTTGTTAAGAAAAATAGTCAAATCAGAAAAAAGAACAGTTCTTAAAATTACTGAAGGAGAAGAAGATCTATTGGTTCTTCCCTTGGTATTAGAAATTCCAATTGAAAAAAATGTTAAGAACTTTGTTTTTTATGGGCAGCCTCCGATAACTGACTCAAGACACACGATTCCTGAAGGAATCGTAATGGTAGATGTGAATAAATCTATTCAAAAGGTAGTTAAGAAATTTATTGCATTAATGGAAAGATCTTAAAACAAGTACTATTTTAAATTCAAAACATTCAGAGAAATATTTCATAGGAACTCAAAAAGCAAAATTTTATTTTTTATTTGCAATTTTATGTTTTGAGTATGTCGTTCGATGTAGAAATTTTAGAAGAAAAGAAGAATCAATTAATTGATAGAATAGAATTAAAAGTTAAAATTGATCATTTCGGAAAAGGAACACCAAATAGACTTGAAGTGAAAAAGAAAATATCAGCATTAAAGGACTTCAATGAAAAGCTTACAATTGTAAAAAAAGTTAAAACTCATTTTGGAGCAACCCAGGATATAGCAAAGGTATATGTATATGGTAATGCTGAAGAACTTCAATATTTTGAACCTTTTCACATACAAGTCAGAAATTTGCCTCAAGATAAAAGAGAGGAAGTTTATAAACTTAAAAAACAGAAAGAAACCTATAAACATCTTTTCGGTTATAAATAATAAAATAATAATGGAATGAGTTATAAATGACTGATGCATCAAAATATTATAAAATTGAGGGAGATAAATTAATTAGAACTCATCGTCAATGTCCTAAATGTGGTACTGGATTTTTTCTCGCTGACCATTATGATCGTTGGAGCTGCGGACGATGCGCTTATACAGTTTTTAAACGAAAAGGAAAAAAAACCGCATCCACAAGACGAAGATCTCCTCGAAAACGCGTAAAATCGCAGTAAAATTTTTAATTTTTATATAAATCTATAATTATCTTCAAACAATCATTTATTTCTTTTGTTGTATTCTCTTTTTATAAAAGAAGCTACTTATTTACAAACAAATTTGGCAAGATAAATGAAATTCAATAAAAAAATCTGCCTCGGCATAGAAAGTACAGCACATACTTTTGGTGTTGGAATTATTGATTTTGAAGGAAAAGTTTATAGTCTTGTTAACGATAATTTTATACCTAAAGAGGGGGGATTACATCCTGTCTTAGTAAAAGAACAACATTTAAATAATTTTATGACAACAATAAAAACCGCACTCTTAAAATCTAATTGCTCAATAGAAGATATTGATTTAATTGCTTTTAGTGATAGTCCTGGATTAGGACCAGTATTAAAAGTAGGTGCTTTAATAGCACGTATATTGAGTCAAATTTTAAAAATTCCAATCATAGGTGTAAATCATTGCATCGCACATATCGAAATCGGACGCTTAATGTGTAAAATTGAGGATCCACTTACATTATATGTGTCTGGAGGAAATACAATCGTAAGCGCTTTTGAATCTTCTAGATATCAAATATTTGGAGAGACGCTTGATTTGCCAATAGGAAATATGCTTGATTCTTTTGCTCGAGATGCTGGGTTGCCTCATCCAGGAGGACCAAAAATAGAAAAATTGGCTCAAGAATCGAAAAAATATCTTCCATTACCTTATATAGTGAAAGGTATGGATCTATCATTTTCTGGATTATATACTGCTGCGAAAAGATTAATAGAATCCAAACAATATGGAAAAAATTATAACTTAAATGATATAGCATATTCAGTTCAAGAAACTTGCTTTGCGATGTTAACAGAGGTTACCGAAAGAGCCTTAGCACATACAGAAAAAAATGAAGTTCTATTAACTGGTGGAGTTGCTGCAAATAAAAGATTACAAAATATGATTGAGTATATTAGCAATGAGCATAACGCGAGATTTGAAGTAGTACCTTTCAAATACGCTGGAGATAATGGAGCTATGATTGGCTGGACTGGTATTTTACGATATGAATCGGAAGGAGGTCAAAATATCTCAGAAACAATTATAAAACCCAAAAAAAGAATGGACCAGATTACTGTACCATGGAGGTCTTAGAATTCGATGAGTTCAAATATTACAAGAGATAAAATCATACGTAAAGGTGCTGAAGCAAATCTTTATTATGGTCATTGGTTTGATAAGGAAGTTATTTTTAAATACCGTATCCCTAAAAGATATCGGATTGAGGAACTTGATAAAAGAATTAGAAATGCTCGTACATTAAATGAAGCTCGTGCATTAATTAGAGTAAAAAATTATAGATTAAATGTCCCTCAAGTCTACGAAATTGATACAAAAAATTCAATAATAGTAATGAAATTCATAAAAGGCGAAAAATTGAAAGACAATCTAAAAACTTTGGAAAACACAAAAAAAAAGGAGATTTTTGAAAGTATTGGTGTCTTTGTCGCTATTTTACATATGAATGGGCATATCCATGGTGATATCACAACCAGCAATATTATTATCACAAAAAATCAAAAAATTTTTTTTATTGATTTTGGACTTCATGAATACTCTGATTCTATCGAAAATAAAAGTGTTGACATTCATTTATTAAAAAGAGTATTAATTTCCACTCATGGTAAAGATTATAATATATGTTTTGATTCATTTCTAAAAGGATATCAAGCGGAATATAGTAAAATGGACGCAAAAGAATGTCAACAAATAATAAGAAACACAGAAGTAATTGAAACAAGGGGACGATATGTAAGGAAATCAGAAAGAAAATCATTGGGTAGATATGATAGACTGTAATACTGATTTTTAATAAAATTTTTTCAATAATAATATATACTTGAATATAAAACGTTCAATATCTTTCCTTACTTCTGATATAGAGTGCTTTATATAGAAGCAAATATATATATAACAATTCTAATTATTATTATTATATTTGAAAATAATAGAAATATATGAATGGGCTTTTCGCTATCAGATATAATACCAAATAAAAAATTCGGGTTAATATAAAACTTCAAATATCACATTATTTAAAATATTTTAATGGAAGCGAATTAAATGAGAGAGAAAAAAAAAGAAAAAACCAAAACTCCAATGAGAAACATTACTATAAATATTCCAGATATATATGATAAAAATATTCAATGGTTAATTTCTAAAAAAATAATCGCCAGTAGGTCTGAGGCCATTAGGACTGCTCTAAGAGAATATTTACATTCTGAATATGGAAATAATCTAGAGTTGCTGGGATATGCTCCTACTGAAAATGTAGATCAAAAATAGCTTTTATTTTTATTTATCGTCTTATTTTCCTTGCTTCTCTTTCTACTTCTCGCAAGACGACTATGTCATCTAATCGCACAGGACCTTTCACATTTCTAGTAAGAATTCGATTTTTATCAGGACCTTCAAGAATTCGAACTTTTATCTGAGTGATTTCCCCTGTAAGTCCTGTACGCCCAATAACAGCAATAACTTGAGCAAGAATGGATTGATCATTTAATTCTATTCCTTTTGATTTGTCAAATTTAACCAGGTTAATTTTCCCCCTATTATTTTTTTATTACTTCAAGCTGCTTTATTATATCATCTAATATATTCTCATTTCCCGTACCAACATTATCAACGGCGATTGATGAAGCGCCAACATTCAAATTTACAGCATTTCCTAAGTTTTTTCTGCTCGAAATATACGTATAAGGAATGTTCTTTTCTTCACATAATAGTGGCACATGATATAATATCTCTGGAGGATTAACATCTTCAGCCATAACGACTATTTTGGCCTGTCCTCGTTCTATAGATTTTGTAACTTCGTTCATGCCTTTCCTTATTTTTGAATCCTTTGTTTCGGCGATACTATTTAATATATTCTTAATTTGATCCTTTAATTTATCAGGAACTTTAAACTTAACATAAGACATTTAATTCACATCTCATTCTAATATATTAATATATATTTTCATTAATCATAGAGATTTTAATGAGAAAATTAGTACATAATATAAAATAAAATTTATGATTTAAAGCTGAAAACATTAAAATTTTTTTAGGATGTTTCTTTTTAATTATTTATAATGATTATACCTATACGATGCTTCTCCTGTAATAAGCTCATTGCCCATGTTTATCAACCATATCTGGATTTATTAGAAAAGGGCGTAAGTTCTGAGGATGCTTTTGAACAATTAGGTATAGAGCGCTTTTGTTGTAAACGCATGATTGTGGCGCACGTTGATTTGATAGATGACTTACTAAAGTTTCCTCGCCTGCAATAAGAGAAAAAATATTTGGTTTGATTTAGATTAAATTATATTGAATTTAAATTAAACACAAATTTTATTCTATATTAGATTTTTAAAAGAATAATGAAGTTAGAAATAATCAGTGCTTACCGTAATAAATAGTCCAGCGCGTTTTTCTTGGGTTCTTATTGTATTTTAACATTGCTTTTCTACATTTTGCTGTACAGAAATTCAAGATATTACCATCTCTTTTAATAAACATTACTCCTCGCCCAATTGGTATATCATATCCGCAGAAACTACACTTTTTAACCTTAACCATAAGAATTCAACTATTCTTTTGTTTTAAAAAGTTCGGCTTCTCCATATTTTATAACTTTAAGGTTTATTAAAGTTATATCGTGAGTTATTTCATTACCTCTTACTGTTTTTCTTCTTCTTTGACCTTTCCTTTTAGGTTTATACCCAATACCTCGTTTGGAAACCAATATTTTTTTCTTCACTGGACCATGCACGTCTTTCCGTATTGGGAATCCTGATGTATCGCTCCCTCCTGTAATTTGAAATTCGTAGTTAGGAAACCCAATAAATCCTCCTTTAATAACATCACCAATCTTCAATCCTTCAAACCTAAATTTCTTTTCGTCAATTTGTACTAATTTAGAAAATCCCTTTCCAGGACCCGTGTTACCACCAGAAATATTCAATTTGTATACTCTTTTCTCAGAACTCATTTTTATCAACATTACAAAAAGAACACTGAGTTATTAAAAGAATGAAAATTTAAATATTTTTTCGAAATTTGAAGGCTTATTCATTAGTTTAGCCATAAATTTAAAATTATTTATAGCTTAATTAACTTATAAAGAAATATTTGGAGTAATCTATGCAAATCTTTGAAGTTATTGAAATAAACGAATATCCTTACATGATGACAAAAGAAATTTATGATGGCGAGATCGTGAGAGATGTTATAAAGGAGGATAAAGTCTACCTTATCGTTGACCATAATTTGAATAGACTCTGGACATATAATGGTTATAAAAGTTCTTTCAAATTACAAATGTATGGTGTTAAATTAGCAGAAATGCTTAGTAGACAACTTATGTTAAAATATAACGTTTATTCTTTAAATAGAATTCCTGAAAAAGATGAAAGATTTCAAGAATTAATGGAAAAACCTCTTGGTGGAGGTATAGCACAAGCTATTGGAAAACAAGACTTTATTGAATTTGCAGATGGATTTAAAGTTAAAGCTGATGTTAAGATCATTCCAAATATTAACGTGAAAAACGCTTTAGAATATATAAACGAAATTCCACCTCCCGAACATTTTATTAGAAAATTTATGATTGTGGGTGGAAATATATATACAGACGAAAAAATTACAGAATCTTTTATTACGGAAGAAAAGATGGTCGAAAAACCATTGAAATTGGGAAGATTAAATAGAGGTTTTACTTTTTTTGAAGATTACACTGCTCGATTAATAATAAATGATAGAAAAATGCAAGGTATTGAATTATATATTCACGAGAAAGATAAAAGTAAGACAAAATTATTAGAGGTAAAAATTCCTATATTTGCAGAAGAAAAGTTTAATAAAAGCGGTTCAATGGATACATTAATCAATGCTTTTCAAATACCTGAGGAATTGCCAAAAGAAGAATAAAACTCATTCCTTAAGAAAATTTAGGTGAATTTCTACATTCAACATTATCTTAATTATAGAAATTTTAATATTAGTGAATTAACTTGTTTTTATTGGAGATAAGTATTTTTTTAAATATTATCTACAAAATACAATAATATATAAAGAAAATATCTACAAATTATACAAAAATAAATGATTTAAAGTAAAAATTTTTTGTTGTGATACTTATGCCAAAAGCTGTCGAATATTATATCGGGGAAGCATTAGTGGGTGATGGTCGCGATCCAAATATAGCTCATATAGATTTAATAATTGGTTCTAAAGATGGACCTGTTGGGGTATCTTTTGCTAATGCTCTTAGTGAACCATCAAAAGGACACGGTGGATTACTAGCTGGTATCCGTCCAAACCTACTCGCGAAACCAGTAACATTAATAGTACCAAAAGTCACAGTAGCAAAAATGGAGGATGCCAATAAAATCTTTGGGCCTGCTCAAGCAGCAGTCGCTAAGGGGATTGCAGACGCTGTAGAGGAGGGATTGATACCGATTAACAAATTAGACCAATGGCTAATAATTGCTAGTGTTTTTATCCATCCTGAAGCTTCGGATTATAGAAAAATCTACCAATATAATTATGGTGCTACGAAATTGGCGATTCAAAGAGCCTTGAAACAATATCCTCCAATTGAAAAGATATTTTATGATAAGGACCGAGCAAAACACCCTGTAGCTGGATTAAGGGTTCCAAGACTCTGGCGCCCTCCCTATATACAAGTAGCTTTAGATCATCCAGCTCTCGAGCGCCAAATGAAAGTTGTTCAACAATTACCTAAAAGTGATCGAATTTTACTTGAAATTGGCACACCTTTTCTTAAGAAATATGGTGTTGAATCGATTAAAAAAATACGTGACCTTGCAAAAGAAAAATTTATAGTTGCCGATTTAAAAACATTAGATGTCGGTAAGTTAGAGGTTGATTTTGCGTTTGATGCAACTGCTGATGCTGTTGTAGCAAGCGGTTTAGCTTCTAATGCTTCACTCGATAAATTCATTCTAGAAGCGCAGCGTCTTGGCATTCACGCATTTGTTGATACGATGGAAGTTCCAGATCCTCTTGAGAAATTGAGTTCGCTAAGACAAACCCCTGATGTTGTAATAATTCATAGAGCTATTGATGTTGAGCAATCTTTAGAAGGAGATAAATCTCCTGATGCCCAGCAACGACAAAGATGGGCGTTGGTTTCAAAAATTAAAGAATTATATAAAGAACAAAAAAAAGCGTCAGGAAGGGATCGTGTCTTAGTTGCTGTTGCTGGAGGAATTGAGCCAAATACTGCGCAATATGCCCTTGAGATGGGTGCTGATATCCTCATAGTGGGGCGTTTTATAGCGTCAGCAAAAGATGTAAAATTTGCCATGAGAAGGATGCTCCAAGTTTTACCGGGTTATCAAGATATTGACTTAAAACGAATACACTCTGAAGATGATGACCAAAGTGTAAAGAAGGCTACATGGGATTAATTTTTTTTAAATCTCGTTTATTCTTTTATATAATTTTGAGATTGAATCCACTTTTCTTTTTTTTTGCAGCTTAATTTTAATCAAAAAGCTTTTTAAAAACAAATTCAGATTTAAAAAAAAAGAAATTAAAAAATTCTAGAGCTTTATCGGACGACTATTAGCTTGGAATACTGGTCCTATGATTTGACTGTAAAGCTTAGAGTATTGCTCTTGGTTGCTGATAATGGCTACCATTTCCGTTTCTTTTGTTGTCACGGGCGCAAGGATTACCTCTTCAGCATCTCGTGTTACAGCAAAAAAATCTCCCGCTCCAGTTAAATTGCGGAATTGAATGTTTCCCAATTGCATCATTTTCTTAATGATATCTCCGTAGGTTGCCATATCAAAAGCAGATGTAAGCATAAATCTGGCTGCTTTTTTCTGATAAGCGAATTCAGAGATAAGTTGTAAAATTTCGGGTAATACTTTAGGCATAACAATTATTATTGAAGATTTGGTTCGATACACAGCACTTTTAACTGCTGCTATCAACGCATCTCTTCCAACAGTGTGCCATGTGTTAACTATTCCTTTATCTTCTTGAACAGAACTCGATGCGTTATGAATATCTTTTAACTTTGTTTCGTTAGTTTCAGCTATTTCAGTAACGTCGTCAATTGAGTTCATAAAATGAAGTGTAAAATCGGCAATAGCATCTTTTACATTTTGGGAAGTGTCCCGAGTTGTATTCGATAAACTAGTTCGTAGGGTTTCAGCGTTTTCTTTATATTTATTTTTATGATCTTCGAGCATATTAGACAACATTTTGTCCATATCAGCTGATTCCTCGTTCCAGAGGTTAATTTCAGAGTCAATTTTTTCAGAAGTAATTGACTTAGATGAGTCAAAATCAGAACGAATTTTAGCTAAACGGCTATCTACAGTATTTTTATTTTTTGATTTGAAATCGTTTATGGTGGTAATTTGATTATTGCATTCAGTGGATACATCACTTTTGCCTCCAGAAAATTTAGAATCCATATCCTTGCCCCAATTATCATTCTTTGTTTTAATATCGGAATCAAAAGCAGTATAATGTTTTAACGATTGTTCTTTATGTGTATTTATTGCTTCATCATAATCCTTATGGTGCTGTTTTAATGTATTTTCTAGGGAATCCTTCAACTTTATTGTGGTATCAGAACAGTCTTTTATTCCACTCTGCAAAGTGTTATCGATTTCACTTGCCATATCTGTTGCTAAAGTATCTAATTCTGCACTTATCGTTTCCTGTGCTCTTTTATCAAGGTCTGTAGTTTCTGTAGCGAGAGAACTATTTTCACTAGATATAGTTTCCGTTACTTCTCCTTTCAATTCATCTGTAGTTGCCTGGGTATCATTGATATATGTATCGCAATCATTAACAAAATCGTCTTTAAATGGTCTTGAAATTGATGCTACTTTTTGCTCTATTACCTTCCAATCGTTAATAAATCTCATTTTTTTCTTTTTTCCAAAGAAAAAACCTACATTTGTGATTGCTTCTGAAAAATCACTAAATCGATTTGAAGTATCAAGAAGATTTTCAAGCAAGGTAAGAGCACTATCTTTATATTCATTTACTTGATTTTGAAAAATCGAATGTCGATTCTCAACTTTAGAATGTATATCTGACTCAATCCTACTAGTCGTGCTTTTCACATGGTTAATATGTTCCGATAATAATTTTGCGATTCTTTCTTTTAAATCTGTAATAATTTTTTCCATTCTTTCTAAATATTTTTCAAGAATTTGTTCCATTTTAGGTTTAAGCTCATTCGCAATATTTTTATGCCTCTCAACGTGGTCATCTAAATCCTTTTTCAATTCTTTTTCCAAATTTTCGACACGAGATGAAAAATCTCCTAATAAATCGGCGATTAAACTATTTAAATCATTTTTAGCGGTAGTTATAGCCGATTCATTATCACCTACAAAAGAACTTGAAATATTCTTAAGATCAGTGTTTAATGTGTCTAAGATATTATGAATGTTATTTTCCAGACTTCCTGTAGAGGAATTTTGTGCCTCTTTGATTGCCTCTAATTCGCCATCCAACTGATCTACATCAGCTTTTAATTCTGAATAATCTTTCTCAATATTATCGTGAAGTTCTTTTTCTAAAGTTTTAGATGTTTCGGTAAACCGGTTGGTTGCTTTATCAATTCTGGCTTTTTTATCAGAATTTTTTGCGTCAGAATCATCGAAAAAAGCCTTAATTTGAGTAGCTACCGCATTCTCAACTTCCTCGATACTTTTATTTTGAATTGATTCAAGCTTCTCAAATCGACTTGATTGGTCAGATAGAGCATTATCCTTAATACTAGCAATCTCATTTCTAAACACTTCAGATTCATTCGTAAATAATTCAAAATAAGGTTCCAACGGGATATATCTATCTACAATACCTTTTATTTTTTTTAAGAAATTATTTTCCACGAGTTTTTTGGTTATTTCTTCAACTTTAGAATACTCAATCTCATCCTCTTCAAAATACATGAGTACTTCAGATATTGTGGCTTGAGGTACTCCTAGATATTTTATGTAAACACTAATATCCTCTTCAGTCAATCCGTATCGAGTGAAGACTTCTTTAGTTATCTCTTTTAGAGACATATTTTTCACATTAGTTTTTTTAGATTTGTTTTAAGATTCACTTACAATTTAATTTAAATTTTATATGAATTTACTAATATTTTATTTAAAATATTATTTAATAATATTTTCATACTAATTATTCTTTTTATATTTAGTTATAGAAAAAAAAGTTAACATTCTTAATCATTTTTTCTGTGTCTTAAAATTTGACCGTTTAAGACTCCTAAGTGACTTCCATTTTTAGCAGTGATTTCTCCATTTACAATAACATAATATATACCTTCTGGAAATTGACGACCATTCTGATAAGTAGCTTTGTCTTTTATTTCGTCTGAATTAAATATGGCGATATCCGCCTTGTAGTTTTCTCTGATAATCCCTCTGTCTTTCAAACCTAATATCGATGCGGGTAATGAAGTCATCTTTCTAACTCCTTCTTCTAATGACACAATCTTTTTATCTCTAACATATCTAGCCAATATTCTTGGAAAGGTTCCGTAGGAGCGTGGGTGAGTATTACTATCTAAAACTAAAAAACCATCAGAACCTATACACACAAAATCTTGTTGAAATAAAAATAAAATGCTTTTTCTCTCGTTCATACCTTTAAAAGAAACCATGATGGAACCTTCTTCATCTCTAATGAAATCCAATAGAGCTTCAGCTATTTCTTTTTTCGGATAAATACTTTTCAACACATCGTTTAAATATTTTCCCTCTATTTGATGATTATGCAAAACACTGATAATTCTTACACTATTTTTTAAAAAATTGAACATAATCTCTATCATTTTAGTTCTAGGGAGTTCTTGTATTTTAGATGTGATATTAGTTAGAAATGTTGAGGTTAACATATTGATTGTCTCATCTATGATTTTTTCTCTAGTATTTGGGTTAGTTAAATTTTCTTGAAAGTTTTTATAAACCCAAGGTTTTAATAAAAATCCTGCCAAACTAGTAGAACCCTCCTCATAAGGATAAAGATCTGCGTAAATATTAAGACCTTCCTTTCTCGCATTTATTACCATTTTAATCATCTTTGGAGTTAATTTCCATGCAAAATTACCAGCAGCCTTCCAATGAGATATCTGACCTTGAATATTTGCTTTTCTTACAATTTTGATAAATTCATCCATTCCTTCGTCTAAAATTTTAGTCCCTTCGTTTCTTATATGAGAGTCGTAAATCCCTCCGTATTGTCTTACAACTTTGCAAAGTTCAATAATTTCTTCTGTAGAGGTTATAGATCCTGGAGGATATATTAAACCTGTACTCATTCCGAAGGCCCCAGTTTCTAATTCTCTTTTAACGATATTTTTCATTGACTTCAATTCTTCTGGTGTTGCTGAGCGATCATCTAACCCCATTATACTTGCTCTTATATTTCCTTGAGGTATGAAAAATGCTAGATTTGTAGAGATTCCTTTTTTCTCAATCACATCCATATATTCTTGAAGTGTATCAAATAATTGCAATTTACTGGAACCAAACACATTTTCCACGAAAGTCGAATAATAATTTCGAACTTTATCATTAGCAGGAGCAAGACTTATCCCACACATTCCTACTACGAGAGTTGTAACTCCCTGCATAATGGTTGCTTCAGCTTTATTTGCTTCTAAGATTGTAAGATCACCATGGGAATGCATGTCGATAAATCCCGGGGAGACAACTTTATTAGACGCATCAATTAATTCGCAGTCATCCTCCTCTAGATTCAATCCAATCTTATCAATTCTACCATTTTTAATATAAACATCAGATTTATATCCTGGAGAACCAGTACCATCGACAATTATTCCATTTCTTATTAAAATATTCATAGGAACATCAAAAATTAAGTGTGATAAGAATTTGAGAATCAATAAATTAAATTATAAATATATGAATCTGTTTATATTTAAATTAATTGTTTAAGATTTAAAATATGAAATTGAAAGTGGATATGAATTGAACTCTAAGGTTGCAACTTTATTTGAAGAATATATTCCTAGAAAATCAAAATTAGCTTTTGGTGCTCTTAATGGAGCTAATGGAGTTTTATCAGGGATAGCATTTTCGGCTATAACATTTTATTATAATGTTAAACTAGGATTGAGCGCCCCTTTAATCGGAATCGCATGGTTACTTTTTGCCATTTGGAATACGATAAATGATCCTCTTTTTGGTTATATACAAGACCGTACAAAATCTGAAAAGTATGGAAGAAGAATACCTTATGTTCGCTTTGGAGCTCCGATTATTGGGATTTTATTTATTATTTGTTGGTTTCCTTTTGTTGATAAGACTGATGAGTTTGGGCTCTTTTTAAATCTTTTAATTGTACTTCTTTTATTTGATACACTATTTACTATAATAGGGCTTATTGGATTTGCTTTACCTGCAGAAATGGGCATCACACAAAAAGCCCGCGCTGAAATTGTGACCTATGGAGTAATTTCCACTTCAATTGGATTCATTATTTCATTTATAATCCCAGTTTTTCTTTTAACAGGTGACAAGTCTACCAACATTGATCCAATGTTTTTTATTGCAATGATTCTAATTGGAATAATATGCGCCAGCATTATTTTTATGAGTAGTTTTTTCTTGAAAGAAAATCTTTATACTCAACTAGAAGAGCCATTAGGATTAATGGATACAATAAAAGAAACACTTAAAAATAAACCATTTTTAAAATATGAAGTTAGTAATTTTTCTTTTCTACTTGCTCAAACAATTTTTACTACAGGTATATTTTACTATGTTGATTTTGTTTTAAATTTAAGGGGATTTTTAACGATAGTTCCTTTGTTGCTAATTTTTTTAATGGTATTCATATTTACTCCCATTTTCAGTAAAATTGCTGGAAAACATGGATTAAAAAAAGTTTATATATTTGGTCTTGCATTTACTGGTGTAATTTCTATCAGCTTCTTATTCTTAGGTTGGTCTTTATTAACTGCAATAATTCCATTGCTTTTATTAGGAATTGGATTTTCTGCATTAATTCTTTTAAGACCTGCTATAATGGCTGATGTTATTGATTTTGACGAAACTCGTACTGGTAAGCGTAGAGAAACGAGTTATGGTGGAATGAATGCTGTAATTGAAAAACCAGCAATTTCAATAGCAAACTGGATTTTTTTATTTGTAATAGCGTACTTCGGATTTCAAGCAAAAGCACAAACACAATCAACAAATGCACAGTTGGGAATAATGGTTGCATTAACGTTAATACCTGCAATTTTTGTTCTGTTTAGTGCATTTGTTATGAAATCTTTCCCTTTAGATGGTCCAGAATGGAATAATCAAAAATTAGAACTTAAAAAAATCCACGATGAGAAGGAAAAAAAATATATTAAATATCTTAAGGAACAAGGTAAAATCCCATAACTACTAAATAATAGGATAAAATATGAAAAAGAAAGAAAATGATGAAAATCGCGAAGAAGTCCAAAAAGTTCAAATCATTAATTCAAAGCAAAACCATACATCTTCTTATATTAAAGATAAATTAAAAGAATTAGAATTCGTTGCAGATGAGTTAATTAAGTTTGCTATGTGGAGATGGGAAAAAACTCCAAATAAGAAGGATAAAATATTAAAAGAAACAGAAGAGTGGTTAACTCAGAGAATCGGACACGGATCAATTGGACCAGCAACAGCGGCAGCGGAACCATTATTAAGAGAAAAACTAGAGGAATTGCGTTTATTATTTAAAAAAGTATTTTATAAATAAAATAAGAACATAATACATTTTGTAATTGATAAATTAGATATTTTATATCATAAATATTGAGTACTAATATGATGATAGACCCAGAATTATTTTTAGAATTTTTGAAAGGAAGAAGGTCGATAAGGAATTTTCAAAGCAAACCTCTTTCCGATAAAGATATAGATATGATTCTAGAGGCTGGTAGATGGACCCCAAGTGCATCTAATGTACAACCATGGGAATTTATTGTAATTAAAAATCGAGAAATCTTAAAGCAAATTTCTAAAACAGGAATTTATGGAGGCCCTCTGAGAAAAGCACCCATGGGAATTGCGATAGTAGGAAAAAAAAAAGAAAATCCCAATTGGTATATTCAAGATACATCCTTAGCTTCTATGAATATGATGTTAATGGCTTGGACTCTAAATATTGGTATGTGTTGGATGGGAAATATGGATAGAGAATTCGCTAAAGAGTTGTTAGGGCTAGGTAAAGATGATTTTCTCTTAACAATTTTAGCTACAGGATATATTAGAGGACAAATTCCTAAGCCAAGTCTTAGAAAAAGCTTAGATGAAATAAAAAGAGAAATAATATAAAATCTATATTAATCTTTATCCTTAAATGGGTATTGTAACCTCGTTAAGTTCTTCAGGTGCTCGAGTGAGTTTCATATTTCCATCATCAGTGATTAAGACACTATCAGAGTGCCGAAAGCCACCTATGCCAGGAATATAGATTCCGGGTTCAATGCTGACTAACATCCCAGGTTCAAGTTTCCGATCATAACCTTCAGCAATATACGGTGCTTCGTGTCCGGTGATTCCTAAACCATGTCCCGTGCGATGAATGATATAATCTCCATATCCTCGGGCAGTGATGAATTTCCGCACAGCCTTATCAATCTCATTCATTAGAACCCCAGGCTTGGCGAGTTCATATGCTAAAGCCCTGGCTTCAAACATAACTTCAAAAGGTTTCTTGGCGTTCTCAGGAACAAATCCTAAAAAAAACGTTCTTTCAACCTCTACTCCGTAGCCATCTATTTGACCGCTCACAATGGAGACATGAGGTCCCCCATCCTCCATCTCTTGAAAGATAGTGGGAATTTTATGAGGATCATGAGAGATTTTTGGTGGCCAAACAGCTCCAACAACTCTTGTTACAATCATATTTGCGTTAGGAATATCTGCTATAATCTTTTTCGTCATAGCACTCGTTACTTCTTGGTATATTACGAATTCCAGCACCTTAGGTTTGCAAACCTTCAATAGAACTTTATGGCCTTTATTTACTACTCGGCAGGCATGAATGGTCCGCCCAATCTCGTAATCGGATTTTATGAGCCGCACCTCCTCTACAATATCAGATATTATTTTCTTTCCGGGTGTTTTTTCATAAATTCCCATAGGCATGGCTGATTCTATTCCAACGCAGGTATTCTCCTTAACAAGAGAGCGATAATAGTCAAACCAATTCTTTCCTTCAGGTGCAGGAAACTCGTAATAGCTTAAGAAATCTAAATCGCACCGAGCTCGAGTCTCGACGTGGACTTTTTCTAATAGAGGGACCACCATTTTTGGAGTTTCCTTTTTTGTAATAACTAAAATAAAAGGACGCTCGTGGACGTAATTGGCAAAATTGGTAAGGAAATATATGTTAACAGGGTCGAATGAGACATAATAATCTAAGTTCTGTTCATCCATTAAACTTCTCACCTTTTCTAATCGGTGAGATAATTCCTCTCGGCTTGGAGGTGATGTAATAGGTTTAAGGTTCCTATTCATTTTATTTAACCTCTTATCTCACGATATTTATCTTAATCTTCTAAAAAAATTAACTAATATTTATTAATTAGGATCTTAAATTTAATATATTTTAATGTAAAAGATTTATATAAGGACAAAAAAGTTTAAAACTGTTTTTATAAGAAATAAACCGATGTTATTCGAAAAATTAAATGAAGTAGAGCATCTAACTGGTATATTTGGAATTATTTCTACGTGCACAGCTTTTTTATTAGGTATTATTGTTCTATACAAAGCGATTGATACAAAACAAAAGTTACTTTTCCTTTTCTTTTTAACTGTGACATGTACGGCTTCTCCTTGGTATCCCAGTGGATTAGGATATATCTATTTGTTAATTACTGGCAACACATTTGATTATCGATTTTATATTTTATTAGGAACTGTTTTAATTCCCATTGCAATACACGCTTGGCTAACAATATATATGACAATTATTTTTCCTAAGAAAAAGAATTTAGTTTTAATTCTTTATGGTGTTATTGCTATAATTTTTTATATTTATCTGTTTTATTTTCTTTACCTTGCTCCAGGAGCTCCAATAGAGAATATGATTGGAATTAAAAGAACCATAATTGATATAGATTATAAAGGTTTTGTTCTTGTTTATCTATTAATTTTAATTATAACTACTATTATTACAGGTATCCATTTTTCTTTGATTTCAATGAGAACAGATTCAATTGTAGTAAAATGGAAAGGTAAATTTTTATTGGCAGCGTTTATTTCCTTTGGTATTGGGGCGTTCATAGATGGTTTACTTGAGTTATCCATAATCACCTTAATTATATGTAGATTAATCATCCTGTTTTCAACACTCTTCTTTTATATAGGATTTATTATGCCTAAATGGATGAAAAAAATTATTGATTTATCGAAGGCTTAGGCATCATAATTTATTTAATTAGAAAAAAGATACAATCAAAAAGAGGCATAGAGATTAAAGAAATCATGAAAATTTCGCCTAAATCAGTATCTTTCGAAGAAAAAAATAAATAGATTAGCTTAAAATATAACCATTTTTTTTTTTTTCAATTAATTTTTTTTTTAGAAATTTATCAAAATGCTTTTCAATCATTATTCTTTCAGCTATTATTTCGTATGTTTCCCATTCACTGTATCTTTTATATATAATATTTTTTTTAATCAAATCCTGTGGGTTTAATGGAGTCTTTTCTGAAAGATACGACAAAACACATTCGTCATTTTTATATATAATTGATTTATAATTCTCTAATTCTTCTTTTATTAGTTTCTTACCTTGAAATATTCCTTTATGACCTGAAATTGCGAGTTCTATATCTATATTCTCTAATTTTTCTACAGATTCTTCATAATCAATTAAGTTTGAATCAATACACCCATAAAAAAGAAACCTCGTGAGATCAATATCCGCTAAAAAAGCAATTTTTGAATTTTTTTCGTAAAAACAACAATGACCCGCGGTGTGACCAGGAGTATGAATCACTTTTAATAGATAATTGTTAATTTCAATTAGTTCATTATGTTCTATCGTTTTACTTATTTCGGTATTTTCTATTTTATACCCTTCTATTATTGGATCTAATGCATTTTCTGCAATTGTACCATCAAGGCCGTAATACGGGATCATTTTATTTATATCTTCTATAATGTGCTTATCATCACCGTGGCATAAGTATATAGCATTTTTAAATAATCTATTACCTGAGATATGATCTTCGTGCCAATGACTTAAAATTATGCGATTTACGGAGAAGTTTCTTTTTAATTTGCGTAAATGTTTGCTTGAAACTCCTGTATCAATTAGATAATCTCCAATTAACATTGAGTGGGAATATGGATATCTTCCATCCCTTTCACCTCTAATAAAAAAAATGTCCTTAAACTCATCTGATAAAGGTTGTATAATATCCTTCAAAAAAAATGCCTCAATTAAGAGAATTGGTTATGATAAAGATTTTAATCTCTTAAATTTTTACATTTAATACGTTAATTTTAAAGTTTCTATATTATTATTAAATTATTTTAATGCGTAATAGCAACGTTTAGGAGAATGAACCTTACCCTGTTCTCTTAATTCTTTAATAATTTTAGAAACTTCTTTTGATTCGATACCAGTTTGCTTTGCGATATCTCCTGGTCGTAAAGGCTTATTAGAATTTTGGAAAACTTGCAACACTTTATCTTTATCAGTCATTATATTTAACACTAATTTCAATATTTTATTAAATTTAATTCCTATATTTTTTAAAAATTAATAACTCTTAGCAAGATACACCGTACATGACGCAGGCTCTCCACAAATAATACAGCTTGCAAATTCATGTTTTTCTTCATCCATGCGTTTTCCTCTTACAAACGCTCCAATTTCTTTTTCAACAAATTCGGCACATCTATATCCCTTATTATCTATTGAGCAAAAACCACAACAAACTATTTTCCCATTTTTTATTGCTTCCATAGCTGAATCTTTTTCATAACATATCTCTATTTGAGACTCGAAATCTAACATTTTTTTGTCTTTAATTTCTTTTGTATAATTCTTCGCAATATTTTCTATGAATGATTCAATTTCATTATTTTTTACGGTGAATTTTTGCCCATCATGTCTTTTTACTACGACTACTTGATTGTTTTCAACGTCTTTTGGTCCAACTTCAATTCTGAATGGTACACCTTTCATTTCCCAGTAATAAAATTTACTGCCAGGAGATTCATCAGAATCGTCAAATTTTACTATAAATTTATCTTTAATTGTCTCATAAACTTCTTTACATTTTTTTAAGACAATCTTCTCTTTTCCTTTAATTAATATTGGAACTATAACAATTTGCACAGGTACTAAGTCGAATGGCAAAATTAATCCTTTATCGTCCCCTAAATAAGCAATCATCGCACCATAAATTCTGCTTATGGCGGGTCCATAACAAGTTTGATACCCATATTTTTCTTTTCCATCCTTATCAACAAATTTGACTTTAAAAGGTTTTGAAAAGTTTTGACCAAGATAATGCGTAGATGGTAATTGTAATACTCTACCTGACCCCATAAGCGCATCTGCGGCATAAGTGTTCACAGCTCCGCTAAACTTATCCCATTGAGGTCGTTCAAAGAAGATGATTGGAAGTGCGAATTCATCTTGAAGTATTTGATATGACATTTCCATATCCTGATGGACTTGTTCCATTGCTCCTTCCTCGGTGGCAAAAACATCGTGAGATTCTATCCAATGGAATTCCCTCCCTCTAAAAAATGGTCTTGTCATTTTACCCTCATAACGCCATACTTGACACGATTGATATCTTTTAAATGGTAAATCTTTATAACTACGGATCCAAATGCTATACATGGGATATATTACCGTTTCGCTAGTTGGGCGAAGGGCTAATCTTTCAGTTAGAGGACCAGAACTTCCTGCTTCAGTAACCCAAAATACTTCTGGAGCAAACCCTTCTACATGTTCTGCTTCTAACATAAGATTGCTCTCAGGAATTAAAGAAGGCATTGTTAAGGGCAGATGACCATTCTTTTCTAATAATTCTTCGTATTTTTGATACATTTTCTTAATTGTAATAGTTGCCCAAGATCTATAACAGACAAAACCCTTGATATTATATCTAATATCTGCCAGTTCAGCTTTATTAATAACTTCTGTATACCAAGCTGAGAAATCCTCTTCTTTTGAAACTGTTATTCCAGTTATTGGAGATTCTTTCTTCTTTTTAGCCATAGTTATCATTTAAATGAATTATCCAAAAATTAAATATTTAATGAGAAGTAGAACAATTGAATCGACTTCTAATTAATAATGATATCATTATCCTTATTAATTATCTGGTAATAGATGGGCATTTGTAAGTACATAGGTATCTAGAATTTTCACTTCATACCCCTTTGATTCTAAATATTTTTTTAATTCTTCTCCAATTTTCTTCAATTTTTGCAAGTCAGCTGACTCGACAGAATAGCTTATTACCGATTTAGCTGATTTTAATAAATTTATTTCGTCAGAGCTACTTGCTATGTTAATACTAACTTTGTCGGCACCAGTAACCTTTGCTATTTTTTTAATCTCTTCTTCTAATGAGCCAAATGTAAAGAATTCTCTACTCTTTTTATCAAATTTTTCTGATATTATCCTTTCTAAATTTTCCCTTGTCTGCTTATCGTAAAAAGAAGTTAATTCAAGTTTACAGATGTCTCTATATTTTCCTTCTATTAAATAGTTTTTATGTTCAATAAATTTTATTATTGTTTCATAATATTCTTGTGAAATTTTTTGAAAATTTTCAACATTTCTAATAAAATCAGTTAAATAATCAATTAAATCGAAATAAAATTTTAACACAGATTTAATGTTTAATTTTTCATTCATATCCTTTATTTCTGGATAATATTGTTTAAGTATAAGATTTATATTTTTATTAAAATCAGCACAAACTTTTGCGATATTATCTACAACCGCAATGGATCTCTTATTTAGCAATTCAAGCAAATAACCTTCCCATTGAGGTAATTCTTCTTTAAATATCTCGTTAATCTTATTAAGGTATTTTTTCTCAATATAAGACATATGTAAAAAAAATAACATTATTTATTTATAACATTATTTAATAAAGAAATAAGAAGAATGCATAATGAAAACAAACTACTATTAAAAGGGAGAAGTATATGAAAATAAACCTGCATCACGCTCATTTATTTGCCTCAGATATTAATGAAAGCATCCAATTTTATCACGACATGTTCGGAGCAGAGGTTCTATTCGATCTAGAAATGGCAGGGGCCCGAAATGTGATGATTGCCATTGGATCCTCAAAAATAAACTTCTACGATCAGCCGCCAAAAGACCAAGGGAGGGGTATTGTTCATCATTTAGGGATCGAAACAGACGACTTGGAAGCTCTCGTAGAACATATGAAGCGCAAGGGCTTTGAGTTTAAAAGATCGATCAAAAATTTTGGGGTATGGAAATATGTCATGGTGGAGGCTCCAGATCACATACTTCTGGAAGTTTTTGAGGTTGTAAAGAAAAAAATATCCAAGGATCAATACAAAACAATCTCGTCGTTAAATCCCTAGATCTAAATATTTAATGTGCCCTTTTATACTCCATGATGTTTTATCAGAGTTTATTTCTTAATAAATTTAAAGATTTATTTTAAAAAAAATGAAAAAAAAATAAAAAAAGCAAACAAAAAGTAGTTCCAAAAAAAAATCGAATTTTACAGCTTATTTTTGATTTGTTTTGAACGAGATCTCAAGGTAACTTCAGTCACCTTTGCAATTTCCGAAACCTCAGCTTGAGTCTTTCTGCAGTTGCTTGCTTTCGCTGCCATATAAATTACAGAAGCAGCTAATCCTTTAGGGTCCTTTCCGGTTCTTAAAAGACCATTCTTCGAGGCTTGAACTAACATGTTAATCGCTTTCTTTTGCGTCTCCATTGGCAACCCTAAGTCGTTTCCAAAACGAAAGACTAATTGTTCTGCGGTAATTGGTTTGTATTTCAAATTGAGCTCTGGAAGCACTTCTTTCACAACCATCCCTAAAGAGCGATGTACAGTTCTTCTAGGAGTCATAGAAGCTTCGCATACTTCCTCAAGTAATCTTGGAAACTCATGTACTCTTATTGCAGCGTACAGAGAAGCGCTAATGAATCCGTCAATTGATCTACCCATCGTGAGTTTTTTCCTCGCTACAACGGAATAAATCTTCCAGGCAGTCTCTTTGATATATTCAGGTGTATTAAGCTTGCTAGTAAGCATTTTTAACTTAGGTTTTGCCTCCCAGAAATTCCTTTCAATTGAAGAAATTAAAGAATTTTGAATTTTTGATAATCTAGAAAATAGCGTCTTGCCTTTAGCACCGATTAAACGCCCTTTGCTGTCAATCTTACTATTAGGTAACATTGTACGAGGTCCGAATTCTCTCCATCGAGGTTCAGTACGTCTTCGTTTGTTTACCTCTTCTACTGTATAAGCTCTTCTTTCATTTCCAACGAGGTTTCTCCCGATAACCATTCCACAATTTAAACAAATGTTGTCCCCATCTTTAGCCTCGATACTAGGAGTGTTACAGCATTGCTCTACATCCTGTATTTCTTTTTTGGAACTTTTTAATCGATCTTTATAACTCATAGTTTTTCACTTTCCCGATATTTGACATTGATCAAATTATACTTTTTAATCAACGGTTTTTTATTTTCGATAGTATTTTTTTCTATCTCAGTAATTATTTTTTTTCTTTTTTAATATTCTTTATTTTTATTATTATTTAAATATGTTGTTCTTTTTTGGTCTTTTTAGTGAGCAACAGACATGTTTTTCCCATTGTTTTCCCACATTATTTCATCATTTGTGAATAATTGCTGTTCTCATGATTACCAAAAAAATCTAAATTAATATATTTGTTTGTTATTAGTTATAAAAAATCAAATTTTTTGGTTTCAAATCCCCTATTTTTAAGAATTTTTTTAGCATTAGTTATTATATTATCAATAAATTCATTGACTGAGATTGATTTTTTTATATGACCTGAAGCCATACTCCCTACGGTAATGTCTCTATAATTAAAATCAAAGATTTTCTTATGATAATCCTCGTCAAATATATTTTGCGTTATAATCTTGTTTTTATAGTCTTCTGGAGCTGGACATTCTTTTGTAGTCAATATTGCGGTGCCAAAGCATACTGCTTCTGCCCCCATTGCTAAAGCCCCGAGAAATCCTCTAGCATCACCAATTCCGCCAGCGGCAATGATTGGGACTTGAAGTATATCTCGTGCCATTGTAATGTTAATTAGAGTTGTATTTTGATAAGGATTTTTAGCTCCAGCACCTTCAATTCCCACCAATGTTATAGCATCTGCTCCATATTTTTCTGCAGACACCGCATGTTTTACAAGTGCACATTTGTGAAACCAATAACATCCTGCTTCATAGAGTTTCTTCCCAATTTTATTCGCTTGATACGCTGAAGTGGTACAAACTTTAATCCCCTCCTCAATAGCAATATCAACGTAATCTAAGTACGAATCTTCAGTTCTTAATCTCGGATTGCTTTTTGCCATTTCCGAAGATACAACAGAAAAATTAACACCAAATGGATGTTTTGTTAGTTTTTTTGTTAATTCAATTGCTTCTCGGAATTTTTCTTTAGTATTGTAAATTGATGCAGTAATAATTCCAAATCCCCCCGCATTTGAAAAGGCAGCAGCAAACGTGGCAGTTCCAAATCCCGCAAAAGCTCCCATAATAATTGGATATTTTGATCCCGTCATTTGAATTATTCTATTTTCCTTATTTATTACTCCTCTTTCTATTATTTGCTCTGATTTATTTATAATATTCCCTATAAATTCTTTTAAGGATAAGATTTTTTTACAGTGTCCAATCGCCATTGAGCCAATGGGAGAATCTTTTAATTGTAGATGGAATATTTTCTTGTAATATATTTCGTCAAAGATATCTTGATTTATTATGTTTTTTTTCCATCTATTTGAAGCAGGGCTCTCAGTTGTAGCTATTATTGCGCTGCCAAAACATACAGCGTCAGCACCCATAGTAAGAGCTGCAAGAAACCCTCTTGCGTCGCCAATCCCCCCTGCTGCAATTATTGGAATTTCTAACAATTTTTTCCCCATTGTTATGTTAATCAACGTTGTATTTTGATTAGGGTTTTTGAATCCAGTTCCTTCAAGACCTACTAGCGTTATTGCATCAGCTCCTGATTTTTCTGCTGCTAACGCATGTTTCAATGTAGTACATTTGTGGAAACGATAACATCCTGCATTTTTTATTTTTTTTCCAAGTTTAGGAGCGCGATATGCTGATGTTGTAAACACTTTAACTCCCGCATCAATTGCGATGTCTAAAAAATCCATGTAAAGTTCTTCGGTCCAACTTCTCCCCCCTCTTCTTAGATAAGGAGGCGTTATTGTAAAATTTACACCAAATGGTTTATCAGTCAATATTTTCATTTTTTCAAGTTCTTTTCGAAACTCATCAGCATTATTAAAATTCAGAGCAGTAATAATTCCTAGCCCTCCTGCATCTGAAAAGGCCGATGCAAATTCCGCTCTTCCTAAAAAAGCAAAAGCACCCATGATTATAGGATACTTAGTTTCAGTCATCTCAGTTATA
Source organism: Candidatus Hodarchaeota archaeon (assembly GCA_048887225.1). Taxonomy (GTDB): domain Archaea; phylum Asgardarchaeota; class Lokiarchaeia; order Sigyniarchaeales; family SOKP01; genus LW40-45. The sequence continues at coordinate 149,757 of JBHLJY010000002.1, forward strand.
TTAGTTTTCCATATCAATGTTCTCACATGTTTTTTAGAAAAAGTAATAATTAAAATATTAAATTCATAAAAATTTTTATTAAAGAAAAGAGATGTATAAAATAAAAAAGAATCCCAAGATTATTATATGGTTGACATAGTCTTTGTCGGGATGGTTTTTGAGACTATCATTATAGTAATTGCGTTAATTTTATTGAGTTTAATTTTAAAGAAATATACAGAATTGAAGAATCGACCGACATTATATCTATTTCTGATTTTTTTAAATATATCTATTGCAATTATTTTTTCATGGCTTTCGAAGATTATTGTCCTGACTACAGATATTAAATATATATATAATGACCCAAATGCTAGATATCCAAATACGCCAATTTATTGGATTCTTCTGAGAATAGTAGATTTTAGAATTGCTCTTGATTTTTTAGCATTAGCTATAATTTTTTCATATATTTTTAAAGTAAAGGTTTTTGAGGAAGGCTACAATAAAGTTCATAAATTAATTTTTTTTGGGTATGCTGGCTTTACTATTTTCTTTTCAACATTTATCTACGAACGAGGTAATACATCTTTGGATGCTTTTAATTTTTTTTTTATGTTCATGCTTGTTGCTATTATATACATACCTTTTACAATAAAAGCTATTATGAGTTATAAGAATTCTATTGATCCATTTATTAAAAACAAAATCTTATTTTTAGTATTAATGTCCTTAAGCTTCATAACTGTTGTATTGAATTTTTTAATCGATCGAATTTTGGTATTAATGGGAAGCCCACATTTTACGATCTTTTATTTTATGGCATGGATTTGTTTAATTATAGGAATTATTTTTGCTTACATTGGATATATTAAACCTAAAAGTAGCGAAGTATAAATCCTGTAATTATTCAATTTTATCTTGGTCAAAACATAATATTATTTTTCTTTAATTAGTTTTATAGTAGCAACAAATATCCCTATCAACAATGGTAAAGGGGCAAGTAAACCTAATATAATATATGATCCATCATTTTGGGCATATGCTACGTTAAGTGCCTGTAAAAAAACTAACATATAAATAGCTAGCATTACTATGATCGGGATAAATTTCACTCTATTTTTCATTTTTCATCATCTCATTTAAATTGAGCCAATAGGTATAAGATCTACTCCAACAAAAAAAGGTGATATAATTAAATATACTAAAAATATTAAAAAAAAACAAATAAATAAAAAAATGGGGATATACCCATAAAATATTATTGCGGATTTATTTTTTCCTCGATTCTTGATTTTTTTTTCATTTAAGACAAAGTAATAAATAACTGCGAATAGAAATATTACGAAAAACCAGCCAAGAAAATTGTAAAATGGAATTGAAAAAATTGAAAATGTTTCATTTGGTTCCATTAACCAAACCCAAGATCCCTTTGAATCAGGATATCTTGAGATTGAACCCAAATTTACCATTACGGGATCCATAAAAAGATCTAAGGAAACTGCTAAAATTCCAGCAATTAAAGCATGGAAAACATAATTACGATTTGGAAATATTATTTCTGCTATATAAACACACGACCATGCAATAACAAACCAAGCTAAACAAGTAGCGAATGGAATTTCTAAAAACCATAAACCTCCTCTAGTAAAGAAATAAGTTTGAAATGGAATAATCTTGAACCGCCCTCCCAATATCCAAAAACATTCTTCTAATCCTGTAAAAACTATAGAACCGTACAAGAAACAAGTAGTTCTATATTTTCCATGCCTTTTATAACCGTGATATATGATTAATATAGCTATAAATGAAATAGAAACATCAATTAAAATTAAATCGATCCAAAAGGGTTCATAAGTGTATGGTCCTCGGACATTTGGAACTTGTAACACCTGTGGAAAAAGATGGTGTAATATTGTTGAAATTATAATTACTGGAGCCAATACAATTGAATTAATTATAATGAATTTATTGTCGTATTCCATAATACGGGCTCTAGATTTTCGATATTTTTATATAAAAAAGCTGTAGGAATATTTTTAGATGAAATAAATTGAATTTAATTTTATTTAAATTTTCATAACAAGCGAAAGATAAATATTTTCAAATCGTAAAGAATTTAAGAAAAATAAGATATTTAAAAATTGAACAAATCTTATTAAAAGAAAATATTCGTTTAAGTAAATGAATGACTCAGAGTTTAATGAAGAAATTGAAAAGTTAGGCAGAAAAAAAATAAATTTGTTTTCTTCAGAAGCATTAGAAAATTCTATTAAAAATTTGACAAATCCTCGTTTTTTAGGATCTATTCATATGAAAAATTTACGCCCAAACACTAATTTTAGCTCAATAGAGAATTTATTAAAAGGAGAACTTGAATTAAAAATTAACAAATCCTTAAAAAACACAATTTTCAACCCTATAGCAAAGATCTTAATCATTTTAATGATAACTTTTAATATTATATGGATTACTATTTTCTTTCTACTATAGCTTCAAAAGAGAGATGAATAAATCCAAAATTTTTTTTTTAAAAAAGCTATAGAATTATTTAGCAGAAACTAACTTTATCAATTAGAAAATATATTCTATTAAATTAAATTTTAAAAAGATCTAACTTATTTATATTTAAATTAATAGCTTTTATATAATTTGATTTTCGAAAATAAATCTCGTTAACAAGGTAGCCTACAATTGAAATACGATGTTGTTATTATCGGTGGTGGAGTCATTGGATGCTGCATTGCTCGTACTCTTTCAAAATATGATTTAAAAATAGCTTTATTAGAAAAAGAAGCCGATATTGCTTCTGGAACCACTAAAGCCAATTCAGGCGTTATTCACGCAGGGTATGCTTCTGAAAGACAATATATTAAGCGTCATTTATGCATTAGAGGGAATAGGTTATATACCCAAGCTCAAGAAGAGTTAAATTTTCCTTTCCAACGAATCGGTTCATTTGTAGTTGGGCTAGAAGATGATCAAATTAAAGATCTAGAAGAATTGAAAAAAAAAGGAATGGAAGATGGAATTCATGATCTAGATGTAATCCTCGATAAAAAGAAAATTTTGCAAATGGAACCTAATATAACGGATGATGTAGTTGGTGTCTTACACGCGCCTTCAGCTGGACTCGCAAGTCCTTATGAATTAACATTTGCGTTAGCAGAAAATGCTGCAATGAATGGAGTAAAATTTTTCCGCAATCATGAAGTTATTAAGATTAAACATCAAGATTATACTTTCAGCGTAAGGACAATAGGAAGAGAGGAGTTTAAGGCGAATAATCTTATTAATGCATCTGGCCTTTATGCAGCGCATATTTCTAGGATGCTAGGATTAGATTATTTCGAGATAATGCCAAGAAAAGGTGAATATATTCTATTTGATCGCAACGCAATTCATCTGAATAAAATAGTATTTCCAATTCCAACTAAGGTATCGAAAGGAATATTGGTCTGTCCAACTCTACATGGAAATACGTTTGTTGGACCTAACGCTCAAAATATTACTGATTTAGAAGATATTTCAACCACAGAAGCGGGTTTAAAGGAAATTTTAGAGGGAGGAAGAAAATTAGTACCTAACTTGCCAGCAAGGAGTTCCATTAGAAGCTTCGCAGGTCTTAGAGCAGTACCTAATACGTACGATTTTATAATTGATAATACAGATGTGTATGGTTTTATAAATGTTGCGGGTATATTATCCCCTGGTTTAACAGCGAGTTTCGCGATAGCAGAAAAAGTTGAAGAATTTCTTGAATTGTTAGGTGTTGTTATGAAACTTAAAGACGATTACAATCCAAATAGACCTAAACCTGAACGATTTAAAGATTTTACTAAAGAGGAATTAGATAAAAAGATACCAGAAGATTCTACGTGGGGAAGAATAATTTGTCGTTGCGAAACTATTCCTGAAAGAGAAATTCTGAACGCAATTCATGCGCCAGTAGGGGCGACCACTGTTGATGGAATAAAGTTCCGATGCCGCCCGGGGATGGGTCGTTGCCAAGGAGGATTCTGTCGTCCTCGAGTAATTGGAATATTATCGAGAGAACTAAATCTTCCGTATGAACAAATAACAAAAAAGGGTGAAGACACACAATTCTTAATAGGACACACAAAAGATTTTATTTTAGAAGAGATAGAACGGGAAAAAGAATAATGAAAAAATATAATATTGATGTCGCTGTAATTGGAGCAGGTGCAGCGGGTTTGGCGGCTGCTATTGAAGTAAAAAAGGCTGGATTAGACGTTTTAATTTTAGAAAGAGATAAAGAATTAGGAGGTATCACATTACAATGCATTCATAATGGTTTTGGGCTACACGAATTTGGAGAAGAATTGACTGGTCCGGAATATGTGCAGAGATTTATTAATGAAGTAAAACAATTAGATATACAGTATAAACTGGATACTATGGTAATTGAGTTTACGCAAGATAAAAATGTTTATGCTGTAAATAAAGAAGAGGGTCTAATAGAAATAAAAGCAAAAGCAATAATCTTAGCTATGGGTTGTCGTGAAAGAACAAGAGGGGCAATCAATATACCTGGATTTAGACCAGCTGGAATTTATACAGCCGGACAAGCTCAAAGATTCGTAAATATGGAAGGTTATTTGCCCGGTCGTTCTTTCGTTATTTTAGGAAGCGGAGATATTGGTATGATTATGGCAAGAAGATTGACATGGGAAGGATGCCAAGTAAAAGCAGTTGTTGAGATAAATCCTTATGTAAGCGGTTTGATCAGGAATCAAGTGCAATGCCTAGAAGATTACGACATCCCACTCATATTAGGTTATACAGTAACTAAAATTCATGGTGATGAACGCGTTCAGGGAGTAACCATTTCGAAAGTTGATCGAAATTTTGATAGAATTATTGGTACAGACAGATTTATTGAGTGTGATACTTTATTGTTATCAGTTGGTTTAATCCCAGAAAATGAATTGACACTACAAGCGGGAGCAGAGATATCTGCCATGGGAGGCCCAATTGTTGATAATAATTTAGAAACAACAATAGAAGGGGTTTTTGCCTGTGGCAATGTATTACAAGTTCATGATCTAGTCGATTTAGTTACTGCTGAAGCAAAAAGAGCAGGATTAAATGCAGTTGAGTATATTAAGGAAAAACATGGAAAAGATATTAAAAGAGAAGATCAAATTAATTGTATCGCTGGAGAAAACGTCGCTTACGTTAAACCAGACATAATTAATAGAGAAGACTTATCCAATGACATCATATTCTCGTTTAGAGTGAAGTATCCAGATAGAAGAATTCTGATTCAAATTAAAGATCTGGATAGTAATCACATTCTCTATAATAAAAAGAAAGTGTACGTCATACCTAGCGAAATGATTGAATTAAACATAAACTTTGAAAATATAAGTCCTAATTGCAAACAGATAGAAATTGAAGTTATACCTCGCCCAGAGGTTTTAATCGAAGAAGATTAGAGATTATATTTTGGTGATATAAAAAATGTCAGAAAGTAGCCAAAGCGTCGTAAAAGTTATAAGATGTATTATTTGTCCAACTGGTTGTGCAATTCAAGCAGTTGGCGACGGTAAAGGAAACGTTACTTTTGATGGATACACCTGCAAAAGAGGGTTGGAATATGCTGAACAAGAATATTACGAACCCAAAAGAATTCTTACAACTACTATGCGCGTAGAGAATGGATTATTACCCTTGATTCCTGTAAGAACAAACGAGCCAATTCCTAAAGATAAGCTTAAAGATGTTTTAAAAGAAATTGCTAAAAAAATTCTTAAGCCTCCGATTAAAATGGGTGATATCTTAATTGAAAATGTGTTAGGTTTAGATGCCAATATAATAGCTAGTCGAGACCTAATTAAAAACTCATAATTTTGATATACTTATTTTAAAATCTCTCCCTTTGAATAATTCAAAATTATGTTATTCTTTAATTAATTATAAATATTCTAAAAAATAATTCTATCTTTTTTATTGAACTAAGATAATTAGGATGTTCCAAATGAATAAAAGTGAAGTTTTAACATATTTGGAAGAAATCGTAGGCAAGGATTATGTTTCCAATAAACCCGAAGATTTATTTATATATTCACAGGATCCTGGAGCTTCTTTACCTCGCCCAGCTGATTTTGTAGTCTTGCCTAAGACAGTTGAAGAAATCCAAAGAATCGTGATATTGGCAAATAAGGAAAAAATTCCTATAGTACCCATGGGTGGTGGATTGACCCTTAGCGGATTAATAATCCCTGTTAGAGGGGGAATTGTTTTAGATATGAAAAGAATGGATCAAATTCTCGAAATAAATGAATTAAGTCGTTATGCTCTTATAGAAGCTGGTGTTACAACGGGAAAATTACTTTCCCATTTAAATGAAAATCATCCAGACTTACAGCCTCCAGTCCCAGATGCTCCACCCTCTGCAACAGTTGCTGGAAACGTGCTAATTCATGGTTCAGGTTATTTATCTCAAAGATATGGAGATCATGGAGCCATGATTAATGGGCTTGAAGTCGTTTTGCCAAACGGAGAAATATGTAGATTAGGATCGTGCGCTGTTTCCAATTTTTGGTTTGGTAGAGGGCCTATCCCTGATTTTATTGGATTATTTATAAGTTCGTTTGGCACGATGGGAATAATTACGAAACTTTCAATCCAATTGTTTCCAAAACCAAAAAAGAGAGATATAATCTTTGGGCTTATGAAAGATCCAAAAAATATACCGCATTTATTGCTAAAAATTACCTCAACGGGATTAGCTGAAGACGTTTTACTTGGAATGCAAGATAAACCTGAATGGATGAAAGGTTATATTTTTATTATGACTTATATTACAGGAGATTCTCAGGAAGATATAGAACACCAAATAAAAATTTTTAAGCGCTTATATCGTAATGCAAAAGCTAGATATATGAAAGCCCCTCAAAAGATGGTAAATCTTTATTTAGAAAAACCAATATTTGCTTCAGGTGCGGCTGATTATAGAAAAGGAGGAGGATTTGAATATGTTGGAGCATTTATGCCTTTAGAAAAGATACCAGAAGCTTACGAAAGAGGAGCAGAACTTTCAAGAAAATTTGGTATTCCTCCAACATTAGGTTCTCGTTTGATGGGAGGAACTCATACCATTATAATGTTCTTCTCCTATTCTTTCAATAGAGCAGATCCAGCCGACATGGAAAATGCGAGAAATGCACTTGAAGAAACGAATAAATTAGCTTTAGAATTAGGAGGTATTCCATGGAAGGCGGAATTAACTGGTCAAAGATTAATTCTAGAAAAAATGGATCCTAATTATAAGAAGCTAATGAAAATAATTCGGAGTACTCTAGATCCTAATGGAATTATGAATCCAGGAAATTGGGAGGTGGATTAAAATTGACTATAGAAGCTGAACAAGATTGGAAAGATATAATACATAGATGTTTTCGATGTGGATATTGTAAATTTACTTATGATTTTACTAACTTAAATTGTCCTAGTTATAAAAAGCACCGATTTGAGACATATAGTACGGGTGGAAGAATGTGGCTTATATATGCTATTATTAATGGAGATCTCCAATGGAGTGAAAATTTAGCTAATGTTTTATACTCGTGTTCTACTTGTGGAAATTGTATGGAAAATTGTAGGTTTGATAAATTTAATCATTTTCTCGTAGATTTTATTGAAGCAGCGCGCGCAGAAGCCATTAAAAATGGCTATTGTCCTGAGAGGCAAAAAGTTATAGTAGATCGAGCCACAAATCCAGAATTCTGGAATCCTTATGGTGAGCTCAACTCCGATAATGAGGTATTAAAAAGAGAATACAATTTGACAGATGAAGCAGAATGGGTTTATTTTATAGGATGTACCTCAAATTATCGTCAAAAACAAATTAGAGATGCTACCTTAAGATTATTAAAAAAAACAGAGATAGATTTTACCTTAATTGATGAACATTGCTGTACAAGTCCAATTCTAAGAATAGGTAATATAGATGTGGGTCCTGATTTTATGAATTATAACATTACGAAAATAAATAATTCTGGTGCTTCTAAAGTCGTAACCTCCTGTGCTGGGTGCTATAGAACGATGAAAAAAGATTATGAGAAATATGGAGCAGATATAGGATTCGAAATCTATCACACTGGAGAATTAATAAATAAATTATTGGATGAGGGAAAAATCAAAATTAAGTCAAAATATGAAAAAATAATTACTTATCACGACCCTTGTCACCTTGGAAGACATATGGAGATGTACGAAATTCCCCGAGAAATTTTAAAAAAAATTCCTGGAATTAAGTTTGTCGAAATGAAGAGAATTAGAAATAATGCCTGGTGTTGTGGTGCAGGTGGTGGTGTTAAAATTGGTTATCCAAATTGGGCATTAGAAATTTCAAAAGAGAGACTAGAGGAAGCTAAAAAAACAGGTGCAACAGTTCTAACATCAATGTGTCCATTTTGTAAAACAAATCTTAATGAGGCAAATAAAAAATTTAACATTGGATTTGAAGTAATTGATATAATAGAACTATTAAATCAGTTAGATATTGAAATTAATGAATAATATAAAAAAAACCTTTTAATAATCTAATTTTTCTCCTAGAGCAAACCTAGCTAAATCACTTAGTAAATATGATTTCAATCCATTTCTTTCGACTTTCGAACCCATAGTCTCCTTACACATAGGACAATTAAAAACACAGACTTCAGCCCTATACTCCATCATATCGTTGATATTTTTATTCAGAGTTTCTCTTACTAATTTTTTCCTGCCAAGCATAGCAAACGGGGCAGCACAACATAATCCATTTTCTCTATCATATTTCCTTGGTACTCTCTCTAATCCAATCAAATCGCAAATCTTATCTACCCATTTATCTGTTTCAGGTATAAATCTGTTGGAGCAGTTTCGCTGATAAGCAATTTTCATGTTAAGTTTTTTAATGTCTGACTCATGTTCTTTTAAGTAATTGTAAATATAATCAAAGAGATGAATAGGTTTAAATGGGACTTCAATATTATTTCTTGGACAATAAGAAGCATAAAATCCATAACACTCATCATGCCAACAAATCAATTCTTTAATTCCATGTTTCTTTATGTTTTCGATAATGATCGGTGCTCTTTCTCTTATAATAGAATCTCTTGCTGCATGATGATACATTAAATTACAGAAAAAATCAAGTCCACTTACATATTGTAAATTCTCGAACATTGGACCTTGCATTTCTTTAACATTTAACTTCGAAAAAGTACACTTATTTAATACAGGTTTTTCTGAATCAATTTCCTTCATTCTAATTTCGTCATGAGGTTTATATCGATTGATTATAGTTTCCCGAATACTAGGATTGATGTTGAACGAGTTATATTTTTCTTGTAATTCTGTCTTTAAATCGAAAGGATGAGATTTATAAGGGCAATATTCATCGCAAGAGAAGCAAGTTACACATTCACTTAAAACGCGTGAATCTTCGCCATTAATCATTTTCATCTGTTCTGCTCTTGCATCCTCTACACTTTCAAATTTTATCCACTGACAACGCGTCAGACAATCGATATTTTCACATTCTGAACAATGAGACTTATCAAACATATATTACATCTTTTCTTAATTTTTTAAGATAAAAAATCGCTAAATATTATTGAATTTGAGTTATATAAGGTTTTTATAATTTTAGAAAATTATTAATTTTTTTATTATATTGCTAATTTTTAGATACTATTTTTCATTTCTAAAAAATAATACTCGTAGAACTAAACTAATTTATCTTGTCCTTTCAAGTTTATAATTATGCCAGATATGGATGACATTTATAAAGTTCACGAAAACTTATATATTGGAGCATATTGGCCAAGAATCAACTTTGAAAAACTTAAAAAAGAAGGGATCACGGCAATCGTAAATTTAATGGAAGAAAATCACTACGATCCCAGAGATCTAGGATTTGATTATTTACATCGAGGATTTCCTGACGATTGGTACGTGCCCCATAGCTTTCTAAAAGATATTTTGGATTTTATTGATATTCATACAAGGAAGGGAAAAGTTTTAGTACATTGTGCTATGGGAATTTCAAGAAGCGGCGGAATTATTGTAGCATGGTTGCTTAAAGAAAATCCAGATTGGAGCTGGAGTGATGCTATGGATTACGTCGGAAGATCTCGGTTAATCTTTCCAGCAGTTGAGATTAGAGAATCAGTGTTAGATTATTTTGAATCGTTTGAAGGACGAAGAAGAGAATATTAAAATCTTTTTCGTTATAATAAGAAATTCAAAAAAAAAGAGATTTTAAAATTTACTTTTCTAATTTAATAGACCCAACCAAAAATTCCCATAAAAATAACGTTTAATATTATCGCTATGGCAAAAATGATTCCTATTGCCATCTTCTTTTGCTTATCGTCTTTCAATCGAAGCACTAGAATTATTGCTACAAAAAAATGGAAGTAACCGATTAAAAATATCAAAATAACTCCCCACGGTGACAAATTCCACCATGGATATTCCTATATTAACAATCCGCCAATATTCAGAAGGCATTCAATAAATAAGGCAAAAGCAGCAAAAAATATTGCCAAAAACCAGCGATTAGGAAGTCCTAAGATCTTCTTGTCTTTATCTTCGTAAAGAGAATAGTAATAAACGATTCCTGCTATTGAAAACATAAATATAATCTCTAAATTCCAACCAACCATAACTCTTAGTGCTGTATCTCCTGGAGTAGTCCAAAAAGCAGAATGCTGAGTGGCTGCAAAGACCATACCGTTCCACGTCTCGTTGATAAAATCCATACCAAAAAGAGTTAAACCAGCGTAAATGGGATCCCAATTCCCGGTTTCTCGAGCCTTATGGATCTCTTTCATATAAATATAAAGAACGATTACTAGTAGAGGGATCGCATACCATTTCATCATAGTAAGGTTCCGAAGTCCATCGAGGGCCTGCCTTGATGCTTCCGTTACCATCTTTTTTCACTTTTTTATTATATTTTTTAATTTAGTTTAATTTAAATTTGCTTTAAGAGATATTTATACCTTATTGGACAATTGTTTATATATGATTGAAATTTAATCAATTTGTATATTATACAATTTGAGGTGATATATCTAACATGAGTTTTAAAAAAATGATGGGAACCATTTCAGATAAGTTAAAGATTTCTGGAGGAGTTATAAGAGATGCTATTAAACAAAATAAGGATTATATAGACGCTGAATTAAGAGTTGTAAAAATAGCTCAAGAAGGTATTAATGCATTAAAATCTTATGCTGAGGCTGAAACGCCAAGCTTAAAAACATCTGTGAACGCATTAGCTAAAAAACTTGAAAGTATAGAAAAAGCAAGAGAAGAAATGGCAAATCAATTGCAAGAAAAATTTATTGGCCTTCTTAATGAAGTTGCGGAAGAAGAAAAAAATTTGAGTGAGAAACTCAGGATAGCTGACGATGCTCAAAAAGACTTGGCAAAAGCAGAAAATAAACTTGCAAAACTAGAATCTAAACCAAAAGAAAAGCTAAAACCTGAACAAATTGATGAGGCTAAGAGCGCTTTAAAAAAAGCTGATGGAACTTACCGGGAAGCTGAGGCTGAAGCTAATGCTGTAGCCAATGCTTACAATAAAAAAAAATTGGATTTAACGAAATCTATATTAAAGAATATAGAAGATATCGAAAGAATATATCATGATAAGGCTTTGAAGCAAATTGGAGCTAAAAAAGAAGAAGCAATTAGTGTTTCAGATGAATAAAAAGTAAAATGACTTTTTATATCTCAATATTATGTATTAATAAAAAATTATTAGAAGTTTATCTTTTTTTTAATTATTTATTCATCAATTTCGTCATGGGTATAAGAAAATGTTTTAGAGTCATAAAAGAAATAATTTTATAAATGCTACTTTTATAAATATCTTTGATTAGGTAATTATTTTAAAATCTAACTTTAAAAAAACACAAAATTAAAAATATTTTATTTTTATAAGCAGATTGGGGGGTTCTAAATTCCTCGTAAAAGAGTCAAAAACTGGTTTCGATCAATTAGAAATTTTCTTCTTAACAAATTTACCGGGAAAAAAATTCCATATTCCGCCCAAATAGAAGTAAATTTAAAATGCAATGCTAAATGCCCATTCTGCGCAATTGATATATTACCGGAGTCTTATGTTAATAATGAGATGACAACAGAACAGATAAAGTTATTAATTGATCAGTTAGCTGAAATAGGTGTAAATGCGTTATCTCTCACGGGAGGAGAGCCAACTTTAAGGAATGATCTGCCAGAACTCATTTATCACATGGGCATTGTTCATGATTTTTTTAATGGCATAACTAGTAATGGATTTTATCTACCTGAATTGATTCCTAAATTTGAAGGCTTAGATTATATATTAACTTCGCTTGATTATCCTACGGCTGAATTACACGACAGAATAAGAGGAATAAAAGTTTTTGATAAAGTCATTAAGTCTATTCATTTAGCTCATAAAAAGGATATAAACGTTGTAATCAGTACGGTTGTTATGAAGGATAATTTAGATCTATTAGAAGATCTCTGTGAATTAGCTGAAAATTTGAATTGCGCAATCGAATTATATCCCTGTGAAGATATTATTTGGAAAATTTCCAATCAAAGTTATCGAGTTAATGGCATTAAAGATTTAATACCTAACTTAACACTCTGGGCTAATAAAATTAGAGAGCTAAAATGCAAATTCAAAAATCTTCTCACAGATACAGTAAGCGTTGAAATAATTGAGAAGGGTGGTTTTGGAGGTAATCCTCATTTTTACCAGGATATATTGCGATGCCATGTCGCCGAAGCTTACATGTTTATACGTCATGATGGTGTTATTGATTATCCTTGCAAAATAAATCCTCTAAGAAGTTTTAATGCGTTTAAGTATCCTCCTTCTAAAATAATTAATTGTAAGGAAGTAAGAGAGATTATGGAAAAACACGACGATTATAGTTTTTGTAACGGTTGTCGACTAGGATGTGCCATAATGTCTTCAATACCAACTAGATTGAAAACATTTTACGCAAAATACGTCCGAGGTTTCTTAGATGGCAATTTAGGATAATTTTAAATAAAAGTTTCTATTAAAAATAAGTTTCGTTTAGACTCCTAATTATAACTCCTTTAATATATAAAAAAATTTAATTAAAATTCAAATTTTCTTAATATAGTGATATTATGGAACCAATTACTCCTGATATAATAATTCAACTTATGTTTATCGCCTTTGTGATGGTTTTATTTAGTATATTGTTGAATAAAATTCTTGGATTAAAACCCTCAAAAATGAAAGAAATTAGAGATAAAGCACAGAATCTAAGAGAAAGGGTGCGACAAGCTGAGATTTTAGGAGATACTATATTAATGCAACAATTACAAGTTGAAACAATGCAAATGATGAAAGATATGTTAAAAAAACAATTGGTTCCAATGTGTATTAGATGTTTGATTTTTATCGGAATTTTTATTGTTATTTCTATATTTTACGGTCAATACGAGTATTGGTTTTGGATTTATTTCTTGTTCTCTTTTAGTTTTTCAATGATAGCAATGGGCTTAAGCTATGCTTATAAAAAGGTAAAAAGGAAAGAAGATAAAAGAAAAATTTTTGCTAAAGAAATTATGGAGTCTATTTATCCATCTCAACAACTCCAACTTCAAGGTTCGGGCTTTCATTTAACAGGTCATCCTGCAACAGAATCCCAAGACTCTACTAATTTTCAAGAAAGCCCTAATGCAAAAGAGGAGAACCAAAAAGTTGAAAAGTCTGATGATTGGAAAGATCGAATGCAAAATTAAATTTAATTATCCTTCAAGCTTTCTCTATATATATTAATTTTATTATAATCTAAACGCTTATGAAACGCAATATTATAGTTCTTAATATTTTTTTTATAACTTTATTCGTTATATTTTTAATTTTATCATTGTTCTTCTGGTTCTTTTTATTAATCCCTTTTTTCTTTTTGCCCATTATATGTTATTTACCATTTGCTTTTAAAGGGAAAAAGAGAAGATTGGAACCATTATTAGATATTGACAGTCAAATTCCAAAAATAAGAAAATGTCCCGTGTGCGGGGGCGAGATTAGAGAACCAATAGCTCAGTACTGTTATCACTGTGGTTCTAAACTAAATAAAGAATAAAAACGGTTGAAATTCATGGAAGAAATTAACGAAATTAAAAAAGTTGATGATATCAGAAAACAAATGATTCTCTATTTCTTATTTGCTATAGCTATGATTCTGTTGAATTATTTAATCCAAAAACTAAATCAATTATTATTTGCGCCATATATTTGTCAAAATTTTGGAGCTTCTTCTCTCATTCAAACTTTCTATTGTTCAACTAACCCATATAACCTACCTGAATTAATTGGCTCTATTTTCGCAGTTGGAATTACTTACATAACAAAATTTATTTTAGATAAATTTATTGTTTTCAAACAGACAAAGATCGAGTTAAAAGAAACTTCTAAAGAATTCTTTAAATATTTTGGATTTGCCATCATTACTACAATAATAAACATTGGTATTCAATTTATTTTAACAAACTTTTTTAAGACACCATTAGAAATTAGTGTTATAGTAGCATTATCAATAGGATATTTCCTGAAATTCTTATTGGATCGTAAATATGTTTTTAATAAAGAGTATTAAACAAGATTAGAATTACTTCAGAATAATAAAATTTAATAGATTAAATTGCGTTTCAACTATTAAATAAAAAAAATAAAAGATCAAATTGCTTTATGCCAAAAGATCGTGAAGAAGACGATAAATCAATCGTTGACGCTCTTTCTGCTCTAGGATGGGTCGAAGAAAAAGAAGAAGGCGAAGAGTCAACAGAATTAGAAGAGGACCTTCAAACTCAACTTAATTTCTTTAAAGAACAATATAGACAATTAACTGAAGACATAAAAAAGCTTACTAGAGAAAAAGATGAGTTGATGAAAAAGAAAAACGAATTGTCAAGAGAAAATGAACAACTATTACAAATGACTCTTACCGAAAAAAATAAGACCGATGACGTCCAAGCTGATAATGAATCTATAAAAGAAAGAGATCAAATTATTGCTGATAAGGATCGATTAATAGATGAATTGGAAACGAAAATTCAAAAAATGACTGAAAAAATCGATAGTCGTGGACATCAGATTGCGGCAGTCCAAGAATTAAAAGACATTATAGCCCAGAAAGACCAAGAGATTGAAGAAAAACAACATTATATGCATCAACTATATTCTACAATCAGCGAGAAAAGTTTCGAAATTGAAGAAAAAACTCAAGAGATACTGGATATGGATAATAAAGTTAAAAATTTAGAAGAGAAAATATCCCATTACGAAGATTTAACTCCAATTATGGAGGAACAAAATCAAAAAATAAAAGATTTAGTCTCTCAAATTGACAAACAGAAGATTGAACTCGAGAGCTTACAAGAAAAGGATAATAAAATAAGAGAATTAGAAGAGCAAATTCAGTATCTAGAAAATGAGATGAAACTTGATACAGTAAAAAAATCAAAATATGAAAAAATTAGATTGCTTGCGGAAAAAAAAGACGAAATTATAACAGAAAAGGAAAAAGCGATTTTTGAAGCTGAAAATTCCTTAAAATTATCAAATCAAAAAATTAATGATTTATCACAGCAATTAGAAACTTTTAATCTTGTTAAAAAAGATTTGGAGAAAAAAGAAGAACGCATTAAAACATTAGTAATTGAAATTGAAGAAAAAATTCAAAAAGAGCTTGCAAATAAGGAAACAATTAAAAATCTTGAAGACAAACTTGAAAAGGCTCAAAAATCTAGTGCTAAATATGAAATACAATTTAATAATAATGTAAATTTACTACAAGAAAAAGAAACAGAGTTAAAGAATTTAAATAGTAAAATTAAAGAATTAAACAATAAGTTAACTGAAGGAGAAAAAATCGAGGATAAGCTTTTAAACGATATCCAGAAGATTAAAGATGATAAATTAAAGCTTGAATCAGAGCTGGAAAAAAAGGATGCGGAGTTAGTAGAACTAAAGAAAAAAATAAAATTAATGCGTAGAGAAATATCAAAATCTAAAAAATAGAATTTTTGCTAATTAAACCTATTTCTATATTAAAAAAGATAAAAATAAAATAATTTAAATTTACTATTTCTCCCTCCAAACGACCCCACAGAGGCCGCATTTATATTTCTTGCCGTACATTCTAGGATAATCAAGAATAATGTTGGTCTTATCTATCGATTCGTGAATCAAGCTTTTATCTTCGTTATCGCATTTTGGACATTTTCTGCGTCCTTCGACTTTTTGAATTGTCATAATTGATTCATCGACTTGTCCTGGCATACCAGGAGCTGCACTTGAAGATACTTCTGTTTTTATCTCGGGAGTTACTTCCTCCTTAAACTCTGCTTTATGTTCTGGTTCAATAGCTGCAGTAACTTTATCTGCTTCAGTTTCAGGCTCTAATTCTGACTCTGCTCTTAATTGAACGGCATCTGATTCTTTATAATCCTCACCTTTTTCTAAGGCAGCTAAAAACTCAGCATCATCTCCTTCTTCAAATATTACCTCATTTTGATCACCTGCTCGATCGGCATCAATACTTCTAGCCCATTGACCTGACTTTACCTTCTCTTTTACACTACAGGTTGTTCCCTGCCATATATAAATTTTCGTTCCCAAATCTGCAACAAAA
The DNA here is from genome assembly GCA_048887225.1 of Candidatus Hodarchaeota archaeon. Classification (GTDB taxonomy): domain Archaea; phylum Asgardarchaeota; class Lokiarchaeia; order Sigyniarchaeales; family SOKP01; genus LW40-45. Next base: position 166,433 of record JBHLJY010000002.1, read on the forward strand.
CAATCTTCAGAATCTAAAGAATCCTTGGAAAAAGGGACTTGAATCATTTTCATAGAATTAATGTCTTCAAATTCTTCAGAAGATATTCTATATAAAACATTTTTATGTTCAGCAAATTGACCCCAATCCCCAGTTACAACGTCTTTTAACATAGTCTTAGCGATATTTTGTTCAACAATCTTCATTGCGCCCATGGAAGCGATGAGTTTCAAAAATTCTGGTGTCTCTTGACCTTGATCAACGGTAATAATTTTTGCTGCCCCGCCCCTCTCCTGGTCTAACCTACGAGCATTGGCTGCACCTGTAGTCTTCTCGTCAACGCTACATTTACTTCCAATCCATATATAAATAGTTTTTTCGTCGTCAATAAGATACACATCGCCAGTAGAGAACACTGTATTCTTTATTTCGTTAAGCTCCCCCTTGTTTATTAAATATAATTTAACCATTCTAAATCACCAATTTACTTTTATTTTTTTAGTTTAAGTATTTTGATTATAGTGTATATTTATAAAAATCTTTAGAATCATTTTTATATATTTTTATAAAAAAAGAATTGAAAATAAAAAAACTATTTAAATTAAAAATCCTTAAGAGCCAAATTAATTCTGTTTATAAACTCTGGTATTTGTTGTATGTCAATAGAACAATAAGCAATTCGAATACCATTAATATTATCGTTTATTTTCTCAATAGGAATTACTCCTACTTTATATTTCTTTAATAAATGGTCTGCAAATTCAGTTGCTCTAATTTTATATGGATTTAGGTTTACAAATAAGAAAAATCCCCCAGAATTAGGATCAACTGTAATATCTGGATCATTTATTTGTGCCAATTCAGAATTTATTTTTTCATATCTTGTTTTAAGTAGATGTTTAACCTTATCTCTCTCTGCTATAATTTGGTCTATCCCATTTTCTTGTAGCATTTTTTGAGTTATAGCTTGATAAAAGTGGTTACAATTTGATACCGTACTCCGATTCATTCCCTCTAATTTATTATCGATCTCTTTTTTCAAAATTTCTAATTCATCGTCTTTTGCTACCCAATTTGGTTTTATACCTATAGTAACGAAACCTATTCTTCCACCATACATCAGAAGCTCTTTTGTTATTCCATCTAATTTAATAGGAATAATATTTTCGTCTAACTCGTGTAGATCGTAAAACATAGAGATATTTATATTTTCCTCATTGTAGACGTAAGATTCATACGCGTCATCTACAATAACTATAATAGTTTTTTTCAGGGAACTATGTATTTCTCTTAGCAAATCAATTATCTCTTTAGCTTCTCTGAAAGTTGGCGTATAACCCGTTGGATTATTTGGGAAGTTTAAAATTGTGACTATTTTTTCTTGCACTTCGGAAACTTCTAAAATTGCGTCTTTTAATCCTTGTAGATTAATCGTATTATCCTTAAAAAAATCGAAAGATTTAATCTTAGCACCTATATGTTTTACGATAACATTATCGTAATTTCCCCATCTTTTATTCGGAGAAACAATGTATTCTCCAGGATTTAAAAATATAGCACAGCATAAATAAATCCCGTTTGTTACACCCGAAGTTATAATTGGTGTCGTAATATACATTTTAAGTCTTTTAATCTTTTTTTTTTCTATATCTTCCTTATACAGAGATTTTTTAATTATCCACTTTTTCCAAACATCTCTAGTGTCAGCAAGGCCACCAATGGAAGCATAAGGAACGATTTGCTTAATGTTTATGTTTGTATAATTTTTAATATCCTTAAGATAACATGGAACCCATTCGTTAGATCCGCCGTCGATGAAATCTTTTTCAAAACCAAAAGCAGAGCCTATTGTCCCGATGATCTCAGCTTCTTTTTTCGCTCTTCCTGACCAATAAAATATTCCCTCTGGTAAAAAAATCCGTTTTCCTAACTCCGAGAACGTATTATATAGGGGAGTTTTCTGAATATACTTAAATTCCATACTATCTGGGGAAATCTATTAAAATTAATTAATTTTTCTAAAAAAGTAAAATTTTTTAATATAATCGAAGGTATATTTAAAATTATGAGCAATGAAAATAATTCTGAAAAGGAAAAGGAAAATATTATTACGAAAGGCTGGAACGATTTCGTTTCTGGACTAAAAGATGGATTTGAAAAATTTAAAACCAATCTAGAGGGCCAATCTCGTAAAAATGTTGAGAACTGGGAAAAAGCTAAAGGAAAAGTTGGAAATTTTTTCGAAAAAATGAATACTAATTGGGATATACAAGTCAAAGAATGGGAGGAGGGGATAAAAGAAATTCAAGAAAAAAATAAAGAACAGTGGGAAGCGAGAAAAGAGAGAATTAGAGAAGATTTTGAAAAATGGCAAGATAATATACGACAAGACTGGAAAGATGGAGTTAAATCATGGAATAGGGGGATGATAAAAGGAGCCTGGATATTCCTTATTGTTATGATTCCCATAATTATCGTTTTATTCGTTATTGTTTATATATTTCGAATGTTAATGGAAGCTGTCCCGTAACTTACAAGCAATTTCTATCTCTTTTTCTTCTAAAATATTTATACCTTTGAATGAAAAAATCTAAATTCTATTAATTTTTAATTCAATCATAATAAGTTTATTAACCGTGATGATTTCCTTTTGAGAGTATTTCCTTCAGATAATAAGAAAATCGTGATTAAAGTTTCAACAAATATGATTACGGATGGTGTTGATACTATTTATTTAGATAAAGTTCAAGCATTTGTAAAAGAAGTAGCAGAATTAATTAAGGACGGTAAATCCATAATAATTGTAAGTAGCGGAGCTATTGGTTGTGGGCTCGCAAAACTTGCTATTAAAACTCGCCCAAAAGAATATAAACTACTTCAAGCTTTAGCATCTGTGGGTCAGATTCATCTAATGAGTATCTACCAAGAAGAATTTAATAAATATGGCTTAAATGTAGGCCAAATATTACTTACTGCTGATGATACTAAAGATTCTACTCGAAGAGCTTATGTAAGGAATACTCTAGAAGTTTTATTAGAAAAGGGGATTGTTCCAATAATTAATGAAAACGATTCTGTTGCAATAGAGGAAATAAGATATGGTGATAACGATACTCTTTCGGCTTTGGTGGCAATATTACTATTCGTTGATCTTTTAGTATTACTAACCGATGTTGAAGGTCTCTATGATAAAAATCCTAAGATCCATTCTGACTGTAAATTAATAAAACAAGTAGATATTATCGATGAGGATTTAGAAAAATTAGCAGAAGATATTGATTGTGGAATCACATTCGGTGGAATGACTTCGAAGATAAAAGCAATAAAAAAATTAACCAATATTGGAATTCCAGCCATAATCACGTCGTTTAGTAATAATAATATTTTAAAAAGACTCTTAAATGGAGAAGAGTTAGGGACTTATTTTATACCACATAAATAAATTTGAGTTTATTTAATTAATAATTAAAATCTTATATGGTGCTGAAATAACAAATTCCTTCTTTTTGTTGAAATAATCAATTCAATGTTATCAGGTTTTTAACATTCAGAGAAAAAATTATAAGCCAGTAAATCTTACTAAGGCTAAGAAATTAATATTTTTTTAAGATAATTAATTATATCTACTTATATAATTATTTAATAATGAGAGAATTTTTATACTAATAATAGAATATAATCCATTTTTTTAGACTATTTAAAAAAGCAAATTTTTTATGATATTTTATTTACCTTGGCTACCAGATTTTTCATATTTTGAGCATAAGATAAAAAGTCCATTTAATCTAGATAAGGCTTTAGGTTTTTTAAAGCGAAAAATTAGTGATGATGAAATTTTTCAGTCAAATGAATATCTCTTCTGGATCCTTATCTTATTATCTCATATTGATAAATTAGATTTAGTAGATGAAAAAGCAATTAAAAAATACATCTCAGGGTTAAAATATCACAAAGGTGGATATAAATTTTCAGACAAATTTGAGGAACCTGATATATGGAGTACTTTTTATTGTATAGCTAGCTTGAAATTATTAGAACTTGACGATCTTATAGAAGATGATAATATAGAATTCATTAAGAAATCTCAAAGTCTTGGATCTGGAGGTGATGGCGGATTCTTTCATTGCAGCGCTAGAAACTGTTATATTAAATGTGATAGAAAAACTTCAGTGAAATCTAGTTTTTTTGCGCTTTCAACTTTAAAATTATTAGAGAAATTAGATGAAATTGACAGAGAACAATTAATTAAGTACCTGAAGAAAAGTACTTTAAATAATATAGATTTAATTTATCAAATTTTAAGCCTAAAAATTTTAAACGCGATAGATAATAATATTTTGAAGAAAGAAATTCCAATTATTCTCTCATGGCAGAAATTAAGAAGTGGATTTGCAATTGAAAGTAAAGTTCCTTCAATCGAAAATAATTTTTGGCCACTAATTTGTCTCGAGTTCTTAAAGAAATTAGATTTAATTGATTTTGGAGGAGTACTAGGTTTTATAAGATCTATGGAAGAATTTAATGGTGGGTTCACAGAACAATATACCAGTCTTAGTCAAAATGTACCAAATATACGGAGTACTGCCCAAGCTCTTCTTTGTATACTTTTTGTTTGGAAAAGGCTTATTGAATTAATTGAAAATGAAATTCTTATCCAATTAAAAGACTCATCTGAAATCGACTTGACTCTTATCAGTGATAAATTTTCGATACCTGTGAAATTCGTAAAGGATATTGCAGATTGGATGATAACAAACAAATGGATTGATGGAAAAATATTTAATAGAGAAAAAAGATTTAACAGTTATTTTAATAGGCAGAATGCGATTACTCAAGAAATTATTAATGAAATTATAGGAATTTTCAAAAATAAGCCAGAACAAAAAAGACTTAATTTAATTGAATTTAGCAAGAGTTTCGACTTTTCTAATGCATTAGAACGAGTTAAATTGGTGGTTAATGATTTAATTATTAATAAATTTTTAATAGGTAATATAACAACACAAAAAAGGGAAACTTTTCTTGATAATGTTTTAGTCCTTAGAGAATACATTCGTCTTAATAAGCCTATTACTACTTATGTTGAAATAATGGATGAGAAAAAAAGGTTGGAAGATGCAAAAGATAATTTATTAAATTTACACACAAAATTAACCAATTTTTTACGAAAAAGCTCAGTTGAGTTAAAAATACTTATTGATCAAGAAAAAATTTCTGATACAAAAAAGAAATTTCACGATAATTGTGAATACGTTGATACTCAAATTCAAAAATATGAGAAGTTAATAAATCAAATTAATTCTGATCATATATTTATTAATTCTAAATTATTAAATCTCAAATTTGATAAATATTGGCCTTTCATTAACAGTTCTATAGAGAAATGCTTTTCAACATTTAAATCAGAAATAGATGAAAAAATCAAGAAAAAAGAAGAATTTATTACTGAACGGCTTGAAAAGGCTAGAAATCAAGAAGCAATAAAATCAGTAGAGAAAACTTTACATGATATTGAAATAGAATTAATTCAATATGGTGTTCAAATAAAGGATTTCTTCCAAAAGAATTATACAAATCACAAAAAAGCGCTTTCACAAATTAAAACCATATCAGATTATATTAAGAAATCAGATTCTTCATTAAGATCAAAAATTTCAAAGAAATCTAATATTATTAAATTCGATGAATTTAAAAAAGAACTCAATGAATTAAAAATCTTGTGGACGAAAAGACGTAAGGAATCAAAGAAAGTTATTCAATTTTATCAAAATATAATAAATAAACGAGAAGAATTAGAAAAATATATTGCTGATAACGTTTCCCTTCTTCAAAAATTTTCTGATGATGTAAATAAACAAATCACCAGTTTGATAAAAAAGAATGAAATAGAAGAAGCCTCCAATATTTTAAATAAAAGTATCAAGGAATTCACCGAAATGTCCTCAAATAAAAATGAAATTTTCTATGTGTCTGTAGATCAGATAAATCAAGAAATTTCTGAATTTCCAAAATTTTCTTCGGATATTAAAGCATTGTGGAATAAAAAATTAGAAGATCAGAAAAGTAAATGGGCTAATGTGACTTTAGCGTTAAAAAAAAACCTCTATTTAGGAAAGGAATCTGATAAAAAAGATGAATTGGAACAAGATTTAAAAGAGAATATCGGAGATATTAAAGATTTTGTTGAGAATATAAAAAAAGTTACACATGAATTAATTAAAAAGAAATATATAACTGATGCTGAAAACAAAATCCGTGAAACTTATATAAAAATAACTAAAAAAATAGATAATTACAATCAAAAATTTAAAGATTTTATTAAAACATCCACCACTGAATTTAAATCATTTAGAGAAACAGTAAAAGATTTGGTCGAAAATTGGGAAAAAGAAAAGATTAATTTAATCATACTTTTAAATAAAGCTAGAGACGAGTTGTTAAATGAGATAGAAAACACTACCTCAACTGAAAAAAAGGGAGAATTGCGTGAATTAATTAAAACTTATGTGTCTAATTTAGAAACCAATATAAATCAATTAAAATCGAGTTATAATCAATTTATTCAATCTGGAAAAAGGTTAAGCGAGTTTGAATCTAAACTGCAAGCTGAAATGTTTAAAGTAAGAGATTCTCTAAAATTAATTGATAATCAAATAAAAAATTTTATTAAAAAGGAATCTCGAATTTATGAATCATTTCACGAAATAATTGAAGAAGAATTGGAATTATGGAATAATTCTAAATTATCAATAGAAAAAAATTTTGAAACAGTCATTAATCGGATTGAAGAAGATATATTCATTAATAAACTTCAATTCTTCGTCAAAGCATTCAAAGATAATAAAGTTAGCATTAATTATTTATCTAAAGTACTGAATATGAAGTTAGAACCTTTAAAAATGAAATTAATTACTTTCATTTCAAATTCAAAGCTTAAAGGAAAATTAGATTCCAATGCTGATATGTTCATTTTAGAAGAAGAGCTTGTTCCTAAGGAATTTTCAGTTAAAGGAATAAAAGGCGAAGAGATAAAAGAAGAAATTGATCCTATCAAGCGAGATATTCTAAATTTACGCTATTTAATCGTTATTCAAAATAAAATGGGTGCTTCAGTGTTTAATAGAAAATTAGGTGAATGGTATATGGATTCCGAACTTATTGGAGGATTTTTGACAGCTATACAAGATTTTAGTTCAGAAATAAAGCAAAAGAAAATTCCAATAAAGAGAATGGAATATAAAGATTTTGAAATTATTTTAGAACAGGGAAAGTATACTTTTGCCGCATTATTTATTGACGGTGAAGAGACAGACTGGATCCGTAATAAATTACAGTTATTTGTAGAAGAATTTGAAAAAGTCCACGAAAAAAGCCTTAAACATTGGAGTGGTGAACTTGGGTCTTTTAGAGATTCTAGTTATTTGATTGATAAAGTCTTCGAATTATATCGTTTATGAGGTATCCAAATTTTTAATTATTGCTTCTGTAAGAAAAACCTCAAATAAAAGATAACAAATATGTTAGTCTTTTGAGATCTTAAACTTTCTTTTATAAAGCAAAAAGGATTTATGATATTTATTATAATTGTTCTTTAAGAAAATAAGAAAATTTTGTGGAATTTCATGACGATTCAGGATTTGATGAAAAAAATTGGAGAAAATGCTCGAAATGCCGCATTTTTTTTAAAAAACGTTTCAACAACTTCAAAAAATAATGCTTTATTACGAATGGCTAATGATTTAGAAAAGCAATCAGAAAAAATAATCGAAGCTAATAAAAAAGACTTAGAACACGCTAAAAAAATCGGATTAGAGCAAGTAAAATTAGACCGTCTTATCCTAAATTCTGATAAAATTCATAAGATCGCAGAAGGATTGAGGGAAGTTGCAGCTCAACCAGATCCAATTAATGAAATCGTATCTATGTGGAGAAGGCCAAATGGAATGGATGTAGGCTTGATTAAAGTTCCATTGGGCGTAATTGGCATTATATATGAATCACGACCAAATGTTACTGCTGATGCAGCAGGACTATGTTTAAAAGCTGGTAATGCTATAATATTACGTGGAGGGAGTGAGGCAATAAATTCTAATCTTCTAATTGCGGATATTTTACACGGAGCAGCAGTTAAAGAAGGTCTTCCAGAAAATTGCATTCAAATTATAAGAGATACAAATAGGGAATATGTAGGGGAGATGTTGAAATTAAAAGATTACATTGATGTAATAATTCCAAGAGGCGGGGAATCCTTAATTCAGAGGGTAATTCAAAATTCAACTGTACCGACTATAGAAACTGGCATCGGAGTAGTTAGTATTTTCGTAAATTACGATGCAGATTTTAAGATGGCTAAAAGATTAATTATTAATTCTAAATGTTCTTATCCCGTAGTATGTAATGCTTTAGATAAAATTCTCGTTCACGAGAAAATTCAAGAAAAATTTATTCCATTTATTGTTGACGCGTTAATTGAAAATGGAGTTGAAGTTCGGGGCTGTGAAACAACTCAAAAATTAGTAGCAAATGTCATTGCCGCAACTGAAAAAGATTGGAGTACAGAATACTTATCTTTAAAAGTGTGTATTCGAGTTGTTAAAGATATAGATGAAGCTATAGCCCTTATTACTAAATACGATTCAAAACACACAGAATCAATAATTACAGAGAATTACGATGAGGCAAGGAAATTTTTATATGAAATAGATGCCGCTGCTGTTTACGTGAATGCCGCCACGCGATTAACTGATGGAGGTGTCTTTGGCCTAGGCGCCGAGATTGGTATTTCAACACAAAAGCTACATGCTAGGGGTCCTATGGGAGTTAATCAATTAACCACTACAAAATTTATCATTTACGGTAATGGACAAATTAGAGAATAAAAAATATTTAATATTAGGTTAAAATACTATGCTTGAGATTTTTATTTTCTCTTTTTTAATTGCTCTAACAGGAGCTTTATCTCCCGGCCCTGTTTTAACATTTACAATTTATAAATCTCTTAATACTGAAAGAGGCTATTTGGCTGGATTTTTTATTATATTAGGGCATGCTATATTAGAACTCGTGCTCATAACACTCCTCTTATTAGGAGCGTATTTATTTTTTCAAAATATAATAATCTTAACTGTAATAGGCGTTGTTGGAGGAATTTTTCTAGTGATATTTGGTTGTTTGGTCATAAGAGATGTTTATAAAGGGAAGTATGAAATTGATTTTTCGGTTTCCGAAGACGATATTAAAGGATTTAAAGGAAATAGTTTTCTAGGGGGTATCTATATAAGCTTATCGAATCCTTTTTTTTTAATGTGGTGGGCAATAATCGGTTTGAGTTTTATGCTTAACTTTAATATTAATTTTGACAATCCAATAGGGCTTCTTCTCTTTTATCTTGGACATGAATTTGGTGATTTTGTATGGTATATTCCGATTTCTATTTTTGCTTATTATGGAGGGAAATCAATCAATTTAAAAGTATATAAATATGTATTGATTGGATGTGGACTTTTTATGATTAGTTTTGGACTTTACTTAGCAATAAATATAATTGTCTTCCCTCCAAAACTTTGAATGTAATGATCGGATTGAAGGCACCTGATTTAGCTTTATGAATAACAATAAACTCTTAAATTTATCCCTTTAATTATCTTTTTCTTTTTTTAAACTCATTGATTACTTCCATGTATTCCCTAACGGAAATAATTTTTGGATTTCTCCGAAAACTTGGTGGAATTGAGGCATCACATCGAGAACAAAGAGGCGAAGCTTTTGTCCAATCTTTAAATTCATCTGCATGAGAGGGATGTCTACAATTCGGACATAAAACAATTCCACGCCTCTGGTCAGAAAGTTGAGGAAGTTGAAAACAAAAAATACACTTAAAATCCTCTAATGAGAGGATTCCAGCTTTTGGTTTAAGTTTTTCAAAGCTTGCGCTTACTGCAGATCTTGGCCTACGAACAATTGCTCTTGTGATACTAGTTGTAGAGGGTTTACGGGCTGTTATTCTTGAAGTAGTTGTAGTGGTTGATCTCTGTGTAGTTGTTCTTGAACTACTCTTAGTGGTAGCTGGTCGAGGTGTTGATCTTACTGGAGTGAAAGTTACACTTTCTAATCGCCTTCTTCGGCGAGCTATATAATCCTGAGAAACTTCAGGGACGACACGAGCAGACCCAAATATTGCATGTCTAACAAATAAATATATTAAAAAAATACTAAAGGATAAAAGAATTATATCTAATTCATAAAAATAAGCACGCTCAATAACAATAAAAAAGTAATTAAGAATAACATTAAAGTAAATTATATAAGAAAGAATTCCAATTAAAATTAAAATCGTATAAAATATAACGAATTTACGAGCATTAATAGACCTAGTGCGTATAATATATACAATATCAAATTTTTTATAACATGCTCGAAGTGTAAATATTCCATACAGTATATAAGGTAAAGCAAAAATAATTGTCCATGGGCTAACATATAAAAATGGAACGAAATCCTCCAAGAGGTTATCACCTCCCAATCCAGTGAAATAACCCCAAAAATTAAAAAATAAACCGACCCCTAAAGGACATAATAAAAAGAAGGAGGTATTTTTGGGGGAGTTATATTCCTTATATTCTTTTCTTTTTTGAATAACTTTTATAGTAAAAACAATCCAGAGTCCAACCAACAGCCAAGAGAAGAATGCATTCAGTGATTTTAAAAAAAATACTAAATCAATTATAGCAATAGCTGAAAAAATTAATAAAATTATAGCTGTATGCTTTTTAATCAACTTTTTTAAACCACCGTGCATTTATTCATAAAAATTGAAGTTAAAACAGTTTTATGTTTAATCCTCGTCGTATTCAAGATATGCAGGTTTTCCTTCTATTATTGGATTCATGAATTCTAAAATCTCGGGTAGCATCTTTACGTCCAAAGCTCCTTCTATAGTATATGGGATACGAAACCATTTCTTAGTTTTCAAGTCTGCTCTAAAAATTTCAAAGCCTACAGATGTACCATCAATCTGGTAGGGATCTATTACAAGAGCAACAGCTTTGCTCCATAATTTTTGGTACCTTGATTGAGTTCCAATATCTTCTGGACTCATCCAAGTTCCATAAGAGGGGTGGGAATGATACCAACCACATATAAATAATTTTTTTTTTTTAATATCCTTAAAAGCTCTAACATAATTATTGTAATTCTTAATTTCTGCATTGATTGCACTCCCATGTCCCATAGGATACGCATCTTCTATGTGGAGCATAGGCCCGTAATTATATTCTTTTCCCGCGAGAAGTCCAATAACCTCAATCCATTGTTCTTTTGGAATCTTATGATGAGCATATTTTAAAGCATGACTAGCAATTTTAAGAATTGCTTTAACAGTGATGCTTATAGTTTCCTTATCCTCCAATTCCGTTATTGATATAGCTTCAGTTATGGGATCTCTCGTAGATTCAATTGGAGGTGAAGTAGTTTTATTTTTAAGTCGTGTAGCAATCTCCTCTGTTAAATCATTTTCCTCAGATATTAATTCGTTAAAGATTTCTTCAAGAATTTCTCTTTTTAATTTTTCCTTGATTTTCTTTTTTAAATCTTCTTTAATTGAATCTTCACTTGATTCGTCGTTATTGGTCATTTAGTAGTCCTCTTTTAAATTACCATTTCTTATTAGCATATTTTTTGACTAAAAACTTTACTTTTTTTTCAAATTTTTTAGGATCTCCCATTGCCTCCAGCGCAGCTTTTTTATTAAACACATCAGTAGGATTAAAATATTTCCCTCGAGTATTTAACATTGCTGTTATTGCCTGTATTACTGTTGTAATAGTTTTTGAAGGAGACCAACCACCCTTCTTTCCTACATAGTTCGGATCTACAAGAGCAAGACAAATATTTCTTTGACCAGGGTATTCGTGAGGTTTTGCCCAAAAATTTGGATGCCATATTGCTGTATGTAAACGTACATAAGGAGGATGATGTGGATAATTAGGAGGATATTTAATCTCAAGTTTAAACAAACCACCTTGATAAACTGTACTTTTAGGACCTTTTAATGTAACTGCAACATGATCTATACTTTTTTTTTTAGGATCGAATGGTTTCAATTGCGTAATTACACCACTTTTTAACATTTTTTTCAGAGCTGCAAAATCTTGCGAAATTCTTGTGCTTCTCAGACTCATACTATTCTCATACTCTTAAAAATTTTCAATTATAATGTGACTATATTATAATAATAATCGTTTAAATTCTTAATCTAGAGGATTTTTAAATTTATAAAAATTTCACCACCTTCAAATCCAACTGCCGTAATCAATTCATCGTTTCTCAATTGATTTTGAATAGGTGTAAGATTAAGATCTATTTCATTTATATTCTCAAAATCCATTATTGTCAATGTTGGTTCTAAATCAGGATTCTTTACGAATCCCATTTTCATCAACGAATAGATAATATCCTCGCAACGTTCATTCTGAGAAATTTCTAAATTAATCCGTTTAACATTATCGCCACACTGCAAACAATCTGGATTTCTTTTCTTTTCTATTGGATAAAATTTTAATGTCATCGCATTAAAAATTACATATGATTTGACTGGCTCTCCTAAGGCTTTATTTCCTTTTAACCAATGTAAAATTTTAATAGTTTCGTGTGATTGAATTGCTGATATCAGAGCGTTAATAGTAATAATAGCCGGCTCATGGAAATCGATTATTTTTATTATTTCATCTTTTGTAAAAAGTGGTAGAAAATTATGTTTTGTCGCAAGATCATTTGCATAATTTTGAATAAAATTAACATGTTTAATATTCTTGGGATCTGGATCTTGCTCATCGTTTTCTTCCTTAAAAGCCATATTTCCTTTAAAAATGCAATGAATTCTTTTTCTTGGAACTCCAACTACCGTACATGCCGCCATATCGTCCATCTCACCAACAGGAAGGGGGTTACATTCATAACAAGCGTTTTTATACGGAAAAACTGTGTATACATGACCGTGATATCCCGCAACACCTCCATCGATAAGAGGTTTTTTAAATCGAATTGATTGAGCGTTCAAATTTAACCTAGCATTCATTGAATCTAATCCTCCAATAATGACATCAGCAGCTTTATATATTGCTGGATCAAGCCTTTCAAGTGAAGTATGGTATCCTTTAACTTTGATATTTGGATTTATTTTTTGCAACTTGGTAGCAGCCACAGTGGACTTTGGTTCACCCATTACTGCGTCGGCAAAAAGAATTTGCCTATTTAAATTTGAGTGTTCTATTATGTCTAAATCAACTAAATCAAGATGGCCAACACCTAACATCGCCAAATTCTTAGCAATTTCACATCCAAGACCACCTACACCGGCAATCAAAACTCGAGAATTTTTAACTAATTTCTGAGACCATCCTTCAAGACGAAATTGTCTATCGTATAAGTCTCTTTCTTCCGCTGTGAGTTCTTTGCTAAAAAAATCTGAATCTCTTTCCAATTTTCACACCTATTAAATATACTGATACTTTATAAAAAATCTACTATTAAATATTAAAAAAATTAAAAAAAAAAAACAAATTAATTAAATGTTTACCCAGCGGTGCTTGCAGGAATAAGCAAAACCTCATCTCCATCGTCGACACTATATTGGTTTAAAGGTGCATTTTCTTCCATTGTTACACCTCCAGAAGATAGGTGAAAATCGTTTGGATCTAACCCAAAAATATTCCCAACTGTTTGTTTGATTGCGCTTACTGGATTAGCATCGTCAACAAGTAATTTTTGTCTTTTTTCACCAGGACCAATTGTTGATAAAAAAAAGAGGTTTATTTTTCTTCCTCCTGCCTCGACGGCAGCAGCAGGAGTTTTAGATTTCATTGGAGATTTCTCTTCAGGCTCTTCTTCTAAATCCTCATCAAATTCGTCTTCAAAACCCATAATTATCAAGCTCCATATTTTTCAAAATTATTATATATAAAATTAATTATTTGCCTTAAGTATTTAATTATTTTCTTTCAATAATTTATTAGAAAAGAATTTAGTTAAAATTTTTATATATTTTTTATAGAATAATAATATATGGAAGGTAATTATTTAATTAATCAAATTAATTTGTTAGAGTTAATAAAATGAAAGATAAAACTCCTCCAAAATATAATATTAAGGATAAAACGCCAAGTAAAGAAGAAACTGTTGTTCCAAGTAAAACGCTGCTTAAGAAGTTGAGAGATGAGCAGATAAATTTAGAAAAAGAAAAGATTGAATGGGAGGCTGTAATTAAAAAAGTTGAAGGATATCAAGTATCTTTGAAAGATCTGGAAAAAAAGAGGAAAATTCTTGAAAATGATATTAGAAATCTTTTAAATGAGAAAGGCAAGTTAAATCGAGATTTAAACGATTTAAAAAAGGGGATATCTGACGAAGACAAACGACTTCAAGCTGAAGAACGTAATATTGAGGATACTAAAGATAAACTGCTTAAACAAAATGATGAAATAAATAAGAAAATGAGAAATTTGAAAAGAAGAGAAAATGAATTAAAGAAACAGGAGAGATATTTGGAAAACGAAAAAAAATACTTAGAAAGGGATCTAAAAAATGAGCAAATTCTTTTAAAAGAGATTAGAAGTAAAATTCCAGGATTAGAAAAAAGAAAAAATTCATTAGAAAACAAGGTTAGAATCCTAGAAAATAAAATGCAAGTGTTAAAAAACGATACAAAAAGAATCGAAAATGAAAAGAATAGAATAGAATCATACATCCAAAATGAGAAAAGCAAAATAGAAAAAGAAAAAATTAATATTCAAAACGATAAGAATAATATCAAACGCGAAAGAAATAAATTAGCAAGCGAAAAAGAAAAATTAAGAAGCGATCGTAGTAAATTAGAGGTGGAAATTAGAAAAATTAAATCTGTACCTAAACAAAAAATGTTAAAACAAAAAATAAAAACTAAAACTCCACCAAGAGAATGATCTCAATTCAATTTTATTGCAATATCCAGATAATATGCAAATAAAATTAAATGTGATTGCTTTTAATCCTCCTTATATACATCTTCTTGATCAGTATAAATACCTGCGTTTGGATCGAGAAATTGGTTTTGGCACGCAGGACAGGAGTTATATTTTGATAACCAAAATGCTACGCATAAATAATGATAAATTGCTTCACAAAAAGGACATTTTATTATCTGTTCTTTTGCAAAATCAAATTTTTTATGACAAACTCCACATTTTATTTTGTCTGAGGTGATCCCTTCTCTAACTTTTACTCTCTCAGATAATGTTATTTCTAAATTAGTTAATTCTGTTCGGTATAGATCTATTTCATTACTTAAATTCTTAACTCTTGATTTAATTTCAATTATTCTCTCGTTTAATTCCTCTTCTGTTAATTTATCGAATAAAAAGGTTGATAACGCAAAATTTAATGGCATAGTATCAATGGTATCTTTTTGGTCTGTAATTTCTGTTATGCGTTCAAGCATTAAATCTTCTTCCTCAATTAGCTCCTTAAAATTTTTAAATAACTTATTAAGTATCATAGACAATAAAAAGGTTAATTGCTGTTTTTTAAAATTGAAATTATCTTCCCATTGCTTAATAATTTGATAGATATCGATGTCCTTTTCTTTATATAAATCTATTTTTTTATAAACATCATCCTTAATTTTCTGAATCCTAGATTTATACTTACTAAGAATTTCACGAATTTGTTTTAATTGAGGAAACTCTTCCCGTACTATTAAAGCTGTTTCATCTTGATATCTACTCATTAAATCATTAACTTCCGAAATCTTTTCATAAATAAAATTCCTAACATGATCACGCAATCGTTCTTTTCTAACTGATTTTAAATAATATAAATACTCTTCTTTCCTTCGTGTTATTTCAGTAAGAACATTATCAATAATTTTTTCATATGAACTTGTTATTTCCCTGTATGGTTCCAAAGAAGATTCAAAATCTCCGAAATGACGACTTAATTCCTCTAATAACGAATAAAAGATATCAACTTTTTCAGAATAATACTTAATGACATTTTTAAACTCGTCGTACTCTTTCAAATCGCTAATTGTAGCTTGATATTTCTTTTCTAAACCACTTAAGTAATAATCTGCTATTTGGGGTAAATATTGGCTAATTTTTTGTTCTAAAACAGTTTTTAAATTTATTTTCTTTTTACCCTCTTCTAATGTAAAATTCTTATCTAACTCATTTATTTCAACTAAAATTGCCTTAAATTTATTTTCGATTAGAGATTTAACAATTGGACGAATGAATTTTTTTAATTTCTGAATAATCTCTTTTCTATCTACAATATTTATATATTCATCGTTATCCTTTCCCTCTTTAAATTCTTCAATTATTGTGTTCTGAAATAGAAGAAAAATTAAATCAGAATAAATATCAATTTTCCCGTCTTGTTTTTTGTTATAAAATTGATATATATCAGCAAAATATAATGTTATATATACTCCCTTTTTTTTCTTTTTCTTTTTTTTACTAACCTCTTGATTAGAATCTTCAATGAAATCGTAAAGTTCCTTTATTTCATTCCATTTTGTTAACGCACTTGGAAACTCGTTAATCTTTAAGTTTAAATTTTTTATTTTATTTGCTTCAATCCAAATATACGAAATATTATCATAAAGACCCTCAAACTTATATTGAGATTTCTCAAGTTCTGAATAAAGTTCATTAAATTCATCAATAAGACCTTGAGTTGTTATTAAAAACTCATCTAAAAATGAATTGTGTTTCAAAAATCTCTTAATATTTCGACAATTTAATTTAAGATTTAGTAAATTATTTGAATAGAGCTTAATCTCTTTTAAAATTCCTAATTTTAAATTATGAAAATTATATTTTTCAGAAATGTCTTTAGGTGTTAAATATATGGCAGCAAAATCTCTTATTTCTTCAAAATAAATTGAGTAATAATCGAGAATTTTTCTTTGGAATTTTGTCTTTAAAAAATCATCAATCTCAGGTGAATCTGGCTTTTCTTTCTTAAATTTATCTATACTTCTTTTAATATCTAATATATCTTCTTTAGAAAATCCTTTTATTTCCCGAACATCGTTAAAAACATTATCAGTTAATTTCAAAATAAAGACACCTTAATCAGCAAGATGTTCTATAGCAAAATTGCCGTTAGTTAGTCTAGTAGTGATAAAATGGAAAAATTTTAAATTTTTCTATTCAAAAAAAAGCGTTTAAAAAATTATTCCCCAAGTTCTTTAATTTCAATGTGTTTTTCTATGGCTCCATCTTTAGTTATCGTTAAAATATCAATCCCATCCCCCGACATTGCATCTCGTGCTATCGCTGCTCTAATTGCTTTTTCTACTAATGCTTCACCCGCCTCAACGCTCATATCAGGTTTATATTCAGCTTCGAGGATTCCTATTGATAGCAGCATTCCTGTGCCGGCAGTACCATAATCGTCTGGCATTAGCGAGCCAATTGCGTCAAGTGTGTAGAGTTTAGGACCATCTTTGTCCATTCCCGCAATTACTAAATTAGTATATAGTGGAAACATTTTTCGTGAATATAAATAATTTGAAACTAATTTCCCCATACTCTTTGTTGATATCCTCTTCCCAGCATCTAATAAATATAAATTAGCTTGTGCCTTCATAATCTTTACTAAAATTTGCCAGTCTCCGATAAGACCATACGCAGCTAAGCCAATATTATCTGTTATCTTAAATACTTTTCTCGTTGATTTGTTTGCTACTGTATATCCCCACGTCGCTCTATTATCGTTGCCAAGGACAACTCCATCAAGACATTTAATTGCTACTCCACATGCGCCAGGTACAATAATTTGCTGTGCCATTTTTTTCCACTCTTATGTGTTCAATATCATAAAGTTATTGAAAACATATAAGGTTAATCTTAATACTCTAAAGTTGTAGAGACTTTTGTGAGTTTGATTTAATTTCTCCAATAATGGTTTGATTAAATCAAGATCATTATTTAATTAATAAAAAAACAAGTCAAAAGGGCAATTTCTAAGAGAAGAAGAGCCACAAGCGAATTCTCTGATTAAGATATTCATAAATTTTACCTGCAAAAATTAGTAATTTCATTGGAAGCATCAATATATCGAAGAATATAACAATATATTAGGCAATTAATAATCTTAAAATCTCATTTACCATTTATTTAAAAGGTCTAATCTTTAGTTTTACTGCTCAATTTAGTACTTACTCATTGTCTTAGATCAAATTACAAAATATCACAATCATTTCCCTTATTTCTCATTTAGAAATTATTTTTACTTATCATTTCAATCATAACATATTTTCAATGATCATAATATTAATGGTATGATATTTTATTACGAATGAAATAATTTTATTCAAAATTTTTTAATTCTCCATAAAATCATATAAAAACTATAATTAGATATAAATTTATCATAATCAAGATCCCTATTAGTTTTATTGTAAAAAATTTATGTCATCTTTTTAAATTGATCATTGATCGAATAATGACAGAGTTTTTTTTAATTATATAGAGGTATCAAAATTTTTGTCGAAATTTTTTTAAGTAACTTCTTCATATTCTTCACGAATATACATAATATTTAAATAGCACTTCGATTATAATAATAACTAAGAACTTTACAAAAATAATTAAAAAAAAATTAAAAACCTAAATTTTAAAAAAAATTTTACAATTTTAAAGGAGGAATAAAAAATGGCTAAAAAGAAACATAGCTTTGCATGGAGTCCAATTCGAAGACTCATGAAGCAACAAGGAGCTAGCATTGTAGCGAGAAATGCAGTCGATTTATTAATCGATCATTTAGAAAAAACTGCCACTGGTTTAACTGAACAAGCTCGAGCCTTTACCATGCATGCTAACAGAAAGAAAATTACCAAGAATGATCTCTTATTATCGATTAAATACAAATAGAGATATTTCGTGAGAATTAGCTTTAATTTTATTTATCTTATTTTTTTTTTCTTTTATACTTAATTGAAGTTTCTTAAAGTTATTTCAAAATTAAATAAAAAAAAAATAAGGTTCGATAACAATCGTAAAAAGAGATTTTTACTAATTTTTATTTACTACTTATGTTATATTATGCTTTGTAGATTTACACTTATCCATAAAGTTAATAGCGATAATTTCGTCTACCACCTTTATTATATGGATTATATTGTCGAGGAGCTTTTTCGATAACGACAACATTACTCGCTTGTGGCCCTTTTTGACCTTCAACAATATCAAACTCAACCTTGTCATTTTCATTTAGCGCTTTATATTCTTCATCCCCCGCCAATGCTGAGTAATGAACAAATACATCATTCCCCTCTTCAGAGCTTATAAATCCATAGCCTTTTCGGCTATTAAACCATTTTACTGTTCCTTTTACCAAATTTAAAACCAAATTTCAATTTTTGAAAAATTAATTTAATTCTCAAAGAATTAATAATGAAAAGAATCTAAGGAAAATAAACCTTTCTATTCAACTTTATTCATTTATGAATTTTTATTAACCTCGAGAGATTAATTCAGCGGTTATCACGTCAATTTGCTGAATTAATCCATTAGGAAAAAACATTTTTTCCGTCCTTTTTTCGATATAAATATTAAAAAGGATTTGAGTTTTAATCTAATTTATTAAAACTATAAAATAAAAATGGAGGTAGAAATATGGCTTACAAGAATATTTTATATGAAAAGGAAAACCATGTTGTAATAATAACAATTAATCGTCCAGAAGTCCGTAATTGCATCAATAATGAAACTAATTTGGAATTACAAAATGCTTGGAAGGCTTTCCGTGATGACGATGATGCTTTTGTTGCTATATACACTGGAGCCGGAGATATCGCCTTTTCTGCTGGATGGGATCTTAAAGACGCCGCAGCGCTTGATACAATGGCCAACTATGATCAATTTCGAGTTGCTGTTCATAATATTGAAGGGTGGTGTGGATATACTAAAAAATTTGATATATTTAAACCAATTATAGCTGCTGTAAATGGTTATACATATGCCGCTGGTCTTGAAAATTGTCTTCTGGCTGACATACGCATTGCTTCTGAAAATGCTAAATTTGGTGCTACAGAAAGGAGATGGAATATTGTTGCTGGTGATGGTCTATGTGTGAGATTACCACTTGTAGTTGGATATGCTCGAGCTTTAGAACTCATTATAACAGGTAAAGTAATTGACGCCCAAGAAGCATATCGTATAGGTTTGGTAAATGAAGTGGTTCCTCTTGAGAAATTAATGGAAAGAGCAAAAGAATTGGCACTATCGATATGCAAATTGCCCCAAGGTTCAATTCGAACTGATAAGGAGTCTGTAATCCGTTCTATTGGTAGAACAGTCGAAGAGAGGACTTTTATTGAAACCGAAGGAGTATTATCGATGTTTCTAAGGGGCGACAAACATACTGAAGGTGCTAAAGCTTTTCTCCAGAAAAGAGGTCCTGAATGGAAGGGACATGGATTATAAATTATATCCCTTATAATTCTTTATATTCGTCGAGAATCTTATTTGCAACATCTTTAGTATTACCATACTTTCCTTCCTTTCTATATTTTGGTGGTACGGCATCTCTAGGCAAAGTTTTCCAATTTTTTTCTACATCAAGCCCTCCAGCTAAAGTATTTTCTAATGCTTTCATTAACTTTTTCGATTCATTTTCAAACCCTAAATAATCAAGCATCATTGTAGCAGAAATTATGGTAGCAGCAGGATTTGCAATTTTCTTACCGGCTATATCAGGAGCAGAACCATGAGTAGGTTCGAAATATGGGATTTTTGAACCATAAACACCCGAGCCAGCAACTCCTAATCCTCCCACTATTTGAGCGGCTTCATCACTCAATATATCACCCATCATATTTGGAAGAACAATAGTATCATGGTAATTAGGAAATCTAATCAATCTAGCTGCAAAATCATCAACAATATATGTCTCAACTTTTATTTCAGGGAATTCATTCTCAGCTATTTTTCTAATTCTCTTTATGAACATGCCATCTTGGGTGCGAAATATATTCGGCTTACATACAATTTCGAGCAAGCCTTTTCCAATTCCCTCATTCTTGCGTTTCATACACATTTCACATGCAACATGCCCTACCCTGTCTGTTGCTTGAGGGGATACTATTCTTAAACTGTATATTGCTTTTTCAGTCCATCTTTCAATATCTGGCTTATAAATTAGTCCCTTTTTAATCAACTTTGTTAATTTTCCTTCTTTACCAACCGCTGCATAGCTGCCCTGTGTACATTCTCTTATAAAGGTATAATCTATATTTTCAACTAAATCTAGTTTGAGATTAGTGTTCATTCCTTTAAAGTATTTAATAGGTCTGATATTGGCATAATTTCCAAGACCCCATCGTAAATATGCAATTACTTGGATAGCAGTTTCATGGGTAGCCCCAAATAAAACAGCATCACTTTTATCTACTGCTTTCCTTGTTTCTGGGGGAAACGCATTCCCGTGAGTTTCCATGGCACTCTCTCCACATGGCATTTTTTTTATTTCTAATCCATTAATGTTCATTCCTTCTAAAACGAGAACTGTCGCATTAACCACTGTTGGACCTATTCCATCACCCCCTAAGGCTGTGACAATCTTTTTTGGTTTATGAATATTAGGACTTTTTAGCACGCTTTTATATTCTCCTGTCATTATTTTCACTCTTATCTAGCCTTTAATTCATCAATTAGTTGCTTTTCTAAACCTCCTTTTTTCAGAAGATCTAACAGAAGTGGATGAATTTTTTTACCTCTTATCTTTTTATCAGTTCTTAAATTAGTTATTTCCGCATTAGGGATATTAATTTCAATCTTATCTCCCGTATCGAATTCCTTAGAGATTCCTTCCACCTCCAAAATAGGAAGTGCTCGGGCAAAAGAAGATCTATAAAAAATTCGAGCAAATGACTCTGCTACTATTGCTGCTATACCTTTTTCTTGAAGGATAATAGGTGCAGTTTCTCTGCTCGAGCCACACCCAAAATTTCTTCCCGCAATAATGATATCTCCATCTTTAACTTGACTCGGAAATTCTTTAATTAAAGTTTCGCAAGTATGATCCAACGTTCCTTGTAAATCATCGAAATATTTACTAGGTGAAATTGCGTCTGTATCTACATTATCTGGAAAAACCCAAACTTTTCCTTTTAAAATATCTTTATATTCTTTAATTGCTTTTGATCCCATTATTGCCATTTAAATCACTCTCAATATTCTCTCGGGTCTGTTATTTCTCCTTTCAAAGCCGAAGCAGCGACAGTAGCAGGAGAACCTAAATAAATTTCTGCTGCTGGGCTTCCCATACGGCCTTGAAAATTTCTATTAGAACTAGAGATACATTTTTCACTTGGAGCAAGAATCCCTCCAAGAGCTCCAAAACACGCACCGCAACTTGGATTTGTAATGATAGCACCTGCCCTAATTAATGTCTCAGCAACACCGGATTTAGCGGCTTTAAGCCAAATTTGTTGTGAAGCAGGAGTTACGATCATTCGAACATCGTTATGAATTCTCTTTCCTTCTAATATTTTAGCAGCTATTTCTAAATCTTCGAACCTTGCATTGGTACAAGATCCTAAAAATGCTTGGTTGATTTTAGTTCCTGCAACTTCAGAAACTGGTTTTACATTATCTATAGTATGTGGACAAGAAATCTGGGGTTCCAAATCACTAACATCCATTTCATATATCTTTTCATATATTGCGTCAGAATCTGGTTTAACTAATTCACAACGTTTGGAAGTTCTTTCTTTAATCCAATCCACAACTTTTTGATCAGGAACTCCAAAAGCAAACTTCGCGCCCAATTCAAGAGCAAAGTTAGAAATTGTCATTCTTGATGCGATGCTTAGGTTTTCCATAGTGTCACCTGTAAATTCTATGGATTTATATGTTGCAACTTCAGCGGAATAATCACCTGCTATTTTGATAATTATATCCTTGCTCATTACATTATCCGGCAGTTCACCTGTAATATTAAATTTAATTGAGTGAGGCACTCTAAACCATAATTCTCCTTTTACATATGCGTAAAAGAGATCTGTATTACCAAGACCGCAACTAGCAGCATTAAAAGCGCCATATGTAGTAGTATGACTATCACCACCAACTATCAACATTCCAGGTCGTATGTGTCCTTTTTCAGGTAAAACTTGATGACAAATTCCTTCCTTAATATCATAAAAATTTTTGATTCCTTGCTTTCTGACGAAATTTCGAATAAGATCATGAACTGCTGCCCATCTTTCAGAAGGGGCTGGATTATAATGATCAAAAATTACAATGATTTTATTTGGATCGAATACCTTTCGTTTTTTAGAAGGTCTTATCTTATTAAAATCCAACACAACTTTCCCAGTTCCTATATGACTCATTATTAAATCAAGCTTCGCGATAATGATATCTTCTGGTTTAATATCGCTTCCAGAAAGAGAATGAGCCCCTAAAATTTTTTCCGCAATTGTTTGACCACTCATTTAATTCCCTCGAAAAAAAATTATTTAAGATAATTTAAGTTCAAATTTTAACCTTATAGATCTATTAGAAATATATTTATTTTTTCAATTAATTTGAACCATAATATATTTTTTGATAGCATCCTTACATATATTGTATCTTATTAAATCAGAATAGGATTAAAAATGTCCGAAAAAAATACTGCGCAAGTAAATAATAGTGCCAGACGTGTTCTTTTTCAATCCATGGATCGTATCTTGACCAATCTTAGGGATAATATGGAGCATCTTAGTAAACCGAAATATTTCAAATATACTCAGAGATTTATTGATTTAGTCTACGATGGTCTAAAGAATAAGAGAAGATTCTTTTTATTGGCTTCGGGCAGAAGTGCCTTCATATTACAATGTTTTGCTACAAGATTGGTTCATTTAGGTGCAGAGGTATATATGATCACGAATTTAGCAAGTATACCAGCATTAAGGAGAAAAGATATATTAATAGTACTATCTGGATCTGGTACAACCAATATTGTGGTAAGTTTACTTGAAACATATGTAAATACTGTAAAACCTTATGGAATTGTTGCGATAACATCTCATCCTGATACTATTATAGGGCGAATTGGAGATATAACGATAAAACTCAAAGGTCGAACAAAACGGGATAAAGGAAAAGAGGCTGAAGAGGCCATCCTTACTCCTGAAGGAACGATGTTTGAAGCCGTTGCATTTACTTACTTGGACGCAGTCATCGCTGAATTAGCAATAAGAATGGGTAAAGCTAACGATGATTTATTAAAGGCGCACTCTGAAACTATATAGCCTAAAAATTAAAGATCTTTTTCTTTCTTTTTTCTTTAAGTTTTTAAAAGATTATTGTATTCTTAAGTAAATTTTAAGTATATCAAAATATATACTTATGATGTGCCCATTTATAGTGTTTCTAAGAGATTAATTTAAAATTATTACGATGAATAGAAATCTCCAATGGGCACATTCTATTCCTAGTAATTTATATGAGAAGGGCTCCAATCGCACCACAGAATTCTGAATTTTTTAAAAAAATTGCTTTTTTATTGTTAACTTTACAAATCAATGATAACATTTTTTTTAAAACCTTGTTATTCCTAAGAAAACCTCCACAGAAGATTAAATTAATTATATCATTGGTTTCAGCCATTTGACACGCAATTATTCCAATATTTTCACCGATCATATTTATTAAAGAATTTATAATATCTTCTTTTTGAACTGAATTTACGATAAAATAATCGTTAATTTTCCCAAACGATGCAGCAGTGAATTCTCTAAAAATCGAGTCAACCCGATCGTCTTCGGGTTCATAAATATCCGATACTTTTAAATCTACATTATATCTATCTCCTTTCTTTGATAAATTCATCGCTTCTGGGAAATCATTAAAGTTAAATAGTAATTTAATTAATCCCATAAATAGGCCACCTCCAAGAGCGGTTCCTCCCAAATGTTTAAACGATTTCTTTTTCAAAATTATGGAAGTTCCCGTCCCTATAGTAATTATTAAAGAATCTGGTAAAACTTTTTCTTTGTTTAGCAAGTAAAGAGTTTCTATTCCTTTAATATTTGCTTGAAATTCGTTATATAATTTTGTTTCTACTTCTTTTGAATACTTATTATGCAAATTGAAAGCTTTACCACCTGTAAAATTAAACTTTTTATAAAATCCTTTTTTTGAATCTAAAAACTCAATTATTTCTTCGAAATTTGGTTTAGTTAATATTAAATTAAGATATAAATTATCACCTTCGAGATAAACAATTTTTGTTAAACTTTGTCCCATATCGATTCCTATTATATTTGAAGGAATTTCAATTTTCGATTGATTTATTCGTATTTTTAATAGGTCAATTTTTGAGATTTTTTACCACTTCGCTAAAGGTTTAATTGAAAAATCCATTATAATATTATAAATTTATTTTGAAATTATAAATTAATTCTCTCAGACTATTTGTTAAAATGGATCTAATAAACTCTGAAACTGTTGAAGTTGCCATAGTTAAAGGTCAGACCCCTAAGGAAACTGTGTTAAATGGAATCGATAAACTCGGAGGGATTTATAAATATATTAATAATGGAGATCAAGTATTTATTAAATTTAATTTAAAGCTACCAAATGGTTTTCCGACAAACACCAATTTTGACATACTTAAAGCTTTAATTCAATTATGCAAAAAAGCTGGTGCCAAAAAAGTCTATGTTGGCAGTTTTCCCTTCAAAGGGATTACAATAAAAGCAATCTCCGACACATTAGGGCTAAGAGAATACTTTGATAGCATTGGGGCAGAATTAGCGTTTTTAGATAATAGCAATTATTTCTACTTGAAAAGATTTGATGCTAAGAAATTAAAAGTTGTTAAAAATAGATCATTTTCAAAAGTAAATATAAAAAACAAGTCATTTATTATTCCTAAGGTAATTCTGGAATCGAATAAACTTATTTCAATTAATCAGGTTAATGTTGATCCTTTATTCTCATTTAGCTTATCCTTACTTAATTCTTATTCAATCGTTCCAAACAGATATCAGGAAGTTAAAAACATTCTAAAAAAAGGAAAAGATTGCGTACTAAACGACCAATACAAACAAGAATTAGATTCAAATATTATTGATGTTTTTTCTTTAAAAAAACCTAATTTAATTATAAATGACCTCTTCTATATTTTAGAAGGTGCTGGTCCTTATATATATAAAGATTCAAATCTGAAAAAAACAGGGATAATGGTCCTCGGAAATGATGCCGTTGCTGTAGATATAATCACCACAAAAATATTGAACCTCAATAAAAATGCAAAAGACTTAATTTTAAGAGCTGAAAAAAGTAGAATAGGTACTGCTAATATTTCTAAAATTAAAATTGTAGGAGAACATTTTAAAGACATTAATATTGATATTGAAGAAAGTGCTAATAAGCTTGACAAGATTAAATTACAGAGTTTTTCAATTAAAACAGGTCAATTATGTTCGGGATGTTTTAAACAAGCTTATCATCTGTTAAATCTTATGAAAACTAATATGACAAAGGATTTAAAGTACATTACTCCATATAACTCTTTTTTAATAGGAGAAAATCCTCCTGATCCTAATATTATAGGCAAGGATAATATTATTCTTTTTGGAGATTGCGCTGTAAATAGTAAAAGATTTAGCGTAAATAAAAAAGTACTAAAACTATCAGGGTGTCCACCAGATATTATCAAATGCGTGAAATTGATGATAAATTATTACAAAAAA
Organism: Candidatus Hodarchaeota archaeon; assembly: GCA_048887225.1. Lineage (GTDB taxonomy): Archaea > Asgardarchaeota > Lokiarchaeia > Sigyniarchaeales > SOKP01 > LW40-45. The sequence continues at coordinate 193,146 of JBHLJY010000002.1, forward strand.
GGCAATGTGCCTATGCTTAATTTATGTTATAAGATAATTGCTTCCTACGCTTCTAAAAAAATTATAAAAAAATTAAGGATATGGGAGGGATTATAGCTTTGATTAACGATAATTTTAAGAGTAACTGGTTAAAAATTTTAAATTATAATTCTAATGTAGAGATTTTTGACGATGCTAAAAAATTAAAAGAAAGAATTCGAATTCCATTAACTCCAATTAACACTGAGGGATATGTCATATATTATCTTTTTAAACTCTTATATCCAATATTCATTAACGATCAACAGAATATCCTTGATGTTGTAATCTCTGACAATGGAAAAGAGATTCTGAAATTATTTTTATATGAAACTAAAAAAGCAGGAATACATGAATCTTTCCAAATAGTGCCAAAAGAATGGATAAATTTTCAATGGGATGATTTGCATGAGATTAATGAAATTTTTAGTGCCGCTCAATCGGGTTTAATAGAGAAGAAAAATGTAAGGATCTCATCGCTTCGAATATTCAAAAAAAAAGCAATTAATTATATTAATGATTTTTGTATAGGAATAAACGAACTTAATTTCTATGAATTTATGCTACGAATTTTTGATTTAGTACAAAATATATTAGAATACAATGTCTTTTTTATTTATCCGGAGCCTAATATTTTAAAATTCTTAAAAAAATTAATCATATATTTAAAAGGAATAAAACTTTCTAATATTTTTAAATTCATTGAGGGAAACTTCGATAGTTTTAACGTCTCAATTGTTTTAAATTCAGAGCAACTAATTTTAATCCTTAAAATTCAAAAAATAAAGTCAAGTTCAGAAAAATCAGACCTCAATTTCAAACTATATACTCCAAGAGAATTAGGCATTAATGTTGATGGAATAAGTATAACTCACCTTTTAAACAAAATTAAATTTAGATTGAAATCTGAAAAAATTTTTCTTATTAATCAAAATCACATACTCTCTTTATTACCCGAAATTTTTGAGTTAGATATTCCTCCAAAAATAGAAAATCTGAAATTAATACTTCAAAAAATTCTATTTGGATTTAGAAGTTTTGAGAATTTGTGGTATATGGCACCTCGTCCTAAAATTTATAATACATTAAGACGATTTATTGTCAGACTTATAGGACTTAATTTGAATCTTAAGAAGATATCTCATTGGGCGTTTCCAGAGTTAATTTCTACTTCAATTGGCTCGAATTTTGGTTTATATTCAAAAATTATGTTTATTTTTACCAATATCTCTAAATATAAAAAATTAAAATTGGATGATCTAAAGAAAATTTTTGAATATGCAATACTGATTGAAATCGAGAATGGTAAATTACAAAAAATAATTCCTATTAATAGAGATGATATTTTCACCAATGGAAAAGCCACCGATTTAGAAATAATAAGATACATAATTTCAGAGAAATATGGATTTGTATCGTCTGTAATTAAAATAGACAATTTATTAATAAAAGAAGTTCTAAATAATTTCGGGTCAAATTTGTCTAAATTTAAACCTTTCTCTAAGTTAAAAATACTTAAATTGCTCAAAAATAAAAATATCTTTAATATTTATCCTGACTTGCCACCCTTTAAATTGATAACGAATAACGGAGTAAAATATCTTACTAAACTAGTTCTACCAATTTTAATTGATAAACATGAATTTTAAGTTTATAAATAAAAATAAAAAAATAGAAATTTAAAGTAAATAAAAATAAGCTACTATCGTTAGAAAAACCAGTAAGACGCCCCCTATAAATAAAAAGACGGCAAATGGTAATAATAATCCCCAATATAAAACACCGATTACAGCAAAAACACACATAAGAATTCCAATAAAAATTAATATTCCTATTATTACTCGTTCTAATGTCAATCTAAAAAATCACCATAATTTCTGCATAAGGAATTGTTTTAAGAATAAATTTATATGAGTTTTTATAAATACTTTAACTTTTAAAAAAATCGTTAAAAATTAGAAGTAAGGAATTTATTAATTATTTTACATATCCTTTAGCCTTTAATAACTCTGCGGTTAATATTGATCCTCCTGCAGCTCCTCTTACAGTATTATGGCTAAGTGCTACGAATTTATAATCAAATACATTGTCTTTTCTTAATCTTCCAACAGTTACAGCCATACCCTTATCATTATCTCTGTCTTTTTTCGGTTGTGGTCTGTCAATGTTATTTAAATAAATAATTGGCTGTTTTGGAGCGAAAGGCAAATTTTGTTCTTGTGGAAATGATTTGAATTCATTCCATATATTAATTATCTCTTCTTTTGAAGGGACATTATCTTTGAATTTCATATTTACACATGCCGTATGACCATCTACTACAGGAACTCGAGTACATGTTGAACTTATTTGAATTGAATCGTCGTGGATAATTCCATTTTCTCCGACTTTCCCTAGGATTTTTAGCGGTTCTTGTTCTGTTTTCTCTTCTTCTCCACTTATATAAGGAACTATATTATCAACTATATCTAAAGAAGGGACCCCAGGATAACCTGCCCCTGAAACAGCTTGAAGTGTTGTAATGATTAATTTTTCGATTTTATATCCAGCAGCCTTTATAGCATAAATTGCTGTTAAATAACTTTGTAAAGAACAATTAGGTTTTACTACAACGAAACCTCCCTTATCAAAACCCCGGTTTTTTTGCTGAATTGGTATTATATCTGTGTGATTATGGTTAATTTCCCCCATGATCATTGGAACATCTGGAGTCCATCTATGGGCAGAGTTGTTACTTACTACAGGAATTCCCCTTTTTGCATACTTAAATTCAACCTCTTTAATTTGGTCTTTTGAGGGCATAGTTATTGCCGAAAATAAAAAACTCAAGTCATCTGGAATAGAATCATAATCCTGTACGTCCCTTACAATTAAATCTTCAATAGAATCTGGAATTGAGATTGGCATTTGCCATTTAGGGCCAGCTGCTTCTTTGTATGTTTTTCCAGCAGATCTAGGAGATGCTGCGATGTCAACTATTTCAAACCACGGATGACCCTGCAATAACCGTAAGTAGTTCTGTCCCACTACACCGGTTGCACCAAGCACACCAATTTTTATTTTTTCCATACAGATTTAAATGAAGCGATATTGAATAATTTTTCGATTTTTTTGATTAAATAGTCATATTATTAATAAATTTTTGAAGCAAAAATGTAAAATTCTGTCGTTCTTTTTTTTAATTAATTAATTAATTTTGAAAGTTTATGAAAAATCCTTTTTATCAATTCTATCACGTTCCGACATCCCAAGAACTATTAGATATAGCATTTAAAAGAGCTATGAAAAGTTCTGCTAAGGTTTCTAAAAACGCTCCAATCCTAATTAAAGCAAAAAAAAAAGAAACTAAGCGGATAAAGGTTGCAATTAAAGAACTTATTGAGCGGATTCTCAATATTATAAAAATGGTCCCTCTTATTGATGATCTTCCAGATTTCTACAAAGAATTAGCTTCACTATTGGTAAATACTGATGAATTGAAATTAACTCTGGGAAAATTAAATGGAATTTTACCCGTTTTAAGTAAAATCGAGAGAGAATATACAAAAAATCTTGGCAAGATTGAAGCCCCGAAAGAAGGGGACCAATTAAGAAGATCTGCTTTCGGTAGGATGTCTTCTATTATAAATAAGCAAAATAATAATCTTAAATATTTAAATGATATAAGAGGGAGATTAAGGGAAATTCCTTCAATTGATTATACTATGCCATGCGTTGTAGTTGCGGGATATCCAAACGTAGGAAAAAGCAGCATTGTAAAATTGATATCTACTGCAAAATCTATAGAAGTACAAGAATATCCATTTACAACAAAAAAATTAAATTTAGGACATATAAAGATCAAACGAAGATTTGACGCAATTAAGCTACAAATTATGGATACTCCTGGAATTTTAGATAGACTTATGTCTAAAAGGAATTACATTGAATTACAAGCGATTTTAACTTTACGATTGATATCTGATCTAATCTTATTTATTTTCGATCCTACTCCGGCATGTGGATATTCAATAGAATCTCAAATAGAGCTATTCAATGAAATCAAGGAAAATTTTACTCAAGATGGAAATATTAAAATCATTGTCGTTTTTAACAAGATGGATTTAGCAAGTCCATCTGAAATAAATTTTCTCAAGGACAAGTTAAAATTGAAAGAAAACGAATATTTTTTAACCAATGCTTTAACAGGAGAGAATCTTGATAAAGTAGATACTTATTTAAAAAATTGTTATAGTCAAACCGAATCATAAAATAATTTAAAAAGATATTTTTCATACACTAAAATTTTCATCTAATTCATGATTTAGGGAAATTTTCTCATCTCTAAATTTTAGAAATTCGTTCTTTTTGAATTTTTTTGGAAGATATCTTTTACTTTTTTTTCCTGCTAATTCAATAGAGAAAATTAATATACAACAGATTAAAAGCGCAACCATTAAATCTCGAAGTAAATATGACTCTATAATATAACTAATAAGAGATAATAGACCAGAAGCTAAAGCAACAATAAAAATGATAATCGTAAATAGGCGCCTATTATAAGCCGAATAAATTCTATTATTTTCAATTGTGTTTCTTTTACCAAAATAAACTTTAATTGTTCTCATCAAATTATTTTTAATTATAACATTTTCACACGATTTTAATTTAACAAGCGAAATTATAGAATCTTCAATGATTATATTTTGGCATTTATCTAAGATCATAATGCCAATATCAATATTTCTTAAATGAAGGTACAAATCATCTGTCTTAAAAATTACATTATACGGAAGATTATCATCATCAATAATAAGGGGAGAATCTTTAGTACCTTTACCTTTCCAACCTATTTTTTCAATATTTGCTTTTAAAAATTCCTTTTCAATGATACTTGGTATTTCCAAAAATTTCACTTAACACTTAGAAAATATATTTTACAAATCTAATAATTAAATATCATATAGATGGTTAATAAAATTTAGATAAATCACCAATTTATTTAGAACACCGATTATTAATAATGAAAAACCTTATTATATTAGGATTAGATATCGGTGGAGCTAATACAAAGGCAGCTCTTGTAAAATTTAAAAATTCAGAAATTTCGGAATCATTTTCATATATTGAATCTTTTCCATTTTGGGAAAAAATTATTGATGAAATTCCACAAATGTTTAAAAAGATTATATCTATTTTATTAGGCAAACATTTAAATTTAAAAGTTATTGATTATATCGCAGTTACTATTACCGCAGAGCTTTCAGATGCATTTCAAACTAAGCGTGAAGGCATTTTAACAATTCTAAATGCATTGGATAAGGTTTTTGATAAAAAGAAGATGTTTTTTATTAATAACTCTGGAAAATTTATAGATTATGCATGCGCAAAATCAGATTTTTCCACTATCGCAGCAGCAAACTGGGTATCTACATCTCTATATTTAGGACAATTTATCTCTCAATGTATTTTAATTGATGCTGGTTCAACAACTATCGATATTATTCCTATACTTAACTCAATTCCCGTTGCTAAAGGTAATAACGATATATCAAGAATAGTGAATCACGAATTAATATATACTGGTGGATTAAGAGCAACTATACCATCAATAACGCATTTTGTACCTTATAAAGGAAAATTAATTCGTATTTCTTTTGAAAAATTTGCTTTAGTGTCGGATGTCCATCTAATATTAAATAATATCTCTGAAAATGAATACATCAACGATACAGCAGATAGTCGATCGAAATCTATTGAAGACTGTTATGCTAGATTAGCTAGAATTATATGTATGGATATTGAAACTATTTCTAAAGAAGAATTAAATGAAATTGCAGAATATATTTATAAGCAGCAATTAGAGCTCATATCAAGTGAGATCCAAGAATTTATGAAATATCTTATTATTAAATATCCTGAATTTAAAGAAAATCCATTATTTGTAATTACTGGTTTATCAGCAGATTTCTTAGTTAAAAATGTATTAGAATCATTCGGATATAATAACATTAAGAATTACGAAGATATTACAAAAGTTCCAGACCGTATTAGTTCTTCAGCTTTTGCAGTGGCGGGTGCTTTTTATTTTCAGAATAAATAAGAAAATTATGGTATTATCATGAAAAATATAATCGTTAAAATCGGAGGAAAAATATTAGAGGATTCTAAAAGTCTTGAATCTACAATATTTCAATTAAAGGAGCTTTTATTTGAAAAAAAAATTATAAATAATGTAGTGATTATCCCTGGAGGAGGCTCCTATGCGAATTTAATTAGAGCGATTGATAAAGATTTAAATATTGGGGATGATCTCGCACATTGGATGGCAATTTTTACTATTAATTTTAACGGTATTAAAATAATTAAAAAATTTCCAGAGATTAAGTGTTTTAAAAATTTTAATGCGTTAGAAGAATCATTAATGGAAAGCAATATTTCATTATTTTTACCATACGATTATTTGATTAAAGTTGATGAATTGCCTCATTCTTGGGACGTGACCTCTGATTCAATAACTGTATTTCTCGCATTTAAATTAGGATTAAAATATTGTATTTTAATTAAAGATGTGAATGGCATTATAAACGATCAGAATCAAATAATTAAAGAAATCACTGTTAATGAATATAAAAATCTGAAAAAAGCAAATAGATTATTAAAAAAAGAAATTAATTCATATAAGGAATCTCAGCCCATTGATACTTATTCCTTAGAATTAATTGAAAAATACAAAATCTCTTGTTTTATTTTAAACGGTAAAACAGAAAATCGAACAATTATAGATTTTTTTAATAATGCTGAGAGAGAGCATTCTCTTCATACAAAAATCAAATTTAGCTAGCTTTTTAGTTATTTAACTTATTCCGTTTTTAATACTTTTTTATTGAAAATAAAAGCAATTAAAGTTTTAATTGAATCAAAAACAAAACTAAATATAATATTCATAAAAAAACTTTACTTAAAGTCTAAAGTGAAAATAAAATGGATGATGATCAAATAAAGAAAAATGCGGATTTTTTAATTAAAAATCTTGCTGGTATGGAGGTACCTGGATCGGCGACTGTTAATGTCAGATATAAAAATCTAGTTAATTTTGCGCAAGTTTATGGAATAACAGATCCTAAATATGTTGGATCTGAGGAGCAAGGAATAGTTGCATGTCACGCATTTGCAAACCATTTTACGATAAAAGCACTATATAAATTGCTACTTGGAAGTAAATTAGAACAAGACGGTGAAATGCGCCCTTTCTTATTGAATCCTGGTAAATTATTACATGCAGGTCAAGAATATGATTGGAATGGATGTGTGGATGTTAAACCTGGAGATAAATTGAAAGTAACCGCAAAATGGGGCAAAGTTTGGGTAGTGGAAAAAAATATGGTTCTTTTCGCAGAATTATTAGTAGAAGTAAAGAACCAAAATGGTGAATTAGTTTGTAAACCACTAGTTACAGCGGCCGTTAGGCCAGGAGGATATTAATTGGAGGTGGATAAAAAATGGTAAAAATTTCAGATATTAAAGTTGGAGATGTTATAAAGAATGAATTTGATGGCATTACACGAGATTTATTAAAAATGTATGCTAAAGCTTCTGGAGATACCAATCCTATTCATACAAACGATGCAATAGCTGAAAAAGCTGGTTTAAAAGGAATTATCGCACATGGGCTCTTTAGTTTTGGATTTATCACAAAATTATTCGAAGATTGGTTAGAACAGGAAAAATTTGGCAAACTTATTGATATTTCAGTTGAGATGAGGGGCATGGTGAGAGTAGGAGATCTGTTAGTCACAGAAGCGAAAGTAAATAAAATTGAAGGGAAAAGGATATATCTTGATGTAAATCAAACAACTATTACAAATGTAGATATTAAGGATAAGGATGGAAATATTGTAAAACAATTTGAGGCTGGAGAGCGTGGTTATATCACAGAAAAAGACATTTCACAAAATCTCGTTAAAACGAAGGAAGTTAGTGAGGGGATTTTAACTTATCGAGAAAGAGTTGCAACACCTGGAACTGCTATTGTTGAATTAAACGAATGATTTTTTAATATTACAAAAAAAACTGTCTAATATTTTTTCTTTATTTTTTTATTTTTTTTTTTTCCGTTATCCATCAATTTTAATAGAAGATATTTATATGTTTTTATCGAAAATATCTTTGAAATAATAAATTTTTAAAATACTAATAGTGCTAAAATCATTGACAACATTAACCTTTGATATAAAAAAAATTGAAACGTTAATTTCTAACGGCAACCATGAAAGAGCCGCGCAAGAAATCCTCGAAATAATAGAAAAATCTACTAATAAAGAATTAATCTATAAAAGTCTAAATCTTCTAAATTTAATTTGTGATAAAACACCTTCAATTTCATTGAAAACAATTAAGAATATTGAAAAATTTATTACAGATTCTAATTCTTGGATTAGACTGGTATCTTTAGAGATATTATATCAGATTTCTATGTTTCGACCTAATTTATTGATAGATTTAATTGATAAGATCCGAGCACGATTATTTGATCACGATCCCTCCGTAAGAAGAATGAGTATTAAAATAATGGGAACTTTAATTTTATCTCTGCACATAGATTTGGACGAACTTCAAGAATTAATTGAAGAATTTACAGGAAAATTAATGGATAATGATTGGAAAGTTAAATTTCAAGTTATAAAAATTATTAAAAAGCTTTTAAACCAAGATTATACAAAAATTAGAGATCTTGAACCTTTACTATCGATGGTTATAGTCAATCTAAGAGATGAGGACGACGATGTTGCGAGAGCGGCAGCAGATTTGCTAAAATTATTGGGTAATTATTTTCTTTCCAAGGAAAAAATCTTTTATATTTTATTGAATCTTCTTTATAACGAAAAACCTAGGGTTAAAGAACTAATTATTTGGTTATTCGGAGAAATTGGTAAAGAAAAATCTTCTGAAATAATTCAAATCATCCCTAAATTAATTAATCTTCTAAAGGAACACGATTATAGAATTCATTTAAAGGTAGTTGATGCTTTAGTAAGTATAGCTGAAAATAATTTTGATCAAATATTTTGTAATTTAATAGATTCTTTAGATACAAGTAATCATGAATATCGTAATAATTTAATTAATGCTTTTTATGCTCTCAGCCAAAAAAATATTTCTATCATTTTTCCTTACCTATTTGAAGAAATTGAGAGCCCTTCTGAAAATATTCGAGAAGGAACAGCCTTAGTCTTCAAAAGATTATTTGAAGAATATCAAATAGAAATAGAAAATGAAATTACGAAAATCTTATACCATTTAGAATCAAAATATTGGAGAGAAAGAAAAAATACTATAATTTTATTACAAAACATTTGTTTTATCTTAAAAAATCAGGAATTAGCTGTCTGGATTTCTATTGAATTGAATAGAGCACTAAAAAACGAAGTTGATTCAGATATAAAGGAAGAAATAATATATACAATAAGTAAAATTAAATCTACCTTCAAAGACATTGATAAAAAAATCCAGAAGACGAAAAATCAGTTAAATTTATTAAATAAAGAAATCAATGAATTTCAAAAAATTCCAGCTGAATTTAGAAAAAAGTTAAATTCCTATATAAAAGATTATAAATTTAACGATACGGAAATACGCTTGGACAAGGAATACAATAAAATTCTGAAAAAAATAAACAAATTTCATAATAAAATAAATAATTTTGAATATAAGAGGCTAGCATTTGATTTAATAGAAGAATGGGAAGACACAAGGTTTCAGATAATCGACGAGCTAAGTATTATAAAAGGTTTTATCTCCAAGATATATGAGGATAAAAAATTAGAATTTATGTCTAATTTAAAAGTGAAAATTCAAGCACTTGTTGATAGAATCAATGTTTTAAAAGCACAATTTGAAGACATTAAGGACTATGATTTTAATGATAATTTAGAAATATTAATGCGCGATTTTAGCAGTGAAAACGAGATTTTGGAAGAAAAATTCGCAAATATAACCCAAATAAGAAAGAATTTGTTTAAATTGGATTTAGACATACGAGAACTATTGATTCACAATGTAGAGTTTAATGATATTTTCAAGGAACTCATAACAAAATGGGTAAAAGTTAAAATTGAAATTCAAGAATATTTAGTCAATCTTGATAATCAAATTAAATTATTAAAAGAACAGATTGCTATTACTTACCCTCAAATTGAAGGTTCAACAAAAGTTTCTAAAACTCTTGATGGATTAACTAATGAACTTGCCTTTCAACTCCTGCAAGGTCATATCCAATCAGTTATATCGCAAGCTATAGAAGTTTTCAAAAAATTTAACGATAATTTTGAAGAATTTAATGCAAAGCTAGAACTCTTCATCAAAAAAAAAGAATTCGACAATGTTAGAAAATTAATAGATATGAAATCTACACAAATTCAAACATTTATCTCTGAGACTGAAAATCAAATTGATAATTTAATTGGAAAGGAAAAAATTTCTGAAGATAATAGAAACATATTTAATTTATTTATCAGACCTTACATAGACAAATGGAACGCTTCTAAAGAATTACTTATTAATAAATTAAAACATTTTAATAAAAAATATGAGGAAAAGCTCTATCTAAATCAATTCAAGCATTATTTAAAGATAATGAATCCAATCAAACTTGATTTACTCTCATCTTATATTGGATTGGAAAAAGAACAATTAAAGGATCTAACTCTAAAATTTATTAATAAGAATAAGCTAAATGTTAAAATATTGAATAATTATCTATATTCACAAAAAATTGAATACAATATTACTGATGACAAAAATCTTCTCTTTTTTAAAAATGTTAAGACAATTGGCAATAAAATATATTTATACTTTAAGTTAAATAATCCATCAAATTTAGATTTTAAAGATTTACATATTTCCTTAAAAACCCCTATATATCTTAAGTTCTTGAAAAAAGAGAGCTATCCTAAACACCTTCATATAAGCGAGTTAAAAACAGGAAACGTATTTAAATTCAATTACGTATTAAAGATACGCAAGAATATTAACAGAAATTTGTCCGATCCGAGTGCTGATGAAATTTCACTTAATCTTTATTATAAGGATCTGTTTGACATACCAAAAAAAACAACAAAAAAAATTAACCTTCTTCTTCCTTAGAAAAAAATCCTTTTATTTTGGAAAATTAATCTAAATATATAATAATTTTATAGATTATTATACAAGAAAAAATGAATAAATTAAAAAATTATATTTGAGGTGTTTAATGGAAAATTATCGGTTAACAAAACAAGTAAAGATATTTGGATGATCATGTAAACTTGGAAGCAGTAAACTAAACGAACTATTGAGGAAAGTTGGATTACAAAAAAATGGGGATATAGAAGATGCAGCAATTATACCAATACCTAATAGCGATATGGTTCATATAAAAAGCCTTGATATTTTCACACCCATCGTAGATGAACCAAAAATAATGGGAGAAATAACCGCTTGCAACGTTACTAATGATGTGTTTGCTATGAACGTTCTTGAAATCTCAGGAATGCTTGCTTTTCTCGCAATAAAAACAGATACGCCTATAGAAATTGCCGAAGGTATATTAGAAGGAATGAAATATTTCATGGAAAGAAAAATTAATTCTAAAGTAGTTGGGGGTCACACAATTTATAGTGAATGGCCTCTAATGGGTGGAGAAGCGAGTGGATTCCTTCATAAGGATAAAGTGATTCGAAAAATTGGCGCGAAAAAAGGAGATAAATTAATTCTTACAAAGCCTATAGGGTTACAAGCGATTTCAGCGGCATATAGACTTTTAAAAGATATACCTGAGATGTTAGAACAATATTCCTTAAATGAGCTCAAGAATTCAATCGATCTAGCAATAGAAATTATGACTACTTCAAGTCAAGATGTAATTAAAACGATACATTCATACAAAGATTTTTCGTTTATTCATGCAATGAGCGATATTTCTGGATTTGGTCTTGCAGGCCATTTGCAAGAAATGCTTCAAAGTTCAGAATTATCCGCAATTATAGATACTGTACCATCTATAAAATTTTCTAGGGAACTCTCTGACGAGTTAGGCTACGATTTTGAAGGTTGCTTGTGTGCTGAAACTGCGGGAGGTATGTTAATAGCTGTGGATCAAAATAATGTCGAAGAGTTTTCTAATACATTAAATAGTAACGGTAATAAAAATTGGATTATCGGAAAAATTGATAAGATAAAACCTAAGCTCGTAAAAATTTCAGAAAAAGTCGAATATCTTGAAATTACGAAAATTTAACTCCTTAAAGTATGAATTTTATGTAAAAATATTAGACATAAGATGACTAACCTTGCGATGGTTTATGGAGGATAAAACAAAAGGAAATTATTAAATCTTTTATTTATAATATTTTTTAATTTTCCCTTTAAGTTTTAGAACGATCTCTTTTAATTCATTGAGTGCTCTATCAATTAATTCTTCTCCGTTCTCAACATTAAAAGCAGTAATTGAAATCTCTACTTCAACAGAAATGCCAACTCTCGGATGAGTTTTAATCCATAATTGAGGATTTTTTTTTTCAATTTCACTAACATAAGGTGCAATTTGGCTTTCTCCAATCCCGGAAAAAATAAATCCTTTTTCTATAAACTTACCCTTTTTTTCTTTTAAAATGGGTAAAATTACAATGCTAAAAATTTTCTTCATTTCTGCCGGAACTCCTGGTAAGCAATAAATGCTCGTTTTACCTTCTCTAATTTTTACGCCTGGAGCAGTCCCTCTAAGATTTGGCAATGGTATTGACCCTTTAGGTAAATATGCCATTTTTTTTCTCTCTTTAGTCATCCCCTCAAGTTTTAGAATGCCTTGCTTATAAGCTTGATTGTAGGCTTTTTTAATCGAATTATATGCTTGTTCGTTAAGTTCTAATTCTCGACCTAACGCTCTCCCAACTCCTTCTAACGTCATATCGTCGAACGTCGGACCTAATCCTCCTGAGGTTATAATAATATCAGGTTCACGCTTTAAAATATCTCGAAGAGCACTTGAAATTTTTTCTAACTCATCGCCAATTATAGTGATCCTTACAAGTTTATGTCCAAATTTTGTTATTCTCTTTGCCATCCAATTAGAATTAGTATCTTGAGTCTTTCCGATAAGAATTTCATTTCCTATTATTAAAAGTTCAACGTTCATATTCCTTTTAAAAGAAATTGTATTATAATTTAGATAATTAATAATTTCATTTTATCTTATCTTTATTAAGACACAGTGATTTTAAACTATGACAATTCAAATAGATGATGCTGGAACTGGAGATCTTATTGGTGATGCTTTTATCGGTTTATTGAGAAAGGAAACAAGTAAAATTATTTTTAGAACCCTTCCAGTGGAATTATTTCAAGAGAAGAATTGGAAAAATAAAATGCCCTTTAAAATCGTTGTAGACTTAGTTAAAGATGGTTTGCGAGAATTAAAATTTAATAGAGAATCTGAAAAAATTGAAATTTGCCAAGGAAACATTTTTGAACAAGTAAGAACCTTTTTTGACGAAACTGGGATAAATTATGAATCAGTAACTATAGAAGGAAAACTTCAAGATGCCGTTGAAAGTAAATTGGTAAATCATCTTCGTGATTTAGGAGTTAAGTCAAAAAATTTAACGAAAAAATCTGGAGCAAGACGGTATTTTGTACTTTTTAATTGGCTCTGTCGAGATTTTTATAATAGGGAAAAATACGTAAAAACAGGTTTCAAAAAATGGAATTCAACATGGAGAGAAAAAGCAATTAGAAGATACAATAAATTTCAACAATCAAAATCTTACAAAAAATCAAAATATACCAAAAATTATTAAAATAAGTAAATTATTTTAACTCTGTTCCACAATAAGAACAAATTTTTGTATTTCTTGCTAATTTTGCTCCACATGCAAAACAAATTACATGATCTCTACCAATCTCTGCGTTCTCATCTTTTTTTTCTTGATTTTCATGATTGTTAGGAACTCTCGTATCTAATTTTTCGCTAAGCTCTTTCATCTTATCAACGTAATTTGGATCGTGTGGTGTTATTATTTTAAAGTCTTTTGGGGCTGAAATTTCTAAAATCCCTTTTGCTTTACTATCAAATTTCAATTTTTCCACCCAATTATCGCCATCCAAACCTTTTGATGCAACTTTTTCAGAATTTTTTAGTGGTTGGTTAATTTTTTCAGTTTCATCTAAAATTAATGGTTCAGTTTTTTCGATTTCTAAGGGTTTTTGTTCAATAGATATTTCTTCTTTATTTTTTATATTTTCAATTATGATTTCTTCCTTTCTGGGTGATTTTAACTCTTTAATATGATCAAGAATTTGTTGTGTCTTAGTTATAAGCATATTTCTATAAGAAAAATCCAATCCCGCGGTTTTTGAAGCAGCAATAGTCATCTCCGATATTTCAATCCATAACTGGACAGCATTTTTCATATCATTTTGTTTTTCGTAGCTTCTTGCTTTAGCAACTTTAATGCTAAGTTCTTGATTAAATTTAGAAATGTCCATGGATATCTTTAAATTTTTTATCTTAAAATATGATTAACAAATCAACTTAAATATATATTAATTGCTAACTTTCTCAAATAAAAGGTAATTTAAATTTTTATTGTAGTCCAATTTCTATAAAATTAAAATCAAAGAATACTATTAGTTAAATAAAAATAAAGCATATTATAATTTATTTTAAAATAGTTCCTTATGTCTATTGTAAGACCATTTTCTTCAAGCGAGATAAGCAATTTAAGAGAAATTTTTGAAAAAAATGGATTTAAGATAAACGGACACATAGAAAACTACTTTCGATATAGTATTTCCACGAGAGATAAGATTCTAATTATTATATTAAAATTTCCTATAGAATTACCTTTAAGAATGAATATTCCTTTTGAAGTAGCTTGTTTTCGAATCTGCATGGTATTGAAATTATGGAACCTTACGCAAAAAGCTTACAAAATTCTTATTTACTTATTGAAGATGTTGCGTAATTTAGCACTTCAAGTTTCTATGGAACACCATTTTCCAGTCGAGGGATTCCAGAAAAAGATTGTTAATCTATTAAATATTATTATGCCAGATCTCATAAAAAACGAAAATGAAAAAGCGTGGTTAGCTCGTATTAGAATCTCATTATTAAATAAAAGGCACAAGTTCGAAGAATTTGAAAACAAGAGTATAAATAACTTAGTCGAAACTTTAAATAAAGCTGGACTAAAACCTACTTTTGAGCAACCATGGGAAATTAAAAAAGGAATTCCAAAAATTAGAACATCAGAAACATTGCTTTTTTCTAGCGAAGAAGAGCAAGAATTTTTCATTTTAGAAAAAGGATATTTCACTTATTTTAAAGATTTAGAATATAACAAAATTTACCTAAGATCTTTATTTGAGTCGTATACTCCCTATCTTCTAAGTGATTTATATAGAGATCTTCCCGAATTTAAAATAGATACATATCTCGAAAATTGGATCAAATTTGCTCGATTACTTTTAAATTCAATGATAGAAATCCTAGATGCGGGAGAGATAAATAAGAGCGAATTTCTAGATTTTCGTGCAGAGAAGGAATTGGATTCAGAAGATTTCGAATTAGAAGAAAATAATTTTTCATTTTCAGCCCTACATTATGAAAGTCGTATTACAAAAGATTTGTATCCTCTACATAACGATTTATTTGATAATCCTCCTTCAAATTTTGAAGTTATCGAATCTATTCAAAATTATACTAAAGCAGAGGAGTTAATTAAAAATTTTAAATTTAAAGAAGCTTCTGAAATTTTAGACGAGTCCTTGAAAGTTTTTAATAAGTATAAACAGAAGAAAGCTGTTGTTTCAATTTTGTTATATCTTAGAAAAATTGCTTCTCTTTTGAATCAAAAAAAAATTACTTTAAATTATTTACAAAATGCTTTGGAAGTTGCGAAAACCGGAGAAGTCCCTAAAGAATATATCTTAAGAATCCACTATCAGTTAGGGAAAACCTATTTTAAACTTAAAGATCACCATAATGCGCTAAATCATTTTAAGATAATTATTACTTCCTTAGAAAACGAAAAAGATTCTATAACAAAAGTTGAATATTTAGGAATGGCATCACTCTACATTGGATTAATCTATCTAGAACAAAAGGAAATATCTAAATCGAAAATCCATTTAAAGAAAGCATTTTATAGTAAATCTGAAAAAGTTAAATTAAAATATCATTTACTCTATGCGAAATATTTTAAGAATAAAGGAAATCTCTCTAAAGCTCATAAATTGTTAAAGATGGCATTTTCTGAAGTAAATTTAATTGAAGAAAAACACGTAAATCTCCTTATTGATTTAATGTTAGAATTGGCAGAGTTCACCATTCATTATCGTAAAGCTCCGAAAAAAGCACTACATTACCTTAACGCAATTAAGAGCTCCTTATCCCAAGAGAAAATTTCGGGATTTCAAAGAACTTTACGATGGAATTTATTAATGTCGGATTTTTATAAATTAATTAAGGATGATGAAAATTCTGCTCATCATCTAAGACAAGGTAAAACTATAAAAAATCAATTAAGAGTAATCGGAGTAATAGAACTTGATTAGATAAATTAATAAATATTTATCTTTTAAATTGACTTCTCTTTGCTCCTAAAGAATCAGTTTGCCCACCATACGTGCCCTGAATTATCCTTTTATTGTAAATTTCTCGGAAACGGACTCTGGGGGATTTCTTTTTTTTAGCATTAACTCCTGTTCTATCGACTTTAGGAGTCTGCATTTTGACCTTTCCAGCTTTAGTTAATGAACCATGCGAACCAGGCATTATTAGCACAAATTTATTTTTATGTAATTCCTTTAATTAAGAATCTGTTTTCTTATAAAATTTAATACTTTTAAACTCTTAAATCTTTTTTTCCAATTTTCTTAAATATGTATTGGTTAAATTATATATTATCTTTAATAAGAAATTAATGATATTGAATATATTATGGATTAAACTCAAATATTATGTTAGATTAAATCAAAATATATTATCCCTCATTCATTAATATTTAACTGTTAAATTTAAGGGAACTTGGCGAAGCTCGGTATCGCGGCAGGCTCCAGATCCCGTAGGCAAGCAAATGCGAGCAGATACCTGTTGGTCGGGGGTTCAAATCCCTCAGTTCCCATTTTTATACGGAATCTAAAAATAGAAGAGATTAAATTTATCTAATAGAATAAATAATAATGAGTAAAATGAGGAGATTTTTTTAATATGTTTCGAATTGAAATCATAGGGGAAAATTGTTTATATATAAAAACCCTAGGGACCTTTCCTAAATCTGTAGCTAAGCGATTCGTAAAAGAATTTGAAGAAAAAACTAAGGATTATAAAAATTTATGCGCAATCGTAGACAATCTTGACGCAATTTTATTAGACTTAAGATCATTTAATATTATTTTAGATTTATTAAAAAAAAATAACCAAAAATTAGGAAGAGCAGCGTATGTTATTTCAGAAAAGAATCTTCCTTTAGACAAAGAAATTCAAATCTTATTGGAAAGAGCATCTTCTCCAAATCGAAAATTAGTCCATAGCCTTGACGAAGCTAAAAAGTGGGTTGGGCTTAAAGATATTATCATTCAAAAGAAATAATTTACTTGTATGTTATCATTTCATTTTAAATTTAATCTTTTTTTGGCCAACTGAATAGCTTTAGGATTATTATCAATACCAATCCACTTTCTTTTAAGCTTTTTTGCGACTACTAATGTTGTACCTGTTCCACAAAAAAAATCTGCTATAATATCTCCTTCATTTGACGAAGCTAAAATTATTCGTTCGATTAATTCTTCTGGCTTTTGAGTTGGATATCCCAAATATTCCTTTGACCTTGTTCTTGTTTGGTAAGAATATATATCGTTCCATACATCTCCTACTAAAGTTCCAGGTTTTTCATCAAGGTATTGCTTACCTCCGCGACGTTTTCTATAGAGTCGACCATTTTCGTCCTCATATCTGAACATTTTCTTTATATATTCTTCTTTGTATGGAATATATTGCTTATTGAACGTGAAATTTTCTGATTTTGTATAGTATAGGATTGTATCGTGTTGGCGGACCCATCCCTTCACTTGGGATTTGAATCCGGATACGCTGCCAACATTCCAAATTATTTCCCGTCGAAAATTTTCCTTCTTAAATATTGTGTCGCATAAAGGCTTTAAATCAAAAATGGCACTCGCATCGCAGTGTAAATAGAAAGAACCATTTGATTTGAGAGCTCGGTGCATTTCCTTTATCCTTAAATCCATAAAATCCAAATAATCGTCTAATGATGCCCATAAATCTGAAAATTCCTTATAATCTATGCCGCTGTGGAAGGGGGGATCAATATAAATTAAATCAATAAATTCAGAATCGAGATTTTGTAAAAATACCAAATTTTCTGATAAGTAGATATGATTTAATTTCATTTCCATAGTAAATTTAAACAAATCAAATATAATTCCTTTACTATTAAGAGATTATTTTTCCTACATTTGTGTCTAGAAGTTCCAAAAGTATTTAAAAATAGAAAACACAATATTATCAACTTCAATATATGTAGAAAAAGTCAGTGAAGTGAAAAAAGGATGAAATCTATAACAAAAAATAGGATTGTTCTGTTTTCTGTGTTAATGGCACTCATCTTAACTATTGGGAATGTTAACTATATTCAAAATTCTAATGAAAAAAGTTCCAATTTGTTGGAAGTGGAAACTGAAGAAAAGAGCATTGAACAAATTGAAATAAAAAGTAGTGGAGATAACGATTTTTCAACATTATGGATTAGTGGTGATATTGGAGCTGTAGAGGCCATAAGTATAGGAGATCAGGATGATGACGGGAAAGGTGAGATAATTGTAGGAGCTAATCAATATATTAAAGTGTTTGAATATAATGCTACATATAATAACTACACAAATGTATATACAAGTGAATGGATAGGCTCTCCATATGCTGTGTGTGTTGGTGATGATCTTGATCAAGACGGAAAGAAAGAAATTATTGGGGGTCATTTTTCTGCCAATTATTTCAACGTCCGTGAATACAATGGGAATGATAATGATTATGATATAGTCTATAATAGTGGATTAGGAGGTTCAAGTTTTCTTGAAGATATTTGCATTGGTAATGACCTTGATAAAGATGGGAGGATGGAAATAGTAATTGGGGATGGGCTTTATTTGAATGTATCGGAATATAATGGTGTTGACAACGGTTATACTAATGTTTGGACGAGCAATTCAATAGGTATGATACAAGATGTATGTACTGATAATGATCTTGATGAAGATGGGAAAGCGGAAATAATTGCAGTTGCTTCTAAAACCTATGTTTTTGAAAATACAGGTGCTAATGCTTTTACTGAGGTCTGGAGTACGTCTAATAATGGTTATCATGCCTGTGTTGGTAATGATCTTGATAACGATGGCAAAAAAGAAATTGTTGTTAGTGCTTTTAATGAAAGCGCAATCATATATGAATACAATGGTACAGATAATGGCTACGACCAGGTATGGAATAGTAGTGGTATTGTAAGTAACGTATTGACTATTTGCGTAGGTAACGATCTTGACAGAGATGGGAAAAATGAGATAATTACAGGTTCTTCAGATGGAAAAGTAACAATTATTGAATATAATGGCACTGATAATGGTTATTCTAAGATTTGGGATAGTGGAACAACTATTAATAAATACGTTGAAAATATAGCTGTAAGTGATGATCTTAATAACGATGGTAAAAAAGAATTAATTGCTACCACAAATGACTATTCTCCTAACAGATTGTATATTTTTCAGCATGATGACACAATTTCGCCAACGATTATCATTGTAGACGACGATGACGATGATGATGACGATGAAGAAGGTATTTATATATCAACTACAACATTAATTGTTGGAGGGACCATCTCTGCAATTGCAATCGTAGCAGTTATAATACTTTTAATTAAACGAAAGAGATGAATTAAGAAAAAATCGTAAGTAAAATATAATTATTTAATTTACATCTTTATTCTAAAATATATTACTAATAGACTACTAAAATTTAATTTATCCTCAGTTATTTTTAGGTCTAAAAATCAGAAATTCAATAATGAGAGTATATTTTAATTTTGAGATTATTGAATAAAATTTAAAGAGCTCATATTTAAATCTTTAAACTTTATAATTAAAGGTCCAAATTAAAGATGGAATTGTTCCAAGTTTTTCGGGACAATCAAAAGAATTTGTTTTTCCAGTTTAAAAAGAGTGAAGAAGAAAAACTAAAAATTCTTCCTGAAACGGTAAAACGTGTGAATCTTCGATTTGAAATTAATAGACGAGAAACCTGTCTTAAAAATCCTCCATCTTTAATTTCTATTAAAAAATTCTATTTCTTCAAGGATTTTATAATCCTTACCATTGATCTAAATGAAATATTTAATCTTGACGGATTAATAATAAAAATATTGCATTTAACGGTTTTTTTACAATCAAATAAAAGAATAGAAACTTCATTTGATAGAAAATTTGAATTGTCTGAGATTTGTCTTGACAAAGATTTCAATTTGGAAGAGAGTAACGAAAATTTCTTTACGCAGGAAAGGATTTATCGTGAACGTAAAACAGATTATAAAAATAATAAACAAAAAGATACTTTTATTTATGAAAAGAAAAAATTGAATAGAATTTCCCAAAACAATATTATAATGGCGACAATTCGCGAAAATAATAAAAGATTGAAAAATATAGAAAGCCAACTAGAGACAGTTAATATAACATTAAAAAATATAACATTTAATAATTTTAATTATGTTTCTCAAGATTCACCAAGGAGAGGTGCACTCCAGAGAGGAATCGAGAGAATAAAGAAAGTTAGAGGGCCAGTGTCAAACTTAGTTCTAAAACCTCCTGGATACCTGTATTTTTTACCCGAATTAAAGACTCTGGTGAATAACAGCGAAAGATTTAAAAATTTCTTGAAACCGATGAGTAATGAAGAATTAAATGCGATTACTCTTGATGATGATGAATTGAATAAGAAACAAATAGATTTTTATAATCGCCAAAAAAAAAATACAACAGTCAAGCAAACAAAGCAACTTAAGTTGAAAAACTTAAAAATACCGAAATAATTGATTCTAATATCAGATTCGTTAGTAAATTTAAATAAAAAGCAATTATTTTTAATTATTATTTATGGAGAAAAAGCGATTAAATCAAGAATTCTTGGACGAATTTAAAAATTACGATTTTTCAAAAATAATTGAAAATAAAATATACTTAGTAGGCTCAATAACTAAGGCGAAAGATTATTTTATTAAAATTGAATCAATCTTACAAATTATTTATAAGAAATTGGTTTCAATTTGTTCAGTTGATGGCCTTTCGAATAAAAACTTATTTTCTCCAGATGAGTGGGATAAATTGCAAGCAATAGCCATTAGAAAATTGAATGATCAAGAAGCAATTTTGGTTTTAGATGTGGAAAATTACTTAGGGGATCAATCAAGAGAAGAAATTGAATATTTTGAAACTCAATTAAAGCGACCAATTTATTATTTATCAAATTTAAAAATATAAAATATAAGGCGTTAAAAAATTCTATTAAATTATTTTATTGGAACCGCAGGAAGTGGAAAATCTACGCTTACTGGGGAATTAAAAGATTATATAATTAATCGGGATCCAGAAGTATCTGCTATAACGTTAAATTTAGATCCTGGTGTCAAGGTTATTCCCTATGCTCCAGATATAGATATTAGAGATTTTATTGTACTCGACGAGGTTATGGAAGAGTATGGATTAGGTCCTAATGGTGCGATGATACTGGCCTCAGATTTAATGGTTAATTATTTAGACGACTTAAAGGATGAGATCGATGAGTTTAATTCTGATTGGGTTTTAGTTGATACTGCCGGTCAATTGGAACTCTTTGCCTTCAGAGAAACAGGGCCATTAATAGCAAGTTCTTTAGGATTTGGTGATATACAACGGTCTGTATCTTTCCTTTTCGATTCAAATTTTGTTCTTAGACCAAACGGTTTTATTTCAACGTTATTATTAGCAGCCTCAGTTCAATTTCGGTTCAGAAAAATTCCCCAGATTAATATTCTTTCCAAAGTAGACTTATTAGATGATGACCAAATAGAAATGATCGTTAATTGGAGCCAAGATTTTCAATCTCTGGAAGATTCTACAAGTGAGAGAGAAAAAGGATTAATAAGAGAATTGTCAATGGATTTATCTGAGGTGTTTATTCAAATGGGATCAACTGCGGAATTAATTCCCTGTACTAATAGAGAAGAAAATGGTCTTGATTTATTATTTGGAAGTTTACAAAGAGTTTTTGATTCTGATAAATCGAGATTTTATTGATATTATTAATTTTTCTTAAGATTTAAGTAAATTAGATTAATTTCATTAATTAAATTAAAACTTAAAAAGATTCATAGCATAAATACGAATGAAAATTATCGGGCCTATCGCTGGAATTGGCTCTAGATTACGTCCCTTTACTTTAAGCAAGCCAAAAGCATTTATTAGAGTTGCTGGAAAAACGGTTCTTGACCATATTCTTACTAAATTTACAAATACTTTTGAACCTGATACCGAATTAATTATTATTGTTGGATATAAAAAACGGCAAATAATAAATTATATCTCCAAAAATTATAGCGATAAATTTAAACTTACTTTTATCGAGCAAATACCTCGAGGTTACACCGATAATGTGCCATATTATTGGGGATTAGGAGAAGCTGTGTATTTAGCTCATAAAAGATTTGAAGATAAAGAATTCAGTAATTCTGAAGAAGATAAAAGAGAAGGAGCGCTTATTTTTCTAGGTGATATGATTTTACTTGACGAATATTCGTATGTAATGATGAGATATTATGAATCTGATGTGGATGGAATAATAACAGTAATGAAAGTTCCTAAAGAAGACGCAAGTTCATATGGTGTTGTAGTCATAGATGAAAATAATATTATTACGAAAATGGTTGAAAAGCCACCAACATTCATTTCAGATTTAGCAATCGCCGGTATATATGCTTTTTCAAATTCAGCAGCTAAAGCTCTTTTTAAAAATATTAAGAAATATTTGGATCAGAGAACGGAACAGTCAAAAGAAATTTATATGACGGAAAGTATGCAGGATTTAGTTGATCAGGGTTTTAAAATCGCAGCAGTAGAGTTAAAAAGGGGGATACTCGATTTTGGAAGGCCTTCAGAAGTGTTAAATGGTAATCGATTTCTTTTAGAACATCAATCCATTAAAAAAGAAGAATTAGAGACTTTAAATATCTCTGTGGAGAAGAGTTTTATAAAAAATCCAAATTATATTGGAAGGAATACTAAAATCATAAATTCTATTATAGGCCCATACGTTTCAATAGGAAATAATTGTGTCATTAAAAATTCAATCTTAGAAAGCTGTGTAATAGAAAAAAATAATACGCTTACAAATATAATAACTAAAAATTCTATCATTGGTAGTAATGTAGAAGTTGAAAATATAAGTAAAGATAATTTAATTATTGGGGATAAGAGCGCTTTTTAATTATTTTCTAAAATTGGAATTTTTAATAATTGAAAACTACTAATTTTGTTATACTCTTTTAAATTGAGTAAAGTATTAATTTTAGCAAGATAAATTTATTAACTAATGACTATAAGTTTTTTTTATTAGAAATCAAAAATAATTCCGATAAGTTATTATGCCTTACAACGTCGCCTTTGATCTATCTCATAAGCCTCGAGGAAAAATTGATGAAAACTATACTGAACTCCGAGATCATTTAAATGCAAACGATTTTGTTTGTTATAATTTTTTAGAAACACCTATTACCCAAGAATCTTTAAAAATTTATGATATTTTAGTTTTTGTCTGTCCCGATTATGCAAAAATAACACCTCCAGAAATATTAGAAATTGTAAATTGGGTAAAAGAAGAGGGGGGTGGCTTACTTTTACTCTCTCATGCAGGGGGTGATAAAGGCAGAAGTAGTAATTTAAGTGAATTAAGTGAAAATTTTGGTATTTCCTTTGAAAATGATCAAGTTCTTGATGAGATGAGTAATAATGGAATGGAAAATATTCCAATCATAACTGCTGCTAATTTTACTCCACCACACCCTATAACCAATGGTATAAACGAAATTTGTTTCCGCGCCGGGTGTTCACTTACAGTTCTTGGAGGAGCAATTTCTGTAGTTTCTTCAAATGAAACATCTGACCCTTTTTCAAGTCCGTTAATCTGTGTTGCTGAACTGGAAAATGGTAGAGTATGTGCCACCGGTAGTTATGAAATGTTTAGAGATAGAACTGGAGGAGGATTTCAGACCGATGAACATGCTAGATTAGCTTTAAATATTTTTGAATGGTTATTAAGTGAACATAGGAAGGAAATTACCCAATATGGTACAGTTCATGCTGCTCCTACTGCTCCAGCTCAACCCAATTCAACTCAATTAACAGAGCAATTCACATCACCGTATAGTTCTGATATAGATACACAAAGTATTGATTCTACAACAAAATTTTCCTCAAAAGAGGAATTAACAAGTCTTTTAAATACATATTTACTTCAAATTAATACTATTAAAAATAACATTAAAGATCTCATCAAAAATATAAATATTTATGGCGATGCTATTTTTAAGCAAGGACCACAAACAGATGAAGTAGCAGAAGGTATTCAGGATTCTTATCAAACAATTGAAAGTGGTGAACAGGAAACTAATTCTCTCTCACCTTTACCAACAAAACCTCCCGACTTAAAGAAAGAAGTCAAAAAGGGAAAAGCAAAATCCAAAGAAGTCTTCATTGGACTGGAACCTGTAGAATACAAAGAGCGAGATACTATTGAAAAAGTATCAGATATAGCTTTAGCTGAAATAATTAAGAAAAAAAAAAAAAAGAAGGCAAAACCCAAGGATAAAGTTGGGAAAGCACCTAAGGGTGACAGAGAAAAATTAGAATTAGAATTGGAAGGATTAGAGTCGAAATTAAATTCCGCTTTTAATTTAATAAATTTTATCGAAAAGAAGCACGAATCCGGTAAATTGGATGATAACTCATATGAAAAACAAACGCGCAAACTTCAAAATGATTTAGAGCAAACTAAAAAACGTATCGCAGAAATTAGAAATATTTTAGAAAGTTAAAATAATTGTTGAGCTAAGGATAATTATCTTTAACTACTTTCTCTTGTTTTGGTTTTACAGGGTGGCCATCTGGTATATATGGTTGAGCATATTTATTAACAATTTCAAAAAAATCCCTGTCAGAAACTCCTCTTGTAATTTTCTTCTGTTCTTCTTTGATTTTTTCAAAAGCTTTTCTTAGATCCTCTTTGGATGTTGATTCATGAACAGTTTTTACTTCAGTTACAATCTTATGTATTATTTCTTCTGGTATATCTAAATCCAAAATTTTTAATTTACTCTCTAATGCATGAATAATTGATTTTGAACCCGAAAATTTCCCTAAATAGAATTTCCTCCTTTTTCCTACTATATGAGGATTAATTGGTTCATAAGTTAAAGGATGAGCTAATATGGCGGCGATATGTAATCCACTTTCATGAGAAAAAGCATAATCTCCAACAATAGGTTTGTATTGAGATAATGGTTTACAAAAATATTTCTCACAAACTTCAGAAAGTTCAGGTAATTGATTTAATTTAATTCCCGTATTAAATCCTAATCGATGTAGGTTCATTACTACTTCATCTAAGGCTGCGTTTCCGGCTCGTTCACCATAACCATTAATACATGTATGCGGATATTGACATCCATGAAGAACCCCTGTAATTGTATTTGCTACTGCTAAGCCAAAATCATTATGAGTGTGAATCCCCATATAAATCTTTTCTTTTTGGGGTTCAATCACTTCCTTCATGATTCGATTTACTAAATATCTAGTTGAAAATGGCGTTAAAACACCTACAGTATCACCGAGAACTATTCTTTCAGCACCCGCTTCTATAGCAGTTAAAAACACATTTTTTAAATGATCAAAGTCGCAGCGTGTTCCATCTTCAGAAACCCAGTTAACTTTAAATCCATTATCCTTTGCGTAATGAATAGCATTTTTTATCATTTCCAATTGAAATTCTTCAGTATGTTTTAACGTTTTCCTAAAAATTGGAGAGATTGGCATAAATACTACAATTTCTCCGAGATCTGCAGCAATACAAGCGTCTATATCGTCGTTTCTAGGCCTTGCTATACCAAGTATCGTAGATCTTCTAAAATTTTCGTTTACTATAGCTTTAACAATATTTTTTTCGGATTCTGAAACTGCTGGAAAACCTACAGCTATTAATTTAACACCAATTTCATCCATCAACTTTGTTAAATGTATTTTTTCATCAATTGTAAGATATACTGTTGGACTTTGTTCTCCATCTCTGAGTGTTTCATCCCAAATAGAAACTTCCTTCGGAACTTTAAAATCAAAAGATTCGAAGGCAATCTTATTATAATCAATAAGTAGCTTTTCGAGTTCTTCTTTGGTAAACTTATAAGACATAACTAATTCTCCACGATGATTAGTTAATAATAGAAATTAAAGAAGTTAAATAAAGTTCATTTTATAAAAGTATAATGGCAAAAAACTATAAGGATTTGGATTTTAATTAAAAAAAAACTTGAAATTTCTTATGCATTTCTTTCCTTCATTCATCAAACAGTTATTTATTTGAGGAGATACATCAAATTTTATACCTAATCCTTCAAACCAGCCTTCAATTCTGTCATAAATACCACAAATATAATCGTCTAAGACACCAATACGTTTAATCCCATTATAAGCAAAACATTTATGCATTTCAAATGTTAATTCATTATCGTTGGAAAATTCGTATGAGAACTTCATAAAATCTGCTTTTACAATATCAACAACCTTATCCATGAAGTTCTTTAATTCTTCCAATGTTTTTATTTTTTCAATGCCAAGAACTTTTTTGAACCTTTTACACTCAACAAAACCTAGCCCTCGTGAAGCAGCTTTATTGATTTTGTTTGTTTTTTCAATTCCAACCTTTCTTAATGAATGTAGAAACCACATGCCATCATGAGTCATCCAAGATTTGAATAACAGTTCCTTTATTTCCTTTTCATTTAGAGTTTTCATTTTTCTTCATTAGATTTTCTTCTTGTTATAAGTAGCGCGCTTCAAGTTGAGTACCACAAGATTTACATATCCTGCCGCGCCAATGAGCTAATGTTTGACATGAAGGACAACTATTTAATTCTATAGTTTTAGCAATCCAATCTTCCTTACTATGTTGTTTACGATAATTAACGTCAAATTTAACCTTTTTTATAAATTCTTTAACAGGGAAACGTTCTATAATCTTACACGGGAATTCATCACAATCTACGCAACTTTCGTATCCTCTTTTCAAGGCACATGATTTCATTGGACACATCTTGCAAATAAATAGCGGTTCTTCAGATCTACATCCTTCACAAATTATTTGGTCTGGTTTAATTCCTATCATTTTTGCGAGTTTTTCTTTCAGTCGTTCATCATTTGTTATGTAAGCAATTCGGAATGAGCAAACTCTACAATTTGTCCCGCAATATGCCATAAAATTCGGATCTTCCATCTTAACTCAATATATTTTATTTATTGTTTTTATGTAATATAAATTTGAATTCACAGCAATTATCCCCATTAGAAAAACGTTTTACTGGAATTATTTCTCCATTTACTCCCATAGATTCTAACCAACCTCTATGTCTATGATTACAAGCGCATTTATATTCAGATTCAGCTTTAGATTTCTCTACTTCTTTCCAAATGAAGCATTTATCTACTATACCGACGCCTTCAGTATCAGAGTGAGCAATAAAACTGAATTTCATAACTTTGGGAATAATAACATCCATAAATGTATTAATAATTTTAATGAGTTCTGGTATTGATGTAATTGATCCTTTTTTAATACCTAAAGCGTTTAAAATGTGGCGAGCTTCGATTTTTCCCATTGAAAAAATAACCCTTTGGTTTAACTGATTTGCTTGTTCTATTCCATATTCTCTTTTAGATTTTAAAAACCATTGACCATCCCATTGAGCCATGCATATCTGAAGCAGAAATTTCTGTGTAGCAAGAGCAATATCATATTTTTCTTTTATTAAATTACTAGAATCATCTCGATTTTTAACTATTGTGGATTTTTCATACATATAAATTCCTTTTAAACTTAATATGATTCGATAATAACAGAGATTCAAATACTTATATAATTTTCCGATTTAAAACAACTTTTTTTAAGTTGAAAAAAAAAAATGCAAAAATTCTAAATAATTTAAAAATAATATTAAGATCAATAGAAACTTTTTTTAAGTTGAAAATAAGAATTCATATAAAATGCCCCAAAAAATAATAGAAGATCTAAAGAACTTTTTGAAAAGCGCCAAACTTTCGGGTTATGAGATAAATGTATATATAACGTTGTTGCTTTCAAATCATTTGACAGCACGAGAATTAAGCGATAAGTCAAATGTTCCTAGTGGACGAATCTACGAGGTATTGGAGGAATTAAATGAAAAAGGAATGGTTGAAATTCAAGACTCTCGACCAAAAATGTACAGAGCAAAATCGTTTAATTTAGCATTTAAAAACCTTATTTCTTATATAACCACTTTAAACAAGAGGAAAGTTTCATATTTAGTTGATCAAGCAAATTTTCTAGAAGCTAACTTATATAATTCCAATCTTTTGGTCAAGAAAGAACCTTCAAGAGTTTTTTGGCAGACTGCTTATGGAGCTCAATCAATCATATCGATGTATGTTAAATACTTTCACGAATTACAAGATGAATTGCTAATGATTGATTTTATCAATAAAAATACAGTAAAAATCCTTCCTTATGGCAAGAAATTATTTGAAGCTATCAAAAGGGCTCTTGAGCATGGTGTACGAGTAAAAATATTATGGTCCTTTGGATTCGATGATAGACCCCTCTCAGACGATCAAAAAGTAAAAAATTTAATACTTTTTAAAGAAATAAGTGAAAAATTGCTCGGACTTTATAATTTATCGACAGAAATACATGAATTTGAAATGAAAATCATCCATAAAAGAATTCCATCTTATTATGATATCTTTGATAAAAAGAGAATAATCTTTAAACTTCAAAATCCACTAAATCCTTGGCAGATTTTTGCAAGTATGAACGTGTTAGATCTAACTTTAGCAAAAGATTTAAGAGAAAAATACTATGATGTTTGGACTTTTGAAGCTTTTGACGAAAATGCTCAATAAAAATGAGATATATAAAAAAAGAAGATTCTTCATTTAATAACATCCGTAATAAAACAGGTTTCTACAATTCTTATTCCTTCAATTTGGCTGATTTTATCTTCTATCAAAGGATTAAATTGTTCTATTGAGTTAATTTCGATCATCATAAAGAGGCCACAATCACCGCTTAATCTCCAAATATTGCTAATTTCTTCAATTTTGTTTAATTCAGCGACAATCCTCTTAATCTCCTTAAAATCAGGTTCAACTTTGACGGTCGCGCGTGTCTTTGGTTTCGAGTCAATCGAATATCTTATTGTAAACTTCTTAATTACCCCTTCATCGACTAATTTTTTAACGCGACGGCGAACAGTTGCTTCTGTCTTCCCAATTTTTTGCGAGATTTCGTTAAACGATATTCGACTATCTTTTTTTAATTCTTCTAAAATCTTAACATCAATAACATCAACAAGTAATTTTTTTCTTGCTTCCACTTCTCAATACCTCTTATGACAGTTTTTTTATAATTGTAAAACTTTATAATAAAAAGTGAAAATTAATAATTAAAATTTATCATTTTACTGTTAGGAATTTTTAATTATTTTGTCGATTAATCATTATTTTATTAATGAAACTAGTAATTTAATATAAATTTTATTGCTGAAATTAAAAATTTGTTTTCTAAACTGATAAGCAAAATTAATAACTTTAAAACAATAAAATTCTTTAATGTAAAAATAGTAAGTATTAATATGAGCAATTATTTCCTAGGATTGGACTGCTCAACTCAGAGTTTAAGAGCTGTTGTTATTGATTTTGATTTGGGAGAAATTGTATATAAAACTAACATTAGCTTCGATAATGAATTACCACATTATAAAACACGAAATGGCATTATAATTTTTGAAGATCCTAAGGTTGTTCACTCTTATCCTCTTATGTGGGTTGAATCTTTAGAATTCTTATTCGAAAGATTAGATGATAATTCAATAGGAAATATTAAAGCAATATCGGGATCTGGGCAACAACATGGAACTGTGTATTTGAATAATAAATTTGAATCAGTGCTTCGTAATTTAAATCCTAATAAGCCTTTATTTAAACAATTAGAAAATACTTTTTCTCGAAAAACGAGTCCAATTTGGATGGATAGTAGCACGTCTAAACAATGTAAGGAAATTCGCGATATGGTTGGAGGAATGGAAGCCATTATTAAAATTACTGGCTCTAATACTTTTGAAAGATTTTCTGGTCCTCAAATTAGAAAATTTTATCAAGAAAATCTCGAAGCTTATAATAAAACTTCAATAATTCATCTTGTTAGTTCATTTATGGCATCGATTTTACTAGGTAAAAATGCTCCAATTGATCACGGAGATGGTGCGGGCATGAATCTTATGAACATTAAAACTAAACAGTGGGATGAAATGGCCTTAAATGCAACGGCTCCTAATTTAAAGCATAAACTTATATCTCTTACCAATTCTTACGATATTATAGGTAAAATATCTCCTTATTTTGTAAGAAGATACGGTTTTAATCCTAATACTCTTTTAGTTGCCTGGTCTGGGGACAATCCAAATAGTTTAATTGGTGTTGGCTTAATTAATAAAGGTAAAGTTGCTATAAGTTTGGGTACCAGCGATACTTATTTTGGGTATTTAAAGGATTTATATTTAGATTTGAATGGTGAGGGTCATGTTTTTGGTTCTCCAACCGGAGATTATATGAGCTTAATTTGTTTTAAAAATGGATCTTTAGCAAGGGAAAGGATTAAAGATAAATTTAATTTAGATTGGACTCGATTTTCTGAGATTTTAATTAAAACTCCCTCGGGTAATTTTGGAAAAATAATGCTTCCCTATTTTTTTCCTGAAATAGTGCCATTAGTATTAGATTCTAAAGTATACAGGTTTGGTTTTGATGAAAATGACTTGGAAGGAAATGTAAGAGCAATAATAGAATCCCAATTCCTCTCGATGAGGCTACACTCCGAGTGGATTGGAGAAAAACCAAAAGAAATTTATGCAACTGGAGGCGCATCAGCAAATAAAGATATTTTACAGGTTGCCGCTAACATTTTTAATACACCTATTCGACGATTTGAAATAACAGACTCGGCTGCTTTAGGAGCTGTTTTTAGAACTGCAAAATCTTATTACGATTTCATTAACATTAAGAAGAGTTGGGAAGAAATATTAATTAAATTTCGTCAAGATAGCGATATTATAGAGCCACAAAAAGAGATAAAAAAGTTATATGATGATATGCTTGGACTTTATAAAAAATGTGAAGATTTTATTTTAAGAAATGGTGAAGATCCAGAACTTTTTCGAAAAAAATTTATTAAAAAATATTTTCCGCCTCAAATTTAACTCTTTTAATGATAATATCTGATGAATAATCAATCAATAAAAGTTATTTAGGAATGAAATAATTATAATATATATTTAACAAATCCTATTATTTTATCATTTGAGGCTAAAAGAAGATGAGTAAGGAAATTCCGGAGAATGTAAAGGAATCACTCCGAGCAATTGGGCTTACCGATTATGAAATCTCAATTTACCTTACGTTAATTTCAATGGGACCAATGGATGCGCGGGAACTTTCAGAAGCTTCAGGGGTTCCGTATTCGCGTATATACAATATATTAACTCAACTCGAAAAGGATAAAATGTGGATAATAAAAGAGGAAGAGTCAAGACCCTCACGTTACTTTGCCAAATCCCCCGACGAGGCATTAATTATCGCAAAGAAGCAATACAACGACAATTTTGACGATCATTCAAATAAGATTATTCATACATTAACCCCTATATATCAATCACACGATACACCTATAAAAATTGCCTTGTATATCCATAGAGGCAGGGATGTTTGTTTAAATAGAGCTCTTTCATTGATTGAAATGGCAAAAAATTCGATTTATTTAGTTTCTACGGATTCTGATTTTTTAGAAGCTTTTTACGATGATATTAAGAAAGCTAGAGCGAGAGGAGTTATAGATCTTAAATTATTAGTCGAGGATAAAGCTCTGGAAGATGGTAAATTCAAGACATTATTAAAAAAATATAAGGAACTCTGCGAAATTAAATCTCGAGATCAAGTTTTTGGTAGTTCCATTATTATCGATGAAGGTGAAGATGCCTTCATAGTTCTTTCTCAAAGATTTTTCGAAAGATTGTCTTATTTTGGAATTGTCACTGACCATATTGCTTTTGGTCCAGCTTCATTATTTTATTTTAGTTATCTTTATGATTCTGCGAATGAAGCAAAACTCTGAAAAATAATATTTTTAACTTATTTATTAATTAAAATCAGTTTAAAGAGTTGATAAAAATGGAAATGAAAGATTTTAATTTAATTAAACTTGAAAGAAAAGGTAAAATCTGTATTCTTAGATTAAATCGCCCCGCAAAGAAAATTGCGATGAGTAAAGCCATGCGCTCAGAAATTTTAGCAATTTCGCAGTTACTTAGGGTTAATAATATCTTTTTCGATCAATATCAAGCATTTGAAGCTGAAATTAATAGCATTATTGAAAGCATGAAAAAAATATTAAATATGTGATTTTAAAAAGGATAATAATATTCTAAACTTTACCTTATTAATATTTATTAATAACATTATGACTGATTTTCAAGGTATATTTCCAGCGACTATTACTCCAATGAAAGAAGATTTTTCTATAGATTTGGAGAGTTTTAAAAATTATTTAAGCTGGTTAATAGATCAAGGTGTTAATGGTTTTGCTATAAATGTTGATACTGGTGAGGGTCCTTCTTTAACCTCTGAAGAGAGAATGTTGCTATTAAAGGCTGCTAAAGAAATATCTGGAGGCTTAAAATTAATCGCGGGAATAATAGGTGGGTCAACCGAAAGCGCTATTAGAGAAGCCAAAAACGCGATTTCTTGTGGTGCAGACGCGTATTTAATTTTTCCAAATGCAGTATTTAGAGGTGAACCTCAAGATTCAAATTTAATTTATAAATATCACCAAGAAATTGCTTCAGAAACAAATACAGACATTATTATATTTAATTTACAAGATGCCCTTGGAGGATGTATCTATACAAATAAAACTCTAAAAATGCTACTATCAATACCTCAAGTAAAAGCTATAAAAGAAGCGAGTTTCGATATTTCGATTTATAAATCAGTTTATGACTTCTTAAAAAATCAAGATAAGAAAATCTCATTTTTAACTGGAAATGATAATTTTATATTAGAATCCTTTTTACTAGGTGCTGATGGTGGGTTATTAGGGGCGTGCTCTCAGTTAACTAAGTGGCAAGTTGATTGTTTTAAATATATTAAATCTAAACAATTTGAGCAAGCAATTAAGCTGTCAAATTTTTTTCAACCCATAGTTGATATAACCTTTATGCCACCCATTAGAAATTACCGTGCTAGAACTAAATATTCATTAATGCTTCAAGGTATCATTCCTAATGATTTTGTGAGACCTCCTTTAATGGAAATGTCTGAAAATGAAAAAAAAGTTATAAAGGATGCATTAAAATCCTCAGGAATAATAAAAAATTAAAAATATTATTCAATTCTGATAAATTTATTTTTATATAAAGGATCTCTAATAGCACATCCTGTGTTTTGTCCATCTCTCATTAATTGTGAACATTTTGAACAAGATATACAAGTTTTATTTTTATCAATAATTCCATCTTGAAAAATTTGTTTCGGGAACTCAGGATTAGCGAATGCCATTCTTCCAAAACCACAGATATCTACTTTTTTTTCGTGAATCAATCCCGTAGCGACATAAGTTGCAAATTGTCGCAAATAAGAATATCCAGATCCTATAACCACTAAATCTTTTGGTATGTGCTCTTTAATACTTGATGCCAAATTAAGAATTCTATTCACGCTATAAAGAGGATGTTCATTAGGTAAACTTCCTCCTTTAACAGGTGTATCATAAGGCCTTGTAATTTGTGGTTTATAATGTGGATTACCAGCAGAAATATTTATTAATCGTAAACCAATATGGTATAATTTTTTAATTAATTCTATAGGCTCTGAAAGATCGATCGTTGCTGGAAAAACTTCATTTTCTTTTGATTTAACACCAAATCCATTAGGGTAAGGAATGCCGTCATATACGCTCATTCGAGTTGTAATAAAAAATTCAGAATTATTTTTCAGTTTTTTAATTGATTTTTTAACAATATTTAGAAATAATTTTGCTCTCTTTTCTAAAGATTTCCCCCCATATTTAGAGTTATTTCGTGTTCTAGAACTTAATAATTCGCTAATTAAATAACCATGACTTGATTTTATATCAACACCATCAAAACCTATTTCTCTTGCCAAAATTGTTTTATTAACCCAATTATCTTCAATTTCTTCTAAATCTCTATCAGAAATAACGATCCCATCGTTCTTCGAAACCCCAATAGCTTCATCCAGCTCAGAATTATGATATGCTCGTATTGGATATCTTTTGCCTTCTCTTCTGCAATATCTTCCTGAATGATTTAATTGCAAAATAAGTATACAATTATTTTTAAAACCCAACTTCTTTAATGTATTATTAGAAATTTCTCTAACAAAAGATATAAGTTCTTTAAATTTGCTATAAGTATTCTCAGTTAAAATTAATTGATGTTGATTTGAGCGACAATTTTCGGAAATTGCAGTCGCCTCAAACCAAATTAATCCCGCTCCTCCTTTTGCATATCGTTCATATCGTCTACATGTTAATTTACTTGGTTTTCCATCTAAATTTGCGTCGAAACCTTCCATAGGTTGTATCGATAATCGATTTGGAATAAATATATTTTTTAATTTAACTCTTTGTTGTAAATATTCTACATCTGCACTAATTGGAATTGTTAAATTTAATTTAGTTATTTTATTTTTTAATTCTGTAAGTGTTTTATACGAAAATGGCTCAAATCTAGCATGGGAAGGTTTGGAAATTGTATTCATTATTTAATTAAATCATATAAGTAAATAAAGTACTTTGCATTTTATCCTATGATGACAACGGCTAAGAGAAAGATTCTACTATATCAAGGTGGAAGATACTTTCATTTAGAAAAAACGTGTAATTATTTCGAAAATATATTAAGCGATTATATTATAGATTGTTTCAATAGTGTAGAAATATTTGGAACTGAAAATTTTTTTGAATATGATACAACAATTTTTTTTAGCCAAGAGGGCAAATTTACTGAAGAACAAGAAAAAAACGTCCTCGAATTTGTAGCTGGTGGAAAAGGTTTTATTGGATTGCATGGTGCATCTGCTTCATTTAAAACTCATACAAGATATTTTGAGATGCTTGGAGGACGCTTTATTAGCCATAAAAGTGTTACGAATTTTGATGTGAATATAATTGATAAAACCCATAAAATTACACGGGGTATAGAAAACTTCACCTTTAAGGATGAGCCATACCGACACGATTTTTCAACAAGTACGAATATCCATATATTGGCTGAGGCTAATTATCATGATAATAAAAATCGAAAGCCTGAACCTATAATGTGGACAAAAACTTATGGAAAGGGGAGAGTTTTTTACTGTGCTTTAGGTCATAGAACTATATCTCTTAAAGATGTAATTTTTCAAACAATTATTAAAAGAGCAGTAAGATGGGTATTAAAGGATTAAATATAAGGTGAATATTATTACGAATAAAAAAGAATTTTTAATGATTGGAATTATTGGATGTGGCTGGGTTACCGAGTACATTAAGCCAGTTACAAAAAATCTCGAAAATCTAAAAATTGTTGCTGCTGTTGATCCAATTTTAGAACGAGCTAATAAAATAGCTGGTAAGGAGCATTCATATGAGGATCCTTCAAAAATGTATAAAAATGAAAATATCGATGCAGTTTATATTGCGACTCCTCATAATCTTCATAAACCTATGATCAAACAAGCATTAGAAGAGGGAAAACATGTTTTTTGCGAAAAGCCCGTTTCAACCACGATTGAAAATGCTCGTGAAATTTTTGAATTGGATAAAAAATATCCCAGCTTAAAGATTGGCTTTAATTATCAATATAGATATGATTATAATTGTTATAATTTGACGTATGGAGTTAAAGAAGGGCATATAGGAAAGGTATATTATGCGAATTGTAACGTTTTTTTCAGTCGAGAAATAGATTATTTTAACAAAGGTATTTGGAGAACCAAATTAGGAAATGCAGGGGGTGGAACTTTATTAGGCCATGGCTCACATATTCTTGATATTATGATATGGGCTCTGGGCGAACCCATATCTGTTATGGGTAAAATTGATAATTTGAAATTTAATATTGAAGTTGAAGATATTGGATTTGGTATTATCAAATTTGAAAATGGAGTTTACGGGCAAATAAACGATTCTATGATAATAAAACCGAGGAAAAAAAGGATTAATGATTGCGTAGAATTAGATATTTTTGGAGAAATTGGAAGCTGTTCTTACAAAGGCCCATGGCCATTTTCTTCTTTAAATTGGTATGGAGTAGAAGATTTTAAAATAAAAGAAAATGTTGCCGGCAAATCTCATTTTAGCGAATGTCTCGGATCATATCTCAATTGGGTTTTATACGACACACCATTCTTTAACACAGTAGAAGAAAGCTCAAGAGTCTTAAGATTAATCTCTGCAATCTACAAATCCTCAAAAACTGGTAAAGAAGTAAAAGTCGAGAAACTTTAATTATCTCTAAACTTATGAAAGAATAATTTACCTTATAAACGCCCTTTTACCTAAGAAGATAAAAAGCTCCCCAAGTTCAAATAGAGTGAGAGGTTGAACAAGTCTAGCCATTTGATGGCGGAGTTCTGCTTTCTTGAGTCCAGCAATAATTAATTTTTCAATATCTTCGATATAATCTTCCATATTTATAAATAATATTTCAATTTTCGCAACACCAGTTAATTCTTCGATATCTTTATCTAAATGCTTCTCAATTTGATTTAATAACCCTAATTTTAATTTTGGTTCTAAATCATATTCGACAATTAGTCGATTCATCTCTTCTATTACAATATTTAAAGTTAAATTCCAATCTTTATTCTCTTTATATTTCGGAATTAAAATTTCGCTAATTATTACCTCAAAAAGAGTTCGCGGTGCTTGTTCATCGAATTCTAATTCCAGTCCAGTTGATAAATTAATATTTTTAACTTCTTTGGCCATTTTAAATCACAAGAATTTTTCGACAATTGAATTATTAATAAATAAATTAAATATTAAATATTTTTATTCTTTCGATAATACTTACTAATAAAAAATTTTATTTGAATGACTAAAAGATATAAACGAATCACTTGTAATTAAAATTTGATCTTCTGTACGTGCGCCTCCTAAGCCGTGTATGTACAATCCAGGCTCAATTGTCACAACCATATTTTCCTCTAAAACATCTTGAGAAATTGGTGATAAATACGGATTTTCATGTATATCGATACCAACTCCATGTCCAAGACTATGAAGAAATCTTGCTCCCCATTCTTTTTTTTTATCAATAAAATAATCTCTAACGAGTTTATCCATATCTTGACAAATTTTGCCAGCTTTTATATTATCTAACGCATATTGTTGTGCATTATTAACTAGATTTATTAATTCGGCTTTTTCTTTACTTACTTTGCCAAAAATAAAAGTTCTTGTCAAATCAGAACAATATCCATTATGACGTGCCCCAATATCGACAATAATTATATCGCCATCTTGAATTTTCTTATCAGAAGTTTTAGCATGAGGAAGTGCTGAATTTTCTTCTGAGGCTACAATGGTGTCAAAAGAAGTACCTTCTGATCCTAACTTTCGCATAACATATTCCGCCTCTGCAGCAAGATCGTATTCTGTCTTGCCTTCTTCTATTTTATTGAGAATAGTCTTAAATCCGATATCACTTAATTTTGCAGCTTTTTTCATCCTTTCTATTTCTTCTTTAGTTTTTATTATCCTCGCTCGATTAATTATTTCTGAAATCCCTATAAATTGAGACACTTTAAATTTTTCTCTCCACTCTTTATATCTCTTAAATGAAATATAATCGTCTTCAAATCCTACAGAATTAAGTTCTAAATTGTTAATAGCTTTATATATGAAGTTTGGCTTTCCCTGAGGAATTTGCTTAATCTCTGTAATTTTAGAAAGAATTTTATCTTTTTCAATGATTTTTTTTGCCTGATCGTATTCTAACGCATTTAGAAAGACCCAAATATTCCCATCGTTATATTTTAGATCCACTCTTGGAATAAAAATCACTACTTCACTTTCAACTTTAAATCCAAGAATATAAATAACGTTCTGAGGTTTTGTGATTAAAATTCCATCGATCTCACCGAATTTTTCGTGAGAACGAATTCGATTCATTCTTTGTAAGCTCACAATAATTTAAATCTCCCAAATATATCAATATATTTTATATTAAACCATTATCTTTAAAAAATTCTTAATAGTTTTAAACGAAATTTTAGTTAGTTGATCAAAAATATATTATTTTTAAAATTTGAGTAATTTCTTAATTTCAGAAAAATTTCCAATACAAATTTAATAGAATAAATTAAGATCTTTTTTTTCACTTTTTTTAGGAAAAAAATGAAATCATCGGTTATACGAATATGTAGTCAATTTAAGACATATTGGTGATTATTGATAAATAGATAAATGTAAATATATATTAAAATAGAATATTTTGAAGTTTTTACGTTTATAACTTCAATTTTATAATTTCCTTTTTTTCATAGGAAAAAAGAACATTTAAATATGATATTATTTAATATAAACTTAATAAAATCGGAAAGTCCATGAAAAAAAATATATTCTTATACCTAAAGCCGATGAAAGGCAATACCTCAACCCTTAACCCTGTTATTAGATAAATATGTCTCCTCTTTTTTCTACTTTTAAGCGATCATGGTTTCCGATTTTAATACTTTTTCTTTTTTAATTTTTTAAAAAAACAACGATAGAATGAATCTACTTCATGATTATTTTTTTAACTAAAAGCTTTTACATTTTTGTAGTTTAATCTAATGATAATCTTTGAATATCAAAAATGATCAAATCTTTGAATTCTTTAATTCGGGGAGATATTTCTCATCGCATATTTTTATAAGCGATTTTATATAATCCATCATTTTTTTAGCGAGTTCTGGGTGTGCGAGTAAATCAACTTCGATTTTATCTCCGCGATCCCATAATGAATATGGTTTATTTTCATATGGTGCTTTTTTCTTTACCTCTTCTATCCAACTTCGAGGCAACTCATTATCTAATTCAACATCCAACATTTTAGCTAAAAATAAAGTCCATGCTCTCGGTACAACTGTCATTAAATATCCCCCCCCACCTACGGCAAGCCATTTTTTATTACAATATTTTTCAGCATATAACTCAATTTTTTTTGCTAAATCTTTGTAACCTTGTATTGAAAGACCCATTTGAGTAAGCGGATCGTTGTAATGAGTATCTACTCCAAGCTGAGAAATTAATATATCTGGTTTATATGCATTTAATATTCTCGGGACGCAATAACTAAATAATCTTAAAAACATTTTATTATTAGTCCCTGGTAATAATGGAAAATTAATAGCATATCCTTTACCTTCTCCTTCACCGCGTTCATTAAGATCACCCGTTCCCGGAAATAAAAATTCTCCGCTTTCGTGAAAAGAAATAGTTAATACGTTTGGATCATCATAAAAAAGCCATTGAACGCCATCTCCGTGATGAGCGTCAATATCGACATAAGCAATTTTTATATCATTTTGTAATTTCTTCAAGTGTTTAATAGCAACCGCAATATCGTTAAAGATACAAAAACCTGACGCTTTACTTTTCATGGCATGATGAAGCCCGCCCGCGGGATTAAATGCAACATTGAAATCGACGTCAGTCCAAACTTTATTAGCAGCAATTAAAGTACCTCCACAGACTAAAGACGATGCTTCATACATACCTTTAAAAATCGGATTATCTCCAGGTCCTAAGCCATAAGCGATTGGTTTAACGGATTTATCAGCTGGATTATTACTTAATTTTTTTACTGCTTCAATATAGTTAGGTGAATGAACTTTTTCTAATTCTTCTTTGGTGCAAATGCGGGGTGCAATAATTTTTAATCTTGGGTGATCTAATAGCCCTAATTTTTCCATTAAGCTATAAGTTAACGTTAGCCTCAGAGGTCTTAGAGGATGCATTGGTCCAAAATTATATTTTTGATATTTCTCTGAAAAAATAAGACCTACCTTTATGCTATCCATTATAATAAAAATAAAATTAAGTTCTATTTTAACTAAATTATTATTTTTTAAACAGAGATTTTAAGATGAATTCCAATAGAAAGCAGAAATAAACTAAAAGTAGGATTAAATATTAAGGATAATATTAAATATTATACCGAAAAAATAAAGACTTCTATAATATAAATAACTTTTATCCTTAAAGAATGAGTATTCGATTTAAGAAATTTTTAATGCGTGTTGGAAAAGAGAGTGAATTTAAACCCCTCAAAAACGCATTACTTAACTATTTAAAAAAAGATGCTGAAAACAAATATAAAAATTATCCGCGCCTTTTTGAAACCATGAAAGGATATTGGCCGGATTATCAACATCGTTCTATGATTGCTAATCTTTTAAAAGATCATTACGAAGAAATATTTTATTTTTATTTAACTAAAATCTTTCCTTTTAGAAAAGGGGGGTTGTCACTTGAAGATCCCGAAGCACCAACCACTGTTGATTTTAAATGTGTCTATAAATATCGCTATAATCAAAAGGAAATCGCTGTTGTTGAAGAAGTTATAAAAAAATTAAATATTCAGGATAATATGCAAGGCATTTTTAAGCGTATCCTTATTTTTGCTGTAAGTTCTCTTTCCCCTATGGTTGAGCAAATCTTCGAAAGGCCTTTTGCGTTTCAATTTGCTAATATTGACGCAAAAAAACTCAAAAATGGGGAATATGAAGTTGTAGCAGTAATTTCTGCGCGAGAGCAATAAATAATTATAATCTTCTCTTTTAAAATATATATTTAATTTACTCAATATTTTTAAGTAAATAATAAAGAAGCGCTTTAATTGTATATAACCGATTTTCAGCTTGATCATAAACAACTGAATGCTCCCCATCAATTACGGCATCATCTGCAACTATATTACGTCTGATGGGTAGACAATGCATAAAAATCGAATCTGATTTGGTAAAATTAAGATACTTTTTCTTAATGCGCCATTCATCACGATATGGTAATCTTAACGGTTTTTCATCCTTCGCATTTCCGTAATATTTTCTGGAACCCCAGCTTTTTACGTAAACTACATCGGCATCACTAAAAGATTCCTTAATATCGTTTGAAATAGAAATTGTTCCACCCGATTTTTTTGCATTTAATCTAGCTATATTTATAATCTCATCGTCAAGTTCGAAATTTTTTGGGTGTGCTAAAGTCACATCCATTCCGTATCTTGTGGTTATTAAAAGAGTTGAATTAGGAACACTTAAAGGTAAAGGTTTTGGGTGATAAGCCCATGATATAACTACTTTCTTACCTTTTGGGTCTTTTTTTTTTTCTTGAATTGTAAAAATATCTGTTAGAGCTTGAAGTGGATGAAATTGGTCATCTTCAAAATTAATAATAGGAACAGGAGCCCATTTAGCAAACTTACGTAATATTCGATTTCCTTCTTTGTATATCCAATTTACAGAATTAGGAAATAATCTAATGCCTATTGCGTTATAATATCGTGCTAGTACTATTGCAGTATCTTTTACTGACTCTGATTTATAACCAATCCATGAATCTTTAATGCTATTGAATGTTGGTTGCATTCCTAACTGATAGGCTGCTACTTGTGTAGAATTTCTAGTTCTCGTCGAAGGATTATAAAAAAACATACATATAGATTTTCCAGCCAATGCATTACTATATTTATATGGATTCAGTTTTACATCTATAGTTAATTCTAATAGTTTATTTAGTTCTTCCTTATCCCAATCTTGCGTACTAATGAAATCCTTCTTTTTCACTTGATTTGAAGACATTAATTAACACTATTTCCTCGAATTTTTATTAAAACTCAATAAATTAATTTCTAACCATTTTTTTGATGTAATTCTCAGATTAAACACACAAAATAAAAATAAAAATTAGAATTCTTTATTTAAGAATATTATGGTTTCTAAAGCTGAAAAAAGTAATTTTTATCTGCTTAAATATGAGCCTAAATCCATTAGCTCATCTTTTCGCTTAACTTGAATTTTACTTCTTATACCTTTTGCCAGTCTTTCTAAATAAACTATTACATCTAAAGGAATTCTTCTTGGAACTCCTCCTTGTTTTGAAATAATGGCTAATAAATAATCTATATTCTCTAATACTTCATGACTGACCAACTCGTTGATAACCTTTTGGTAAATTTGGGGTTCATTCGCTTTTATATTAATCAAATGATTATAGGCATCAGGCATTAATACAACTTTTAAGATATAATCAACTTTTTCCCAAAGATTAGATATTCTTTCTTGAGAAGCTTGTATCTTTTTTTGTGCTTCCATAAGCGATCGTATTTTTTTCATTCGAATTTTATCTAATTCGTGTTGATCATCTTCTTTATGGTTTTGACTCATATCTTTTTCCCACCTTAAATCATTAGCTATTAACTATTTTTAAAGCAATTTCTAAAGCTCTTATCCCATCGTCTAATGTTACAAGCGGCTTTTTATCATAGAGAAAATTTATAATTTCTCTCCTAAGAGGTTCATCGGCTCTTAAAGGAGTATACGATATTTCTTTATGTATTGGCCAATCTCCTTGTAGATCTATTCCCGTATTTATATCAATTTTTTGAGATATAAAATCTACTATTATTCCTCCTTTTTCTCCATTAACATACATTTTTCTAAATTTTGAAGGGGTTAGCCAATTAGATTCAATATGACCTATGGCATTTCCGAAATCTAATACTATGAACGCAGCATCAGCGTGAACATCATCTTTGTAACATTTTTTTACTCCTAAGGCATTTATATAGTTCTCTTTACCTAAAATCCGTTCTTGTAAATAAATATCGTGTATAGACAAATCTAATATAACTCCAATTTGCCAATCTCTTCTAGGATATAAACCAATGCGCCTTGATGTAATTGAAAGGATATCTCCAAGTTCAGGTAAATTTGTCATTAATTTTTCAAAAACTGGATTGTAAAGTTCTATAAAACCGGGCAATATACGGATACTACTTTCAAACTCCAAAAAAAGTGTTAAATCTTTTAGCTTTAATGCCATTGGTTTTTCCATTAAAATATCAATTCCAGCAATCGCAAATTTTTTTGAAATACTAGGGATAAATTTAGGCGGTGTTACTATGCTAACAGCATCAATTTCTTCGTTTTTAATCAATTCATCTACGTTTGTATAGAGATTTATATTATCGTATTGCTTAATTACTTGATCTAATTTTGTGTTATCAACATCGCAAATACCTACTAAATTTGAAAGTTCATCAAAGATTCTTATATGTGCCCGTCCAAACCAACCAGCACCAACTACCGCTGTGTTCTTTTTTTTCATTT
Source organism: Candidatus Hodarchaeota archaeon (assembly GCA_048887225.1). Classification (GTDB taxonomy): domain Archaea; phylum Asgardarchaeota; class Lokiarchaeia; order Sigyniarchaeales; family SOKP01; genus LW40-45. Next base: position 236,964 of record JBHLJY010000002.1, read on the forward strand.
AATTCTTTTCTTCTTTTAACTCAAATATTTTTATAGTTAAGAATAATGAACAATTAAAATAATAATTTTTTTAAGTTAATTGTATTTAGCTGAGAAACTAATTTAAATACGAAAAGAAAATTAGATGGTCCCCTCCGCCGGATTTGAACCGGCGACATCCCGGTTACTGTAACGGCTGACGCATTGTCAATGGCTTTAAACCTCGATGCGCGATTTAATCTACAGCCGGATAAGCTCGATAAAATATATTATTACCGATGTGCTCTAACCAGTCTGAGCTAGGAGGGGGTTTTATAATTATCAAATTATTTAATTTATATATTTTTTACGATTTCAAACAAGAGTTATTAAAGTATAGTGTTTATTCTTTTTTTAATAATTTAACCATTATAAAAACTTATTAATAAGCAAGAATTTTAATCTTTTTAATTGAAAAACTTTTTAATAAATTAATTTATTAAATTTGTAAGAAAAATTTTTATTTAAGAGATGATTGAGAATTGCGAGAAGAAAACGATTATACAGACGCAATTGAAACATATAAAAATGATGATCATGTTATCCTTGAACCTTGGGGGCGAAGTATTGACCACTTACGATTAACAGTTATAGGTAAAAGGGGAACTCCATATGATGGAGGAAAATTCATTTTTGAGATTAAGTTCCCTGACAATTACCCGTTTGCTCCGCCTTATGCGTATGCGGTGACTCTTATGTGGCATCCTAATATTGATTCCAGTATTCCACCCGGTAAATTGAATATCTGCCTAGACTTAATTAATCCAGATCTCGTAGGAAAGGTTGATGCGTCAACAGGAGCTTCTGGATGGACACCAAGTAAAACATTAGTTAATATAATTGAAGCTCTTAAGGGGATGATGCATTACGAGCCGCCTTTCTTTAACCCGGCAGATCCATTAAACCACGAGGCTGGCGAAGAGTATTTTAGAAATCAAAAGAAATTTGAAGCTAAAGCAAAAAAGTGGACACAAAAATACGCAATGGATTAAGCTATTATTTACTTTTAAATTTCTTTTAAATAAGAATTATTTTTTAATTTAATCTTTTTTTTAAGTGCAAATGATTTCTTTTAAGTATAAAAAAGTAATTATATTTGACTTAGATGGCACGATCTCAAAATTAGCAGTTGATTGGGGGCATTTAAAAAGACTCTTAACAAAAAGATATAATGACTTTTATGGTGAAGACTGTGAATTTGTACATATTTCTGCGTGCCTTGATCAAGTTGTAGAAAAAGGCGATGAAGGTGAACTTGAGCGTTTTTTCAAAATATTGGAAGATTATGAGATAAAGAGTATTAAAAAAAACAAGTATATTGAAGAATCTATATTTTTTATCAATAATTTAAGTAAATTTGAAGTGCCAAAAGAAATTAAATTAGCTGTCTTATCTTTAAATACTAGAAAGGCTATAATAGAATCATTAAAATTAGCAGGTATATTTGAAAAGATAGATTTTATAATAGGAAGGGAAGACGTTAGAAAATGGAAACCACATCCAGAAGGGCTCTTACTAATAAAAGAACATTTCAACTTAAATAGCGAAGAAATGATATATTTTGGAGATCAAGAAAAAGATATTATGACTGGAAACAATGCTGGGATTAAAGCATATTTTATAGATGATTTAATTAATCTAGTAAACAAAAAAAGACAAAATCTGTAGTTATTGAAGAAAGATACAAAAAATTATTACATAAAAGTTATTATAACGTTATATTTCTTAATTTCTGATTCTTCTTTTGCTTTTCCTAAAGGTGTCATGGAAATAACGTCATTACTTTTAATTTTAAGAGAAGTTAATTTAACTTTTGGATCTTTCATTGAAGGGATGTAAGGGTTCCAATAAATTTCTTTACTCATAGGATTGGTAATCATCCATAATTCTGTCTCTAACTTATGTCCACTAATTTCCATAGCTTCGAAGATATAGCCTATATCAGCATCAAAAGGTACTACAATTTGGAGGTTTTCTTCTCCCTCAATTTTACCACACGCAAGGCAATCTTCACGCTTTATAATGTCTAAGGGATCAAATTGACCATAAACTCCATTATAATTAATATAAGGAGGATCCATTGGAGGACCAATATTTCTTCCCTTCGCTCGGAATAAGAGTTTTAACGCTTCTTGGGATTCTATACTAGAAATTATGGAACTAACCGTTTGGATTGCAGCAATTTTATTTCCTAATATGTTTTCCATTTCTTCGAATTTATAATTAGTTCCAAACGTTTCTTTAATATTATTTTTCCATTCTTGAATTTCTTCTGGAGTCAAAGTTGCCATTTTTTCAGCAGACACATTCTCATTAAATACTCTCTCTCTCAGTTTTTCCAATTCATCTTGAGCGATTTCTTTTAATTTTAGCACATCGTCGTCGTTATTTAAGTCGGGCTTATGATTGTATTTTTTTTCAAATTCCACTTCTGCTTTGATAACACAATGATTTCGATTTCTTGGCAAACCCTTTAACGTACATGCTGCCACTAACTTGTCGTCTGCTGGAGGCACTGGAACTAAACATCTATAGCAAGGTGTTAGGTTCAATATATCGGGTCCATATTTCTCATCAAACTCAGCCTCAATTTTTTCTCTTATTTTAGCTTTGATAGGCTCTATTTGTTCTAGTCTTATTTTTTCTATTTCTTCTTCTAATTCTTCTATTTGTCTCTCAGCTACAAGATATTCGGGATATTTATCTTCTGTCATAGACCATAGTTCTGACTCAACTAATTTCTCAATTTCAACTTCTCTGTTTTTGTATTGTAACTCCGAACCTTCAGGAATTATTATTTGGACATGACCTTCAAAGCCAACTGTACCTCCTTCAACTACGGGTTTTTTTAATCTCAAGCTGATCTTGTTCAAATCAAGCCTTGCGTTAAAATTATCTAAGGCCATAACAACAACATCAGCTTCTTCATAAACAGACATAGGCAATTTTTGAAGTTTTTCAAAATAATAATCAACTTGTAAAAAAGGATTCATTTCCTTTAATCTTTCAGCAGCAACTTCTGCCTTCGGTCGACCTTCATCTCCGGGTCTAAATAACATCTGTCGAGATAAATTTGAAGTTTCGATCGTGTCTAAATCAACCAAAATAAGCTTCTTGATCCCCATTAATGCAAAGTCTTTTGCAATTTCGCAACCAAGCGCTCCAACACCTACGATCATTAAGCAACCTTTATTTAATATCTCTTGGTCCCACCCCTCAATTAAAGTTTGACGGGCAAACATTCGACTTTTAAAAATCTCTTCTTTTTTCATCATTTTTAGAATATTTTGATTTTTTATTAATATCTCATAATATTATTGATTTAAAAAATTCAGACTAATGAAATGCATTCACTTCTCTTTTTTAGCAGCATCTTTAATCATTCTGGCAATTTCATCAAGATCTTTTCTATCCTCTGCTTTTTGTATTTCTTCTAGTTTTTTTGCTTCTTTTTTTTTTGCATTTTCCAATTCTGTTTGTAGTTCTTGTTTTATTTTTATCATTTTTGCCATACTCCTGCTAAATTCTTTTGCCTCTCTTTTTATTAATTGTTCCTTTTCTTTTCCTTCTAATGTTATCTTTTCTCTTCTAGTTTCAATTAATTCTTTAACATCATCAGCTAAATCACCAATCTCTCCAATTATACTTCTAATTCTTCGGTCTTCTTCTTGCCTTCTCAATTTTTCCAAGCTTACTTGATTTTCTAACTCTTCATGAATTCTCCGTAATTCAAGTTCTTCTTTCTTAGTTCTTTCCTCTAAGAGCTTAGTATTATTAATTTCTGTTTCAATATAATGAATATGGTTTTTCCAACCCATTTCTATAAATTGGCTTATAGCTTTGTTGAAAATTTCATATGCTTTATCAAACTTACCGAACTTAGCAGATTTTTTCCCTTCATCTATCAATCCTAAAGCTTGTTGTTTTAATTCTTCAGCAAATTGCCTTCTCTCTTCAAATTCTTCAAGTTCAGTTCTTCTTCTTTTTTCTTCCTTTTCATATTCTTCTGATCTCCTCTTAAGTTCTTGTTGGAATGCAATATATTCTTGTTCTCTTTCAAATTTTGCTTGCTCTTCCAATTTTCTTTTTTCAAGGAACATTGCTTTTTCATGCTGGAGATCTTGAATAAGTCTATTTATATTATTAATTTCGGGTTCCCATCCAATATTTTCCTCCAAAATATTTCTTGCTTGGATGTGCAACGAAATTACACTATCAAAATTTGGTTCTTTTCCTTTAAGATAATTTCCTGCTTCTTCTAGTAATGAATAAGCTACCTCTCTAGCACTCATTTGTGCTTGAATTAATTTATTTCTCTCCTCCTCGGCCATTTGTTGAGCAATTTTTTCCGCCCTTTGTTGTTGTTTTCGTTCTTCGATTATCACTTTTAACCTTTTTTCCTCTTCTAAACCTTCTTGTTCGTGCTGGAGTTCTACAATAGCTTTTTTTCTCTGGTCTATACTTGATATTGTTTCTTGAAGTGTTGGAATATAAGATTCCCATCCAGATCCCATATTACTGAGTTTATCCAATGCTTTTTTATATTCATTTATAGCATTATCGTAATTAGATTGTTGGACCAATTTATCAGCCTCATTTAAAATTGCATAAAATTCTTCTTCTTTTTGGAATTCATCATGACGCTTCTGCTCAAATTCTCTTCTCCTTAATTCTGATTCCTGGGTAGATTCTACAAATTCTTCCTTTTGTTTTGTTTGGATCATTTTTTGGAGTTTAGTTAATTCTACCTCTCTTCTTTTCCTAATTTCTTCAGCATGTATTTCTCTTTCTTTTCTTTCCTTAATATGATTCACGGATTTAATAATCGGTTGAGTATAATCGTCCCATCCTATAGAATTAAGAAGATTTATTGACTCTTCAAAATATTGTAAAGCTTTATCATATCTTTTTTCTCTTTCCAACCTTTTTGCTGTATCAATTAATTTAAAGGCTTTATTTTGGAGTTCTTCTTCTTTTTTCTTTTTTTGTTCAAATTCAATAAGTTTCTGCTTTTTAATATCTATTTCAGATTGAGGGAATGGTTGTTCTGCTAAGAGTTTTTCACCTATAGACATCGTAGCTTGGTCTTGTTGAACTTGAATAGTTACATAACTTTCCTGTTCTATCCTAAGTTTATCAACAATTAGTTGAATATCTTGTGTTTGTTGAGTCCAACCCAAAGAATTTAATAACTCAATGGCTTTTTGATAATTTGTTATTGCCTCATCGTATTTTTTATCTTTTTCATAGATTTTTGCCGTCTCGAGAAAATCAAAGGCTTTATTTTGCATCTCTTTTTCTTGTTTTTTCTTTTCTTCGTATACTTTCAGTGCCATAATTTTTTTATCTAAAATTGGTTGAGCAGTGATTTCACTTACTTGAGGTTGAACTTGAGCCTGAATATCTGCTTTAACTCCCTTTCGGCTTTCATAAATTTCAGCAAGCAGCACAATTTTCGATTTTAAGTTTTCCAATTGGATTTCGGACCATCCTGATTGAGTTAATAGTTTTATGGCTGATAAATAATTTTGAATTGCATTATGGAGATTACCAGATTCTTCATGAGCTTTTGCCTCATCTAATAAAATAAATGCTTGATCTTGTAATTGGTCAAGTTGCGCTTTCTGAATCTGAGCCTGGGAGTATTCATATGCTTTTTGTTGTTTTAAGTAGTTATTTATTTCGGTTGCTCTGGTATAGATATCTTGAATCCTATGGGTTAAGTAACCACTTTGTTGGAGAAATTCAGCAGCCTTCTGATAATTCTCAATTGCTTTGTACCATTCTTTTTTTTCCTCAAAATTTTCGGCGTTATCCAATAATTCAATTGCTTTTTGTGCTAACTCCTCTTTCGAGAGCTTCCTTTGCATAAAAATTAACACTTTTAATGGTAATAATGTTAAAAAACAATAATGTTATTATTTCAACTTTAGTAACAACTAGTATGTAATTAAAGTTTTTATATTGTTATAATTATTTTAATTAAAATTAAGATATTTTAGAGAAATTTTAAAAATATCTCTTTTGAAGCAGTTGTAGTCGGAGATATTGAAGATAAATTAATAAAATAAATTAAAAAGCTAGCTAAACTTTAATGAGAAGAGATGGGAGACAAAAATCCAATTATTATAGATTTTGAACCTATATCCAGAAGAGTCTATTATATTCCAAAGAAAACCATTTATGATTTATTAGCTAAGATAAACGTTCAAATTAGAACTTTATGCGGGGGGGTGGGTACTTGTGGAAAATGTAAAATTATAGTACAAAAGGGTATTGAATATTTAAGTCCATCCACTGAAAACGAAAAAAATTTTTTGACAAGAGAAAAGTTTGAAAAAGGGTGGAGATTATCCTGCCAAACTTCTGTAAATGAGAAATTCATTAATAATTTAGAAAGGTCTGTAGCACCTCAATTTCGTATTCTTTTACCTGAGGAGTTACTACTTGAAGATTTTAAAATCCTTATATCAGGTATTAATAAGGGAGTAGAATTTAATCCTGCCATCAAAAAATTATATGTTGAAATAGAAAAACCTTCGTTAGAAAAACCAATTCCAGATTTAGAGAGAATTAAGAGATCAATAAAAAATCCAATTTATTTTAATTTTGATTTAATGAATGTAATACCTAACATTTTAAGAGATAGCGATCATAAAATTACTCTAACTTTTTGGGATAACAATAGAATTATAGCTTGTGAACCTGGAAATACTATTAAAGAAAATTTCGGAATTGCCTTTGATATTGGGACTACAACAATTGTTGGATATTTAATCAATTTAAATAACGGAAAGATATATTCCATAGCTTCTAAGTTAAATCCTCAAACTGCATACGGCGAAGATGTTATTACTCGAATTACGTATATAAAAGATAATGAAGATGGTCTAGAAAAATTAAATTCTTTAGTCGTTGAAGCTTTAAACGATATTATTTTAAAAAATTGTGAGAGCGCAAAAATAGAGCCATCTCAGATTTATGAGGCAACAATTGTAGGAAACTCTGTCATGCATCATATATTCTTGGGATTAAATCCCGTTAATATTGGCTTGAGTCCTTATATCCCAATAGTTCAACATGGATTAAATATTAACTCAAAAAAGTTAAACTTGAATATTTCAAGCCAAGGCAACATATATACTCTTCCAATTATCGCTGGATTTGTTGGAGCGGATACAATGGGAGTAATACTTTCATCACAGATAGATAAGGAGAAAGAGTTAACTTTAATAATTGATATCGGAACAAATGGCGAAATAATCTTGGGAAATAAAAAAATGTTAGCTACTGGTTCTTGTGCTGCCGGTTCTGCATTAGAAGGCGCTCACATTAGAGATGGAATGAGAGCAGCAGCAGGCGCAATAGATAGCATAAAAATAGATCCAAAAGATTTTAATGTCTCTTATACAACAATTAAAAATAAAAAACCAATTGGAATATGCGGATCTGGTTTAATAGACACCGTCGCAGAAATGTTAAAATCAAAAATTATTACTAGAAGCGGAACCTTTAATAAAGAATTTGTAAACCACGAGAGAATTATTAAAGGCGAAAATAATACTGAATTTGTTATTGCTAACAAAGAAGATAATAATTTAAATAAAGATATTAAAATCACCCAAAAAGAGATTAGAGAAATACAAATGGCGAAAGCAGCCTTTTATTCGGGTATAAATGTAATATTAAAGTATTTAAATGTTAAATCAGAGATTAAGCAAGTATTTTTAGCAGGAGCATTTGGAAACTATATTAATAAAGAAAATGCGAAATTTATTGGAATGATACCTGATATTCCAAGTGATTTTATTTTTCAAATTGGAAATGCTGCAGGAATTGGAGCTCAAAATTGCTTATTGAATAAAGAACTAAGGAAAAAAGCTGAAATATTATTAAAAAAAATAAAATATATCGAAATTGCAACAAAACAAGAATTTCAGAAGGAATACGCTGAAGCCATGTATTTCCCTCATATGAATCTTGAATATTTCCCTAGTTTAAAAGAATATTCAAAAATTCCAAAGAGGTAAAATTACACCATTTTTACAACTTTCTTTTTGTAAAAATATTTAAAACATAACAATTATTAAAAATTGTTAATTAAGCATTTGTATTTAAAAATTAAATAAATTCTTAAATATCATTTACGATATTTATTTATATACAAATAAAAAAAATAAAACAATCATAAAAGAAGAGAAGCCTTATGTCAAGTTTTAAATTAAAAGTACTTTTAACTGGCGCCGCAGCTGTTGGAAAAACGAGTCTAGTCCAGAGATTCATCAAAAACAGGTTTGCGGCAAATTATAAGCTGACAGTAGGCGTAGATATCTTAACTAAGGATGTTGAGTTCCGCCCTGGTGAAATAGCAACTCTTTCTATCTGGGATATAGGCGGGCAGCAAAGATTCGAGTTTATACGCTCCACTTTCTATAAAGGTGCTGCTGGTGCATTATTAGTTTTTGATCTTACAAGAGAACAAACATATACAGAAACAAGAAAATGGTTAACGGAAATTAGGCAATTTGCAGGAGAAAATATTCCATTTGTATTTATTGGTAATAAATTAGATTTATTGGAAGATGTGGGGGAAGTTATCGATCGAGCTGAAGCTAAAGGGTATGCTGAAAATGAGGGTAGTATATATATCGAGACATCTGCCAAAACTGGAATTAATGTTGATGAGGCATTCACCGAACTTACACGCAGAATAATAGACTCAAGAACTCAAGTGTAATTTATAAAATTGTCTTATTATTCATTCTAAATTCTTAAAATTGTTGATCTTCTTAGATATATTTTAAAAATAAGCTATTTTTATCGAATTTTCTAATAATCATTCATATTCAATAAAAATTAACTTAAATAAGACCAATTTTTATCCCTCAATTTTATTATCAATAAATTCTTCCCAAAGATCTTCATGAATTAAATTTATTGCATTAGCGAGATTCTCTTTATCAATAACCAATGATAAATTTAATTCTTCTGAGCTTTGTGATAAGGCTTTCACATGTATATCTTTTTTATCTAATGCTTTGAAAATTTTTGCTTTCGTCTTATTTTCTAAAATTTTTGAGCCAGTTATATTAATTATTGCAACGTTTTCAGATTTAATTTCAAAAAATTCTGTGAAATGAGACGATTTTCTTAAAGCATTTTCCGCCTTTTCTGCGTCTGTTTGTTTTACTACGAATGAAGTACTAATTTCTGAAGCACTTTGTGACACTAGAGACACACTTATATTGTTTTTGCCCATGATTTTAAATATCTTTGCTAAAATTCCGGGCACATCAACCATAGATCCAGAAGTAATAGTAATTATGGTAGCATCTTCCATAGCAGATATTCCTTTTATCTCGTTCCTATCTGTATCCTCAGATATCATTGTAAAGTTGAAATTTTCTGCCGGTTTGTCAAAGTTTCGAATTTCTAATGGGATTTTATTCTTTTCTAGAGCCTCCAAACATTTAGGATGCAATACTTTTGCACCAAAATTTGCAATCTCTTTTGCTTCAGCGTAATCTATTTTCTTTATTAAAGATGATTTTGGGACGTAATTTGGATTGATTGCGAGTAAACCATCCACATCTTTCCATAGTATGACTTTAATATCTTTATCTTTTCCTACTTCATATAAAGAATGTGCCAATATGGTTGCGGTGTAGTCAGAACCTCCTCGACCTAACGTAGTTATATAACCAATTTTATTTCTCCCAATAAATCCCGTTATACAGAAAATGAATTCCTTATTTACATTCTCTAATAGTGGGATAATCTTATTTTTTACTCGATTGTTAGTTAAATCATATAAAGGATAAGCGTTACCGAAATTATCATCTGTTATAATTATTTTGTTTGCAGGAATATAAACAGAATCTAAATTTTTACTATGAAGATATTCATTCAAGATATAAGTTGATAGGATTTCTCCAAAACTCGAAATATAATCAGCATAATAGGGTTCTAATCCAAATTCTTTGATGTCTTCAAAAACATCTTCTAGTTCGCTTAATTTTTCATCAACCCAATCTTTTGCTTTAATATAATGTGGAGAATCTTCTTGAAAGATTTCTTCAATTATATCAATATGTCTTTTTTCTATTATTGCCATATTTTTATCTATTTCTTTTTGCTTGGCAATGTTTTTCGCAGTATTTAATAATAAGTCTGTAATTCCATTCAAAGCTGAGGCAATGTAAATTTTTTTTTCATTTTCATAGATCTTGGTAATCTCATAAATTTTACTAAACGATTTTTTATCAATTAAACAACTTCCGCCAAATTTCATTATGATGATGGTCATATTTTTTACACCTATGAAATAATCATTCTAGATATGGTTAAAGAGACAGTTTTATTAAACTTTTTTGGTAAGAAATGAATAGAGGGAAAATGTATTATTTTCCCATAACTTTCTAAATTTAATGATCGATCTGCATCTGCATTCTAATAAATCAGATGGTTTAGATACACCTTCACAGTTAATTGATAAGGCTCAAAAACTTGATATCGGTGCAGTTGCATTAACTGACCATGATACTATTGATGGTGTTCAAGAATTTCTCTCATATGGAGAAGAAAAGGATATTATAGTTCTTTCAGGTATTGAAATATCTATCAGACACGAGCCAGAAAGAGAAATAAAAGATATTCATATTATAGGTTTAAATATTGATTATAATTCTGCCGAATTAATTAAAACTCTTAAACTACAGAAGGAAGGGCGTTTAAAACAAAAAAAACAGATATGTGACAGACTTCGAGAAGAACAAGGATATAATATAACGTATGAAGAAGTTAAATCAATTGCTGGCAATCACATTGTAGGACGGCCTCATATAGTTGAAATTATGAAAAAAAATAATCCAGATAAAATTAAAGGAAAAACAAACAATGATTTATTTAAAATGATAAGTTTAGGGGGCATCGCTTACGTGAATAGGGAGTTTGAGTTAAATTTTGAAGAATCAATAGAATTAATTAATGCAGCTGGAGGAGTTCCTGTTATAGCTCATCCAGGAGTATATAAAGTCTCTAATAGATCAAAATTTATTGAATTTTGTGTAAACGCTGGAATTAAAGGAATAGAAATAGAATATACTTATTCAAAAAATAGACCTTTTTATAATACAGAAAATGCAAAATGGGCACAAGAATACTTTCCCGATTTTTATCGGAAACTTGCTAAACGATTTAATTTAACTAGATCAGGAGGTTCGGATTACCATGGAGGTAAAAAAGGTATAAAAATGGGTGATGCAAATGTTCCAGGTAAGTATTTAAAAAATTTTATTTAATTTATATGTTTGATTAGAATATGAATTAAGCTTTTCAGTTGAATAACAGCTTTATTCATTATTCTAAATTATCTAATATTTCCTGAATCTCCTGAATTTGTTTATCTGTTTTTTTCTCTATGATCATCAATTTCATTTTCTTTTCACTAAGCTCTTCAGCAGTAATTTCTCCAGATAGTTCTTGCATATCAAAATCCAAAGCCATTTCTTGAAGTTTTGCCTTTTTAATTTTAAGGTCCATTAAAGACTTCTCTATTTGTTTTTTGCTAGCTCCTTCTGGTACATCAATAGATGACTCTAGGGAGGATTCTTGAACTTCAGTTACGGAAACTTCCGAAACAGGAGGCAATGGTTTAATTGGTTTTTTAGGAAATATTGGTGGTTTCAATTTTATAGGTTTTTTAGGAATTATTGGTGGTTTCAATTTTATAGGTTTTTTAGGAATTGTAGGAGCTGTTAGTTTAGGAGGTTTTGATATAGAACTTGTTATTTTCTTTGGAGCAACAGGTGGTTTTACTTCATCAGGATTTATGACGTGACCAAAAGAAGAAGTTTTCAATTTTGCTTTAGCATCTTCTGGTACTTCCAGAATTTTCTTAGGGTTTTGTCTAATTATAAAATCTTCTGGCTTTAATTTTATTCCCGTATGAGTCTTAGATATTGAGGATTTAATTAACTTTTTTTCTTCTTCCTCAGTTTTTTCTACTTCTACTTGTTTTTGTATTGTTGGCGGAGCTTTTTCAGTCTCCAGCGCTTTTAAAAACGATGGTTTCTCTACTATAATTTGTTCAGATGGTTTCATTGGTTCAATTTTTTGTGGAACCTCGGGTAGCGTAGGCTCTTTTGGAATTTCAAGCTCTTGAGGTGGTGGAGGCTCTGGCGCTTTTAGTATCTTTGGTTCTTCTAAAATTTCAGGCTCTTGAGGTGGTGGGAGTGGAGCTTCTACCGCTTTTGGTATTTTTGGTTCTTCTTTAATCTCAAATACTTGAGGTTCTTGAGGTAATTCTTCAGCTAATTCTGTGATTCCCGCACTACTCAATATTTCTTTTATTTTTTCTGCCTTCTCGTAGAATTCACGACCAAGTGAGTCGTCTCCTAATTCAATACATAAATCTGAAATTTTTTGAAATAATAAAAGCGCTTTGTTGAATTCACGACTTTCAAGCGCTTTCATTGCATCTTCTGTAAATTTATCCCTTTGAAGTAAAGGTCTTAATAATGGCGAAATTTCAGCACTCATCTCTAAAATATCTGCAATTATTTGAATCATTTTATCACGATTTTCTGGTTCTGTAGCAATCATGGAATATGTCTTTAATCCTAAAATTTTTTCTATTTGGCCAGGTTTCAATGCATTACTTAAATCTTGTTTATTACCAATTACGGCAGTATGAGCATCTGGTGCTTCTTCTTTTATTAATTCTAAGAAAAATTTGCTTTTTTCTACATTTTCAAGTGTAGAATCCGTAACTAAAAGTACAGCATCGCTCCCTTTCACGAAATTATTCCATAAATAACTAAACTGCTCCTGTCCCGCAAAATCCCATAAGTGAAAATGTAATTTTCCTATTTTTATTGTCACAATATCCCCTGTAATAGTAGGAACGTGTTTCATTGGAATTTCTTCTGCCTTAATTAATTTTGTTATTGTTGTTTTACCAACTCCAGCAAATCCGACCAAAGATATTTTAGGTCTTAAATTACGATGAATTGAATCAATTGTTGTATCGAATACACTGAAAGTCTTAGGATCAAATTTATGTTTTATAATATCCTCAAATAAGTTTAAAAATTCATTTTTACATTTTATTAACTCTTTTTGTATTGGATCAGCTCTGTCTGTTAAACCCGTAACAAATAGAAACATTAATTTTTCAGGAGTTCCAGTATAAGTTATCTTATATTTATAATAATCGTAAGAGTGAATGGATGTGGCATTATTTTTATTAAAATCGTCTTCCATTAATTTAACAACAAGCTTAGATAAAATATCTTGCTTAAGTGCTTTTCCAAAATGCCTGAAGTATAAGAGATCCTTACCTTTATAGATATATACTTGTCGTAATATATTAGTCCCACCTTTACTATTTCTAACTTGAAATAAATTTTATAAGTTCTTTGATAATTGAATATTTTTCTTTACTGATGGTTGCTTTTTCTAATGCGGCTTCAATTTTATCCATGTCTTTAGAAAAATCAAATACAGAAAAGCTCTTAATTTCTTGTTCCTGCTTAATTTCACTCAGTTTTTGAGCAAAAACTCTAATACTGGGCATGAATTGTGCTAAATTCAAACCTAAATTAACTTTTGAAATTATAATTAATTCTTTACTAATTGTGAATAAGTAATTAAACTCTTCGGTCTCAAAAGCAAATGAGCTGATCTGATTTAAATCTAATTCTTTAGCAATTGCTTCTTTTTTACTAATTAATTCAAGTATCTTCTGTGGAATAACTTTTCCTTTTGTAAGTGTGTCTATATTTGAGGAAAGAATTATACCGTATCGATTAGCTATGGCACAATCAGTTTTTAATTCGTTTTTAAGTTGAGAAACAACAGCTTCGTAATTTATTTTTACTGACATATCTAAAGTCGGTTTCTTATTCGTTTAATATCTTAATAAAAGAATATTTATTTATATTTTGTTAATATTTAATTATTCATACGATATTAACAACTTATTATTAAATCTTTAATTTGAAACCATATAAATACCATTTTAGTGAAAAGGAATCGGATATAACAATTATTTCAGAGTCGAAAAAAGCAATATTAAGAGCAAAAGAGGCGTTTTATTATCATCGAAAAATTTTAGAAGAATATGTGTTAAAAGAAACTCAATTTCTGAAATCCTTTACTCCTGTTAAGGTCAAAACCGATAAAGATATTATTAATTTAATGGCAGAAACAGCATTTTTATGCGATGTTGGTCCTATGGCTACAGTGGCAGGAGCCTTGGCAGATTTGATGTTAGAAGTGATGAAAAACAAAAATAATTCTGATTTTATACATGCGAAAATAGCTTTAGTCGAAAATGGTGGTGAAATAGCTATAGATTCAGTAAAACCTATGAAAATAGCTCTTTATGCTGGAAATAACGAATTAAATCTAAATGTTGGTTTTTTAATCGAAAAGAAGGATAATCCAATTGGCATTGGTACTAGTTCGGCTACTGTTGGACATGCTATAAGTTTAGGTGAAGCTGATGCCGTTACCATCTTTGCTGATAATGCTACTTTAGCAGATGGGGCCGCTACGGCAATAGCAAATTTAGTAAAAGGAAATGATATAGAAAAATCTATTAAAAAAGGATTAGATGCTGTTGATGATATTGAGGGTGTAAGAGGCGCTTTTATTAGCCGTGAGAATAATGTCGGCCAAGTGGGAAAAATCCCTAAACTAATCAAGATTGAAGGAGAAAAAAATAAAATTTTAAAAGAGAAATTTGAAAATCTATTTCCTGGAGATTACCAAATTTTTAAATGACCCAATAGTATGCGTTATCCGTTCCGTCTCTGCTTTTGGCTGAATATATTCTGTTCAAATATTCAAGTTCATAATATTCCTCCTGATCTTCTTCGGATACATATCCATAAGTATCCCATTCTTTATTGTAATAATATTGATCATCCAATGTTATAACGACATCTGTCTCATGCTCTTCCTTTAGCTCTTGCAATTTATTCTCATCGTCATCGATATGCTCATCCGGTTGAAATAAATCATTGTCCTTAGTATCTTCAAAGTGATGAGTGTCCCAACCTTCGATATTTTGGTCTTTTTCGTTGTAAGGATAATCGTAATACATAAACATGTAATAGAATCCAAATTCAGTAATTATTACATTTTTATCTGAAGTATGTTCTGAATACCATTTAGCTCCGCCTACCTGACGATTTGTTAAGCTAACATATGGAACAATCTCATATTCATGAAAATATGTTGTACACAAAGAAAATCCAATCAGGAAGATTATAAAGAATTTTACTCGTTTTTTACTCATCGATTTAGCTTTTATCAGTTTATAAATGTATGAGATAAATCCAATTACTACGAGCGGTGGGGTCATAAAAAAGATTCTTGCCCAATATTTACGATTAATTGTAAGTGTATCAATAATGAAGACTGCAACAAAAAAAAATCCAAAAAATATTGCCCATATTATCATAAGCTTTCCTCTTGGCTTCTTTTGGAATAATATTATCCCCCATATGGCAAATGCTACAAATATCATGATTTCTATACCTGTTAATATAGAAGTAATGGGTAATTTAAACACGAGTAAATTTCCTATATAATAAAAAACTGCTATTATCGTAATAATGCTTAAGGAAAGTGGTAATATTAATTTATCTTCGATTTTTTTATAATAGCTAAATTCTTCTCCTCTTACGGTTTTTGTAAACCTTCCAGTTGTAAAAAGCATTGAATTTTGTAGTCTCCAAACAAGAATTACTCCCGCTACTCCAATACCTATAGTTGCAAGAAGAAATGCAAGAGAAAATGATGAGAAATCCATTCGTTCGAAAAAATAAAAATGTTCAGCACTTAATCCGAAATATAGAAAAAGAATAAATATCCCAAATAAACAACATAGTAATAGAAAATCGAAACCCCTTCTGTAATCTTTAATAAAGTAGATCAGGAATATCCACATAAAGCAGAGTAATAAAACAATAGATGTAAGTACATGCGTGAGAATAGCACTAATAAAAAGGATCGTTATTATTAAATAAAAAAAAGGCATTTCTGAAAACACTGATTTTTTGGTTGGTCTCTCAATTTGAATAAAATTTTGTAATCTTACATAAAGAAGAAAGAAAATAGTTAAGGTTTTAATGAGTACTAAATGAGCTGGCCAATATTGATACATCATATAAGCAAAACCTAAACCAGAAAATTCTAAAATAAATACTCCAAAAAAAGCTAGATTTTGATTTTTAAATATTCTCATAAGAATATTGTAAAAAACTAAAGCTGATAATGGAATGGTATAAAAAACAAAGAATTTAGGGATATGGATAAAATCGACACCAGAAAAGAAATGAATAACAGCTCCAAATATAGGTAATCCTACAGATCCATAATATTCCTCAATAGGTAAATAGTTCATTTTAACTATTTGTTTGCTAATAAAGATATGTAACCATGCATCAGTTCCAAAGAAATATTCAAATCTTACAACATTAAAAACACAAATTAAAATTAAGAAAATTATTAGTAAGAATCCATTTGAAGGAATTAATTTTTTAAGGTATTTAATAAAAGAAAAGTATTCATAATTTCTTTTACCAGAGAATTTATTAGATTTAAAGAAATTATATGAACCAATTCTAATATCCTTAATTAATATATAGGTAATTATCGAAATGTAAGATATAGATAAAGAAACGAAAAAATAGAATGCTGTTATCTGAAAAGAAAATACAAATCCAATATATCCAGTAAGTATATAAAAAGACAAATTAACAACTATCGTTAAACTTAATTTTTCAAGAAAATTAAAACCCTTTCTATTAAAGATTATAAAAAAGCAAGGATATGAGGGTAGGAATGTAATAATGAATATTGTACTAAAGAGAAAGGCTAGAAACAATAATAATCCTAAAACTGAATTAGCAGGAATTCCCAAAATAACATCAATTTTAATAATTTTTAAAAAAACTAAAAAAAGGGAATTTATAGAAATTAGAAAAATAATTGCGTGAATTCTTTCTTTTGTTTCAAACAAAAATTTGTTAAAATTTATTTTAAATTTACCCATTTTAATTAATTTATTTTTAAGTCTATATTATATTTGTTAACATACCACTTTAAATAATCTCTAAGACCTTCCTCTTGTGTGTATAGCGCCTTGAAACCTAAAAGCTTTTTAGCCTTTGAAATGTCTCCAAAACTATGTTTAATATCTCCAGGTCTTGGATCTGTGTATTTTATCCCTAGATTTTCTTTACCTGTTAGTTTTAACATCAGTTTTGCAAGATCAGTTAGTTTTATAGGATTACCGCACGCAATATTTATAATTTCACCAGGAATATCATGTTCAGCAATCAATAAATTTCCCTGAATTACATCTTTAACATAAGTGAAATCTCTTGATTGTTCACCATCTCCATATATTATTAAATCTTCATTTCGAATAATTCTGCCTAACCAGATAGCAATTACACCACTATAAGGTGAATCTCTTTGTCGTGGACCATAAACATTAAAATATCGTATACATGTTGTGTTTAATCCGTAGACATGATGCCATACTTTTGCATATTGCTCACACGCTAATTTAGCGACTCCATAAGGAGAAATTGGCCATCTTCCCATTTCTTCATGTTTAGGTAAGGTTGGAGTATCACCATATACAGCAGAACTTGAAGCGAATATTACTTTATGGACATCCATCCTTAGAGCTGCGTTTAAAACATTTAGTGTTCCATTTACATTAACATCATTGCAATTGTCGGGCATTTTAACTGATTGAGGTACACTTGTAAAAGCGGCTTCATGATAAACAATATCAACTTCCTTAAAAAGGTCTAATAAGAAGTTTAAATCCCTCACGTCGCCTTTGTGAAACTTAAAATTACTATATTTCATGGCATCCTCAAGATTCACTAGTCTGCCATTAAAAAGATTATCTAAACCAATTACATCTGCTCCTAATTCAAGTAATTTGTCTGTTAAATTGCTTCCAATAAAACCAGCTGCTCCAGTAACCAGTACTTTTTTTCCTTCAAAATTCAAAGATTATCCCTTAGAATTTTTTAGATTTAAAGATTATATAATAAAGTTAAAGATTATATAATAAATTTAAAGATTATATAATAAAGTGTACATCTAATAAAAATCGAGAGTTTTATGCTTAAGCAAATAAAAGGGACACTACTTGGAGGTCATTTTTCTTATTATATCTCAAAAGATAGAAAATATTTCGTTAAAATTTGTAAGGGAGATTTAGAATGGGTGATTAAGGAATACAAAAATTTAAAAAAATATTGGAATATATTAGGTATTAAAAATCTCCAGCTCGTAGAACCTGTCAATTATTCAGAAGAAAAAGAATACATTATTACTAAATTTGTAAAAGGAAAAAGACTTGTTGAATTGCTAGATCCTAGAATTCATCATCGTTTTGGACAATTATTAAAAGAATTCCATAATAAAGGTTTTACCCACAGTCATATTGAATTAACTGATATTATTTATCGTAATGGAAACTTTACTCTCGTAGATGTGCCTTTTTTTAATGAAAAAAGCTCCATTCATGATTTGGCCACGATCGAAATATGTTTTAAGACTTTTAGACTCAAACAACCTTGGAAGTGGTATAAATATAGCAAATGTTATAAAGAATTTTTGAATGGTTATCAATTGAAAGATTTTTCTGAATTAAAAAAGGAATCCGATAAATCCTTTAATAATAGAATGAATTACATGATTAAGATTGGAAAGAGAAACAAAATTAAGGCTTATATTATGAAATTTTTTCATAAAATTGGATTGTTATAACTTATAAAAGATTTCAATTATCTATTTAACAAGTAAATATGTTTCTGTTTCAATTTTCCATCTCTCATTACCTCTGTTTACCCTCATAAAAGCATAACTTCGAATGGCATCCTCGGGAATCCCTGAAAATGGAATAATTTTTATCTGAGAATAACCCGATAATTTGGCAGGGCGCGCAATTGATTCATAATCATGTATAAATCTATGGCCATAATAAATATGAGTAATGTAATTTAAGAGTGTTGCGGGATCGAGTTTTATTCCAGCAAACTTCTCATGTCCTTGCAGTAATTTCTTCTTTAAATCCTTATTATAATATAATGCATCAATAAGGCGAGTAAAAGAAGGTGTCATAATAATATGAATTCCACCTTTTTTTAAGATGCGGTAGGATTCTTTAACAAAAACTCTAAATTGTCTGTAATAAAGATGTTCGATAACATGACACGAATAAATAACATCCACGGCTCTAGAAGGAAAAGGTAATTTTTTAGCGATATTTATTGGTATTTTACCTACTATGTCTGTATTGAGATATCCATCTAATTTTTCTTTTCCGCCACCGAAATGTATCTTAATTTTATCGTGGGTTTTAAAATATTTTTTTATCTTTGATTTCCTTCTTATCCTATTAAAAATATTAAATAATTTTAAGAGATCTAGTTTTAAACTGAAAAATAGCTGATTTATAAGACCTTCTTTACGCTTCACATTTCTTAGAATTTACTATAAGATAAAAGGGTAAGTACTTTCAATTAAAAAATATATTCTCGAAATTATAATTTATTAATCAATTCTATAATTTGATTGGCACATTCTTTAGGAGAGAACATTCTTTCAATCTTTTTTATATCTTCCTCAGGAATTTCAACGGGCTTTTTAAAAAAATCTTCAATTTCTTCTAACCATAAATTAACTTTAAGAGGTAAAATTTTCAAATATTTTTTTTTCTTAAATAAGTAATTCGCACCACATTGAGGAGAAGCTATTACAGGTGTGTTATTCATTATGCTTTCTAAGATAACTCTTCCGAAAGCTTCTGTATAAATTGAAGGAACTATTGTTAATCTAGCTTTTTGATATAAATAATATAAATTGTTAGTTGGAATTTTACCAAAATTAATTACATTAGGATATTTCTTTAAATCATCTAGAAGTGTGCCAATAACGAGGATTATATAATCCTTGGGAAGCTTATCTAATAATAATCTTACAAAAGGATAACCCTTGCTTCCTCCTTCATTTCTTGGAATTATATACAAAATGATTTTATTCGATTTCTCGATTTGTTCTATGATTTTTTTATCAATCATCTCGTTCATTATTGTAATCCCTGAATTATCAATAGGGGTTATTTTTCTAATTAAAATCCTTTCATTTTTAATCCTTTTTAATGCTAAATCCTTCATTAAGGGAGATGCTACAACATTTACATACGCATATTTCATTAAAAAGAAATGTACTTTTATAATATAGTATAGGATTTTATAATATATTGTATATAATTGCGATGTTAGTGATCGATGGAAGCTCACTGGTTTATCTAACAAAATAACCCTTAGAGTTCGCCATCTATTTATGCATTTCCAACATTTTTTCCTCGTCATTACTTCAGAACAATTGTTAAATCCATCAATTATATCAATGAATTTAGGACATAATCCCATTGGATCCCGTATAATATTAATAACAGGTATTTTTTTCAAAAATCCAGCAACCATAGCAGCAAAGGTCAGATCTCTTTGAACAACTATTATGTTTGGCTTATTTTTTTTAATTTGTTTAATAATAGGAAACAGACTTAAATACTGATTAATTCTTAAAAATTTTATAATAGAATTAAGTTTTTTAAACGAAGTTCTCAAAATTGGATTGATTCTTTTAACAATGAGTCCTCCTTTTTTAAACTCTTTAGTATCTCTTGCTAAAACCTTAATTTCATAATCTGGATTTTTTGCGAGATCATTAATAATTCCATGACTCGATTTAAATGCACCACCACTAGTTGTAGCGTCAAATTTCTGATCAATAAATAGTATTTTCAACTTTAATCTCCCGTATTGATAATTATCTCTTAATCTACCTTAAAAAATAAATAATCATCATTTTCATATAAAACCTTCATATTATCTTCAATTTCCTCTAAACAAGAACTCTTTGTTTCGTCTTTTTTAACCAATACATAATCTGTTTTATTACTAACAATAGCGCTTATTAATTCAGAGTAAGAGGTATCATCGTACTTGAATTTTTCTATATCTATATCTTTATTATAAATGAGGTCATAAATGTAGGAGTGTTCAAGTTTAGGCACCAATATATTCTCATCTTCTATATCATGTCTATCTAAATAATCTCCGATGTATAAAACTGCTTCAGTTAAGTCATCATCTTCAAAATAATTTTCATAGATTATGTTATAATGAAGATACAAATGGTATGAAAAGAGACTCGCACCTAAAATCATTAAAAAGATAAGATAAGTTTTAGCCATTTTTTCTTTTATGAGATTAATTTGCTTTTTAATACCTGCCATTTTACTGTTTAACTTTTTTATTTTAACCTTTTGAATGTATTTTATTACTTTTTTTACACCTAAAACAAAGAGTATTGACCAACATGGCGCAAAAATCTCAAACACCCTTTTTCCTTTAGTGAAAACGAAGCTCGCAATAGAAAAAATAATATCATTATCAACAATGAATAAAAATGCATCTAAAATAAAAATTAAAAATGAAACTACAAAGGTAAATTTAATAAATTCAATTAAGTATTTTTTCTGGGGGGAGTCCCATTTTTTGACATATAGTAATCCTAATACGATAAAAATAAAACCCCAGCTTAAAGTCTTATTTATAGGAATGTCAAATCCAATATATAAGAGATTCTTGACAAGATCTGTAGTAGAAGGTGTGAGATTCAAAATTGTTAACATTATCGAAGGAATGTTCTTAAAATAACTATGTACAAGAGAATCAGATGAATATCTTCGATATAAATAACGCTCTATATGTTCAATAATATTTTTATCTGAAATTATTAGATTTAGAAAATAGGGGATCGTCAAAATTATTATAATTGCTAAGAAAAGACCATGCTTTTTCAGAAAATAAAGTAAAACTTCTGATTTTTTGTTTTCTTTATTAATTAAATTCAAAATTAAATAATAAGACTCAAATAATAAGAAAAATCCTAAAATTAAAATAAAATACCATAAATGAATTAAAAAGATTCCACCTATAAATAGCCCCCTAATTATAGTTATTCTCAGATTATTCTTTTCAAATAGAGTATTAATGAATATTATTCCTAAAACTGTAGCTAAAACTGACGGAACACATAGGAAAAATCTATATAATAAAGAGTTAAAACATAACAATACTACTAAAGCGATAAGAATTTCATAATCTTTTTTAAATATTTTTGATGAAATGTCAAATATCAGGAGAATAATAATAAAAAAAAAGAAAACTGGATTATATTTTATAAAAAAATACTGAATATAATAATCTTGAACAACTAACAAAGCACCAGCGTTAAAAATCACAAATCCTGTTCCATAAACGGTATACGATTCATAATCAAGATCGCCATATTTATGTAGATACAGGATACTATTAAACCAATTATACGGATCTTTTGCAGGTAAACTTAGATTCTTTTCAATTACTCCTTGAGTGACAAGAAAGAGTATAAAAATAATTAGTACAATCGTTAAACGTCTTTTAACTAGTTTATTTGAAAGTCTATTTTTAATATTATTAAATAAATCTTTGAAATTCTTTTCAGATTTGAATTTGTAAAAAATACAAATATAGAAAAGATTTAGTATAACAAAAACGATTAAAGGTAAATAATTGAAAAAAAAGTTAAAAGACTTATAGAAATCTATAATAAAATATGAATAGAATATATATAATACCGTTCCGACACCAAAAGATTCTAATAGAATCGTTAGCGAAATCTTTTTCGATTTAAAGGTATTAAAAAGGTGATATTGAAAGAAGTAGCCTAATAGCGTAAGTAATATTACAAAAAAGAAAAATATACCAAAGTTTATAAAAAAGAAACCTATTGTAATCATTTTTTAATCAATATCCCGTAATACCATATTTTTTATAGACATGTTTGAATAATAATACTGAAAGAATGGGTCCGAATATTGTCAATATTAAAACAATTGTAAAGTGTATTGTATAGCGTGAATTCCAAACGACATTTTCAAAACCAAAAACTAAAATTATCCTGATTGTCTCCCAGAAATAATAAAAAGGATTGAAGTATACAAAAATTTGGAGCTCCTCTGGAAAAAATTGTACTGGGTACTTATAACAGCTGAAAATAAGAAAAAACTTAATAAAAAAGAAAAATACCTTGAATTGCCCTTCAGTTGATAACCTAAATGAACCTATGGCCAATCCAACTGAAGCAATAAATAAACACGCAGCTAAATAAAAAATTACTGTAAATAAAATTGTCATCAATGAAGCATTAGCAATTATGAAGCATATTATAAAAACTAAAAATAATGGAATTAAGAATGCAATTAATTCCGCAATTAATTTGCTAATCAAAACATTATAAGTATTGACAGGAGACATAAATATACCTGAAAGTGTTTTCCAATACTTTTCTCGTAAAAAGCTATTACCATAAAGAGATATTAAATCAAGAATTATAATGATAAAAACACCTGTTAGTATGAAAATAATATAATTCTCTGGTGTCCAAATTCCAAAAGATTTATCACCAATTTCTTCAAATATCTTATTGAAAACGAGTAATGGAATAATAAAATTTGTAAATGGTATAATTATTAAGAGGAGAAACTTTGCTATATATCTTGATCTCAATTTGAGGTCCTTAATGACTAGAGCTTTTGTCTGCGAAATATTTTTTTTAATTTGCTGTAGCATTAAAAAGATATAATTTTTTTTTACTAAATAACTTATTTTAATTAAGATGTTTAACAAGAAAGCGATCAGAAAAAACGTTGTTCAAATTTACTCATTAACTATAAAAGATTTGAAACTAAAGGGGAGATATAAGAGTGAGTTCTTTGTTGAAAATTTTTTACCATTTCTTACGTTATTTTTTCCTTTCATAATTTTTAATACACTGTTCCAACTGAAAAGTGATTTTTTTGAAGGTAGTTATTATTCCGTAGAAAATTATATATTATTTTTATTACTCGCTTACTCCGTGGAGTGCTCTTTATTTTTATTATGGTATTATAGGGATCTTTTTTATGATGAGAAATCTTGGAAAACTCTCAATGGCATAATGGTTGCCCCTGTAAGTAAATTTAATGTATTGATCGGTTTTTTTATCTCGGGATTATTTACAAGAGTTTTCTCCATAATTTTCACAATTATTATATGCTATATTTTATTTCCCATCCCATTGGCAACATTGATATTTGTATTAATTGTATTATTCTGCATCACATTAACCTTTGCAGGAATGGGATTTATATTAGGATTATTTGAAATTGTAAATGAGAATGTTTCGGCAAGTTTATCTATTGGAATAAGTTTTATAGCTTTAGTAAGTTGCCTATTCTATCCAATAGAAATCTTTCCTGAACAATTTCACATTATAATTTTGTTAAATCCACTTTATTATTATTTTGATCTCTTAAAATTATCTTGGTGGTCAGGTATTAATTATCATGAAGCTATGAGGTATATAACAATAAATCACATTATAATTGTAGGATTTTGTACAATATTGACTCCATTGATTGCTTCAATTTTATTTTTAAAAATATATCATAGATATGGAGCTTCTGGGTATTAAAAATGAATGAAAATATTATTGAAACTATTGATTTAACTAAAGAATTCAAGTTAAAAGCCGGTGGAAAAATTTTAGCATTAAATCGAATCAATTTCGCAATAAAAAATGGAGAGATTTTTGGTCTTTTAGGTCCAAATGGGGCTGGAAAAACTACTTTGGTATCAATTTTATCAACCTTACTACAACCTACTAGTGGAACTGCTAAAGTTTTTGGATTAGATGTACGGAAAAATCCTAAAGTAATTAAAAGAAAAATCGGGTTAATGTTAGGAGAGGAAATGATTTATTATCGTATGACTGGAATTGACAATTTAAAATTTTTCGCAAGGCTATATCAAATCAAAAATTATAGAGAAAAGATAAAAGAAGTAACATCAATTTTAGGAATCAATCATAAATTAAAAGAATACGTATCCAATTATTCTCGTGGTCAGAAATTAAGAATGGCCTTATCTAGAATTTTACTAATTGAACCTGAACTACTATTTTTAGATGAGCCTTTATTAGGTATGGATCCAAAAACTACAAGAGAATTAATTAAAATCCTCGTAGGGCTCGATAAAACAATACTTTTAACTTCTCATCAAATGCATGTTGTTCAACAACTCTGTGAACGAATTGCATTTCTAAATCGAGGTAATATCATAAAAATTGATACAAAAGAGAACTTTATTGATATTTTAAGACATTTTATTCGAATAAGTTTCAATATTATTGATGAAAAAAATAAAAGACAATTAAAAAAGGAATTAAACTCACTTAATTATATTAATAAAATTAGCCACAAAAAAGATGGTTTTATTATATCTATAAATGATTATAAGTATTATCCTTCACTTTTGTCTTGTTTAGGAAAATACCCCGTTCAAAAGATTAGAGAAATAGAACCGAGCTTAGATGATGTATTTATTGAATTATCTACTCAAAAAGATATTTAAGTGTAACTATCTGTGAAAATCGATATAATCTTACCTTCATTTAATAAACCTGAAAAATATCAAAGATATCAAAAGGCCCAAAGATTCACTCCATTTCCATCCTTCATTGGAAGTTGGTTTCCTGTATGGTATAATAGGAAACAACTTAAAAATATGGGAGTGTCTATACGATTTATTAATTTTTTTAATATAAACTATAAAAAACTTCGAGATCATGTAGGATTCGACAACAGAATTATAGGGAACTTAGGAAGGAGTTATGGTAAAGTTAGAATAACGACTAAAAAAGCGATTATTCCAATATTAAAAAAAATTCGGACTAAGGCAGAACATATTATTTATTTCGACAATGGAGATGGAACAGGCCATACTCAATTTGAAGTATTACCTTACGTTGACCGTTATTTAAAAAAACAACTATTAAAAAATCGATTATTATATTCAAATTTTCTTTATAAAAAGCGGTTATTCACCGATTTCTATCTAAAAAAATACAATCTAAAACCAGAAGGCACCACCACTTCGCTTCATCCAATTGATCCTCAATATGAGCATAAAATAGGTTTGTCCTGGAATTTTGCCTATAGAGACTATCGCCCCTCAAATCAAATTAATAAGATCTTTTATGGCTTTTCAAAATTTCCTTCTTTGAAATACTGTAGCCCTTATAATAGCCGAAAGTTACTTTTTTCAGCTAATTATAGTATAAAAACGGGTTCAAACTTGATTGATTTTCAGAGGAAAGAGCTTTTAAAATATCTTGAAAACAACTTTAAAGAAAATAAGGCAGTATCAATTGGGAGGATACCAAAGAAAATATATGTAAAAACTCAAAAAAATTCAAAAGCTATTTTTAGTCCATTTGGTTGGGGGGAATTATGTTATCGAGATTTTGAAATTTTCATTTCAGGTGCAGCTTTAATAAAACCCAATGTTGATCATATAGTTACTTGGCCGAAATTATATATAAAAAACAAAACTTATTTTCCAATATCGTGGGAAGTTGAAAAATGGGATGATGAAATACCACATATTTTGAATGACGAGAATCTTTTATTAAAAATAGCGATAAAAGGTCAAGATTCATATAAAAGCCTGTGGACACAAAAGGGGAGAAAAAAGTTCTGTGAGCACTTTATCGAGATGGTAAGTCCAAATTAAGTATTATTAAAAAGAGATTTTTTTATTAAGATATCTAAATTAAAAGGACGGTATTTGGATGTTTTATTAAATAACTGTTTTAATTTTTCGTATTCGTTATGATTATCTACATCTAGCCATATCGTATCGGGAAAATCTAAATAAGAAACATTAAAATCTAAATTAATCGCTGAAAGTAAAATATCAGATACTCCAAACTTATCATCAATCTTTTCGATAAATTGAGATATTCTTTTTATAGTTTTAGTTTTCATAAGAAAGGCGCCCATATCAAGGCGGTTATAATTTTCAATTTGTTTACCAATTTCCTTGATTTGGGCATTATATCCAAGAACCTTGGTACAATCCTCTAAATCATAGTGCCCTATAATTTTTATTGGATCGGTAGCTAAGACAATATCTTGATTATTATATTTTTTAATTAATTCTTCATATACGTTAACAGAGAAGATGTGGTCAGCCATAGATAATATAAAAAATTCAGAATTTACATTTTTAGCACCTAAGAAGAGGCTATAGCCATTTTCTCTTTCAATGTTGTCGTTTTCAATGAAATTTAAACTTATATTTGTTGTTTTGAAAGATATGTTTTTTAAAAAACTGAAACATGATTTTTTTATCTCGGTTGTATCAGCATCCATATCTACAATTAAATTAATTTTTTTAATACCAGCTTTAATCATTCCTACGATTATATAATTTAATATATTAGACCTTGCAAAAGGTAATAGATACTTCTTATACGAGCTATCTCGAAAATCGAATCGACTCGCACATCCCGCAGCAAGAATAATACTTTCAACATTCATATTCAATTAAGATGTCTAATAGTTTCTACTTTAAAAATTAATTTATCTCTCACGTTTACCTTCTATGAATTCTAGAACCCATTCCTTGGCTATAAAATCCGATGGAGGTTGAATATGGGGGTGTTTAAAACTAAAGGAACTTATGCTTTCTAGTCGCCCTGAAATTCTTCTATCCAAAGCTAGTTTCATAACCCGCACGACATCCAATATAACTCCTGCGGAATTGGGGGAATCCTCAACCCTGATTTTTACATCCATTACTAAAGGTAAGTTCCCATATGTCGTACCATCTATTCTAATATAACAAATCTTTTTATCTTCAAGAAAAGGTACATAATCACTCGGACCAATTCTGCAATTAATAGGATATGGAAGAACAGAAGTTACTGAGGTTGTTTTTGATTCACGCTTAGTTTTTAAGCGATTTTCCAATTTCATATTATAGAAATCACCATTGCCTCCGATGTTTAATTGATAAGTATCATTCACTATTACACCCCTATCCAGAAACATCTTTGCCAGAACTCGATGTGTGATAGTTGCCCCTACTTGAGATTTAATGTCATCTCCTGCGCATGGTAGTCCATTCTTTTCAAATTCAGCAACCCAGTCCTTATCTCCCTCGAGCTTTTCAGATATAATAAATTCTGGAATTCCATTAACAAATCCACAACCAGCATCGATAGCTGCTTGAGCATATAATCTTGAAGCGTTATAGCTTCCGACCGGCAGAAGATTTACTAAGATCTCTGCCCTATTATCTCGTAATGTTTGGGCAATGTCAACAGGTCTAATAACACTTTCATCATATGCCTTGAAATAATCTAATGTTGATAAACGCTCATCTTCAGTTTTATAACATCCATCAGAAATTGGTCCGGGATAACAAAGCGCTCCTGTTTTTGGCATATCGTTAGGTTTTACAATTGGTTGACAACAATTAGGTTCAGCATATATAGCATCTGATATATCTTTATTAATTTTTGTTGTTGAAACATCAAATGCAGCAACTACTTTAATATGACGAGGCAAATATCCCTCAATACTTGGATTCATTAAACCCATTATATACATATCTTCCTCTTTAATATTCTTATAATATTCAATTCCTTGTAATAAAGCAGAAGCACAATTTCCAAGACCAGCTATTGCAATACGAATTTCTTTTGAATCGTTTTCCATGATTTCAACCCTCCTGTTTTATTCCTAATATAAATGATGCTAAATTTTTATTTGCCTCTGATGGATTCTTAGGATATTTTGGTGGATTTTTAAATCCATACGCAGAAATTTCATCTATTGATCCTGCGACACCCTGATTAATTGCGACTTTTGTAGCACGAATGACATCTGCTAATACAGAACCACCATTAGGACCATCTTCAGTTTGGATCTTAATATCCATAATTACCTTAGATCCTAAGAAACCATTTCCAACAATCCAGAGCATAGAGTTCCGTTTATTCTTAAGGAAACCCACCCAATCAGAAGTTCCGGCCACAATTGGAGCATCAATATTTAAAGCTCCCGCTACGGACTTACTTTTTATTTCTCGTTTTATTTCTCGCGCTCGATATATTGTATTTAAACTCTCAGCACCACCCCCAACATCGAGAGCATAACTTTCTTTTATATCAATCCCCCGATCCAACAATTCTTGAAGAATTAATTTATGCAATATTGTCGCTCCAAATTGGTCTTGTAAATCATCTCCAATTAGAGGCAATTTTGCATCATAGAATTTTTGAGCAATTTCTTTATCGGTTGCAATACTTGTAGGTGTAGCATTAATAAAGGCACAACCAGCTTTAAGGGCTTCGCTTGCATAAAATCGTACAGCATTGTCTGCTCCAGAAGGTAATAAGCATAAGACAATCTCCGCCCCGGTCGATATTAAGTATTCAGATATATTTATTGATGGTAGTTTTGCTGGTTTAATATTAAATTCTGTTTCCTTAATGGCTCCATCTAAAACATTGCCCATAACAACGATGATATCATAATTTTTACGGAAATCAACCTTAATATCCAATTCATTTTCTCTAATTGCTTTGTAAACCTTTTTACCAACCTTTCTCTCCGAGATATCAACAGCTGCGACTATCTGAATATCTGAAATATGATAACCAGCTAACGTTGGGCGAAGCAATCCTCCATTATTCAATCCCTCACGGTAATATTCAATACCTTGGATTAACGCAGATGCAGCATTACCTATTCCAACAATTGCTAACTTAATTTTTTCTGGCATATGAACACTTCACTGTGAATTTCAGTATAAATTTGATTATTAAGAAATCAAAATAAAATTTTCTCTATTGGATGAAAACATAAAGAGGAAAAAAATATAAAACATCATTTAATAAAAATAAATAGAAGAGAAGGATATAATGTTATAAATTTAACAATCTCATGCCAAAAATAACCAAGATATTTAATCGAATTTTGGATTTGATTTCCAAAAGGATTGCCATGAATATTAGGCACTTTTTTAGCCTGATAATCTCAAAATTTTATAGTAATAAAGTTGACGAGAATTTAATTGTCTTTGGATCTACGAACGGGAATGCTTTTTCTGGAAATTCTAAAGAACTATTTTTATATCTAACAGAAAACTCAAATTATCACTGTGTCTGGTTTACCTCATCAGATATAATTCTGAATGATTTAAGAAAAAAGGGATATCATGCAGAGTCAAATCGTAAGATTGTAAAACCGGTAAAATTCTTAAAAAGAGCCAAATATATCTTTATCACCCATGGATTCGGGGATGTTTTATTAGTAGATTTCTCACCAGATACTACTGTGGTTCATTTAGACCATGGTTCTGCATTAAAACTCATTGGATACGGTTTGAAAGCTTCATTTTTAAATGTGTTTCAGAGGAAAGTCCATGAGTATTGGAATAAAAGAATTAGTTATTTAACGGTTTGTTCAGAGGAAACAAAAAGAATCAAGCGATTTAGTTATGATTTACCCTCTGAAAGAGTAATAATTACGGGATATCCAAGAAATAAAACTCTTGAAGAAAACTCAATTGAAGCTCAAAATGAGCTAAGGGAGAAATTATATATTGAAAATAGTGAGGAAATATTATTATATGCTCCTACTTTTAGGGATTATCCCATTCAGAGCCCTCTTAATGGTGATTTTTTAAAAGAATTAGATGAATTTTTATTAAGAAATAATAAAATTCTTTTATACAAACCTCATCCATTTGAGGAAAAAATAGATCTTAACAAATATCAAAATATTAGATCAATCGACCCGAATGTTGATATTAATGATTTACTTGTAATTGCCGATTTGTTAATAACAGATTATTCTGGTGTATTTTTTGATTATCTTCTCACTTTAAGACCAATTCTTTTTTTTCCTTATGATTTAGAGAAATATACAGGAGCACGAGACTTTTTTTATGATTATAACACCCTTGTTCCAGGCCCAATTGTTAGGACTGGAGAACAGTTAATCTCAAAATTAGAAACTATGCAACAATGGAGCGTGGAATATTTAGAATCAAGATTAAAGGCTCGAGATAAATTTAATAAATATCACGACGGAAGAGCAATACAAAGAATCGTAGAACTTTTAAACCTTAAAATAGAAAAACCAATAAGACCTATATTACCTCCAAAAGTTAGGATTGAGCCACTCATTGGAAGATTTAATAGGACCTTCAATAATGTTCTTGAATTTGTATCCAAAAAAGTTGGAATGAATATAAAACATATTTTATCTTATCCCTTGTCCAAGCTATTTAGTAAAAAGGTATATGATAGCCTCTTAGTATTTGGTAGTACCAATGGTCAAGCGTTTGCAGGTAATCCGAAGGTTGTCTTTCAATACTTATGTGAACATTCAAATTATAAGTGTGTATGGATTACTGGTTCTGAAAACGTCTATAGAGATTTAAAAAGACGAAATTATAATGTCGTCTTGAATAAAAATATAATTAAGACAATAAAAACTCTCAAAGCAGCCAAATATATTTTTATTTCACATGGATTTGGAGATATTTTTTATATCGATTTTTCACCAAAATCAAGATTAATTCATTTAGCACATGGAATATCCTTTAAGAAAGGAGGTCATGATTTAGAATCAACCTTCATGCCTTTCGTTGAGAAGTGGATGAATAAAATGCTTGTCAATCATATGAATCTTTTGATTGATTCTTCAGAAGAGACAAAACGCCATAAAATGACAAGATTTAGCCTCCCTACTGATAGAATTGCGGTAACTGGTTATCCAAGAAATGATATTTTAATTAACCATACTAAAGATTTAGATAATAGTATTAAGAAAGGATTAGGAATCAAAAAGAATTATGAAGTGATATTATACGCTCCAACGTTCAGGGACTACAGCTATACGCCTCCTTTAAGCAAACCATTTCTCGAAAAACTAGAAGAATACCTCATAGCTGAAAACAAATGTTTTTTATATAAACCGCATCCATTTGAAAAGCAACTTGATTTAGGTGATTTTAAGAATATTAAGTCAATCGATCCTAACGTTGACATCCTTGATTTATTAATAATTTCCGATATATTGATAACAGATTATTCTAGTGTATTTTATGACTATCTCCTCACAGTAAGACCAATAATCTTTTTTGCAGAGGATTTAGATAGATATACCAATGTAAGAGATTTTTATTATGATTACGAATCATTCGTACCTGGACCAGTTGTAAAAACCAGCGACCAATTAATTGAAGTTCTAAAATCTTTTAATCAATGGGAACCAAAATATAAAGAAAGAAGAAAACAAATGCGAGATCAATTTAATAAATATCATGATGGAAGGTCTACAGAGAGAATTGTTGATCTACTCGAATTAAAGACGTTTTAATTTAATCAAGCTATTTTTTCAATCTTCTTATTGTATAAATCGGTAAAAATCTCTTTCCATTTTATAATTGCGATTTCAATGTTCATCTCTCGCTTAACATATTTGTAAGCATTCTCGCTGAAATTTGTCCATGCCTCTGGATTTTTGAGCAAGTGATTCAAATTCTCTATTAATGTGTTGAAATTATTATTACAAAACAGACCAACTTGGTTTTTTCCTATGAAATTGTCAGGATTGATATTTAAGCTTAAGATTGGTGTTGAAGAATTCATTGATTGATTGAAAGAATTAGGAAAACCTTCTGTTAATGATGTATTCACAAATACCTTCGCATTTTTATAATAATCATCCACCTCAGAAAAAGGTATACCTGGTATAAATTGAAGATTTTTGACCTTATTTGCAGTATTCTTAATATATTCAAAGTATTTAATGTCGTCTGCAGCCGGCATTATCATAATAAATTTTTCGTTAGGAAAATTTCTCGCCAAATCGATAAATACTTCTGGTCTTTTCCATTTTTTACCCCTTGCAACCCAAAGAATAAAATCTCTTTTCTTGGTATCAGTTTTTTTGATAGAATAACTATTCCGAATTACTAAAGAATCAAAATTAAAGGTTCTTTTTAGAATATCTCGATCTTCCTCATTTTGAACTACAATATAATCCACTTTTTTAAATCCTAAATAAAAGAATGAATATCTTCCACTTCCTTTTAAAATTTTTTTCAATAAATATAGTTTATTTACTTGATGTTGATGTTCTGTTCGATGGATATGAACTTTTTTGTTTAACCTACAATAAAAATTAGTAAAGCCCACATATTTAGATAAATTAGCTGTGAAATAAATATCAGCATTTATTTGAGCCAGTTTCTTGTAAAATTTAAAAAATGAAAGGATATAGTTTTTAAAATTTTTCTTCTGTGAATGTCCTTTAATTACTTTTATGTTATTGTATATTTCAAGAGATTTTTGACCGAAATCAGCTACCAAAAAATATATCTCGAAATTGTCATCCTTTACTAATTCATTGGCAATATTATATAAATCTACTTCTGCTCCGCCTATTTTTGCTTTTGAAGCCGGATTAAAGACCGCATAGGTGAACGCTTGTACAAAACAGATTTTAATCTTCCTTGTCATTTTAAACTCTTTCAAATTTTTCTAAAAACTGCCTCAAATGAAGGCACATTCCATTTATGATATTCTTCATAAAAGATAAATTCCAATGAAGTTTCCTTGTTATTAATAAATTTGAATTTTTCTCCTTTTTGGTTTTCCAGAAATAATTCATTATTTTCAACATAAATATCATATTTATGCATACCAGTCCAAGATTTTCTTGATCCCTCTCTTGTATTACTACACACAAAGAAGAATCCCCCTTTTTTAAGTAATTGATATCCATTTCTAAAACATTTTAGCGGATTCTCAGCATGATCTAAAGAATTTTGAGCAAATACTATATGAAAACTTTCTTTTTTAAAAGCTTTTAATAGATCTTCACCTTTCAATTTGATTGGAACAATTGGATAAGTATATTTTAATTTTTTCATCATTCTTTCATAGATATCCGCCAATGGGTCAATTGCTGTAACTTTTATTAATTTTCTATCGACCCAATAAGATAGATTTGAATTAGGACCCGAACCAATTTCCAAGGTTTCTAATAATGATACATTGAATTTTTCTCTTAACTTTGATACCTCATCTCTTATCCCGGGAGCAAATGCCGCTGGATTTTTTCTACAAGATTCTAAAAAAGCAATTGGATCTTCTTTTTTTATAAAAAATAAACTTTCATAACTATAAACTTCGGAAGCTATGTTTGTTTCTCGTCTTATATATGATCTGAGTGAAAAGTATAAAGATTTCAAAAGTAGTTTTAAATTAATAAAGCTTATTTTGTTCTCTTTAATTGCTAGAGCAATAAACTCGTTAAATTTCTTAGATACGCCAGTTCGTTTCATACTATTACGATCCGATGAATTTTTATGAATGTTCTTTTTATAATATCTTTTAATTCTATGCTAAAATAAATTTTTAACTTATTAGAGATTTTTGAAATCATACTATTATGAGAAATCAAAAAGTTATTGTTATAAATGGATTTCAGAGAGGTGGGACTAATATCATTTACAATATTTTTCAATCTCATCCATTAGTTTGCTCACCAAATAATCTTGAAACAGGTGAAATAATTTCACAAAATTATCGATTATATAAATATCCTAAAATTAAATTAATCAAATATTTTATAAAACGCTTAAAATTAAAGCTCTATGACATATTAAATAGTAAATTCATTTTAAATTCATTTTTAGTTCTGATATTTGGAAGCTTTTATGATAAAATCTTTTATAAATATAAAAAGATGAATTATACAGATCCATTCAATAAATATAAATATGAAAATGAACCTTATAACAAAAAAGAAGTTAAAAACAGCGTAATTTGTTTGAAATCCATCCACAACGATATTAGGTTAACGGCCTTCCTCTCTAAAATTTATAAAAATATCTTTTTCATAGGATTAGTAAGAAATGGTTATGCACTATGTGAAGGTTGGATTAGAAGAGGAAAAAATGCTGAATATTGCGGTTTGAGATATCGAAAATTCTGTGAAATGATGATTAAGGATAAGAAGAAGTTTAAAAATTATAATATCATAAAATTTGAAGACGTCTTAAAGAATCCATTTGAGATGGCATCAAGGCTATATAAATTTACAAAGCTAACACCAATTTCTTTAGAAAAGTTAAGATTTCAAGTAAAAAAGATCTTAACTGTCGATGGACACAAAATAAAATTTGGAAAAGAAAGAGCTAAATATTGGTTTGATCATGAAACTGTAAACGATTTATTTGATCCAAATATTAATAAAATTCAAATTCAAAACCTTTCAGCAGAGAATCGAAAGATTTTTGAAAAGAATACTAAATCGATATTAAAATATTTCAATTATTTAACCTAAATAACATTAAAAACTTTTATTAAAAATGAGAATAGCCCTAATCACTAACAATTTCTTACCAAAAACAGGCGGAATCACAAATGTTATGGTAAATGTTAGTGGAAAACTGAAAAAATTAGGAGAAAAAGTCTCAGTTTTAAATAAAACTCATGATGAGAAAGAGCGGTTATGTTATAAATTGTTATCAAATACTACATCCTTGAAAGGAATAGTTGTTCATAATGTAAAGTTCTTTTATTTCTTATTTTTTCTATTCTTAAAAATTATATTTTCTTTTAAAGAAATTACACTTAAAGATAAATTGAGGTTAGCATCATTTTATTGTTTTTATCCTAAATTTATCGTCAGGAGAACTATTTCACTTAAAAACTTAGTTTCACATTTCAAAAAACAGAAATATGATATTGTATTAAGTGGAACTTCAGATATCTCTCTATTATATAGTTTTATTATAGCAAAGTGGTTTAGGCTCCCGCTAATTACAATTGCACATGGTGATGATTTTCTCAGAAGATATCCTTTTAAAATTAAAGAGTATATCTTCCAGAACATCCAAAAACTTGTTGTGACTAATGAATTCATGCGAAAACTATTTTTAAAAATCTATGATGTCAATCCTGTTAATGTAAATGTAATACATTTAGGTGTAAATATTGAAGAAAGCCAAGTAAAAGAATCAATCATTGACTTAAGAAAAAAATTCAATATCTTATCAGATGAGTTTATAATTCTTACTGTAAGTCGTTTTTATCCCAGAAAAGGATTTGAAACAGTTTTAAAAGCAATTAGGCTCATAAAAGATGAAAATCCGGGCATTAAAATTAAATACTGCCTAATAGGGAGAGGAGAGGAAGAGAAAAGAATTATAA
This sequence comes from Candidatus Hodarchaeota archaeon, assembly GCA_048887225.1. Lineage (GTDB taxonomy): Archaea > Asgardarchaeota > Lokiarchaeia > Sigyniarchaeales > SOKP01 > LW40-45. Next base: position 273,198 of record JBHLJY010000002.1, read on the forward strand.
ACACAATCAAGAGTTTAGAACTAAACGATGATGTGAAATTATTAGGTCAGGTTGATGACATTACTAAAAATCAATTCTACAAATTATCAAATGTTTTTGTTTTAGTTCCTGAAATAAGTAAAAACTCTATCGAAGGTTTTGGTATAGTTTATACTGAAGCGAATTATTTCCACATACCAGTAATTGGATCAAGGTCTGGAGGAGTAAGAGTAGCAATTGAAGATGGTAAAAATGGTTTTCTAATTGACCCCAAAGATGTAGAAAATTTGAAGATCTTAATTATGAAATTATATGAAAACGAACAGCTCCGTAAAAAATTAGGAGAATATGGCCATAACAGAGTTATAGATTTATTTAATTGGAGCAAAAATGCTTTAAAATATAGAGAATTATTAAAAAAAACAAAAGAAGAATTTTGATATAAATAATGGGCACAAAATTATTAGAATTAATCGCATCAAAAATAAAAATAATCAAATTCGCAAAAATCTTAAGGATAAATCCAAAATTCTTCTTAGATATTGTTCTTTTCCACTTTTCAAAACTTTTTAGCGCAAAAATCGATGATAAATTAATTATCTTTGGCTCAGTTGGTGGAAAAGCATTTATTGGGAATCCGAAATATATATATCAGTACTTAAAGGAAAATACAGATTACAAGCTAATTTTCTTTGCCCAATCCAAAAACGTGAAAAACAAATTAGAAAACGAAGGTATAAAGGCAATTAACAGACATTCTATAAAAGCGATTAAAATATTGAGAAAAGCACGAGCTGTTTTTGTTTCACATGGATACGAAGATGTTTTACCGATTAAATTCTCACCAAAATCATTAGTAATTTATACTGGTCATGGGGGAGGTATCAAGATAAAAGGAAAGAATCCATATCATCAAAAATATATCTATTCTAATTGGACAAAAATCTTGAGAGTTAAATTACGTGAGCATGAATATTTAGATTATGTTGTAAGCCCTTCTGGTTCAGGAAAGCCTCTAAAAATATGGGCAAATATGTTACAATACCCTTTGGACAGGATATTGCCAACGGGATATCCTAGAAATGATATCTTTTTTGCTGACGACCCTTCATTAAAGACAAAGTTTAAAGATCGTTATGACATACCAAAAAATATTCAAAGAATAATATTATATGCCCCGACATATAGGGAGATTTTCTCAACAAAAGAACCTTTTACTACTGAAGATATGAAAAAATTGGATGATTTATGTAAAAACACCAATTCTATCCTTTTAATTAAGGGTCATGTGAAAGAAAAAATCATTAAATTCAAAGATTTAGAAAATATTAAAAAAGTTATTGGAGATTCAGACACGCAAGAACTCTTATATATTACGGATGTTTTAATAACAGATTATTCAACAATTTTTCATGATTTTCTGCTTCTAGACCGCCCAATCTTATTATACACTTATGATTATGATGAATACGTTAGTAAACGTGGAATTTATTATGATCATCTAGAAGAAGTCGCTCCTGGCCCTTTAATATATAACTTCAATGATCTATATGAGGCGCTAAAGAATATTGATAAAATAAAAGCTGAATATGACAAGAAAAGAATTGAATTACGAAATTACTTTAATAAATATAACGATGGGAACTCTTCGGAACGACTTTTGAGATTTTTAAAGCTAATAAATTAAGAAGTTCTTATGCAAAATCATAATCATGCCAAAATTTATGAAGATATTTTATCGTAATACCTTCCTTTTTCACAACTTTTTTCTTAGGATTTTTATCATAGTCATAAATGCTTAATATTCCATATTTTTTTGCCAATGATATCGTGTAGTCATCATATTTAAACCACCCTAATGCCAGCTTTTCAGGTTTTACATCCACTTGCCCCATAAAATTCATTGCTTCTTTAAACAATTCATCTTGAAGTTCATTATCGAAGAATTGCTTAATATTACATATATGTATATGTAATTGAATTTCTTCATTTTTTTCTTTTAGATATTTTATTCTATTTTTTAGTGTGTTGGTAAATTCTTCTTTGTTCATTTTCAAGTTAAAATATAATTTACAATAATCATAATTGGCGGGTGTTATTACAAACCAAACATAGTTTTTACCAACTAAATTTTTAACCTTTTCCCATAAATCATCTCTCACAAAAGCTTCCACATGCATGGTCTTTTCAGATAATTTGGCAAATTTTCTTAGAATGCTATGATAAAAATTCCTTAGCTTCATAAATTAAGAAATTTAGTGTAATTTAATAATTATAGGTATTATTATCAGACCCATGTTTTAAAGTAAAACTCAAAATTAAATGTAAATTATCTATTTTATTGAGCAACTTTTTATTGTCAGATGTGTTTAAATCAAAATGAACCCTAAAGGTGTACAAAATTAAAATAAATAAGGCATCTCTTGCAAATTTTATTAATAGAAATATTAAAAGAAGTTTTGTCTTATTTAAGCGGATAACTCATAATAGGTTCAATTCCACATATTATGCAGATTTATTAGGTTTAAATCTAAATAGATTATTAAAAAATGAGTTCGTACCAAATCCAAAAGAGCATATCTATATTGAAACAACAAATATATGTAATCTAGGTTGTAAATTCTGTGCCTATAGTAAGGCCTCAACCAAAAAAACTGCAATGTCCAATAAAAAATTTTTTGAGATTGTTAATAATGCAACAGAAGCAGGGTATGATACTTTTGGTTTAACTCCAATCGTAGGAGAGGTATTCGTTGATAAAAATTTTATACAGAAACTTAATTTTCTTGAGAACCATAAGAAAGTCAAGAATTATCACTTTTTTACTAATTTTACATTAGGTAATAAAGAAATTGTAGATGCACTTTTGAAATTTAAAAAGCTAAAAGAACTATTTATAAGTCTCTATGGTCATGATAAGGAATCTTTTATGAAATTCACAGGAGGAAGCGAAAGCGTATATAATAATCTAATAGAAAACCTCGAATATCTTTCTAACCAGCTAAAAAATAAAAGTTTAGATTTTGAATTGGGTTTTGGTCTAAGAACTTATCGTTCATTTAACTCATTGGATGAATGCACGAGTAAATTATGCCAAATCTTGAAAGATATCCTAAATAATACGAGAAGGAGTCATCTTAATATAACCAAACTTTATTATAATTGGGGGGGATATATCACTCAAGATGATGTAGAAGGACTTGAAATTACAATAAATAAGCCAACTAAGTATTATAAATGTGGATTATGCTCTCTTATTCTATACAAAAACCAAATTTTAGCGGATGGTCGAATAAATGCATGTGCTTGCCGAGATGTTGATGCAACATTAGAAATTGGGGATTTAAATACACAAAGATTCGAGGAAATTTACTCTATAAAAAATAAAAAGTATATTGACATAATAAAGAGTCAACAAAATGGATATTTTAATCCAGTATGTAGAGACTGCGATTTTTATAGAAGTATTTATAAGTATTATAAAGTTTATCACAAGTATAAAAGAAAACTTTTCTGCTTAAATGATTTTTATGCTTCTCTAAATAGAGATTAGCCTTTATCTTAATTTAAATGAATCCATAAAAATTTTCAGTTTTTCCATTTATTATGTCTAACATATTGGTAATTCTAGAGATATAATTATGTTTCTCTCTCGCTAATTCTGCGGCATTCCTTTTTATTTCCTCACGTAGTTCTTGATTAGATAGATATTTATCAAGTAATAACTTCAATTCACTTTTATTATTATACCATAATAAATGTTTCTCGTTTACTGCTAATTTCTCAAGTCCTTTAAAATAATTAGTGATAATGCAACAACCAGATGCCATGGCAATATAAGGTCGATTCGAAGCATATAATTCTAAATCCTTGAAGTATGGATCACCTGCAAATATGATCTTACATTTTGAATATTCTTCAGACATGTAATTAAAGATATTCTTAATTATTTTAACCTTATAATGTTTTTTGATGTAATTTAACGTTTTAGTTCTTTCGATATAGAAGGGATTTTTCAGACTTAATTGTCCCCCAAATCCAATCTCGAATTTTTCCTTAATAAATCTATTCCTACAAATTATTTCGGGCATTATAGCAGCAGGCATATAATACACTTTTTCTAAATTATAAGTCTTTTTGTATATAGGAATTTCTCCTTTACTTGTAATAAACATGTAATCAATTATTTTGCTATAATCAAAGTATCTAGGTGTAATTATATCCCAAAGCCAATATACGATTTTATATTTGTTTTTCGTAAAAAAAGCTGCATTAGCTTTTAAAAAAGCTCCGCCTACCTTTCCACCTACCCACAAAATATCCGGATTGTATTTTTTTATTACTTTTATTATATAACTATATGACTCGTCTTCTAAATCTATAATATTTGTTTGATACCCTAACTTTTCAAAAGCTCTTGCTTGACTATCCCATCTAGCATTCGTTAAGAAGGTATATCTCATTGAGTAAACGCCTAACAATAAGACTTTAATGTTATTTTTCTCAATTGGAAAACTTGGTTGATTTTTTAAATGAGTTTGGAGCATTTTAAGTGAAGAGCTTAACGTAATTGACTGAATTGAAAGATTATTCTCATCTAATATGCGTACTAAAATACCTTTATCAAAAAGATGTGCCGTATTTCGTGAATAATAATTCTTTTTATCTGGAACTATTATAAAAACATCTGCTCCAGGCTCAAGAATTCTTTTAATTTCATCGAAAATTCTCATATATTCCCCGAAATCAATAAACTCAAAAAAATCTGCGATTAAAGCAACATCTATACGATTTTCAGGGATTTTAAATAAATCTTCGATAGATTTGATATGAAGTGTTTTCAAACCATATTGCTTTAGTGCTTCATCAATAATTTCCGAATTTTTTGCAATTAGTAATATATTCGTTTTATTTTTGATTATTTCTTGGTTTTGCTTTATTATCTCAATGATATCATTTAATTTCTTAACATTTTTCTTTATTTCGTGATCTTTTCTTCTCAATTGTTTTATAGCGGTGATAATAACACTTTTATTTATATTTAAATTGCTTTTATCAAATCTTTCAAAGAGGAAATTCGCTTTTTTCAAGTCAGTTATCAATCTTTCAATTTTAACTTCATTCTTATGAAATTCTATTTGAATTTTTAGAAATCCTCCTGGAATTAGTCTATTATTGAACGATCTTAGTATTTTTTGAAATTTTTCATTTTTAAAATAATGGAAAAAATGTTTAATTGTTATAATTTGACAAGAATTCCTTTTAAAAGGTAATTTTTTAAGATTACAACAAAGTGAACTATTTGATATATGAGAATCGAAATTAAAAAATGGTAAATAATTCTTTTGCTTTAAAAATCCAATTCTTATTATCCAAAATTCATTAATATATCTAATTTTCCTCCTTCGCTTTAAGTAGGGATAAACAATCTCAAATATTAATCTATGACTCAACAAAACACGCAAAAAAGCTGAAACCAGAGAATTGAATAAGGGATCTTTTACTTTTTTCGCAAAAAAATGCTTTAAATTTACTTTTTGAGCTTTAAGAAGCGATTTTATTATCCAAATATTCTTAAAGACCATGGTAATAAAAGATCTTGAATTTTAAATTTTAAAGTTTAATATAAACATTTATTTTAAATACTGATGTGAGATTTATGCCATTCAAAAGTTTTTCTTAATCCATCATCAATGTTAGTAGAAGGGTAATAATTTAAGATTTTTTTTGCTTTTTCTGTATTTGAGTATGTCACATCGACATCCCCTTTTTGTCTTTCTGTATATCTTATCCTTTTAGACTTATTTGCGATGTTATACATTTTGTCTACCAAGTCATTAACGCTAATAGGGTTTCCTATACCTAAATTAAAAATCTCTCCTACTGAATTATTATTTTCAGCCGCTAAAATTAAACCATTTATGATATCAGAAATGTAAGTAAAATCTCTAAGTTGCCCTCCGTCTCCATAGATAGTAATCTCTCTATCTTGTAAAATTAAATTATAAAATTTTCTTATGGCCATATCAGGTCTACCTCTTGGGCCATATACAGTATAAAACCTTACGGAAGTAATGGGTAAATAATATTCTCTAAAATAAAAATCAGCATAGATTTCTCCAACCAATTTAGAAACTGCATAAGGAGATATTGGATTTTTTGGATGTTCTTCATCGAGTGGTGTATAAATTGGATTTCCATATACAGAGGATGATGAAGAATAAACTACTTTCTTCACGTTGTTACGCAAAGCAAATTCTAAGATATTTACAGTACCTACAATATTGTTGTTTGTCACTTCTGACGCGTGCTCAATAGAATATCTTACACCTGCTTGAGCCGCCAGATGAAATATAATATCGACTTCGCAATTTATTTCATTATAAACTGATTTATCTAAAAGATCTCCCTTAATTAAAAAGTAATCTTTTGAAATTTCATAATCTTTTGTTATTTTTTCGAACTGTTCCTCTTTCCCATTATAATATTTATTAAAATTATCAATAACGATAATATAATTGTTTCCTTTAATTAAATTTTCAAACAAATGTCCCCCAATAAAACCAGCGGCACCAGTAATAAGGATTGATTTATTTTTTATCATATTGTGTTTTCCACTTTGCATTATTAAATTATTTAGTTCTAGTTGTTAAAATAGTCTCTTTATAAAGTCTTTTTACCTTTTGAGCTATATTGGACCAATCAAACTGTCTAACCTTCTTAAGTGAATTTTTTAAAATTGTATCACAAAGATTTTTATCTTTATAGAGAATTCTTAATTTCTTGACAATTTCTTCTCTTTCTCCGCAAGGAATTATTGAATTCTCATCAAGAATTTCATCAACTTCTCCGACATCTGTACAAATACATGGAACATTGGATGCTATTGCCTCTAATAAAACAGTTGGAAAGCCTTCTACATATGAAGTTAAAGCAAGAAAATCTGAAATTGCGTAAAATTTTTCTATTTCTAATCTTGTTCCTAATAAAAAGACATTTTCATGTAAACCTAAAATCTTTAGCTCCTTCTTTAATTTTTTTCGATACTTTCCATCACCCAAGTAAAGCAATTTTATCTTTTTTTTCTGATTTTCACTTAATTCAGAAAGGAATATTTTGAAACTATGAAGAAAATCAATCATTCCATAGACTTTCTGTTTCAGATCCATAAATCCAACATATATTATGATAAAATCATCATTATCAATAAATGAGGAGACCTCTAAATCGTTTATTATTTTTTCTTTCTCTTTAATGCTGGAAACATGAAAAAATCTATTTAGCTCAACACCTACGGGGATCCATTTTAATTTTCTTATATCAAGTTTGTTTTTTTCAAAAAAAGGGATCATTCTTCTACTAACTATGATATAACTCGCTGCATGTTGATATATCAGCTTTAATTCTAATAAAAAATTCAATTTAAAGTGCGAATCAAGCCCATGTTGAGTATAGATACATGGGATTCTGAATATACGATTAAATATAACAGCCATTAATCCAGTTACTGCAGGATTATCACAATGAATTAAATCTATTCGATATTTCCTGTGGAGCTTTAGGAGTTTTTTTAATGAATAATATCCAAACCTGATTAAAAAGAGGATTTGACTTATAGCCTTTGCATTCCATTTTGAAGCTCTTAATGGTAAATAATAGATTTTAAAGTTTTCATTTACTATTTTATATTTATCTTTAAATCCTTTGGGTCTACAAGTTACATTAAACATTCTAAATCTTTTATCTGAGACATGCTTAGAAAGAAAATATGCATAAACTGCTGGCCCTGCTTTATCCGGATAAATTCTAGTTGTAAGTCTAACAATATTCATGAAAAATCACCAATAGAAGCTAAGTTTTGAAAAGTATATAATCGCTGTTTTCTAACTTCTCTTTAAAATCTGGATTACGAGATAAGTAATCTTCTATTCTTTCATTATCTAAATAATCTTTTGGAAAAATTAAATAATCAATATCCCTTTGCTGAACTTCTAATAAAAGTTCTTCATAAGTAGAATTTTCCTTCAAATCCCATTCTTTAACTTTCATATCATAAAGCATCCTAAAAATTACTGCCGAGTCTAACTCTTCGCGTAAAATTACAGAATCTGGATCCGCGTTTTCTCGGAGATAAAGTACAACCTCTACTAAGTTATCATCATAATAATAATAAAAATCAGGCCATCGATTTATATAATATGTTGAGCTTGCTGATACTAACAAAAAACCAACCATAATGGAATCAATTCTAAAGAGTCTTGAATACGGTTTTCTGCTATTAATGAATTTTTTATAGAATGCAAATTTATGAATTAAATAATCTGTAAATAATCTTGCTTTATTTACAACCCATTCAATTGCATAAACCGTTATAATTATTACAGGTAAACAAAAACTTTGTAAAATCCTCTTCCTAAATTTAATAAAAAAACCTAAATTGTAAAAAAAGGAAGGTAAAAAGAAAAATATTATAATCATTATAATAAAGAACTTGAAATATGCTAAAATCTCTAAGTCTTTTTGACTTTTTTTAGGTTTGACATATATTAATAAGCCTATAATTGCAAAAATGAAAAAGAGAAATATCGAATTCCTAAAAATTTCATCAAAAACATCTAATAATCTTACATCTATAATTGGCTCAAAAAATTCCAACGGAAATACCATTTCTAACAAATAATTATTAAGATCTTCATAAAATACATTATAAAGGGAATCTTCAAAATTAGTAAAACGCTCTGAAAAATGCACAAGAAAGTCAAAGAATGAATCATTATAGACTATATATATACTTAAAAAGTAAGGAATTAAAAGAACTAACGAAATTGATATTAAAATAACAATAGAATATGTTTGTTTTAAAAAATTTTTCCGATTTTTAATAAAAAGTAAAAACTTAAAAACGTAAAAGGAAAAAAGTACAAAAATATAATAGAAAGTCGTGAGTGGGTGGATCAAATACAAACCCGCTAAAAATATTCCAATTATATAATCAGGATATTTATTTATTACTATTAGTATTGAGATTACAAGTATAATTGATGCTAAAGAAGATGACAAATATAGTATCGTCCGTGCTATGAAATATCTTGATATTAAAATAAATAATAAGGCTAAAATAACGAGATAATGCTTTTTAAACAGTTTTCTAATGATTATAAATGCGATAATTATATAAAGTGATAACATGTAAAGAGAGATTAATTTAAAGTAATAATATCCAAAGATGTAATCGGGGTAAATCAAAAGAACGCCCGCATTGAAAAATGTGTGACCAGAAGGGTAGTTGTAATCTAAATATTCATATTCAATATGTCCATTATCAATTAAATAGAAAACCGTCTGATACCACTTGAAAGGATCTGTATAAATTAAGGAATCAGAGTCATTGATAATTACCATTTGAATCATGATACTTATTACAATTATAAAAACTAATGATGCGAAGCAAAATATATTGTTCTTATCTGAAAAGTACTCTTCAACTCTCTCTTTAAATAAGCTTATTTTATATTGAGAGATTATTTTTTCTTTATTTCTGAAGATCAAATAACCAAGAAAAGCACTATCAAAGATAACAATTGAAAGATAAGCAGTATAGAAATTAAACATCTTAAATAAGTCAATAATATAACATAAACTGATATAAATGGACACACCAAGACCAAATGATAGAAATAACTGTTCTAAAAAGGTATTAGAGTGATTTATTTTTTCAAATTTTTCTCTTTTGTTAAATATCTTTTCTTTTATTAAGAAAAAAACAGAATATCCTAAAATGGATAAGAGAAAGAAAAATACAAAAAAAATTAAACCTACAAGAAAAATATATAGCAGAATATCCATTTTGTTCTTAAATCAATTCAAACTTTTCAGATTATTTGAAATAATCTTATTTAATGATTAAATATTTTTAATTTTTAATAACACAGTTTATATTCTCATTATTTTTGAATCTTTTGAATGTAATTAACGAATGAGTAATGAATATTCTAATTATATCTCAGGTGTTCCCCCCTAAAAGAGGAGGAGTACAGACAGCTGCGTATAACACAGCCAAATTTCTAGCTAATCTTGGCCATGATGTAGTAGTTGTAACAAGTAAATGGGGAGAAGAACAACGAAAAAAGCATAAAATGGATGGTTTTCTCGTATACCGATTTAAACAATTTAATCCCCCTGAATATTCTAAGATCACACAAGTTTCAAGTCTAAGATTCATGCCAAAAGCTATATATAAATTACCTAAAATAATTAGAAAACATAAAATCCAGGTAATCCACGCAGAGAGCAGATTATTTCCAATTTCATGGATCTCAACATTATTAAATAAAATTATTTTTAAAAGACCTATGTTTGTATCTGTTCAAGGGCGTTTAGAAGTTGGGATTACTGGCATAATAGAGAATGTTTTTGATAGAATTATTACTAAACATGTTTATGAAAAGAATTTGAATAAAATAATTTGTGTTAGTGATTCTCTTAAAGAGCGACTTGTTCAACTTAAAATAAGAGAAAGTAAATTAAAAATGATACCAAATGGAGTAGATACAACTGAATTTGTTCGTCGTCCTCATTCAACATTTTTGGACAAACACCTAAATGGAAAAAAAGATTATAAACGAGTTGTATTTGTGGGTAGGCTAGATGTTCAAAAAGGTGTAGAATATTTAATACGAGCGATTCCAAACGTAATTTTAAAGTACAAAAAGGTTCATTTCTTTGTTCTTGGTAATGGAAATTTAGAAATCATGTTAAAGAAACTTGCCAAAGAATTACAAATTCAAGATCATGTGACATTTTTAGATTTCATTCCGTTAGAAAAAATGCCTGATTTTTATTCTTCGGCAGATATATTCTGTTTACCATCTCTTCACGAAGGTTTTCCATTAAGCATTGCTGAATCTCTTTCAATAGGATTAATTATCGTAGCCTCTGCGATTGAAGGCGTTCCAGAAGCAATAATTGAAGGAAAAAATGGATTCTTAGCTAAACCTGGCAATGTTATAGAATTATCCAATAAATTACTTAAAGCACTAAATCTTAAGGAAAACCAAATTAATGAGATTAAAAATAATAATATCAAATTAAGCAGATCTAAATATTCTTGGGAGAAAATAGTCGGAGAAATTGTCAAAGTCTATAAATTAAGTCCTTAAAAAGTTGTTTATACAATCAAATAACTCATTAAATAAATTTAAATTTCATAATGATATTACTATCATTAACAAGGATTTGTAATCTTAAGAATATTTAACTTTAATAAAAATATGACAAGTCCTCAGAAAAAATTAGATTTTCAAACACAATTGCCATTATTTTGTTATGGAGGTCTTATAATAATAGCTCTTTTACTTGTTATTTCTAAAGATTTAAAATCTAATCAAAAAAAGAGATTTGTTAACTCAAGGAATGAATACCTTTATCCTGGTTTAAGAGTAGGTATTATTATACCTGCTTATAACGAAGAACAGAATATCGGAAAAACTCTGTCACTTATGCCCAGAAATATCAGCGATAAATTTGAAGTGATCGTTATTGATGATGGTTCAAGCGATAAGACAGTAGAAATTGCAAATCAATTTGATACAACGGTTATTCGACATCCCAAAAATAAAGGAAACGGAGCTGCGATACAAACAGGTTTAGATTATTGTAGAGATAACGACAAAGAGATTGTTTTAATAATCGACGCCGATGGCCAGCATGAACCTCGTTATATTAAAGATTTTATAAAGCCGATTGTAGAAGATGGTTATGATTATGTAATCGGCAATCGTTTTAGATACCATTATAACATGAGACTAGTTAAAAAAGTAGCCTCAAGAATAATGAGTTTCGTTGTATCTTTTGTACTTCGCCAAGAGATAAGCGATCCTACTATGGGATTTAGAGCGCTTTCAAAAAGAGTGATAAAATTAACATATTTTGAATCTGATTATTCAATTACGCTTGAAATGCTTTTTAAAATAGTTCCTTACTTTAGGACTTGTCAAATTCCTATTAAAATAAATGAAAGAGTGTATGGTCAATCTTTCATAAAATTAAAGAGATATTTCTATAAAACTTTTTTCTCATTCATAAAATATTTCCTATTTCCAAAAGTGTACAGATTTGCATATCAGGCTTTAAGGAAAGATTTAAGAAGGAAAGTCTACCTGATGTTCAAAACATAAATCTCTTCTACGTGAATGGCGAATTTTTCAGAACTTTCTTATAAATTAATATTATCTTTTTAGTTATCGCTTCCCAAGAAAACTTTTGTCTAATTAAAGCTCTTCCAATCTTTCCTAATTTTGCATATTCTTGATTGTTTTTTATTTTGTTGATAAATTCAATAGCCTGATCTAACATACCATTTTCAAATAAATAACCTGTTTTATTATGCTGGACAATCTCGCTTGTCCCCCCAACGTCAGAAGCCACAACTGGAATTTCACATGATAATGCCTCTAACACACAAGTTGGCAATCCTTCTGCTCTAGAAGTTTGTACAAATATTGAGCATTGATTATAATATTTAACTATTTCACTATGGTTTACTCTTTCTAAGAATTTGATTGGATATTTTTCATTTGCTTTTTTCACATCATTTAGATATGGGCCTTCTCCTATAATTAAAAACTCTTGATTTCTATCAATCTCATTAATTTTCTTGATTAATTCTAAAAACAAATCAATACCTTTAATTTTAGTTAATCTCCCGATGAACCCTATATATTTTTTATCGATCTTATCTAATCTTTTAAATTCTTTAGAATCTACTACATTTGGGATATAAAAATTGTGTGTTTTTCTATTACTTTTAAAGACATTATTAACTGCCAATAGGTCTTCTTTAGATACTGAAATTATTGCATTTGCTCTTTTAATCATAAATTTACCAATGATTAAATCAAAAAAAAATTTCTTTATAAGTAGCATAGCTTTTTCAATTAAGCTTGAAGCAATAAATTCTTCAGTTTGAATCCCCCCGTGAAGATGTAATATAACGGGTATTTTTTGATTAAATAGTAATCTATAAATGAAAGTTTGTATCGTTGCGAAATATATATATGAATGGACATGAATTAGATCATATTTATTTGCGTTTTTCTTCAAGTATTTTAAAACTAAGAATAATGGATTCTTAATTCGTAAAAAATTATCATTATCTGGGAAGGCATATACTTTTTGTTTTAATACATTTATGTTTAATCCAATTTGATCAATTATTGGCCCTTTTTTTGACAATGTACTTGTGAGGATATCAACTTCAATACCTTTTTTTTCTAAATTTAAAGCTAGATCCCTACAAAAAAGAGCTAGTCCTCCTAGATATTCTGGAGGAGAAGGAGTAATTATTAAAACTTTCATTTTATTTATCAAATTTTTTAATTAAATAAATAGAATTTAGATTAGTTATATTAAAGTATTGTAATTTTACCATTTATAAAATCCTATTAATTGAAAAATCATTGTTTGAATAAAAACTAAGATTAACAATTTATTCTTTTCAGATAAAGAAAAATCCCTCTCGTTTAAATAGAATGCTACAGGAAATAATAAAAATGGATAAATATAAGAACACCCCCTTGCGGTTTCACCAGTTTTATATACACCTAATAAAAAAAGAGACAATAAAACAACAATAGCAGAACTCATCAATAAATAATAATCTGAAAATTCACTTTTCAATATAGAATTACCTCGTAGAAACAATAGAAAGAGAAATGGTCCAAAAAAAAACAGAATTTCTAAAATATTCTCAACTCTGCTAACAAAATACCCAAATGGATCTGCAAATAACCAAAATCCTTCAGGATTTTCTTGTTGACTCGCATATAGAAAAGAAGCTATGTAGTTAAAATTGAATAAAACTAAAAATACGACGTATACTAAAATTAAGCTCATAGAAATTAAAAATATATTCTTAAAATTCGTTACTCTCTTATTTTTATAAGATTTTATCATTTCAAAACAGAATAAAACACCCAAAATAAAAACTACCATGAAAGTCAAAAACGCTATTAAAAAGAGACAAGTAATTGTACCAATCAGGTTTATTCTATTATCCGGATGCATATAGAAATAAATAACTCCAAGAATTAGGGTTGCTATGATTGCGTAGTTATTAGCTAAATAGTATATTTGAATAGCTGGAAGAAGTAAAAACAAAAAAGTCATATAGAGAGCTAGATCATCATTAATTACTCTTTTCAGAATCCCATACAAAAAAAAAGCCGAAAAAATCGTCGAAATAACAAGTATCGCAAGCGATATTAAAGCTGGAAATACAAAGATTTTATATAGAAGATAGTATAATAGGACAGCTCCAGGAGGATGTGTTCTCGAATGAAGCTCTAAACTATGTTGCCGTTGATTAAAAGTTCTTAAGAATTCAAGTGGATCCTCAATTTCTATTGCATCCCAATAGTATGTTAATCCTCCAGAGCCCTCAGTAGGACTTACAAAACCTTTCCAGAGCCCATGGAATATATTTGTACCTATTATCAGTAAAATTCCTATAATTATCACAATGTAGAGCTTAAATTCATATTTGGATCTTAATTTTAAGATTAATAAAAAAGATATGAATACTATGGCTGCTATTATTATTCCGAAGATTGTGGGAATAATTGGCTCTACTTTTCCAATAGGCCAATATCGACCTACGGTTCTGTTAAAGAATGACGAGATTAATTTAAAGAGTAAATTAACACCAATCCAAAAACCTACAAATATTAAAGTAATGAATGTAATTTCCTTGTAGCTAAAGAGTTCAAAATTGTTTTTTTTTACTTCAGTATCAGCCATTTTAGAATAATAATATCCTCTTAAATAAATTCTTATTTAAAATAGAGTGAAATTTAACCAATAAATAAAATAAGAAATTGTCTATTATTCTTCATGTGGTCAAATATACATTTTTAAATTAATCATTCTTAATTCATACTATATGGTAAATACACAAATAAGCTATTGACACAAATTTTATGTCACTACAAGGAAAATTTAAAAACAAATCCCCAGAAAGTCAAAAAAAGAAAGAAATTTTGGTCATTACGTTTGTTGGTGTTATAATTCTTTCATCGATATTCATTTACACGTATGTTATAAATTATCCAATAGAATTGTCAAATTTTCCTAGCATAAGAATCGTATCTACGGATGAGATTCCATTCGGTGAATACACTGAATGTACTGTTGAAGTAGATCGTAATGATGGATCTAATGTTAAGGAGTTAAAAGGAAGAATAAAAATTAGAGGTCATACGAATGCAAAGGATAAAATTCCTAAAAAAGAATACCGTTTAGAGCTTAATCAACGGAAATCTCTACTTGGGATGCGGGTCGATGATGACTGGCTTTTATTGGCTATGTATTTCGATTTCCCGCGCATGCGCGTTAAAATGTCTTTTGATTTATGGCGTAGTCTCTCATTTATGAATCCTACTACAATATTACCTGATTCTGAATATGTAACATTGTATATAAATGGAGATTTTGAAGGACTTTATCTCTTAACCGAAGAAATTGATAGAAGGCTACTTGGTTTAGACGATCCTCAAAATAATAATAATTCAAGCCTTCTTTTTCAATTAAAAAGGTCAGAAGATCTTACTGCATATTATAGGGGTAAGTGGGATCAAGATTGGCCTAACGAGGATGAAGGATATTATATGATAGATTATGTTTTACCTGATTTAATTAATTTCATATCTCAATCAAATAATGATGAATTTTTTGATACTGAAACAGGAATTTATTCATTATTTGATAAAATGAATTTAATCGATTTTCTAATCTTTAATATATTTATAAATCATAAAGATTTTTGGGATACAAACTACTATATAGCTAGAAATACTAATCCCAGTAAATTTTTTCTCGTTCCTTGGGATTTTGATGGAAGTTTTGGACAACGTGGGTGGGTAGTTTTTGATTTTAATGAAAATAATGAAATAAATATTCTTAATGATAATTATCTTTATAAAAGATTGCTCAACAATAAAGAATTTCGGCGTGAGTGTAGCGCTCGTTGGATTTTCTTAAGAGATGTTCTCTGGACAGAAGAATTTATCACCGATATGTTAACAGACATTTATGAAGATATAAAGCCTTTAATTGAGTTAGATACAAGGAAATGGAAACCAATAACCGTTGAACATGAGTCGTTGATTGTTAATCGTTATCTACATAGTACAAAAGATTTTAATCTTGAAGAATTTATTGATGAGTTATACCAGTTTATACCTCATCGATTAGAATTCTGTGATGATTATTTCAATAATTTATGAAAAGTATACCTAGGACCTAATTTTGGCAAAAAATCTATTTTTCTCTTAAATTGAAAGAGGAAACAGCTAAAGTTTTAATTGCTGCGTCTTTAAATTCATTAAATGTGTTAAATTTTGGTTTAAAAAAAAATTAATAATCTTAGTTAAATTTATTCTCAAAAAAATGAAAGTTCTGTTAACGTTTACGTATGATGTATCTTTAGAAATATGGGAAAAAAAAGGGCTTATCTCTCGTGAAGTCTCTATATATAAGGAGCTTAGCAAAAAAAATGTTGAGATCTCCTTTTTGACTTATGGTACTGATACTGATCTTAAGTACTCGGATTTGTTGGGAGATTTGAAAATTTATCCTATATTCAATTATATTAGATCTAAATCAACGATTTTACAATTTATTAAATCTCTTCTTTTACCTTTAAAGCTGAGAAATGTAATAAAAGAGTTTGATATAATTAAAACTAATCAAGTTTATGGAAGTTGGATTTCATTTATTTCTAAAATATTATTTAAAAAGAGAATTATTATCAGATCCGGATTTGAATGGTTAAGCGGACATAGGACTTTTTTTAACAAAAAAGGAATAAAACAATTTATTAAATATTTACTTATGTATGTATATATTTTTATCATTGAATTCCTCTCATATAAAATGGCTGATGGAATTATCGTGACTGGAGATTATGATATTCCCTTTATCGTTAAATGTTTTAGATTGAAGAGCAAGTATAAAAAAAATAAAATTCGTCTATTTTATAATTTTATTGATGATATTTTATTCAAACCAACTTCATATGAAAAAAAAGATAAACATATTCTTTTTATTGGTAGATTATCTTACGAAAAAAATCTCTTTAACCTATTAGAAGCATTTAAAGAGTTGAATGGATTTGTTTTAGATATTATAGGAACGGGACCTGTAGAAGAAAAATTGAAACTTAAAGCAAAGAAACTGGGCATAAATGCAAACTTTCTTGGTATTATTCCAAATAATGAGATGCCTGAAAAAATAAATCAATATCAAATATTTATCTTACCATCTTTTTCAGAAGGAAACCCTAAAGCATTATTAGAAGCAATGAGTTGTGGAGTTGCTTGCATAGGTACAAATGTTAAAGGGATTAATAACATAATCAAACATAAACAAAATGGATATTTATGTGAAAAATCTCCTATTTCAATTAAAAAAGCAATTTTAAACCTTTATAATGATGAAAATTTCCGAAAAAAATTGGGGAAAAATGCAAGAAAATTTATTTTAGATAACTGTTCATTAACTTCTCTAGTCGAAAAAGAATATTTATTTTATCAAGAAATTTTAAGAAGATAAACCAAAAATTTAGCAGATACAAATGAAGAGAATCTTGGTAAATATCATTAGAAATGTATATATTTGTTTAAGCTATAAGTTAAATCAAAGAAGAGGATTAAGGAAATTCATATACGAAATTTATGAATTGATAAGATTTGTTGAATTTAAATTAAAAAATTTATTTTTGAAAAAATTTACCATTGAGTATATAATACATGTAAATCCTGAGAAAATAATATATCAGAAAAACTTACAGAAAGGAAATTGGTTACTTTTCTTAAAATTTATACAGCCTTTACTAAATATAAGGTTTAATTATTCAATGCAAGTAATTAATGGAAATTGGGATCTAAAGGAAAATTTACAATTATTTAATGAAAATATAAAATATAAATCATATTATCAACATTTTATAGAAGGAGTTGAATGGAAATATACTGAATATTATAAGAGAGAAAAAAAGAGATATTTAGACGGGAAAGTTAGAAAAGAATATAAATCAATAGAGGATCTCGATTTAAAATATAGATACTTTGACAAATTATATCGAAAAATTGAGAGGGAAGGTTTTAAATCTCAACGAGAAATAATTAAATCCGAGGGCATTATCACAAATCATGGTCGAGGTGTTGTAATAAGAAAACCAGGCGACGATATAGCCATTGCCATTGGAAGAAATGGGGAATTAATCTTTTTGGATGGAAGACATAGACTTAATATAGTTAAAATGCTATATATTCAAAACCGGAATATTAAAAAAATACCTGTTCGCGTCTTAGTTATTCATCCAGAGTTTATATCAAGCTTAGAAAAAAAATCTAAGGATTTCTAATTATGAATATTTTATATTTCGCACATTACTTTCCACCTCATAGTGGAGCTGCGGCAATATGTACTCATAAAATATCTGCATATCTTGCTAAATTTGGTCATAATATATTAGTATTAGCCCCAGAGAATAAAGGTAAATTTTTTAAAGGAAAGGCTTCCAGGGTATTTAATAATATAGAAGTAATTAATTCAAATCAAATTGTTAGATTTCCTTTTAGCTTAATTATTTCGCATATAGAGAATCTTATTAAATTCTTAACAAAATTAAAAGCTAATTTTCGACCCGATATAATTTTTTCTCAATATCATACATTTCATTACGCAAGTGTAGTTGGGGGATATTTATCTAAGATTCTAAAAATCCCTCATATTATTAGATCTCACGATATTTTTATTGATTTAAAAACAAAATCAGTCCCTTTTAAAATTATCTTTTCAATTAATTACCCTCGAATATATCATTCGATTTGTAATTGCGATATAGACTATGTTCAAACATCAGAAATGAAGGAATATTTATCAAAATTTAGAAAGTTTAAAGACGTTAGTTTTAGAATCCTCCATAATGGAATTGAAACTCAACAGTTTTATCCTCATAGAAACCAAGATTTTTTTAAAGATAAGTATGGATGTGATATAATTGTTTCATTTATTGGGCTAATGACACAGGATATAGGGATTCATAATTTTATTCAAATTTTACCAGAGGTATTAAAAACTCATAAGGATACTCATTTATTAATGATTGGAGATGGTCCTTATAAAAATTTTGTTTTAAAACTTGTAAAAAAACTCCAACTTAATAAAAAGGTTCATTTTTTAGGAATTAGACCACATCATGAAATACCCTTTTTTATCAATAATTGCGACATTGGAATAGGACGCATTACTCATAAAGAAATGTGGAGATATTTTATACCCGTAAAGTGTTTGGAGTACATGGCTTGCCAAAAACCCTTTATAACTACACCAATTTCTCGAGATGCCATTAAAAATAATGATGTTGGACTTATATTAAAAAGAGATTTTAATAATAAAGAGCTTGTTACGAAACTTATTATGTTAATTGAAGACAAAAGCTTGCGAACAAAATTGGGAGAAAATGGATTAAAAAAAATCAATCAAAATTTTAAATGGGAAGCCATTATGGAAGATTTTAATACCGATCTAGAAGAAATCAAGTAAGGAAATAACAATCTTCATACTCAAACAATACATGTACATCATTCTCATATAAATTTGTAAAACGCATATCGCTAGTAAAATTGTATAATTCTGTTGAGCTCACTTTCTCTAGATCTAGTAAAACATATTCGATATTTTTATCTATTATATATTTTTTTATTTCTATTATATTATTCTTACCAGCTCTGAATTTCCAATCATAAAGTTTATAAGTACTTAATAGGCTGTGGAGTGCATCACCATAATCATCATAAAAATGAACTAATATTTTCGAGTCTTCTGGAATGTTATCTTTAATATAGAAAATTGTTTCAAAATGTTCCTCTTCAAAATAAACGTGATAATAAACGTTGCGATGGACTATAAAGGTAGAAAAAACCGATATAAGAAGTAATGTAATCACAATATTTTCAATTTTAAAAAAATTCGAGCTCTTTAATAGATTTTTATAACGGGGATAGTTGTTTCTAAGGTATAGAGTAATAATCTTAGCTTTTTTGATAATTAATTCTATAATAAAACAACAAAAGATTATAATTGGTCCCGTAAAAGCCTCCAAAATTCTAGGTATAAACCAAATAAGACTTTGGGCAAATATCGTAGGGGATTCAGAGAATAAAAGATCTCCCACATAAAATCCAATTATAACAATGAGGGAAAATTTTCCAAAATTAATTAAATCTCGATTTTTTTTCCCAAAATACCTTTTTATTGGTAAGAATAATCCTATAATAGTAAAAATAATGAAAAAGGAGAACACACGTTTTTCTAAATCTCTAAATATAGAGATTACATCATTATTTGGGATTATATCTTTTAGAATATCAGAAAAATCAAAATTCAGTAAAATCGTATTTAAACTTAATAAATTAAGATTTTTCGATAAGTATATTGTTGGAATTCCAAAAATTATAGAAAAAGCGTTTAGCAATTCAATGAAAGTTATGTTAAGAACGATCATTGTATGGAAAACGAAAGTCAATAATAGTATTAAGATCAAAATTATTGGTTTAATTGTGTATTCCATTAAAGTAATTCTTAGGGGGTAATGTTTAGAAATTAATTTAAATAAGATTAATAATCCCCAAACAATAATATAGCCAAACGCATAAAGCGGGTTAAATAGAAACATTAATTGAACGAAAAAAGCCGTTAAATAAAAAGGGCATTTTGATCGGAGAATAATTAAAGTTACAAGTATCATTATTGTAGGGAAATTTGAAGAAGTGTTCAAACAAAACCGAGAGAATAATATATTTGACATTAAAGTTAAAACTAATCCTATTAAAACTAAATAATTTTTTTCAAAGATTCTCTTCAATAGTGTTGCCATAATAATAATGTAAAAAGACATAATAGGTATACCAGCGAATTTAAAATACAAATAAGCAAAACCAAAATTTGGATTTATTAATACTGGAGCAACAATAAAAATAACAAAACCTCTCGGATAATGAATTCCGTGACGAGCTCTCCAAATATGCCCTTTCTCAAGTAGATGCCACATATGCCCCATCCACCCATATGTATCTAGTGATGGAAGTGCGTATTCTTGAGTTATAACCCTCCATTGAACCGCAACTTGAATAAATATGATAAAAATCACAATTATTATTAAAGAGATTAAATCCCGTGGGTTCTTCTTAAATCTCCTCTTGATTGAATTAATAAAATCATTAACCTTATCTCTTGTTAATTTTTTACGATATATTAAAAACAAAACAAATAAAATATCTATTATTATAAGTGAGAGGTAGGCTGAGTAAAAATTAAAAAAGTGGAAAATATCTAAAATGAAACTTAATGAAATATAAATTGACAAACCAATTCCAAATGATATTAAAAAAATTTCTAAAAAATTAATGTCCCAATCCTTCTTATTGATTTTTTTCAAAAAATAAAAGAAAATATATCCAAAAACCGATATTAAAAATACGAAAAGGAAAAACGTTAAAGCAACTAATACCATATTAAAAAAGAGCCACTCTGGAGCTGTATTCACCATTATTTACAGTTTCTCTTAATATAAAATTCTCTTGTTAATTTCTTTACCAAATATTATCTTCTAAAAATATTTTAGCTTATTAAAAGTTCAGCCTTATAATCATTTAAAAAAAAGATATTTTTATTAGATTAAAAACTATTTAACTTGAACAAGTATGAGTAAAGGATTAATCCCAAAAATGTTTCAGAAGTATTTTAATCGCTTTGAGATTAAATATAGAATTTCTATTCCTGAACGGGATAATTTAATCGACAATTTCAGACCATTCATGGAATTAGATCCTCATGTTAAGAAGGGCTATAAAAATTATGAGGTAAGAAGTGTTTATTTTGATTCTCCACTTAAAAGAGCATATTTTGAAAAAATTTATGGGATTAAAGTTAGGGTTAAGTTGCGAATTCGATATTATCCTGATTTTCAAGTTGGTGAGAATGAATTAGTTTTTATTGAACTTAAACGTAAAATTAATGATAATGTTTCAAAGAGCCGGGTTTTAGTTCCATTTGCAGATTCATTTGAAATTATTAACAGCCATACCCAAAAAGCGAAAGAATTTTATGAAAAAGCCTCTCAAGAGGATAGAGAAAAATTAAATGATATATGGTATCTTTATGATAGATATAATTTAAAACCAGTTTGTATGGTGTGGTATCATAGACGACCATTCATTTCTAAGATTGAACAAGGACGATTTAGAATAACATTTGATACCAGCGTTAAGGTTCGAAACCATAATTTTGATTTGCATATGGGAGGGATTGGTGGTAGATATGTAATACCACCTCAAATATGCATAATGGAAATAAAATTTACTAATATGATCCCTGCTTGGGCAATTCGTATAGTACAGAAGAATAATGTAATCCAAGAAAAGATGAGCAAATTTGCCAGCGGATTAGAAAGAACAAAAATTCTGAGCATCTTATAATAAAGTTTTTTTATAATATTTAATAGGTTTTAATAGAATGATATTTCAAAATATTGTTTTTGATGCGATTGATGCCTTTCTTGAAGAATCGTTTAGAAACATCGGGACAGATATTAATCTTTTAGATGTTGGTCTTGTTTTATTTTGGAGTATCTTCTTATCTTTTATTATCGCAATCACTTATAGAGGAACTCACAGGGGCGTTTCATACAGCTCAAATTTTACTCAAAACTTAGTAATAATTGGATGCGTTGTTGGAATTGTAATGTTAGTCATCGGGACAAATATTGCCAGAGCATTCACTTTAGTGGGGGCCCTTTCAATTATCAGATTTAGGACTGCGATAAAAGATCCGAAAGATGTTGGATTTATTTTTTTTGTAATGGTTGTTGGAATGGCCTGTGGAACTAAATTCTATCCAGTTGCTATAATAACGACTTTTGTGGGATGTGGATTAATTTATTTTATGACTTATTCCAATTTTGGACAAAAAGGTTTAGCACAGGATATATTAGAAATGTACTTTCCTATAACTGAGGATTACGCAAAAATTTTAAGTCCTATTTTTGTACGCCATTTGAAATATTACTCTCTTTTATCTGTGGATACAGTTGATAGTAAAACAAATCGCTTGAGTTTCATTGTTACTTTTAAAGCAAGGAGAAAATTATTAAATTTTAAAAACAAAAGAGAAGTTTTTGATGACTCGCTTACTCCAAAATCCGCATTATTGTCAGATTTGCAAAGTATTGCTTATATTACCAATATAAAAGTAATAGAAGGTTCCACCTCTGTGGAATTATAATTTTTTTTACAACATATTATTCATACTTATGGAAGTTAGAATTGTACAAAATAAGAATCGCAAAAAACCAACCTATTTGGAATCCATTCAAAAACATGATCAATAGATTTATCGATTTCCTCTTCCCAATTTTCTGCCCAAAGATTGTGGTACCAAAGATTAGTATCAATATCTAAAACCTCCTTAATTTCTTCATAATATTCCATTAACATATCTATTATTGCTTCCTCGACCCAAATTGTATCTCTCAAACTAAACCAACGAGTTTTACAATCATTTTTAAATTCAGCATTAGTGAGAAGTCTATCAAATAATAGATTATGCTGTCTAAGAAATTCTTCATCATTCCTGTCTGGCGCACTGTTTCTTCTCAACCATTGACCAAAACAGCGATCAAAATCCCATGGAACGAGAAAAAATTTACTCGGATTGGTATTTCTCACTATGAAGTAATTATGATCCCAAAAATCATCATGTAAAATAAAAAAATTGTAAATGTAAAAGTCAATCAAATTTTGTTTATCGAATTTTGAATAAATTCCATTCTCAACATCAAAGAATTCTTCTTCAGGTGTATTTTTGATGAAATAGACAAGGTCAGACATGATTGCATCCATAATATAGATCCCATCATATTCATTAGGCCAGTCTTGTTCCCATTCTTTATATAAATAGTAATGAAAATTATCATGCGCGTATGAAGATTGAAAAATCAAACTCGACATGATATTATTCATCGCATCATCTAGAGCAAATAATCTTCTGTCATTTTTTTCAACAAGAAGATAAAGTCCTCGAAGTTCCCTGTTGACATATACAATTACGTATTCGGAATCGGGCAATATAGCAGTAGGGTTTGATGGTGTTAAGGTTTGATATAATTCCATCGCTAATTTAATTTGCATTCGAGGAAGATCACTATACATAGCGAATAACATCCAATCATCATCTTCCCTCATTCCAAGAATGGATTTTGGTTCTGAGAGTTCAATTCTGTATCCTTTCTTTGGTAAATCGGCGTTATATCTTCCTCTTATTTTAACAATACATTTGAGAGGGGCTATGTTTTCAGATTCATCAGGACAATTCAATTCAAATGTACCATCCACATAATCGCCATGTATAATCTCCTCCTCAGTCACTATGTTTATTACTGGAAAATTCTCTGGGCTTATTGGAGAATTTCTAATGTAAGTATAGACAAATACAATAGTAACTAAAATAGCAAAAATCAAAATTATAATTACTAACTCTTTTTTCCTTCTATGAGTCGGTAATTTATTTGTAAATTGATTCTGATCTGACATAGGGATATAACCAAAAGGTAATAATGTTTATTTGTTTTTTAATTCAATTTTCACTGTATTATAAAACTTAATTTTTTAAAATATTTGAATTGTCTTAGTCTTAAAATATAGATAAACAAAATAAGTATCATTAAAAACCTCCGAAATATGAATCACAAAATATTAATCGCTTCGGAATCCAATCAAACAATTTATCAACAGCCTCGTCAACTTTAATAACCCATTCAGTATCATAATACCAAAGATACCATTTATTTATGTCAGTTTCTAATATATCTTTAATCTCATCATGTATTTCAGTTAACATATCTGAAATAGATTCCTCACTCCAAATTGATTCTCTCAAGAAAAACCATCGATTTTTAACATCCTTTTTAAAATCTTTATTATTCATTAATCGAACATATAAATAATTTCTCTTAAATATTTCAATTTCAATATTCTCCTCTGGATCAGATTTTCTTCCTAAAAATTGGCCAAAACTCGAATCAAAATCCCAAGGAATCAGAAAAAATTTACTAGGATGAGTATTTCTGACCAAAAAATAATTATGAGACCAAAAGTCTTTATGCAAAATGAAAAAATTAAAAATTAAAAAATCTATCAAACTCATCTTATCAAATTTATTATATATACCATGAGAATCGT
This sequence comes from Candidatus Hodarchaeota archaeon, assembly GCA_048887225.1. GTDB lineage: Archaea > Asgardarchaeota > Lokiarchaeia > Sigyniarchaeales > SOKP01 > LW40-45. The sequence continues at coordinate 298,475 of JBHLJY010000002.1, forward strand.
TGAAAAATTCACTATCAGATGTTTGACATATGAAAGGAATTAATACACTGAAGACCTCATCCTTAATATAAATACCATCATATTCATTAGGCCAATCCTGATCCCAGCCATCGTTTGAATGCTCAAAAAAATTTAAATCGTGTGAATCTGATTGAAATATTAAGCTTGAATTATCATTATTTTGAGCATCATCAAGCCCAAACAATCTTCTGTCATTCTTTTCAGCAAGTAAATAGAGTCCTTGAAATTCACCATTTACATATAAAATAACATATTCAGATTCAGGTAAAATAGCAGTAGGGTTTGTTGGTAATAGACTACGCCATAAATCCATTGATAATTTTATTCTCATGTCGGTTAAATCCATGAACATAGCAAACAATTGCCAGTCATCATCCTCTCTCATCCCAAGAAGCGAAATCCTATCAGATAATTCTATGCGATATCCTTTCTTAGGCATTTGAGCATTAAGTCTTCCTCTAATTTTTATTTGACACTTAATAGGAGCGATATTTTCTGACTCATCAGGGCTTTCTAATTCGAAGGTACCATCGATATAATCGTCAGTATTAATATCTCCTTGAAATGTTATTTTTATTGTAGGGAATTCTTTTGATAGTATTGGAGTTTTGTAAATATAAGTGTAATAAACCACTGCAAAAATCAGAATAGAAGAAATAATAAAGACTATTAAAAAATCATTTTTTTGCTTAGAATTTGGCAGCTTTAAGCTAAACATTGATCTGAGATAATCTTGGTTAAGTTTTCTTATAAATATTTTCCACTATTATTTTAAAAAAAACTTTGAATTAAATCTATGTATAATAAAAAATATTAGATATATTGATTTGATTACAAAATCCTTAATATAGTTCAAATATTTCGAGAAATTAATGACTGAAATTAAAAGTAGTCCTTTTGGTTTAAAGATTCAATATTATTTTAAGAGCTTTACCGAGATGGATGATAACTTATCTAATTTAGTAGCTAAAAATGGATTTAATAGTTTTTCACCCGAGGGGATTTCGAGTTATTTTACATTTCGCTTTCCAATTGGGAATTTAACTATGTTTAAGGATTATTTTAAAATACCATGTGGCTCAGAATTAAAAAATGACGAAATCCAAACTTATTGGTATCCAAAATTTTACCCAATTCCAATAAAATTAGAAGAGGCGCTTAAAAAAATTGAGGAAATATTATTTGCAGCAATTAAAAATTTATTGGAAGGAAAAGATAAATTTGGATTTGCTATGAGCGGTGGTGTTGATAGTTCTCTCATCGTTGCTCTCTGTAGGAAATTATATCCAGATATAGAACTTTATACATATTCAGCAGGCTTTTATGGTGAAGATGAATTTGAATATTCAAGATTAATAGCAAAAAAGCTTAATACTATTCACACTGAGAAGATTTTATATAAAGACGATTATATTGGGAAATATTCCTTATTAGCTCCATTAATTAGATATAAAGGAGAGCCATTACATCCTAATGAATTAGCGTTAGGAAATATTGAGAAAATCGCTAAAAAGGATGGTTGCGACATAGTGCTATGCGGTGAAGGTGCTGATGATATTTTTGGAGGTTATGGACAAAATTTTAGAATGTATTTGAATTATAAAAAGGATGTACCTTTTTTCAGATTCTTTCTAGACAATTATCGTTATTTCTCTATTGAAGATAAGGAATATCTGCTTAAAAATGAATATAATATTAATGATTATGAAATATTAATGAATGCTTTAAATGAAAAAGAATTTCCAGGAGATATTAAGAATTATGTTGCTTATTTTACGCAAAAAATCCATACAATAGGACTAATAACCCGTGGTGTTAATGCAATGCGCTATAATGGTTTTCCCCCAGGATTTCCTTATATTAATATGGATTTAGTTAATTTTGTAAATTCTTTACCATTCAAATTTAAAATTAAGTGGAAAAGCAAGAATTCAAAAGAAAAAGCCAAAGGATTAAATTTTAGAGATATTAGCGAGAATTATGATATTCCAAAATTTATTTTAAAAAAATTAGCTGAAAAATACTTACCTCATAAAGTAATTTATCGTCCAAAATATGGCTTTCCTGTTCCATTTGACTTTTGGTTTGAAGACTTAAAAGATTGGAACTTGGATGACGAGATATTTAAGACAAATGATATAAGTAGATTGAGTGGATGGAAAAAGTTTATGATAATCAATTTAAACACATTTTTTAATGAGTTTAGAAATTAATTAATATAATTGATATTTATTTTAAATAATGAAAATTATAATACTTGCTGCGGGCAAGGGGGAGAGACTTTTTCCTCTCACTAAAAATACTCCAAAACCTTTAATCGATTTAGGAAATGGAGAAACATTATTAGAAAGGCAGCTGCAATATTTATATAAGTCTAATGTTATCGATGAGGTTATTATTGTTATAGGCTATTTACACGAACAAATTGAATCAAAATTAAAAAGTTATAAGACTGAACTGAAAATAAAAACTGTATATAATCCGTTCTATGAAATATCTAATAACCTCATTACTCTTTGGTTAAGCAAATATGAAATGAATGAGGATTTTCTAATTGCCAATGGAGACAATATAATAGCCAGTGATGTTATTAGAGATTTAGTCAATAAAACAAATGAAGGAATTTATGTAACAATCTGCTATAGAGATAAATATAGCGAAGAAGACATGAAGGTAAATTTAGATCCTAATAAAAAAATTCTAAGAGTAAGTAAAGAAATTAAGAATGGAGATGCAGAATCTGTTGGACTTGTTAAAGTCTCGGGTGAAAAATTTAGAAAAATCTATAAAGATATCTTGGAAGAATTAGCGAGAAATAAAGATTATTTAAATAAATTTTGGTTGGAGACTTTTAACATCTTAGCAAATAAAGGTGTTGAAATTAATTCATTTGAAATAGATAAAGATAAATGGCGAGAAATAGATTTTCATTTTGATTTACATGATATAACAGAAATGATCAAGAAATTCAAGATTTAACTCGTTATTGTTATTTAATTAATTATTTTAGTATAAGCACCAAAGTTAAGAAAATGGTTTCACACATTTCAAGTAAAATTCAGAAATTATTTAAAAAAATCTATAAATTAACAAAACCGAAATATATTGTTCTAAAAAATAAATTTTCCGAGAAGAATTTTGGAATTATAGATCGGCTCGAAAAAATCAAATCTATCTCAGATCGAGAGAAATTAATAAATCTATTAATAAATGTATATGGAATACAAGTAGAGTTCCCCTTACAAATCAAAAATAAAGTGAAGGGAATTAAAACAATTCAAGGTAAAATTAATTACGATGGTATTTTCTATGATAGATCAAGTTTTAGTAGCTATGATGGCTTAGAAATCCCTATTTATGTCATTTATCCTTTTAATTTTGATCCAAATAAAAAATATCCTACAATTATAATTTTCTCCGGACACGGATCTGCGAAACAAGCCGCATTTGAAAAAGATTCTTATCAACATGGCGCAGGTCTCGCTTTATCGAAGCAAGGATTTCTTGTATATGTAATGGAAAACCGAGGTATGGGAAAATTATCATATCTAGGTAGTCATCTTCGAATTGATGCAGTGGCAAGGATTATCGGTGGAACTTGGTATGGAGAAATTATCACTGATGCTTTATGGTTAGTTGAGAATTTACATCATGAATCTAATGTTGATAATAATCGCATTGGAACTGCTGGTATATCAACTGGTGGTGCGTTAAGTCTTATAGTTGCTGCTTTAGATAACCGTATTTCTGCATCATATGTTCAAGGATATTTAGGTTCGTTTAAAAAAACTTTTGGGATAAGAGCTAATCATTGTTTATGTGGTCACATTCCAGGTATATTAAAAATCTGCGATATGGCTGATATAGCATCTCTTATCGCCCCTCGTCCTCTAATATTTATTAATGGTACTTCAGATATATTCTATTATATTGACGCAAAAGAAGAATTTAATAATATTTTACCTATATATAAAGAATTAGGAAACGAAGAAAAACTGAAATTACTGGTTCCTAAAGGTGTTTGCCATGAATTTTCTACTGATATTGCTATAAAATGGTTTTCTGAGCAATTTAAAACCAATCGTTAGAAATACTAAATTCTATTTTTTCAGTTATTTATTATAATTTATAGATTGTTTACATATTATAGAAATATAAATCACAGAATTCTAAACGTTCTGGAATCCAATTGAACAAATGGCTAACAGAATTTTGAATATTATTTTTCTTGTCTTCCCTGAATGAAATGGGTTCACGGGAATTCCATAAATCTACATCAATTTCTAAAACTTGTTTTATATCGTCATATATTTCTTCCAATATATTTAGAATTTGATCTTCTGTCCATATTATCTCTCTCAATTCAAACCAACGATTTTTACAATCTTCTCTAAATGAAAAATTATTTAATAATCGATGATATAGCGCATTTATTTTTACTATTTCCGATTCAGGATTCCTGTCTGAATCATATGTATCCCAAATATACCCTCCTAAGCTTCGATCAAAATCCCATGGGATAAGAAAAAACTTACTTGGATAGGTATTTCTCACTATAAAATAATTATGGTTCCAGAAATCTTGATGATCTATGAAAAAATTAAAAATGAAAAAATCTACTAAATTCTGTTTATTAAATTTGGAATAAATTCCGTTTTTACAATTGAAGAAAACTTCAATTGAAGGTTGATGTATAAAATTAATTAAATCGTATAGAACAGCATCCATAATGTAAATGCCTTCATATTCATTAGGCCAATCTTGTTCCCATACATCTTTGTCGTAGTAATTTAAATCTGTCTCGTGCTTTACTTGGAATATTAAACTTGAATTGACGTTATTCTGACAATTTTCGAGATTAAATAACCTTCTATCATTTTTTTCAGCAAGCAAATATAATCCTCGGAACTCACCATTCAAATATAAACACACATATTCCGAATTAGGCAAAATAGCTGTGGGATCTGTATAAAGAAGGCTTCTCCAAAGTTCCATTGCTAATTTGATTCTCATTCTTGGATAATCAAAATACAAAGAAAATAAAAGCCAATCATCATCTTCTCTCATTCCAAGTAACGATTTCGGTTCTTTTAGTTCTATGCGATATCCTTTTTTTGGTGATATTTTGTTCCAACCCAATCCACTTCCTCTTAATCTTATTTTTGAGTCTATTTGTTCAATTTTATTTGAATCTTTACAATTATCTACTTCAAATGTACAGTCTATATATTCCTCATAATCAAGATCTCCTTCAAAATTAATTTTTATTATAGGAAATCCTTTAAAACAAATTGGAATGTATCTAATATAGTTAAAATACACTAATAATGACATAAGTACGGTTCCAATTACTGTTAAAACTTTTATTTCTTTCTTTCGTCTAGTAGAAGGAGATTTTTGCATTGGGATCTCTGATATTTATATAAAAGCTTATATGAAGCTTATAATAATTTTTGAAGTAACTCGAGAATAAAAATATTATTAAATATTAATTTTTTTTTTGGATTTATTGTTCCTCGTAATTAAATCTTGATAAAGTATATTTACTAAGTTTTTGATATTTAACATTAACTTAAAATATCTGATATCCTCTTTTTTTATACCTCTTAAAATATATAGAATAATAAAATAAAAGAAAATATTGAGGATTGCGAATAGTGGAATTAAGTAAAAGTAAGTCAAGAAATCTATCATGGCAATAACCAATACATTAAAGAGAAATATTAAAAGAACAACAAACAAGTATAAAATTATTCCAAAATTATAACCATACTTATATTTTTTCCATAAAATTATTCTGATAAGTAGTGAGTATGTGAAATTTCCAAATAGTATAGCTAATGCGAGACCATTAATTCCAAGATTTAAACCATTAGGTGCAATAAAAAGAATAATAAGAAAAGTTTTATAAAATTCTCCTATAATTTTAATTGCTGAAAACAATTTCGTTAAACCTCGGGCGTTTAAATCAGTAAATACAGCCACATCATTTATTACAAAAATTTGAGCTAAGATTAATATATTAAAAACAAAAATAGATGGTTCATACACATCACCTAAGAAAATCAATATTAATTCATCTGAATATAAAAATGAAAGAAGTATTATTGCTCCAAATAAAATACATGAATATTTCGTAATTTTTTTAATTATCCTCTTGTTTTTTTCTAAATTGCCTTTTTTTATGTTTTTTGCAAAGATAGAAACCATTACTAAACTTATTACATTCGGAATAATTGTCCTAAAAACAGAAAAGTGTTCTGCTGCATAATAGAAAGCAACGGCTTCAGAAGAAATCCAAAAATTTATTAATATAATTCCTATATTGCCACTAATTAAAACGGCAATATTAGAAAAAATTAAGGGATATGTAAATTTAAGATATTTTTTAATTACAGAATTCGTCGGTTTACTTATATTATAACGTAAAATATAGGGTAATAAAAAAGCCGTATGCAATATTGTAGATAATAAGTATATAAACGATAATGTAATTTCATTTTTTGGATAAATATATAATCCAATAACCAAAAGCAATATCTTTGATGAAGAAATAATTATCCAAGGAAAAGATCCTTTAATAATCTCGTTATCGGCAATTAAAATGTTTGAGAACGATGTATTAATGCTTTGAACAATAAGTTCAACAATAAAAATAATAATAATCGTTGTAATTGTCTTATCAAAATTAAAAAGACTTAATATCATGTAATAAAAACATATTGAGATACAAATAAAAACTGCTTTAAAACTTAAAAGAGTTCCAATGCTACTTGATTTACTCGTTTCCTCAGGATAAATTTTTAAATGGGCTATATTAAAACCTAAGTTAAAAATAAAGCTAAAGATAGCTACAAAAGCAATCGCAAATCTAACAATTCCAATGACAGCAGGTGCATAAAAAAGTACCATTAAATAAAAAAAAACAAAACTCAGCGCATACTTAGAGACTTTAAAGACAACAACGAAAATTATCCTTTGCGACTGCATATTATTTTTTTAACTTCCTAAACTTGATTAGTGAAACTTTTTAAAAATCTTATACTTTTCGAAAAAAATTGTAAGTTTTAATTAAATTGTTGAGAACCATCCTAAGAAACCGAGCCAGATATTAAATTTCATGTATTCTGAGGAGTGTTTTTTTAGTCTTGGTATTGTAGCTTTCCTAAACAGTTTCTTGAATGGCTTCATTTTAACAAAATTATCTGATTTTAAGGAATTAATTAGCTGATATGCATAAGATTTTACAGCTTCAAAAGAATCTGGATTAAAAAAATCTTGTCTTAAACCATATTTTGGTTGCCAATCAAAATATTTTTTTGGCAATAATTTCTTTCTTTTTGCTACTTCTCGGACTAACCATTTATATCTTGTTCTAATTCCATCTCCCGTTAATTTAAGGTATGGAGGTATTGGTAAAAATTTTTGATATGACCTATATGAAATATAAGGGCAATATAACTTGAGATCATAATAACTCGATAAAACATGTGAAATTAAAGGATCTCCAGAAGGGCTAAGATATTGAAGTGTAAATCCAAATTTATTGTAGTCATTAAAAGGATAAGTTTTAAACATTTTTACATTAATTTCTGTTAAATTATCTAAACTTAATCTTCGACCTGTAATTCTAAATACGTCTTCCATATGGCTAAATTGAACTGATGATGCTAATGTTTGAATTTCAGAGTTAGTTTCTAAAAAATTTGAATTCATTAAGATATCAATTGAATTAATTGTATTTTTATCTTTTAATAAATTTGTAATCAAGAATGAGGGATAATAGAACTTATTTAATAGTCTGGCTGCATGGCTTCTTAATTTTCTTGGAATATGGAATAGATAATTTGTTCTTTTAAAATTATATAAAACATTATGGCGCAAATAACTCATAACTTCCCCTGCACCCTCCCCTATCATAGTGTTATTTCTATTTAACTTTTTTACCTCATTATATCCCGCAAATCTTGAAAAATATGCTGTTCCTCCCATAGGTTCTTCTAATATATTAAAAACTTCAGTATAAATTTCAGTTAATTCTTTATAATCGTGAATTCTCATGTCCCTAATAAAATGTGGGATATCAATGTATTCAGCAACTTCAATGGCCTTTTCAACATCCTCTTCATTATATCCTGGGACACTCACAGTTATAGCTTCAACAGGATTATCAAATTCCCTTTTGAGAATTGAAGTAATTACTGTTGAATCTAAGCCCCCACTCATCATTGATAAAATTGGCTGTTTGGTAGGAAATGAAAGTGTCTCCTTGAATGTTTGGTACACATATTCAACCCAATAATCAATATCTTTGACGCTGTGTTTTGATCTTTCGAAAAAATTCTTATTTATTACCCAAGTTTTAAAAATTTTTATTTCATTCGAATCAGTATATAAATTTTCTCCAAGATCTAATCTTTTAATTTGTAAAATGATTGATTCTGCCCCAATATTCAAACCTGTTCCTAAATATCGTCCAAATACTTTGTAATTAAATTTTTTATTATCTAGAAGCGAAATTAAAAGTTTTAAAGATGTACTAAAAAGAAATGGTGGAGTTATTGTATAGTAGACCTTTTCACGAGCAAATATATCTTTATAAATTTTTATTCCTTTATTCTCATCATATATCGCAAAAATAAAATCATTCCTTAAATCCTTTATTGCCTCATCATAATCAAAATCTTTATTTTTATTTATTAAAATTTCTGGAACATTATCATAATATAAACTTTTAAAGAGCTTACAATCGTCAAAATACCAAATATTGGTATTAGTTTTCTTTGATTTTTCTTTAATGATACCCATGAAATAGTTATTCTTAATCAATCCCTCAAATTCAAATGATTCTGAAAACCTCTTTTCAAAAAAATATAAAGATTTCTCAATCATTTGATTAGGTTTTTCTGAATACCCCCCAAAAATATATTCCATGTAGTATCTCCTTTTTTTTTGAATTCTAAGCGTTATAAATTTTTAATACTTTCTTAAATACATATCTATGGATTTTATAATAAGATTTAGTATAGTTAATTATTGAAGATCTTCCATTTTTACTAAATTTATCTAATAAATTCGCCTGATCAAGTAGGTTTTGAATTGCTTCAATCAACTTTTTTATATTTCCTGGTGGGATTAAAATACCATTATATTCATTTTTAATAATCTTCTGAGTATCACCAACCGCAGTAGCTATTGAAGCGGTTCCACAACTCATTGCCTCTATTAATGATGCAGGTGATCCTTCTGTATATGAAGGCAATACAAAGACATCGGCAGAATTATAAATATCTGGAAGATTATCATGATGTATCCACCCTAGAAGGTTCACATTTTTAATTTTATATTTATAAAGATAATCTTCAATCCATCCTCTTAAAGAGCCATCTCCAGCCATTATTAACTCAAGATTTGCATTTTTCTCTAGAAGGATTTTAAAAGCTTTAATGAGTAATTTTACGCCTTTTTCTTTTTCAAATCTTCCAACAAAAAGGATTTTAATTTTATTGTTTGAATTACTGGTTGTTTCCGGTTTTTTATCTTTGAATTTCTCTAAATTCACATAATTAGGACTTAAAAATTTATTCTTAATGTTTCTTTTTTCAGTCAGTTCAAACAATTCTTCGGTTACAGGAAATACAAAATTAGCAGATTTAAGAATAATGATTTCATATAAAACTAATAGTTTTGATAAGAGCAAGGTGAAAATGTTCTTTTTATATTTAGATAATAAGGCTTTTCTTTCATTACCGCCTAACCATATTAGTAGAGGAATTTTTTCTTTTTTACTATGAAGAAAAGTTGGAGGGCCTGCTAAAAGTGTATTTTCCATTCTGATAATATCTATTTTGACAACTTTGGACAATTTCTTCAAGAAAACATAAAGTTTCAAATAGTTATTAAAAAGATTTGCTATTGACTTGAAAGCTGATGGTGATAAGGTAAAAGGTATAGCAATTAAATAACAATTATTATATATTTTCCTATATAAGAAATCTCCAGTCGTCGAATAACATATAAAAATCATTCTTTTGAATGTTTCTCGCCAAAAAAAAGCTTCAGAAAATCCTTTACCGATTAACACATCAAAATTTTCCTGTCTTACTTGACTGATAAATGCAATTGTTGATTTTTTAAGAAAGGCCATAATTCAAACTGATAAATAATTATTTTTTAAGTCTTTCAATACTATCTAAGAATTTTTTTGCTATGTTTTTTATATTAAACTTCGTATTAAGTAATTCAATCCCTCTTAATCCGTATTCATAATTCATTTCAGGATTTTCTATAAATTTTATTATCTTGTCGGCTAGATCTTTAGGTTCATCTGATGACAACAATCCAACCTTCTCTTCTGTAATAATTTTTGTCCAACCTCCTATATCATTTGCCACGATTGGAAGTCCTACTGAAAAATAATCGAAAACTTTTGTAACAAATCCTAATCTTCTTGGCCAGTCATGAGTTGATGTAACAACTCCTACATTACATTCTGACAATAATTCAAGAAATTCTGAATGTGTCTCTTTCCAGTAAAAATTTATATTCAAATTCTTTTTTTTTGCTAATTTTTTTATCTCCTTTAATTTCTCCCCTTTTTTTGTTATGTAAATTTGAGTATCAGGAAACTTCTCAAGAACATATGGTAAACTATTAAGAAATAATTCAATATTGCTTCGTTGAACAATCATTCCCGAATTAATTACTTTTGGAGGGGTTCCTCTGTCTTTAGGTCTTTTTAAAATAGGGGCATTTCCAGTATATATAGTTTCTATGTTTAGTTTTTTTGGATCTGAAAACTGTTTTTTTAAAAAATAATTTAATGCTTCACTAACAGTTATTACAAATTCAGCAGCGGAGATAATTTCCTTAATTCTTTCAGCGAGACGAATATAAATATGGCTGAACCTTTTGATAACTCTATGTTCAACTAATTCTTCTGGCCAATAACTATGCAAGTCTAAAATTATTGGGCAACCCAATTCGTGCTTTACTTGGGTTAATGATAATCCTGCTAATTCTTGAACTCCAATCATATAATCAAGGTGAAATGATTCTCTATTTAATTTGTCAATCAAAGCAGATGCTAATCTCTTATTTAATAAATCAAGAGTTATTGGTTGTAGTATAGTATAATGAGACAATAACCGATAATGTAATATCTTTCTTGAAATTAGATATATTTTTTTTTTTATTGTAGCATAAATTGGACTTACAATCTTAGAAAAACCTCTTGCGATATTAATAAATTTAACTCTTGGTCCCCAATCTTCATTATACTCATATGGCGTAAAAATAAAGCAATTATTTCCATAAATTACTAATCCGTTTATTAAGCTCCTCATTCTATTTATAGATCCTAGACTCTCTCCAGGAGGATGTGTGTACAAAAATCCAAAATTCAAAAACTTACACCATTAACAGATTATATAATTTATTAAAAAGAAATAATTTTTTTTTGGCTAACGCAATATCTTTAGTTTTGACCTTATAATTAAATAGATATTATCTAATTTTATTTTCTTCTAACTCCCATTTTAATAATTTTTTTTTCTATTTTTGCTAAAATATGTACGATTTTATTTAAAATTGGAAAATTTTCGAAACCACTAATTAAAAAATCAATTTCTGATTCAGATACTAAAGAAAACACTCCTATTAAAATTAAAAATAACCCGAAATATATAAAAAAAGAAATTAACAGAATAAAAATATTTATGATATATCCTTGTATAGGGAACTGTGTTATAAATGTATTATAAACAAAGAATATTAATATTCCAGAAATAATTGCTATTAGAAAAATAGCCATGATGTTTTTTATATTTCCAAATAATTCTTTTCCATATTTTTTGCGAATAATTATATTTCCATAAAGAACAGCAAAAAGATGGCCAATTACAAATCCAAATGTTACTCCAATACTCCCAATATAAGAAATCAAAATCAATGCGAATATTACTCCTGTAATTAAAAAAATGATTTCAAAATAAAGAACAATTTTAGTTTGTCCTTGTCCATTAAAAAAGGCTGGAATTGATAATAATCCAAAAGAAGTCATTAAAAATATGAGAAAATAAATTGAAATGAATATTGAGGCATCTTTATATATTTCACCATATATAATTGGAAGAATTTTGTCTGAAAATAATATAACGAAGATTGTAACGGGTATTATTAAAAATGTTCCATATTTAATAGAAAATTGAAAATAATTTACTAGAACATCTTTCTCCTCTTCGTTCTCCCAAGACAATTTAGAAAATATTGGAAAAAGAGTAAATGATAGTGATTTTGTAAGAATGCTTACAATAGCCGCGCTCACGATTGCAACATTATAATAACTAACTTCATTTGAAAAACCATAAATACTTAATATTAAAATAAAGATTTGGCTCTGAATGCCGGCAATAATCGAAAATAATAAAAGTGGATGGCCGTAATTTACCATATCTTTGAATTCACTCCATTTTATGCTACCCTTTTCTCTTTTACCTTTTTTGAAACTAATTTTTAAAAAAATTAGATACATTATAATGACAATTAAAGATGATAGAACAATACCAAGTATAGGACCAAGTAAAGTAAAGCCTAAGAGAATTAATGAAACTGAAAGAATTGACCTTAAAGATGTGAGGAGTATTGTTCCTATTTGAACATATCGTACCTTTTGAGCACCTAAAAAGCACGCGTTAAATGCGTTATATAATATATTTGAAAAAATAGCTATTGATGAAATTTGTATTAAGAGATGGATTCTCTCATCGCTAACATTATAAATGTATTTAGCAATAAAAACAGAAAAGTAGGCAACCGAAAAAGTAAAAATTAAACCAATTATAGTTTTCACGATGAGGTTTATATTTATAACATTTCTCACTCCTTGCATATCATTTTCTTTTATTTTTTTCGCAATAAAATTAGTACTGGCATAATTTAATCCAAGTTCTCCAAATGGAATTAAAATACTTGGAAGAATATAAGCAATATTTATGAGACTATATTCTTCAACAGAAATCAATCTAATCACAATTACTGTTCCTATAGTTGACATTATCGAGGAAATGAGATATCCTACAATAAGGATATATGAATTCTGAACAAAATTATCAGATTTTTCTAGCTCCATTTTAATATCAAAATTATTTTAAACTTTAAAACTTTAAGATTTAAACAATAGAGTTATATTTTAACTAAATGGAAGGATGTATCATATTTTTTTTAAAAAATATATCTTTTTTATTTATTAATGGATGTTCTATCTTATGAAAGGATTTAATTGACTAAACAATAAATTAAGTTCTTTGTTTTAAGATAAGATCTAAAAAATAGTAGGAAAAAGGAGGATTTGGTTTCGATTGAGAATTTTACATACAGTAAGAGCATATCCGGGAGATACTGGTTCAGAAGTTTTTTTCTTTCAATTATCAAATGAAATGATAAAGAAAGGGCATAAAATTACAATAATGACTAGTGATTTAATGAAATGGCAATTAAGAAGCATATTTGATTATTACTCGAATCTTAATATTGTTGAAAACAATATAAGAATTAAGAGAATTCCTTATACAATATTAAGATTTATTTTTTCTCTATTTAAGTATAAGACTAATAAAAAAATCATCTTAAATTTCTTTGATTTGATTTTCTTCTCAATTGAATATTGTTTTATTAAACTTATAAGATTTATATTTAAAGTGAGAAGAAAATACCTATTGTGGGGTTTATTTCAAGATAATTTAGGTTGGAAAATATTATATGCCTTAAGAAACGAGAATTACGATTTAATACATACGACATGTGTCCCTAGATCTGTAATAATAGCCTCGTTAATTGCTGCAAAAAAAAATAAAATCCCTATTATGATAACTCCATTTTATCATTATAAAGAAAAAAGATTTTATATATATGATAATTTATGGATGTCAATTTTAAATAAGTTTGATTGTATAAATGTCTGCACTGATGCAGAGCGGAATTATCTAATAAACCACGGAATAGATAAAAAAAAAATAGTTAAAATTGGAGTTGGAATATATTATAAATTAAAAAATCATGAAAATTATGTTGATTGGAGAAAGAAGCTTAATATTTCTAAGGAAAAATTCGTTGCGTTATTTATGAGCCCTCAAGTATATAACCCTGAAAAAGGTGTCTTACAAGTTATAGCCGCTGCGTTAAAATTACCCCAAATAGAATTTATTTTTACTGGAAAAGATAAAAATAGTTGGAACTTTATGATCTCTCGTCATTTCCCTAATGAAAAATTAGATAATTGTCACTATGTTGGTTTTGTATCTGAGGACGATAAGAACTTGTTATTAAATACAGTCGATTTGATTGTACGTCCAAGTATTAATGAATCCTTTGGTATTTTTTATTTTGAAGGGATGCGGAACGGTAAACCTATAATTACATCAGATATAGATTCTATGAAAGAAATATCTAGCGGAGTTGGTATAGCGGTAGAGCATGGAAATGTTGAAGACTTAATTAGGGCGATAGAAAGACTCCAATCAGATAAAGAACTATATAGAAGGCTTTCGAAAAATGCATTAGAAAAAAGTAAAGCATTCAGTTGGGAAGAGATTTCAGAACGATTTAATCAGATTTATTACTCTTTAGCAAATTTAAATAACACAAAAACAGAATTTGAATAAATACAGAATTTTTATTGTTATTCACCCTTAATTATAAAAAATTTTTAATCTACAATGATTAAAATTTAATGAACAAGCATGACCCCTATGAAGTTAAAAAAAATCTTATATTGGTGTTGTTACGCTGATAATCTTAATAGGAATAAAATTTTCATAAATGGTTTAAAATATAATGGTGTTGATCTGTATGAATACAATATAAATTCACATAGTCTCTTAATTAATATCTATGCTTTTATAAAAAATTTTAAAAAAATCTTATTGGGTCATAAATATGACGCAATTTTATTTCATTCAGAAGCTTTTATCCAATTCATTTTAGCTAAATTCTTTTCTATTTTAAGCAACGTTCCGTTAATTCATGATATTTACATATCTAAACTTCAAACAATTTATTATGACCGTCAATTGTATACTAGAAAAAAAATCCCGAAATTGTTATTAAAAATAATACTATACGCTATAGATTTGATTGAATGTATATTTGCTGATTTAATTATCTTAGATACAAACACTCATATTAAATATTTTTCTAAAAAGTTTAAAATACCCATAGGGAAATTTAGAAGGATCTTTGTGGGCTCTCAGGACGATGTCTTTTATCCAATTGACACAAACAAGAAAATTAGTGATAAGTTTGTTGTAGGTTTTATTGGAACCTATATACCTCTTCAAGGGATAGAATATATTATAAAAGCGGCCAAACTTTTAGAGAAGGAGAATGAAATTAATTTTCATTTAATAGGAGATGGACAAACATATATAAAGAATCGAGAACTTGTTAAAGAATTGAAGGTAAAAAACATTAAGTTCATTAATTCTGTCCCTTTAAATGAAGTGCCAAAGTTTATTTCAAATTTTGATGTAGGTTTAGGTATTTTTGGAAAAACCGATAAAACAATTCAGGTAATTCCTAATAAAATTTTTGATGGCATCGCCATGAAAATACCAATGATAACATGTGATAGTCCTGCGATTAGAGAATTATTTACCGATAATGAAAATATAATTTTGTGTGAACGAGCAAATCCAGAATCTTTAGCTACAGCAATTCTAAAACTTAAAAAAGATAGGATTTTATTAAAAAAAATCGCTTTAAACGGATACAATTTGTTTCAAAAATTCTGTACAATTAACGCAATTGGTAAGAGTCTATTTAATACTTTAAATAATTTCCTAAGAGAACAAAAAAAATAATTGCTATTGATGAATGTTCTTATTTGAAAGATAAATATCAGATTTACTTTTCTTACTAAATTTTAATTGCCTATAAAGAAGAAATATACAAAAACCAAGAATTATAACGAAAATCAAATAAGTTAAGGTAATATCTTTCATATATGGATAATTATATTTATCACTATTGGGAATTATATAAATCCCTAATACAGAAAGTAATCCAATTAGAATTATTTTATTTTTCTTTATAAAATCAGTAAAAAATATATCTTTTTCAAGATATGGGACAAAGAGTAGACAAATTAAAGGAAATAAGATGAGACCTATTCTATAAGAAACATAATTTAGAAAAACAATGGACAGACTTAAAATCCCAAACTTCTCCTCCAATTTAAGTTTCCTATATATTATTAAAATCACTACAATTCCATATAAAATGAAGTTTAGTATACTGGAAATAATAGCTTTGCTATTATTTGATAATGAATCGAAATAATAATCATTAAAGAATTGTAAATAAAAATAGTTTAATCCCATATCAACTCTCCTGATATCTCTTTGCACAACTTCATAATAATCAAAAATTAATTCAGGATATATTATAAATAAGAAATTCTGAATGAGAAATGAAATTATTATTATTGAATATTTCTTTAGATTTACTCTTTCAAATAATTCTTTTAATGAAATATCTTGAAATATATAAATAAGAAAGAAAAAAAGAAAATAAGGAAACATTCCAACTGCAAAAATAAAAAGATTATAGTTTATTAAATAGTATTTTGTGTCTTTTTTTATTTGACCTAATCTAAATTGGATTTCTTGTCTTAAAATGAATAAAAGGATTACACCTATTAAATATTTTACTTGGTTATTAGCGTATAATTGTAAAACAAGCCATCCATTTGAAACTACAATAAGAAATAAAAACCTATGTAATCTTTCTTTTAGATTTAATAAATAAAGTATTCTATTAAATAGCAGAGTAAAAACTAATCCTAAAAAGATATTAATGATAAAAAAAATCTGGTAGGCAAGCAACATTGTAGGTATCAAGTAAAGTGGAACACCTACAATTACAGCAAAATTGGGGAAATATTTATAGCCATATCTACGACCATTATAGATATTGTGTTTATATAATTCAGAAGGATTATTTATTACTCTTTCTCCGCAAGTATAATAGTTTGTAAAATCATAAACAGGATAATTTAAAAGAAAATTTCCATTAATTACAAAATATGCTGCCCAACATAAAATACAGTAAAGGGGAATTATTATATAAAGATGTGCTTTGAAATTTTCAAATTTTTTTTTAGAAACAAAAAAAAATGCTATGTAAACAAGAAGAAAAATGCCGATGCATGCTAAAAAGAAAGCTAAAAAGGCTAAAGTCATTTTATTACATTGTTTTTATACAGTTAATTATTATTTAAATTAATTAAGAACTAAAAATGTTAGTAACCTAAATTAGAAATGAGTTCTCATGTTTATTAAATTTATATCTGTTTATAATGGGTAAATTGAAGAAAATAATATACGAAAACTGGGAGCTTCTCGGAAGCTTAGCAATATTTTGGTCCACAATGATACTTATGCTGAGTTATTCTATCCTTTATTTAAATGAAGGGCATCTTGTTTATTCTTTAGATGATGCTTATATTCATATGGCAATGGCAAAAAATTTCTCACAAAAAGGAGTTTGGGGTATAACTGATGCGGGATTTTCATCAACATCATCATCGATTTTATATACATTATTACTGACATTAATCTTTTTATTTGGACCAAATGAGGTCGCACCTCTTATAATTAATCTTGCTTGTGCCTCACTACTCATTTGGTTTGTTTATTATGTCTTAAAAACAAAATATAATTTTCCAGATTATGGTGTATTTGTTTGTTTATTATTGATTATTTTCTTTATACCCTTACCATTTTTAATATTTACAGGAATGGAACACACAATACAGATCTTTATTGATATAATTTTTATTTATCTAGCAGTAAATATACTTTGCGACGAAAAAATTTTGGAAAAAAGAATATTTTCTTCAAATGAAGTAGAGAAATTATTCTCAATTCAAGATAAATTATTTTTGATTGCCACACCTCTAGTTACATTGGTAAGATTTGAAGGGATGTTTCTAATAGTGGTAATTTCTGCTTTATTTTTAATACGTAAGAAATATATTTATGCATTAATCATAACAGGACTTGGTTTTCTCCCAATAATTATTTTTGGTCTAATTTCTATGAATTTTGGATGGTATTTCTTCCCAAATTCAGTGATTTTAAAAGGAGAATCCATTGATTTCTTTTCAATTAATGGAATTTCAGAAATTCTCTTAACATTCATAGATGATATCTCTGATAATTTGCATATTACTGTTCTGCTTATTAGTGCTGTAATTATATTCATTTTTTATTATTTTAAAGAAAAAAAAATATGGAAGGAATCTTCTGTTATAGCTGTCATTTTCATTTTTGTAACTCTTTTGCATTTAATTTTAATCGGTGCCACCATAGAAAACCAAAATCTTTCTAGGTATGATGGGTATTTAGTTGCTCTTGGAATTTTGGTTTTATTTTTATCAGTAAAAGATAAATTACCACAAAAATTAGCTCGAAGTCATTTAAATGTTTATTTCGCTAAGATTAAAGAAAATTATAGACGTAATCTTGTACCATTAGTGGGTGGTAGTTTGGTGCTTTTTTTTCTTTTCTTCTCTTTTGTTCCAAGAAGTTATACACTTATTAAAGATTCACCTCAAGCATCAAATAATATTTATGAACAGCCATACCATATAGGATTATTTCTTGATAAATATTATGACGGAGAATGTGTTGCCGCAAATGATATAGGGGCAATAAATTTCCATGCTGATATTGAATGTTTGGACTTAAGAGGATTGGGAACCCTAAGTGTTGCCAAAGCAAGATTAGATAATAAAATGGGAACTAGGTTTGTTTCTAAAGAAGTAGAAAAAAGGGATTGTAAGATTGCTGTAATTTTTGAAGATAAAGATTACGGGTATGGAATTCCAGATGAGTGGATTAAAGCGGGGGAATGGGAAGTTAAAAATGATGTAGTATTAGGCGATGATACTATATCTTTTTGGGCAGTTGATCCTAGTGAATATGACGATCTAATTGAAAATCTTAAAGATTTCGAGGATAAACTTCCCGATACTGTTATTCAATCAGGAAATTATACACTTTGAGGTACTTGATTTAAGTTCAGCATAGTAAATATCTTTTTATGATTTTACAATTATTTTTCCACGCAATCTGATTTTTATTATTGCTATTAAGACTTTTATCAGTTTTTTAAGATTTAGTTTCGATTTGCCACCTGCGCGTTCATAGTATATAATCGGAATCTCCATTATTTTAGCATTGGGTTGCAAAATACAACCGTATAAAAGTTCTTCAACGATTTCAGGATTAATTGATACAAATTTATCAAAATCAAGTTTTTGTAATACCTCTCTTTTAAAGGCTCTATACCCACTAGTACAATCTTTAATTTTTGTACCTAATATGATTCTAATGATTAGATTAGCCATGAGAGATAATGAACTTCTAACTTTTTTACGTCCTTTTTCGATTCCATCTACAACCATCCTTGAACCTATAACTACGTCATAATTTTGCAAATATTTTAGTAATTCAGGAATATATTTTGGATGATGCGAAAAATCGGCGTCTAATTCAACAAATATATCATTATCAGATTGAATGAAATATTTCAAACCTACAATACCAGCTAATCCTCGCCCTTTTTTACCGGTCCTTCTAATTAAAGTCAAGTTTTTGTATTGATTTCGCAACTCATTGATTATTTCCAAAGTTCCATCTATACTATCATCATCAACAACTAATATTTCTTTATTAAAATTTAATTTATTTATTGTTTCGATGATTCTACTTATATTCTCTTTTTCATTATAGGTCGGCAAAAAAACTAATACTTTCATAAATTATTAAAAGGCTATCTAACTAAAAATAGAATTATTTTATTTAAACTAATGAGTGTTCTTTATTTATTCGTTTAATTAATTATCTCTTAAAAGACTTATTGGGTTTTAATGATTAAATTTATATAGGATTATATATCTAATTGATTAAATTAACTGAATGAATATAAATAATGAAGCTTTTCAAAAGAAAAGAAATCGATATTACTCTCTTGAGTAAAGGATTTTTAATAATATCTCTAATAATTCACCTTGTTTTTATTTTTTCTCTCGTTTTTGGGTTTTTGAATCCCCTATTCCATGATAGTACTTACCGTTTAGGTCAAGGTTCTGATTTTTATGCTATTTACCAAGCGGGATATAATGTATTATTTGGGTTAAATCCTTATAAGAAGGTTGATGGCTATAATGTCGTCCCATATTCATATAATTTCATCTACCACCCGTTTCTAGCTTTTACTTTTGGAGTTGCATTTAATATCTTTCCACCATTCGTTGCATACTGGGTTTGGGTTATAGTTTTGCTTAGTCTGGTATGGATATCATGTTATCTTACTCATAATATCTGTAGAGCTTTAGATAAACCTAAATGGGTTGAATTTGTTGCTATAGGGATGTGGTTATGTTTTTCACCGATTTATGTTGAATTATTTATGGGACAAATAACATTAATAGTAGCACTATTAGCTTTCTTTTCATTATACGCAGAAACACGCAAAAAAGAAGCTCAAGGGACTATTTTTTGGACCCTTTCATGTCTCATAAAACAGTTTCCTTTTATTCTTTTACCTTCAATTTTAAGTTCGGGAAGGACAAGAAAAGTAGTTATAAATATTATTGTCTTTACGATTGCGACAATAGTATTTGGGCTAGGATATTTTTTATTTTATTATTTAGAATATGCAGGAATAAGATCAAGTAAAGTGTATACCCATTATGGGAATTTTGATTTAAGAAGTGTTATTTATGAGTTTGGTACGCTTATTACAACGAGCCCTTCTTGGCTTGAAAAAAATATTTTTTTGATTAATATTGTATTATTTAGTATATTTATTGGCTTATCCTTAATTGCGACGATTTATTCAAGAGATTACTTAGTTTCAATTAGCCTATTTGTTTGTTCTTACTTCATAATTTTTTCAGGTGTCTGGGAACACCATTTTACATTAATATTACCCTTTCTAATCCTTCTATGGATTCGAGATGAATCAAGGAACAAATGGTTTTTTATTTTCCTTTTTTTAGCTATTCCTACTCCTTTTATAATTTTAGAATTAAGCAATTTATGGTATTTTCCTTTTTCTCTTTTGTACAGATGTTTTAAGTTTGTTCCTATTTTGATAATGTTTATTTTATTGCTGAAACAGGCATATAAAACACCTCGAACCACAAGTTTCGTTGAATCAATTAAAGAAGTAAAAAATAATATTATTATCGGCTTAAAAAATCCAAATATTGAAAATTATTCAAACATTTTCATGGAATTATAATAATAATAATAATAATAAACAGATTCAATACCTAGTTTTAAAGATTACCTCATCATCTATCGTTATTTTTCTGAAATAATCATTATTTTCAAGAAATTCTGCTCTAAAATATATTTCAACTTCTAATCTTTCGGGGAAGTGTTCAAGCTGAGCGGCATCAAATAGGTATTCTGTTATATTTAGAGAGACTGGATCAATATGAGGTTTAAGGTAAAAATAATGTATCATACCAAACTTACTACTCATCATTTTTTGATA
This sequence comes from Candidatus Hodarchaeota archaeon, assembly GCA_048887225.1. Classification (GTDB taxonomy): domain Archaea; phylum Asgardarchaeota; class Lokiarchaeia; order Sigyniarchaeales; family SOKP01; genus LW40-45. The sequence continues at coordinate 320,063 of JBHLJY010000002.1, forward strand.
AAACTCTTTTGAATCTTTGCAATCAGCAAGTTCTTGCAGAAAAACTATCCTCTCATTGTTTAACGCGCTAGGATGACTGAAATGAGGATTATATACAATAAAAAGATTGATCGGTAAAAATGCCGCAACTTCATAGTAATGAAGTAAAAATACTTTATTTTCATAATCTAATTGTTCAATAATATTAACCCGTCTTGGAACATTCTCGTTAAGAGCATCCTGATAATAATCAGATTTGTACAAGCTAACTGTATTATCATAATTCTGAAAGAATATAATTAGTAGGAGTATAAAAATTTCTAAATTTTTAAGATTAACTTTACTTTTAAACTGCTTTAAAGCTTTATGCTTTTTTAGGATTCTGAAAAATTCAAAATAGAATAATGTGAAAGAAATTACGAGTACATAATAAGATACAATTAAAACTCTATAATGAACCAATGGAAAGCCTGCTAATGCACCTATAAAACTTAACACATAGAGAATATAAACAGATATGACAATATTTCCTAAAAAGGTTAGCAAATTCGATCTAGAATATCGTAATAAAACAAAAATAATTCCCAGAATCAAAATGAAACTAAATAGATTGAATTTGAGATATTCTTCAAATGGCATTTCTAGTGCGTAGTTTGGAAAGAATAAGTTTTGATGCCCTTCTGCTCCCAGTAAGAGAATATTGATAGTCAAGGGAAGCCAAAACCAAGAACTAAAAATAAAAATTAATATTGAAATAAAAAATATTCTTTTAATTTTATTTTTAAACTCTTTTATGTTATTTTGAATCTTACTTTGAATCAAAAGGATAAACACATAGATTGGAACGAGGATAAAATACAGATAAAAGGTGCATACTAAAATCGAGCCAATTATTCCAGCAATTATATAATCTTTTCTTGAAAATTCTTTATTTGTATAATTTTCAAAATAATAGAGAAAAAACGGAATAAAGAACATATAACCAATTAAATGATCAATCCAAATAATCTCATTATAATTCGCTACAAATGTGAAAAACAGAGCTGTAATGTAGAAAGATTTTTTTTTACTAAAAAGCTTTTTCCAAGCTTCGTTTAGGAGTATCGGTAAAATATAATATGAAAATAAAAATCCAAACTTTACCATCTTATGGGATTCAATCTGAAATAATGCTGCAAATACTGCTAAAATATACCAATAAAGCGGTGCCATAAATGCTGAAAATCCTTTAAACGCAAAATCTTGAGGATATATTGAATGAGCCATTTGAGCGATCATCGCAGATCTATACCAATTATCAGGACCTAATCCACTATAAGCAAAATCAGTTCTAGCAAAGAGAAATGATAAGATCGCAAAACTAAACACAGTAAAAAGAATAATATTTCTTTTATAATCTACCATAAAAATCTTTTTTCTCGTATTTGGCTGATTGAATATAACAAAAATTATGAAGAAACCAATCGTGATTAGCGCACAGATAATATTTCTATAAAACTCTTCCCAGAAAACTGGCGGCAATAGCAAAAAAAGTATAATAAAAGCTAGACATCCTATACCTGCATACAAGAATTCTTGAAAAATATCTAATTTATATAGTTCAGAAGCTTTTTCTTTAATTACACTTGTTTTTGATTTTTCCTTATTACCAGACATTATTAATAATTGAGAGGGTTTTCATATAGAATTAAACAAGATTTATTATTTTTAACAATATATAATAACCATTATTTATAACTAAGTTTAAGAGATTATCTAAAATACTTTAATTACAGTTTTTAAAAAAAGATTAGTAAATTTTCAAATGAATATATTATATATCGTTCAAGGATTTCCCCCAAGTATTGGAGCGGGCGCAATAAATGCATATAAAATTGCTAAATACCTTGCTGGTTTCAACCACAAGATTTTAGTCTTATCTCCAGGAGTATTTAGCAAACCCTCTAATGAAAGCAAGGCTTCAGTTATAGAAAGATTAAATGATACAGATATAGAAGTGAAATATTCAAGTAAACTTATGAGAATTCCATTAAATCTGACTCTCTCTCATTTTGAAAATATGATCCGTTTTTTTTTAAAGCTGAAATCAAGGTTTCGACCAGATGTCGTCTTATCCCAATATCAAGCTTTCCATTACGCAAGTGTAGTTGGAGGCTATCTATCAAAAATATTGAAGATACCTCATATTAGTCGCTCTCATGACATTTTCTTTCCAACAGATGCCTTTTCAATGCCATTACGACTTTTTTACTCTTCAATTTATACCAGAATTTATCGCTCTATTTTAAATTGCGATATATTTTATGTTACCACTTCAGAAATGAAGAGACATTATTTGAAATTTAAAAAACTGAAGAGTGTTAATTTTAAACTGCATCATAACGGGATAGATACAGATCAATTCTACCCTTTTGATAATCAAGAAGAACTAAAAGAAAAGTTCAATGCTGATAATATAGTTTTATTTGTTGGACAAATTTCAAGAGATTATGATTTAGGATTTATACTCAAAATAATACCAGATATTCTAAAAACTCATAAAGATACCCATTTTTTAATAATTGGAAGTGGTCCTCATGAGAAAAGTTTAGTGGAGTTCATCAAAGATAATAGTTTAACCAAACAAATTCATTTCTTAGGAATAAAGGCTCATGAAGAAATTCCATATTATATAAATAATAGTGATATAGGTATTGGAAGGATAACGCGTGAAAAAATTTGGAGATATATGATACCGGTGAAATGTTTAGAGTATATGGCCTGCGCTAAACCTTTCGTAACTGCCCCTCTTTCGCAAGATTTAATTAGAAATAATGATGTTGGATTAGTGTTGAAAAGAAGTTTTACAGAAAAAGAACTGCTTGATAAATTAATTATGCTAATAGAAGACTCTAGCTTAAGAAAAAGATTAGGAGAAAATGGTATGAAAAAAATCCACCAGAAATTCAGATGGGAAGTAATAATGGAAGAATTTAATAATGAATTAATTGATTTAAAAACTAATTATCTGAAACAAATATAAATTTTCTCTCTTTTATCTAATCCAAACAAATCTATAAATTTTTTGTTTAAATCACCAACAAAATTATCAACCTGAACCTTAAACCCTGCTCTTTCTAATTTATCTTTATAATCAATACCATAAATTCTAAAGTGATTCTGCTCCCCAAATAATTTACGCCGTTCATTAGCAGCCATCTCTTTTGTACCCTCGACAGTTTTCTTAAGAGAGTAATCAATTGGAGATTGAATTATTGCCCATCCATTAGGTTTTAAAACTCTAAATATTTCTCTCATAGCTAGAGTATCATTAATTACATGTTCTAGCACGTGGGAGCACAATATAACATCAAAACTTTTATCTTCAAATATCAAATCTGTAATATCGGTCTTAATCATTGCTAATGGAGAACTTAAATCAGCAGTAATACATTCAATATTTGAGAGATTTTTAAAAATTGATAACAAAATTTTGTTAGGCGCAAAATATAATACTTTTAACTTGCTTTTAAAGAAATCTGTTTTAGTTTTAAGGTACAAAAGCATCAACCGGTGCCGTTCTAAAGAACTACATCCAGGACACTGCGCGGATAACCTAAATTGTGTTCCAACTGGAATGAACTTCTTGAAATTCCCTCCACAACAAGGACAGATTTTATTCTTTCCTTTAAATAAAATCCTTCTCATTGTTTTAAAAAATAAAATAAACTTAGGTAAGTAATTCTCAAAAACTCGAAAAAGGAAAGTTTGTTCATGGCCTAATAAATTGGCTAAATAAAAAGGATTTTTTAATAAATGATATATCTGTTTTTTCCACGAAAATTCTTTTTTCATAATAAAAATATAAAAATATATAGCTTTATTTTAGCTCACTAAAGATTAATTTTTTCTTCTTAAAAGAAATTTCATCTTTTTTAAAAATTTTTAACTTAATTTTTAATAAAAGATATCTGAAAAAGCAGGCCAAAATATTAATTGCTAATTTATTTAATTTTATTCTTGATTTACCATGCGCTCTATCCATTAATTTGATTGGACATTCCTTTATTCTAAAACCATATAAAGCGGCTCTAATAATTAACTCTGTTGTAAATGCAAAATTGTAATATTGAATATTCTCGAAAATACTGATTATTTTTCTATCAAAAGCTCGGAAACCACCTTGATTATTTACGACTTTTTGACCAAATATTATCAGCAGTAATTTCTCAACAAAAATTTCTCCAATTCTCGTAGTAATCGGGAGTTCGTAATTATAGCTCCCTAAATATCTTGATCCAATAGTATATTCTGCCTCATTATTAAGAATTGGTTTAATTAATGAATAAATATCATCTCCCGAATGCTGGCCATCAGCATCCATAGTAATAATAATTTTTCCATTTGATTTTTTTATTCCAGTTAATATTGCTTTTCCATATCCCCGATTTCTTTTATGTTTATATAGTTTTATATCCCAACTTGCTTGAGCTCTCTTAATCTCCTCAACACTTTTATCTTTTGAACAGTCATCGATAACAATGACTTCTATTTTATTATTATTTGGTAGGGAAGTTAATATTGAATATATTGTTGTTTCTTCATTATAAACAGGTATCACTATTGAAATCAAATACTTTTTATTACTTTTGATTCTTTCTATATGCTGATACATTTCATTATAAGTATTAGAAAGACTACTCACCAAAAGCCTTACCATAAAATGAATTTTAAGATTATTATTTAAACTAGTTTTTATTTAAATAAGTTGTTATTTAATATGATAATATTATTAATAAAAATATTTAATTCTTTTATTAAGAGTAATTTTCGGGAAAGACCCAAAATCGGTTTTTTTTAAAAAAAATGAGAATAAAATCTCTTACATTTAATCTTAATCAAAAAAAGGGGCATAATATAACGTTAAATCTCCGATTTCTTTTTTAGTTTCGTTATAAAGTCTCGGAATGAGATAATTTTTTACAAAAACGGTCCTATTATTTTGGTCTTCAAAATAATCTTCAGAAATTAAAAAATATTTAATTTTATCATCTTTTAGGTCGCTTATCTCTTCATTTCGTTCAGTTGGATTTGCTCTTGATTCAAAAACATCATTTAGGATTATATAATATGAACTTGCTAATAAAAGGGTTCCAATCTTTAAAACAAAATCATTTTCCATCAATATCTTCGAATCCTCAGGGATATTATCCGACATCCAACTAAACATTTCAATTTCATCTTCTGAAATTTTATTTTCAATATCACTTGCTCTCATACTGAAGATAAAAAAGTTTGATAAAAATAGGAAAATAAATAAAGAGAAAGAGAGGTATTTTGTAAAAATCCTCCTGTTTTTCCCTAAAAATAATTTTTTAAATCTATCCTTATTTTTAATGATTTTAATAAATTTAGAAATTCCTAAGGTAAAAAGAATACTAAAGGGAATTACAGAAAATACCCATATCCTATTGAACCAAAAGTACATCATCCTAAAATTTTCTGAATCAATAGTATTTGTCTTAATCGCAAGAGTTTGGTACCAATTGAGATAAATAAGGAGAGAACCAAAGATAATTACAAAGAACGTCCATGTAAACATCAATCTAAACAAGGATTTATTCATTTTAAAACAAAAAAAAGATAAATATACTGCTACTATTCCAACATAACCTATATTAATGAAAATTTCATGTAAATAATTAAAAAACATATATTTTTCATACAATTTATTATTGGAAAAAATCTCCCCTAATAAAATAGATATTACCTCAATAATAAGAAATATTGAGAAAATCAAAAGACAAATCTTAAAGGTTTTAATAACATCAAAATTAAATTTAAAGAATTTCTTTTCTCCATTTATGAATTTTTTTTTATATATATACCAATTCAAAATTGAAGCGAAAAAAATGATGATAAATAATGTATATACAATAATGTTAGGTGGAATTATTAATATAAGATACGCAAATACTTGAGACTGGAAGATCCATTGAATCATATTAAAAATGGATAAAGATAAATATGTGCTCATAACAAGATCAAAGACTATGAGAGTTATAGTCGTTAATAAAATGAAAAATGAGAGAATTTGAAAGTTAATTATTTTTTTTTCTGTAACCATACAATAAAGAATTATCATTAAAAATCCCATAAGGAATGGAATCATATATGATAGAAAGCTAAGGCTTAATAAAAAAGCCGAAAGATAAATTATTTTTGACTCTTGGAGATTAAGAATAAAATTAAATTTTCTTTTTTCTTCATTCATATTGCGAGTTTTTGAAATTAAAATAAATATTGCCAAGCTTAATATGAATAAAATGATAGAATAGCTTTTATATATGATATAAATCAAACAAACAAAACTTAATGATGAGATCGTTGAAAACGATATAATATAAAATAATCCCGAAAATGTTATCATTACAATAGTTGAAGAAACTGCAAGTTTTTCTTTAAAATTGATTAAAATGGATTTCATTAGTATAAAAACGGATGTTACAAATAAATAAGTAAACGGAAAGAATAATACATTCATATTTACGAAGGGGATACCTCCTAGTATACTAAATCCAAAGATTACATAACACCAAAATATAGGATAAAATAGAAAATCTTCGCCTCTAGCTATTGGACTTGTATTATCACTTCCTATAAATTTTGAAGGAGATACCCCTGCCCAACTATCGCTTAAGGTAAGATATGGATTTGCTAACAATACAGCAAGAGAAATAAAGATAAATCCTATTGCCATCAATAATATAATAAATAAATTGTTGGAAACTTCGATTTTATTAATTTTTTGAAAAAAAACCTCATTTCGAGTTTTTTGAATAATCAAATCAATAGATAATAGATTATAAATAATAATTATTAAAGCTAATAGGAAGTGATCTTTATGCAAATTTATTTGGTCGAGGATTAAAGTTGATATTCCAATGAACGCAAATGAAAGTATTGGATATAATGTTAATTTTATTATGGAACTATTTAGATTTAAACGCTTATCTAAATTGGTGTTACTAAAAAATATATTATATATACTTGCACCAGGAATAAAAGAGGCTCCTAAAAGGACTATAATTGCTCTAATTAAATTTGAAAACCCGATTCTTTTCCATAAAATTATAGTTGATCTGTAAGTAATTGGTGGGATTAATAAAGAAACAAGCATCAAACCTGCTAGTATGATCTTTACAAAATTTTCTGGTATAAATTTGAAAGAAAATAAAATAATTTTATCATTCTCATGATCAAAATTAATAAAAGTAAAGATCCCAGTGATAATTAAAACGAAACCTATGAATATTATTATCGAAATAATTAAACTATCTCCCGGGGGATAAAAGAAAATGAGAAAAATGAAATAGGCGAAAATAAAACCGATAATGAATACAATTGACGATAAATTTTTTCTTAGGTTAAAAACCACCAAAATGATCTTTTTAATTTATGAATTTTTTAGTGTTTCAAATTATTATTTTCAATTAAATTTTTCTCTCAGTTTTATTTGATATTATATTTCATTTAAGAAATTGAATATTGCTCAATTTTAAGTTTTAGGGTTTTTTATCCAAGGAAATATAATATTTCTTGCTAAATACTATTAAGATTATTCAATCACATTTATTAGCTTCTTTTCAAAAAGAATTTTAAATCAAATAACTCAAATAACATCAATATGTTTTTAATTATGTAAAAATAATGGAATCCATTGGTAGATTTAGTAAATTTATATAAATATAAAAGAAACTGAAAATTTTAATAAATACTTTAGAGCCTTATAGAGAATTTTAAAATTTATATAAACTGATTAAATAAATATGAATCTTGATAAAATAAAGAAATATTTAATTTCACTTTTTAAAAAAGATATAACTCAAGAACTATTTTTTTCTGGTTTAGGCTGTTTAATTTTTTATGTTTTTTTCAGATTTTTTCCAGATAAAGCCTGGCATAAAGAATTTCGAACTACGATTATTTTAATTATAGCTTTATCATTTTTTCTTGTCTTTCTAATTTTGAATCAGCCAAATCCAAGAACTAAACTTTTTAAAGTTAATTATAAAAGAAATATTATTTTATTTTCAATTTTTAACTTTACAATCTGGTGTTTTATTTTTTATAAGACTTCGTTTGGATTTTTTGGAATCGCTGCTGATAATTATTATCGTTCAGCATACATTACTCAAATGGCCCATTCAGGATATCCTCAAGATTTTGCGTACAAGGGACTTTCTGCATTCTATTCACCCTTCTATTATTACTGTCTAGCACTTATAGCTATAATTTTTCACATTCCTCCTTATAAAATGGTAAAAATAGGCTTTTTATTGACTTATTATATCATTCCAATCATTTTATTTGAGTTTTGGAAGAAAATTTATAGTAAAAAGGTAGCTTTTTTCATAACTGTTATTTCCTTTCTTATAATTGGCGATATATATTCACAGGATCATATGATTGGGTACATGTTATTTATACCATATTTTATGTATTATTTTGAGAATTATCCGAAAAAAGATTTCAAGCTTAAAAATTATGTAATTGGAGGATTAATTGGTTCAATTATTTTTACAACTTTCTTTTTATATTTTGCTATTATTCCAATGTATTATATAATAATTCTTGTTCAAAACAAGAAAAAATTAAAAGAAGATTTAAAACATATTTCTTATCTATCAATATTTTTATTGATATTTAGTAGTTGGTTTTGGGGCCCTATATTAAGAGATATATTATTTTTAGGTTTTGAAAGTCATCAAAATCGATATTTTCATCCAAGTATTTTAACATTTCCATTATTATGGTATTTTGAAACTACTTATTTTGGAGTTATCTATGTAATTGGAGCAATATTTATTATGAAAAAATATTCTAATTTATATGATATAAAAATTCTAGGAAATCTTCTAATTTCTATCAGTTTTTTGTTTTTATTAGGATTGATTGGGATATTAATCGGTTTTCCAATAATGCATATTCGCTTTCTTTATGTTTCTTTTTACATATTAATCATTTCAGCTACAATTTTTTATGTAAAATTCTTTCATTTTATTGCTAAAAATGATAAAATAAGAATACAGAACTTTCAACTTAATTTAAAGCAAGTTGAAATATCTTTAATTATTAGCTTTTTTTTCTTTCAGTATACAAATTATGCTATAGTGATAACCGAGACCCCTTACTATGATTACACTATAGATGAAGATTATCCTGCAGATCTTATAGACATTTTTGAAGAATTAGATTATGAAGATAAGGTTTTCCTTACAACTAAATATCGAGTTGCAGCATTTATCCCTATATATTGTTTCTTATTACCTATTCCTTATTATTCTCATCCCTCTTCTTTATATAATGAACGTGTAAAGTTTCTTGTTGAATTATCAGAATGTGATAATTCAAAATCATTTCACAAAAAAGCAACTGAAAATGAATTTGAACCAATAGATTATTTCTTTTTAGATTTTGAGAACAATGATACAGTTTTAGTTTTTGAAGTTACGGTTGAAAAGTTCATAGAAGGCAGAGAATATTATGAAATAAAATTTGATAGAGCGTTATTTCTAGATCCTGACTTATTTGAAGAGATTATTATTGATAACAAAATAATATATGAAACAAAATATTAACCAAAACTTTTCAATCTGATTGAATTTTTTTATTATAAAGAGTTTGAAAATATATAATATAACGCTAATGACCTTAAAAAAAGAATCAGAAAAATTAAAAATTTTGCTCTTAAGTGTCAGTTCAGAGTCATTTTTCTATGATCAACTCGTAATACCTTTTGGTTTAATTAGTTTAGCATCTTATATTGAGGATCAACAATTTGAGATTAAAGGAATTGAAATGAACAATCCTCCCGAAAAGATAAACCAGCGATATTTACAAGTTGATAAGGAGTTTCTGAAAGAAATTGAAGAATTTTCCCCCGATATCATCGCAATGAGTTCATACGCTTCAAATATATATAATATTATATTTTGGGCCAATTTACTAAAAAAAAAATTGCCAAACTGTGTGATTATGGTTGGTGGGAATCATGCATCATATATAGATAAAGAAATTTTGGAGAAATGTCCTGGAATTGATATCGTGGTTAGATTCGAAGGAGAAATTCCTTTTAAAATGATAAGTGAGAAGCTATTAAATAATAATGATAATTTTTCAGATGTTCCTAGTATTACATATAGATCAAATGGAGAGATTAAAAAAAATCCACAAGCAGAATTAATTAAAGACCTAAGTTCCCTTCCAATGCTTAACCGAGATTATTTTAAATTTGAAACAAAATCTAAAGATGAGGTATATCATGCCGATTTAATTTCTGCGAGAGGCTGTCCTTTTAACTGTACTTTTTGTAATTGTAATCATTATTGGAGTAAACGATATAGAGTACGACATATTGATTCTATTATAAAAGAATTAAAGAGTTTAAAAGAGGAATATCCAAATCTTAAGTCTATTAGAATTCGTGATGAATCAGTTACAATCAACAAAGTCAGATGTAAAAAGTTATGTGATGCTATTAAAGAAAATGGATTAGTTCTTGAATTCCAAGCACATTCGCGACTCGACGGATTAGATGAAGAAGTGATACAAAATTTATCGGAAGCGGGTTTTAAATTAGTCTTTATAGGTATGGAGTCTGGTAGTCAACGGATATTGAATATATTAAATAAAGGGATAGATATTTCTAGAGCTGGAGATGTTGTTTCTCAGTTAAGAGATTATGGTATTAAATTCAGAATTTCATTTATGAGTGAAACACCAGATGAGAAGTTAAAAGATGTAAAAAAAACTATAAAGCTTATAAAAAAATTAAGATTAAATGTTAAAACTAACGAGTATTATATTGGAACGGGAGTAGCAATTTATCCTGGTACTACTGACTGTCAAAAATTTCTACGTCTAAATCCTGATTATGAGTGGATTACAAAAGATTATAGATTTAAAGGTAAATATTATCCAACTAGAGATTCATCAGGAAATATAATCCAACCTAATTATTTAGAACATAGCAGGTTTAAAAGAGCATTCATTAGAATTTATATTGAAATAAGTTTGAATCCTATTGGTCTTATTAGTTATGTAAAAAACTCTCTTAAATTTATTATTCAGAATATAAAATTAAAATTTAAATAAAGACAACTTCAACGATTTCATGACAATATTCGATAAATCAAGAGTTCTAAATAAATTTCTAAATATTGTAATTAAGATCCTTGATTTTATTTATTCAAAATATAAATTACAAATATTCTATATTTTAAGAAGGAATATTCTCACTTTAAGAGCGCAAGTAATCTTTGTCTGTGAACAAACTAGTTGGGCAGTATTTTGGATCGGAAAAAATTTGACTGAAAAGCTTAAAGAGATGGAATTGATAAATGCTGAAATAGCTTCACCTTTATTGGCTAAGAATAAAATCATACATTGGGGCGCTATAAATTATTTAATTAAAATTGGGCGTTCATATTTGGAAAAACCTAACTTTAATATTATTAACTGGTACCACGTTGTCCCTAATGATGAAAGATTAAATTTTATTCCTTATTTAAATAAACATGTAGATTTATTGATTACAGCAAGTCCGATTACAAAAAAGAATTTAGTTGATTCAGGATTTGATGAAGATAAAATAAATATTATTCCTTTTGGAATTGATTTATCTCATTTTAGAAGGTACGATAAAAAGAAACAAGGCTATTTAAAAAAAAAATTTAACCTTACGAGTAATAAAATAATTATTGGCTCTTTTCAAAAAGATGGAGAAGGTTGGGGCGATGGAATGGAACCGAAATTTGTCAAAGGACCAGATATTTTTTGCGAGGTTGTTAAAAAGTTAAATGACAAATATGATATTCATGTGCTGCTTACAGGACCTGCCAGAGGATATGTTAAAAAGAAATTAAAAGAATTTAAAGTCCCTTACACTCATTTAATTTTACATGACTATATGGATATTGTTGAGTGTTATAACGTATTAGATTTGTATATCGTTTCATCCCGAGTAGAAGGTGGACCTCAAGCATTATTAGAAGCGATGGCAACGGGTGTTCCATTAGTAACTACGAATGTAGGTATGGCACCATATCTAATTAAAGATAAAATTAATGGATTTAAAACTCAAATAGAAAATGTTGATGATCTCTATAATTATTGTGTAGAAGTGATAAAAAACGAGAAATTAAGAGAGAAGATAGTAAAGAATGCTTTTGAAACTGTGAAAGAATATAACTGGGAAAGTATTGCAAAACAATATTATGAGAAAATATATAAAAAAGCTTTTAAGACGAACTAATTTTTGCCCAAATCTCGCCAAATTTTATTTCATATGATATTATTCTAAGACCTATAGACTCTATTTCAGATGTAAACGTATCAAGTGTATATTCTATATAATGAGTATCATCTAATCTATAATCTAATCCCAATTTTTTCATGTATAATGGAAGCCAAGATCTGTTTATCATTGGAACTCTAATAAGAATTTTTTCACACAAGTTCTTTACCCTCTCTAAAAGTTTTTTCCTATCTTCAATATGTTCTAAAACATTAGACATTATTACATAATCAAACTTTTCTTTAAAATCATATTTAGAAACTTCACAATTAATATATAAAATATTTTCATTATTGTAATATTTTTTAGCGAAATCAATATTCTTTTTATCAATATCAATCCCTATTACTTTTCTCGCTTTTTGAGCTAATTTTTTAGTCAAATATCCATTTCCACATCCGATATCTAGGATCTTAGAGTCTTCATCAATATTATCCAGAAAAAATTGATAATATTTCATAATTTCATGCTTAGGATGGATATTTTTATTCAATTTTCCCGCATACAATGAAATTTTTCTGTAGGAAAAATTATGGAGCTTAATATAATACTTTAGAAACAATTTATTGACAAATTTCATAATAATTTGATTTAGAGTATTTTTATGTTTAATTTATCAGGAAATTAGAATATAATTCAACATTAGAATAATTTTGAATATTCATTAAGTCTCGGATTTGTAAAAACCAAAACGCACTTTGAGCACATCAATCACCATTTTTATACTAATTTTTTCTTGACTAGATTTATCAACAATACCTCTAAACTTTCTAGTTTTAATATTTCCTCTATTATTTAAATTAGAGTGATCAAATTTATGATAATTTAACATTTTAGGTTCATAATCCACACCAATGAAATTACAAATGTTTGAAAAAACAAATTCCGGTTTTGAAACCATATTACTATAACTTACTTCAATGGAATTACAAAAATGTTTTACATAATATTTACATATCATAAATTTTCTAATTTGCCAAAAGGGAAGTAATACGGGGTCATTCTTATAATTATAAAAAACCCTCCACATATGTTTTCTTGTCAGAATAATATATCTTGCTTCATTACCTAATGCACTATTTATCAATTCAATTTGCCTTATATCATAATATCTACTTGTTATGAGATAATTTTTACTAATTAAGAAAGAATCTAAATAATTTTTGAATCCATGAGCAATTTTATACTTCAAGTTATAAAGATCTCTTTCTTTCATTTGAGTAAAAGGTCTACTATCATCCTCATGTTCAACATGTATCTGAGAATGCGAATTTAATACATAAGCTAATAAAGTAGAACCTGATCTATGTAGACCAACTAAGAAGAAATACCTTTTTTTTTCTTTCATAAAACCTTGTTATTTTATCTAATAGCCAAATTATTACTATTTATTGATCAGAAAATTCTTTTATTTAAGTATTTTTTTGTACATTATATATCCATCTCTATTTCTTTAATTAGTTATATTTTCTTCGCAATAATTGTCATTCTTGAGGTTTTACCAATAAAGGCTTGAATATTTAATAAACCATGAAGCAAGGTTCTTCTTACAATCTTTTTACTTAATATTTTTAAAATAAACTTAATAAGTAATTTATTTGGATGTTTAATTAGTATATAACTTAAGGGGCCAATTATTTCTCTATCTGTTTTAATATGAAAAAGACCTTGGCTTTCAAGACCAACAAGCTTTAAATAATTATCCAGAGTATTAGGAGTGAAATGATATAAATGGAATGGTAATTGTAGACAATAGGAATATTTTTTAAATAGTCGTACTTCCAATCCGGAGAAATCTGGAAGAGAAATTATTAATAATCCTTCTGGTTTTAAAAATGAAACTATTTTTGTTAATGCTTTCTTAGGAGATTCAATATGTTCAAGGACATTCCTCAAATATATTATGTCAAACTTCTCATCTGTTTGGTATTCCTCAATACTCACTTTTTCGACATTTAATTTGTAATTATTAATGCAATATTCAACAGCCTCTTCGCTTAGCTCAATTCCTTTAACCTCCCAACCTAATTTTTTTAATTTATATAAAAATCCTCCGTAAGCACAGCCAATATCTAAAATTTTTCCATTTTTTTTATATTTTGGTATAAATAGAATAGATTTCCATAATCTTCTAATCCTTAAATAATTAGGATATTGAATAAGTTTTTTTATTCTACTTACTTTTAGAATTGGATATTTAAAATAATAGGTTAAAAGATCAATCCTCCTTAATAAATCAAATCTGTGATCTAAATCTTTAGTTGAAGGGCGATCATCATAAGCTCCTATTTTTGAGTAAAATCTTTTTAGACTTTCAGGATTAAGTCTCGGATTTGTAAAAACCAAACCGCACTTTGAGCACTTTACTATATTAAACTTTTTTTTAGAAGTTTTGAATAAAAAATCCTTACTCTTAAAGAGTAAATTATATTTATCCGAATTACAAAAATCACATTTTACGTTAATTAGATTGGTTCCCTTTTTATTATTTTTTCTCTCAAGTTCTATAGATTTATGCATATCATAATAAATGAATTAATTTTCAATTCTCAATATTCTATTTGAAAATATAAATGATTATTTAAATATAAACATCAATATTTTATAGAAAGGTTAGTTTTAAGGTAAATAATTATTTTTATAATATTTTAAAACGATATCAAGATGAAATCTATTAATCTGAATTTAAATAAAAGTATATATTAAAATTAAAGAATTTGATAATGCTGTTTATTTCTTTGTGGCAGGTAAAGCTTTTTCAATCAATTTAAATAATTTTTGGAAAATGCCCCTATCCATTATTAGGTGAGGTATTAGATTAATAAATTGATTAAATTCTTCTTTAGTTATATATCTCGTAAACAAAATAATTAAATAATAAACAAAAAAGAAAACTAAAGTGTTTAAAAATGCATTAAATAGACTATTTAATATAAACATATCTGAAAATAAATTAATATTTACATATAAGATAAAGGGAATAATGGCCAAAAAACTAATTAGAAATATCATAAATGGTTTAAAAATTATATAAGTTTTTAAATTTAATTCAGATGTCCTATTAATCAAGAAAATCCCAAAAAAGGATAGCAAAAATTGAATGATAATAAACATAAGGATTAGTGTAAAAAATCCAAAAAATCTTAATGAGATATAAACGGCAGTTAAATTTGCAACAGATTGAAATATTACAATATATAAATCAATTCTAGTCTTATTAGTTGAATGTGTAATAATTAACAAATTTCTCCTTATTATCTTTGCAAAAACAGAAAAAAGTATGAATTGAATTCCCAAAAGAATAACGAAATATTTTTCAGAATAAATTAATAGAATTACAAATTCCATCGAAAAAATTAAAATTCCTACTATTACCCCCACAGCCATTAGAAGGTATTTATTTATTTGATAAAAAAGGTTTCTATAATCATCCAACCTTTTTTCTAAATCTATTTCAGAAAAAATTGCATCAAATGAGCTTCGTGAAGAACCAGATAGATTTTCGGAAATTTTTACCATGTTCTCACAAATTGTGATATATGTTAAATAAACGATTACTCCAAAATATAAATACATAAAATTAACTATTAAACCACTAATTTGAGAAATCACGCCTGCCATCAACAACATTAATCCATATTTTAAGTGAGCTTCTTTATAGTTTAATCTATTTGTAGAATTTTTAATTACGTTATCTGAATTTTTCCGAGGAATTGTTTGAAGAAGAAAAATTATTGAAATAAAACAAGATGCAAATAAACTTAAAGTATATATTATTACAATCAAGATTAGTGGTTCATTTAGACCTTCAAAAAATAAGATTATAATTCCAATCAGAGCAATTATAGAATTTAAAAAATAACCATAAAATACTTTTATAAATTTATGAAAAGCCATTAATAAAGAACTATTTAAATTTTGTATTGATATTAATATAATCATTGGAGAACTAATGATCAAGGCTTGAAGAATTAATTCATTAAAGTTTAATAAACGAATTACTATATGAAAAATTATAAAAACAAATATAATCAAACAAATTCTAATTTTATATACGTGAAAGATAAAATGTCTTATTAAATTGTTATTCTCCATATCTTCTTTAAATTTTGGAATATAGAATTGTAATGTAGCTTCCGCAGCGGGGGGGAGAACACTGCAAAAATATGAAGATACAGTAATAAAAGCCATAATAAAGAGAAGTATTCCCCAATTTTCAGGATTTAGAGTCCGTGCAATAAAAAACGTACTAATTACTCCAAATAAAAAAAAGAGATAATAATATAGAAGATTTAAACTTCCACTAAGTACAATTTTTTTTTGTTCTTTTGACATAGTATTTGTATATCAATAAATATTGTTATGATTATAATTATTTTAAATAGAAGTATTTACTTAATTAATAAATTTTTCAAATATCGGAAGCTATATGGATAGCCTCTGATTTTCTCCAAATCTTCTCTCAACTCAAGCTTTTTATAATTTTTAATTTTTATTTGCTACAATGAAATATCCATTATGATAACTATCCAAAACTCTATTATCCTTTACTCTATTATCAAAATGAGTTAACCAATCCAAAATGGGTTTAATAAGTCTAAATAAAATGTATCCTCCACGAGATAATATATCAATTCTGGTCTTCATCATTTCAGAAAGATGGGTATAAAATTTTCCCATAATAATAAATTTTTCAATCGTAAATCCACTTTTTTTTAGTTCCAATTTCCATTTTGTTGAGGTCCATCTTTGATAGTCAAATGGATCAGAATGAATATTTGATAAGAAGGGAACAGTAATTATCATTTTACCATTTTTCTTTAGAACACGATAACATTCTTTTAATCCCTTTTTAATTTCATATACGTGTTCAAATAATTCAATCGCATTTATAATGTCGATACTTTCAGAATTAATTTGATTCATATCGGAAACATTTAATATAATATCTGGCTTATAATCAGGATTTATATCGGCAAAAATCCACTTCTCTACTTTTTTTTTAGGTTTTTTAAATCTCCCACGATCTCTACCTCCAATGTCTAAAACAACTCCCTTATATATATATTCGTATTTTTTAAGCAGATAATCAATCATTTTTCTACGATATGATAATCTTATATAATCTTTCGACATCTTTAGTATGAAATTTTTTAGTTTTTGTTTTACGATTTCATTATTGAATTATTTTTTATATAAATATCAATATTTTTTCATTTATTTTGTGTGTATTGATTTTGTGTATTATCCATAATATTTTATACTATTCTGCAAAATCATTAAAAATATGATTTAATGAAGATTCATATTAATGATAAAAATAAAATTTTTATAATTTGGCTTGAAACAACCAAAAATTCTATAAAATTAGATAATTTTGATTATTAAAAGCTAAAAGTTCTAAAAATATTAAACAAAAAATAGTTAAGGACTTATTTACTATGAGTTATGTTATTACAATATGTATTGTTAACTATAATAGCTCTGATTTTATTTTAAACACGCTATATTGCCTCGAAAAAATTACTAAAAACAATTATAAGGTTATAATAAGAGACAATAATTCAAAACTGAAGGACTTTCTTAATTTAAAAAATAATATCAAGAGATACTCTAATGTAGAATTATATAGAGTCGAGGAATTTTCCTATAAGGGAAGTATAGCTCACGGTATTGCGGTTAATGATTTAATCAACAAAATTAATACGAAATATGGAGTAATCTTAGATGCAGATTGCACTTTTTTATACAATAATTGGGATGAGATTTTAATCAATGAAATTAATGAAAAACAACCACTTATTGGTGTACCTGGAAGTGAAGAACTTGGTTCTACAAGACAGAGTAACTTTCCAATACTAATTTGCGTTCTCTTTATTACAGAAATTTTAAAAAAATTACAAATTGATTTTAGACCAAAGGAAAAGGGCGAAAAACTTATAGATACTGGACATGAACTCGCCATTAAATTCATAGAAGCGGGATATAAGGGTAAAACATTAGAAAGGAGAAGTACGAGAGTTTACAAATCAGGACCTTTTAGAAAATTCATATGTGCCGAGTTTTATCTAAATGGACATAGGAATATTTTTGGTAGTCATTTTGGAAGAGGATCAACATTAGGGGCAGCTAAATACTTGAAGGGTTGGAAAAAAAAAATATACTTAATCCCACTAATTGGCTCCTATTTATTGAAATCAAAAGGTAAGCGAGAAAGAAAAGGATGGATAAAAGTTTGTAAAAAGCTAGTGAATAGAAAATAAGTGAATTCCATTAGTTTTAAATGTAATTATCTCTTAGAATAATTAAAATACAAGATGGTGTAGTTTTGAAGATTTATTTCGATTATCCACTTATCAAAAAACCCTGGGGTGGTGGGGCACATTTTCTGGTAAATTTTGCTAATTTTTTAAAAGAAAAGGGTCATAAAATTGTTTTAAAATTGAAAAAAGACATAGATCTAATCTTCATCTCAAATAACACTAAACAAATTGACTCAAAAATTATTAATTATAAGAAAAAGAATCCAAAAACAAAAGTTTTGCATAGAATTAATGAATGTGATAAACGGAAGAATACCAATCATGTAGATAATCTTGTATTCAAAAAAAATGAATTAGCAGATCAGACTATTTTTATAAGTAAGTGGTTAGCAGAATATTATATAAAAAAAGGCTTTAATAAAGAGTATAGTGTAATCTATAATGGTTGCAATTCAAAATATTTCTATCCTAAAATTGATAAAAGGCTTGGAGATCAAGTAAAACTGGTAACTCATCATTGGTCTAGCCACTGGTTAAAAGGTTTTGACATCTATACGAAATTAGATGAAATTTTACCAGATCTAAAGAATATCACTTTTACTTATATTGGAAGATATAATCAGCAATATAAACCTAAAAATACTAAACTAATCCCTCCTTTATACGGTATTAAATTAGGAGAAGAATTAAGAAAACATGATCTTTATCTTACTGCCTCAAGATGGGAACCGTGTGGAATGCATCATATAGAAGGAGCAAGTTGTGGATTACCCGTTTTATATCATATTGACGGAGGAGGGATAAATGAATTATGTAAAAATTATGGACTTAATTATCATGATATTGATACTTTACTTAAAAGTATAACACAAATAATAAAATCATATCCTGAATATCATAAAAAAATACAATATGATTTTCTAAGTAGTGAAAGATGTAATATGGAGTTTTTTAGAGAAATTGTTGATTTATGTAAATAGTCCGTAAAAATCTATAATCCAAGAAGTAGAAATTAGGGCTGATTTTTTGATCTTAGTATAAAAAAATAGTGTTTTGGATTTTTCAAATTAAAAAAGTTATCTTGTATTAACCAACCATTCTTTACTATATCCTTTTTTATTTTTTTTAAGGGATAGCCCTTTTTACCAATAACCCAATAATGTCTATTATCAATATCATATCTCCATGTTGATAAGTCATGAAAAACTTTCTTACGATAAATTTTAAATCCAAATTTAAAATTCCGTTGATGTAATAGAGGGAAATTTACGTCAATTGAGAAAAAGTATGAATTTAAATTTGTATGAGGTAAAGTAATGATTAGTATCTTAGTAAATAGACTGCATCTGTTAATTACCGAAAGGAATTCCTCATATTTGATATGTTCAAATATTTGAGATGCTATAACTAAATCGAATTCATCTTTTAAATTGAGAAAAGTCATATCTCTTATATCCATATTATAATCTGGACAAAGCGATTCATCAATATCTAATGTTTTAACATTATATCCTATTTTTTTTAATATATCCGATACTAAACCGTTTCCCGGTCCAATTTCTAAAATATTTAATGGATTTATCTCTAATATGCATCGTATCAATTCTGAATATGTAGTCCACCGTTTAGATGTAAAATATCTTTTTATAAAATATTTATTTCTGCTACTTAGATTTTTATTTCTGGACATATTAAATTTCCTTTCATTACTAAGTTAAAAATATTATTTTAATTCAAAAAGTATTTGGTTAATAAAAAAAATTATACGTTATATAATAAGAATTCTTGAATTGCTCTTTTTAATTTGATTCTCATCAACTATAATTTAATAGGATTTAATCCGTCGTTTTCCATAAATGTTTCATACCACAATTCAAACATCATTAAATTCCATGCTCTATTCTCATAAATTCTATGATTTCTCTTTCTATTTATGGCTTTTGTATAGCGTGGATTAATCAAATTTTTTCTTTTTGAAAGTCTGTCTAATAATTCTCCTGATGATTCATTTAATCCCGTTCTAAGCCAGAAATTCATAGGAGTACTAAACCCCATCTTTTTTCTTTTTAAAATCTCCGATGGCAATAAATCTTTCACAGCAAGTCGTAATATAAATTTCTCAATCCCATTATTTAATTTATATTTAGAAGGAATTTTGGTCGAAAATTCAACCATATCTTTATCAAGAAATGGTACTCTTGATTCTAAAGAGGCTGCCATACTCATCTTATCAGTTTTCATATTGTATTGAGATGGAAGTTGATATTTTATATCCCAATATGAAATTTGATTAATTATATCCAAATTTGAGATTAATTTAGACTTAATTATGTTTTTAACTTCTTCTATTTGAAAATTGACCATTTTGGCTTTTTCTTCATCAGGTAGAGCTATCGTGTGGAGAAACCTGTCTAATTCAGTTTTTGAATGATATAAACGAGAGAGCGCAATTCTTAGAGTTTGTAATGGAATTCCTCTATATAATTTCATTAAAGGTAAAATAATCGCCCTTTGAATTCTTGTCAAGAAATTCATGTAAGCTACTCGATAATAATGTGAATATCCAGCGAAAATTTCATCAGCACCATCTCCAGTTAAAGCAACAGTAACATTTTCTTTTGCCAATTTTGCCATTACATAAACAGGAACTATCGCAGCATCAGAAATAAGGTCATCAAGATGCCATATTAATTTTGGTAAAAGTTTATAACTAGATGCTTTAACTAATAATTCTGTATGATTAGTGTCGAAATGATTTGAGATAATTTTTGCATATTTTGTTTCATTTACAGGAGCTCCTTCTTCAAAACCTATTGAAAAGGTTTTTACAGGCTCCTCCATGTATTTTGCCATAATTCCTACAATAGCTGATGAATCTATTCCTCCTGATAAGAATGCTCCTAAAGGCACTTCACTAATTAAGCGTATTTTTACACTTTCCTCGATTAAATTTCTTAATTCTTTTGCTAAATCATCAAGATTCGCTTTATTATTTATCTTGAAATTCAAATTCCAATACTTCTGAATATCTAGTTGTCGTGTCATCAAATTAAATTTTAATATGCTTGCGGGAGGAATTTTATAAATGTTTTTAAATAACGTTAAGTGAAAAGGTACATACTTTAAGGAGAGATATAAATTAACCGCATCCAAATTTAATTCTTTATTTATATCGTGAAGTAAGATAGATTTTATTTCAGAACTAAATATAAATCTCTCCTCTTCATAATAATAATATAGTGGTTTTAATCCAATTGGATCTCGCGCTAAAAGAATAGAATTATTTCTAATATCATAAATGCATAACGCAAATGGCCCTCGAAATTTATTAAAACAATTTTTGCCCCATTCTTCGTATGAGTGAATAATTACCTCCGTGTCTGATTCGGTATAAAAATTATGACCTTTTTCTTCTAAAATTGCTTTTAGATTTAAAAAATTATATATTTCTCCATTATAAACAATCCATATTGTTTCATCCTCATTATGCTGTGGTTGATGACCTGTTTTCAAATCTATTATTGGGAGTCTTCTCATCCCAATAGAGATGTTAGAGTCTGTATAATACCCATCATCATCCGGTCCGCGATGTATAATTAAATTACACATTTTTTTTAATAACTGTTTATGTTCCCTATTGAAACCACATATTCCACACATAATCAATCTAAAAATAGATTTTTTTAAACAATCCTATATTATTAATTTTATATAAATAATTTCAGTAAATAGTTTTATAATTTCCTTAATTCCTCCAAATTTGTTTCTGGCATATTTTAAATATCTCAATGTTGTATAAATTTGATTTATCAACTGCCTAATTAATTTCTGTTTATTTTTTTTATTGAAAATACTAACAGGACTATCTAGAATTAACAATTTCTCCTTAATATTGCCAGCTTTTAATTTATATTTATAAATTAATCGACACCATAATTCAAAATCCTGTCCATGTCTCAGTTTCTCATTGTAATATCCATATAAATCAAAAACTTCTCTTCTAATAAAAATTGTTGAATGTGCAAAACAATTCTCAATAATTTGATTTTTAAATATATCTTCATATTCAAAGAACTTAATGAAATTAAGATCACCTTCTTTTAATTTAACATTACATCCACAAAATGCTAATAACGGATTTTCTTGAAGAAATTTCAATTGTTTTTCTAAACGGTGTGGTAAAGATATATCATCATAATCTTGTCTGGCAATATAATCCGCTGAAGATAATCTGATTGCCTTATTTAATGATTTAGCTAGCCCAAGATTTTCACGATTTCTAATAACTCTTATCTTTTTGTCCTTATTTGCATAATTTTTAATAATTTCTAATGAATTATCTTTACTTCCATCATCAATAATAATAAATTCAAAATTTTTATAAGTTTGATTGATAATACTTTCTATTGCTTTACTCACGGCTTTTTCACCATTATATACAGACATTATTACAGAAATCTTCAAAATTCAAACTCAACTAGAATATTTTTATGATTCTTTTTAATCAGAGAATTAAATTCATTATTTTAAGAAAAAGCTTCAAGATACTAGCATGACTTAACAATCTTCCTAATATGATCGAATCTAAATAGATATCAAGATGTTGTTTTTGTAATTTTTTTTCTTTAGAGTTATTTTTATTGTTTCTTAAATATTTAATTTGCCTAAAATTCTGAATAAGAAATTTATAAACTTTTAACCTTAACTTCAATATTTTATTGGATAATGCATGAGTAATAAGCATAACTTCACTTATTAGGAAAAAAGGGATTAATTTTCTTATTTTATCAATATTCTTATAAATTGTTAAATAGCGGTTTCTTTCAATATAGAAATAAGTAAAATCGTTTAAAATCATATGAATTTTTTGGTGATGTAAAGTAGTTTCATTAGTAGTATAAATTGAAATACATTTCCTAATTGCTCTTAATGAGAAATCGGTATCTTCATGATACATGAAAAAAAAAGTGTCAAAGCCGTTTAATTCTATGAAAGTCTTCTTTTTTAGGAACATACTACAACCAGCGATTTTTAATGTTTTAAAAGTAGATTTTTCTTTAGAAATTTTTTTATACATATTAGGAGTATAAGAAAATCCTAAAAAATGAATTTTTGCTCCAAAATAGTTTATATAGTTAGCAGTAAATACAACTGCTGGGCTTATAATGATCTCTTTATCCTTTTTAAGATTTTTATAGAGATTTAATAAAATAATAAAAAAATCCTTAGGAAAATCAACATCATCATTAGTTATAAATAAAAACTCTCCTTTCGCTTTTGGAGCACCTAAATTTATAGCCCTAGCAAATCCTAAGTCCTTATTCTGTTCAATAAGTCTAATATTTAGGTTTTTAAAAGATTTAATTATTTCTTTTGTAGAATCCAATGATCCATTATCAATAATAACTACTTCGATCTCTTCCAAATTATCTAAGTTTTCTATTGATTTTAGGTTTTTATAAATGACCTTTTCTGCGAAATAAGTAGGAAAAATTATTGATATTTTAGGATCAGTCATATAAAGAGGTCTAATTAATCATAATATAAGATTTTAATCATGTTGTTCTTTAAGTATCTTTTTTAATTTTGTATTATCACCCCAAAAGGCCATTGGCACGTAATCGGGGTAATTGTAGTATCCTAAATTTAATTTTATTGTTTTATTTCTATTTCTTATATGATTTTCAACTATATTTTTTATTGAAATTGGCTTTCCGCTACAACAATTGATAATCCCATTAATTTTATTTTGTAAAGAAATTTTTATAATATATTCGGCAACCTTCTCAACTGGCAAATAATCTCTTAATTGTTCACCACCTGACATGTTAAAAATCTCTTCATTATTATCAAGCGCCTTATCTAATTGAGGTATTATTGATTTAGGGCTTTGTCCTTTCCCATACATATAAAATAACCTAATCCATCTAAAACTAAATTGATAAATATTCTTTAATTGTTCTATAAATCTTCTCAATGTATCTTTTCCAAGGGCATAAGCTGTTATTGGATTTGCCTCTAAATTTTCATTTAAACATCCTTCTTTCCACCCATATTCAAAACAAGTACCCGTTATACTTAAGTCTTTTAGCCCATTTTCAATAATATTTTTTAAAAACCTATAATTCACTATAAGATTTTTTTCGAAATGATATAATTCTTTAAAATTTGGTAATCCTTCCCAAGCTAAATGAATTAATACATCAGGTTCTTCGAAAAAAGTATAATAGTTATTCCTTTCTTCACTTATATCACAATTAATATATTTTACTTTATTAAACCACTGGAAAGATTTAGCTTTTTCCTTGTTTCTAGAAGTAGTGATAAGTTCATGTCTCTTTAAATTAATAAGTTGTTGAACTACATAACGGCCAATGAATCCTGTGGCACCTGTGACTAAAATTTTCAAAAAATTACACCTCTAATCCTTCAAAATCATCTGTTAGAAGTTTTAAATTATTATCCTTTTCTGAAATATCTGTTACATCTAATGGCCAATTTATAGCTATTTTAGGATCGCTATATCTTACACCATTTTCGCTTTCAGGACTATAAAATTCTGTTGTATAATATATCATCTCAACATCATCTTCTAATGATTGAAATCCATGAGCAAACCCTTCTGGAACATATAACATTTTCATATTTTTAGCAGATAAGATTTCACTATGATGTTTTAGGAATGTAGGAGAATTCTTTCTGAGATCTATTGCCACATCAAATATAGAACCCTTAATGCATTTTATAATTTTTATTTCTGCTTTAGGAGGATTCTGAAAATGCATACCCCTTATTGATCCCTTAATTTTGGTGGCAGAGTGATTTATATTTACAATCTCTTTATCATGACTAATTTCTTTAAATTCCTCTTTGCAGAAAACTCTTGCGAACATTCCTCGATGATCTATGAATGGATCTGGCTTAATTATATAAACATCCTTTATGTCAGTATCAAAAAATTTTAATTTTGTACCCATCAAATATTACTTCCAATACAAATTTTCATTAAGCTTATTATTTTTTAATAAGTATTTCAGTTGATTTAAACGTGTAAAGTTTTTATCTTGAAATATTTCATAACTCAGATTAATATCTTCAAAAGTATTAATTAATTCTTTCACTCCCTTTTTAAGTGTCCATTGGGGTTTGAAATTTTTTAACTTTTCTTTTATTTTATCAAAATTTACGTTATAATCTCTCTGATCAGGATTATTTTTTCCTAATATCTTAACTTCACAATCTTTCATTTGATTATGAATTTCTTCAGCCATACTTTTAACTTGATAGTTTTCAGAATTGATCCCAACATTAAACGCCTCATTATGTATAATCTCTTTAGGTGCATTTAAAGCTGCAATAAAAGCATTGCTTATATCTCTAATATGAACAATAGGTCGCCAAGCTCTCCCATCGCTTAATATTTTTATTTCTTTAGTAGTATAACCCCACCCCGTTAAATTGTTGACAACAAGATCAAATCTCATATTAGGTGAAATTCCAAAAGCGGTACCATTTCTTAAGTAAACTGGTGAAAATTTATCGTCTGCTATTTTGGATAAAGCCTTCTCTAAATTTACTTTAGAATGAGCATATGCAGAAAGTGGATTCATTGTTGAGTCTTCATCTAAATTATTTTTCTCCATTTGTCCATATATACTACACGATGATGAAAATAAGAATCTTGAAACATTTGCTTTTTTAGCCATTTCTGCTAATCTTAAGGATGATAAATAATTAATATCATTTGTGAGTTCTGGAGTTATTTTACCTAATGGATCATTAGATAATGCTGCTAAATGAATAACAGCATCTACATTATGAAAATCCTCAATAGTTGCATGTCTAATATCCTTTTTCAACTGTAAAATATCCTTTGGGATGTTAAATTGAATCAATTTTTTATCCCTATAATAATCTGTATCCATTCCAATTACTTTATAACCTTCATTAAGTAGATCTTGAGTTAATATTATTCCAATGTATCCTAAATTGCCTGTAACGATAATGCTTTCCATTTTAAAATTTAGCACTTTGTTAATTTACTGAAATAAGTGCAATCGCGTATAATAAGCTTTAATAGGAATAATTATATTTTTAATTTTCGGATAAGTTTAATCCCAAACTTTCCAGAATGCTTTATTGCTAATCCATAGTTTATTTAAATGAACTACATCTCTCTCATGATCCATACATTCCCAATTTCCTTCATGTTTATATACCATTACCTCTCCCATCTCTGTCAGCTTTTCAAAAGCGCCTTTTTCTAAATCGCAATTTTCATCAGACGTTAGATAATCAAGTAATTCCTTATTAAAGACCATAAATCCTCCATTTATTAATCCAACTGATGTTTGTGGCTTTTCTTGAAATTTAAGCACTCTTCCATCTTTCTCATTTAATTCTCCAAATCTAGAAGGAGGATGGACTCCTGTGATTGTTAACGTTTTTCCATGTGATTTATGAAATTTAATTAATTGATTTATACTTATATCACTTAAACCATCTCCATAAGTCAACATATTAATTTCATCATCGAGATATTTTTCAACTCTTTTGATCCGTGCTCCTTTTAAAGTATTTAAACCAGTATCAACTAAAGTAACCTTCCATTTCTCCTGATTGGTTTTTCCATGAAAATCTATATCTTTAGTATTAAGATTTATTGTAAAATCATTGTTATTCATATCATAATGAAAGAAATAATTTTTGATAACTTCGCCATTCACTCCTAAACATATAATAAACTCATCGTATCCATAAAAAGAATATATCTTCATAATATGCCATAATATCGGTCTTTTTCCTATTTCTACCATTGGTTTTGGGATTAAATCTGATAATCGCCCAAGTCTAGTCCCCCAGCCCCCAGCAAGAATAATCACTTTCATTTTTTACCATTATTCGATATTTATTTTATTAAAAATTTAAGTTTTTAAGAAAAACGTCTTTAATAGTAAAAATATGGATTATTATTTATTTTTCATTAAAATTTAAAGGTTTAGATAAAATAATTAATAAAATTACATTCCCATTATTAGATAAATAGCCATTTAAGTTATGTGGTTGTTACGTTTTGTTTTGGATTGAAAAAAAATGAAAAAGAGAATCATTACCATTGATATATTAAGAGCATTTTCTATATTTTGTATGATTCAAGTTCATATATTCTATTATTGGACAAATATGAATTATGATAATGCAAATTTGGTTATATTATATTTTGGACAATTAGCGGCTCCCATTTTCCTTATCGTTTCAGGATGTAGTTTTTATTTGTATATATCTAAAAAAGTGAATGAAAATATTGCCAGATTAGAGATTTTTAAAGAAATATCTAAAAGAGCTGTTTTTATTTTTAGCATATCCCTCGTATTTCAAATTCTCTTTGGTTTTATAATGGAATTGAAGATATCTTTTATTATTTATTGGAGTATATTTCAAGTAATTGCCTTTTCAATGATTATCTATTTTTTTATCCCATTTTTAAAAAGAGAACTCAGAATCTTTACTTTGTTTTTAATCTTCTTTTTACTTTATCTAATATATTTTTTAATTCAATTTTATAATATTGAGTATCTTGCTATTTTAGTTAGTGGAGGGGATTATACGTTTCTTCCTTGGGCAAGTCTTTTTATATTTGGTATTTTAATAGGTGATTTGATAATAAACATGCCAACCTATTACTTTAAAATATGCTTTATAATTTTTTTTCCGATTGGGATAATAATTCTTATTATATGGTGGCTTTGGTTTAAGGATTTACGAATTGATTGGTGGATAGTAAGTTTTATATCTGCATTTTCGACATTTTTTATAGTTTTTCCTTTATTGTATTATTTTGCTGATATTAAAGAATATCAATCAAAACTTCTTACTAGGGGCACTCAGTGGGGTAGGTTTTCATTTTCTATTTATTATCTTCACTTTGGGGTTATAGCTATTGGTATTCTTATCTTCCCTTTTATTATACCTGATCTTTTTTCAAGGGGTTTTCTTTTATATCAATTTATCATCATCGTAATTATGTTTTACATAGGGATTGAATTATTTCTTAGAGTTTGGAAAAAATTGAATTATATCTTTGGTATAGAGTGGTTTTTGAACTTCATTAGTAAAAAGGAATTGTTTTCAAATGATTAATTTATAATTTATGTTGAATTCTACAAAATAACTTCATTTTAAATGAAATATAATAGAAGTTGATAATTAAAATGGATCGTAGGTATAATTCGATTGATATATTGCGAGCTCTCGCAATAATCGAAATGATTACAGGACATATTTATATGTTAATGACAAATCAGAATTATTGGATAATAGGATTTCTTTTTGTTTTACTCTTTGGAACTTGGGCTGAAGCTATTTTTCTTGGATGTGCAGGAACAGGTTTTTTTTTATATATTAATAAGAGAATTAAGAATGATTGGTCGAAACGAAAAATTTTTATTGAAATTTTAAAAAGAGCGGCATTCCTTTTTTTTATAACCCTTATAATACTGCTAAGTTTTGGTTTTATTTTTGATATGCATATTTCATTTATTATTTACTGGAGTATTTTTCAAGTTATCGCGTTTTCCATGTTATTGTTCTTTTTTATACCCTTTTTTAAAAAAATTTATAGAAGAATTATAATAATAACTTTAATATTTACTATTTATTTTGGGTACGTGATCATTAAGTATAATAATATTGAGATTCTTTTTATTTTAGTGTCCGGTGGAGCCTTTACATATTTACCCTGGGCAAGCTTTTATTTAATTGGGATATTAATTGGGGATTTAATATTAAATACTGAAATTGAAGTATTTAAAAAAATTTTGACAATGCCTCTATTATCAGGAATAATCCTTCTTGTTCTCTCTCTTTTTTGGCTTAATAATAATACATTCAATATTGATAATTTAATAATATTACATATCACAGCATATGCAGGATATTTTATACTGTTCTCATTAATCTTTTTTTTAACTGATGTCAAAGAAATTAAATCTCCTTTACAAGTATCTTTAGTCAGGTGGGGAAAAGTATCATTTTCACTTTATTATATACATTTTATTGTTATAATTGCAGGTTTAATCATTGCTCCTTTAATTATTAGTAATTTCACCACGAAAGGTTTACAAATATATCAGTATTTTATATTTGTTGCAATCACCATATTAATTATTGAAATCTTTTCAAGGATATGGGAGAAATATGATTTTATTTTTGGAATTGAATGGATAATGAACCTAATTTCTAAAAGATCTCCAATTAATAAACAAATTAATGAAGAAGGTTAGTATTTTATTATTTAAAAAAGGGAATAATTGATGAAAATACTTTTTTTTTCAGCTTTTTTTTATGCAAAAGGACATGAAACTTACTTAGCTGATGAAATATTTACATTGGCAAATAATTACTCTAATATTCAAATTATTGTATACACCACAAATTCTGAGATAGCTTCAATAACAAAATTAAAAAAAAATATTCTCTGGATTCAGCGTAAGAATTTAAAGAACATTAGGGTTCTCTTCCAATTTATAAAAGATATGGCAAATATATTCATAAAATTCAAACCTGACATCGTTCACTCCACATATATTATTGAATCATTAATTATGGGTCTTTTGGGAAGAATTTTTAGAGTTCCTACAATCCTTCATGGGAGAGGAACAGATATCAACTATTTCCCCTTCTTAAGCTTTAGAAAGAATATATTAGCAAGGATCAGCTGTAAATTAAATAAAAAAATCATAACAGTCTCAAAAACCATGAAAAAAGAAATTATGAGATTGAATGTTCAAGAGAAAAAAGTCCAATATATTTACAATGGTGTTAACAATAAATTATTTCAACCAAAAGTGAAAAGAAATTATTCTAATATTGACGTATTTGAACTCATTCATATAGGAAGATATTCACCTGAAAAGTGTCAAGATTTAATCGTAAAAGTTGTAAAAGACTTAAAAGATAATGGTTTTGATATCCATTTCAACTTAATTGGATTCGGTCATAAAATTTTAAGGGATAATAAGATTGGATATGAAGTGAAAAAAGAACTTGTAGAATTAATTAAGAGCTATAAATTAGAATCTTCTATTTCTCTATTAGGATTTGTAGATCATAAAAAAATACCACGCTATTTAGAAAAGGCTCATATTTATATTCAAACCTCTTTAACAGAAGGGTTACCTAATTCAGTTTTAGAAGCAATGAGTATGGAATTGCCAATAATAATGACTAAAGCCGGGGGGATGCTTGAATTGAATATCAAACCAGGAACAATTTTAATTGAAAAAAACAATAGGAAGCAATTATATGACGCAATAATTTACTTCATTAAAAATCCTGATATAATGAAAGTGGGTGGTAAAAAGAATAGAGAATTTATTGTGAATAATTTCAATTGGGACATTCATACAGAGAAATTATATAATGTTTATAATGAAATAGTGAAAAATTGAAAAATATGTTAAAATTTATTATAAAGCTTTTAAGATTTCGGATTGAAAATCTTACTATCTTCTTTGGTTTTCATTCATTAAAAATATATGAATTTAAAGAGCTCTTTAGAGATGTTGAAATTAAAAATAGTGATATAATTCTAGATTTTGGATGTGGAAATGGTTTTGAAACGTTGTTAGTGGGAAAAAAATGTAAAAAAATCTATGGAATTGACATTTTTAAGGAAAATTTGGATAAAGCAAAAGAAAGATCTTTTTTTTTACGTGGAAAAATAAATAGTTATTTTAAATTGACGAGACTAGAAGACGCTAAATTTAAATCTGAAACATTTGATAAAATAATTAGTATATGCGTGTTAGAACATATTAAAAACTATATTGATGTTTTAAAAGAAATATATAGAATTCTGAAGAAAGGAGGGCAAATATTTTTTTCAGTGGATTCCTTGGAGACAATTGATGATTTGAATTTTCTTAAATTCCATAAAAGAAGCCAAAATGTTGAACAATATTTTAATGAGCAAAAGTTGAGAGATTTGCTTATGAAAATTGGGTTTAAGAATATTAAAATATATCCTATCTGTAGAAGCGAATTTATTAAAAAGAGATTTATTAAAATAATAAAAAATATGACAAGATTAGATAATATCATCTCTATAATGGAATATTTCAAATTGAGAAAAGTAGAATCAAGATATAAAAATTATAATAAAGGTTTATTTTTAATATTTGAAGGTAATAAATAAATCTAAATTATGGTTAAATTCCTCAAAATATTAATATTTAATATTAGATTTTTCGAATCAGAGCTGATCCCCATTTATCTGGGAGTTCAATAATCTTTTCTAGTTTGCCAATAAAAAACTTATTTACTGCTTTATAAACTCCTCGCTCCGATTCATGTGGATTATTATAATCATGAATAAAAATATATCCACCAGGATTTATTCGCGAGTAGAAGAACTCTAGGGCCGCTAAAGTTGGTTCATAGAGATCTAAATCAATCAAAACAAACGAAAATTTTTCATTTTCTAAACCTTTTGTAGTTTCTGGAAAAATTCCTTTTTTAATAACAATATTTTCTAAATCACCAATCGTTTTTTTTAATACTGTTTCATTAGTATCCTGGAATCTTTTGTCTTCAGTTTTTAGGAATTTTAAAGGAAATCCTTCGAAAGTATCAAAAAGATACAAAGTTTTATATGGGGCAATCGAATGGATAATTTTACTTGCATGACCTTTATAAACACCAATTTCAGCAAAACTACCGTTAATTTTTTTTTTAATTATTTTAGTAATAGCTAGAGCAATTGTGGCATATCTGATTGGATCTTCATGTGAAATTAAAAATTTATGGATATTATAATCATAAGTAGGATTTTGAATTAAATTCTTTGATAACGAATTAGAAATATATCTTATTTTATTAATTATGAATTTAATAATTTTATTTTCTTTAAGATTATCAAATAATTTTGGCATCTAAAATCTAGTTTGTTTTTTTAATATTTCAATTAAATGGCTGTTTTATATGCCATATTTCTCATAAACTATTCAATAAATTAAAATTTAAATTTAAATTTTAGTAGATATCATTTTATAGAATTAATTAGTCTAATATTTAATTATCAAAAATTTCAAAGTATTTTTGAATGATCTTTTTTAAAAACCTAATATAAAAATTAAATTTTACAAATTATTTTACTTAAATGAAATGAATGTTTTAATTATTTATCCTAATGGTAATGCTTTAAATCCTCATTCTGGTGCAGAAACAAGAATATGGACTCTCAACTATGCTTTAATAAATCGCAATTTTGAAGTTTTAGTATTACATTCATTGAATTCAAAAGGTTTTGAAGATAATGAATTAAAAAAAAAGTGTAAAGTATTTTACAATAAACCATTAGGGAATTTCAGCTTTTATCTTTCAGATTTAAATCCTTTCTATATTATTAAATTATTTCAAATAATTCATAAATATAATGTTGAGATTATCCAATTGGAGTTTCCATGGGGTTTTATTACGGCTAAATTTTTAGCAAAAAAAAAAACAAAGTTAATTTATGATTCACAAGGGATTGAAAGTGAATTTATGAAAAATGCTGTGAAAAATCCGAAATTTCCTAAGATTCTCAAACCATTGGCAAAAATATTTGGGTATTTTTACGAAAAACTAGTTTGTAAATTAGCAGATGTGATCATAAATGTTAGCATGGTCGATAGAGATTATTACATTAAAAATTATAAAATCCCTAAAAGTAAGACGTTTCTGATTCAAACACCTTCTACTTTAAATTTTGAAGGTTCTAAAAGAACAGAAGCTAATAAAATACAATGTAGAAAAAAATTAAGCTTACCTTTGGATAAAACAATTGTTATATTTCATGGTGGTTTACCACATCCTCCAAACCAAGAAGCATTTAATCTTATCAATAATTATATATCTCCTAATATAGAAAATCCTGATATTTTATTTGTATTAGCGGGACATAATCTCTCGAAATTTCGGAAAAATAATATAATAAGTTTAGGATTTGTTGAAAATCTAAAAGATTTTTTGTATATGGCAGATTTCGCTATTGTTCCTTTGCTTAGTGGCAGTGGGATGAGAATTAAAATAATGGATTACATAATAACAGCATTACCTTTTATAACAACAAAGAATGGGATTGAAGGTATTGATTTTGTTAAAAGAGATAGAGATTTTTTATTATATGACACTGTAAATGAAAGTTTTTTAGAAGGAATTAGATTATTGCATAATGATAAAAAATTAAGACAAAAATTGCATGAAAATCTATTAAAAGAAGGAAATACACTAAATCGCAGCAAATTTGAGTATAAATTTTTCAAATTATATTCAAGGATTAAAGAACTCTAGAAAACGACCCGGAACTAGCTTAACTCACCGTTTTTTAAAAAGAACTTCAATCGAAGAAACTATTAGATTATCGAAATTCGTTGTTTTACTTTTAAAACATGACGGATATTGACTTATTAACTTAATGTGCGATATATCGTAATTTTCATTATATTTCATTATCCTTAATTTGTCTAAGTGTTTTTTCCATAAAGAGCGAAAATCCTCCGTGGACCATTCATTTAAGGAGAGATCTTCAGGAAGAGGTCTCATTCCTTTTAATGTATGTGAAAATCTTCTCATTAAATCAATAGGAAAAAGATATTGACAATAAGGAACTGTAATTGATTTAATAGCATGCATTCCATAAGGTGATGTAAAAGGCAATGAGAAAGCAATATATATGTAGCCTCCTTTTCTAACAACTCGAACAGACTCCTCTAAAACTTTATTAGGTTTTGGGAAATGTTCAAAGCAGTCAAAGGTAAACACAAAATCAAAACTTTCATCCTCAAATCTGAGATTTGATGCGTCCATTTTAATTAAAGTTCCTTCCTCTTTTAATGCTCTCTTATCGAAGTACTTATCATTAATGTCTATGCCAATTGCTTTTTTACCCATAGAATTTAAATAATAACACACCATACCATCATTGCATCCTAATTCTAAGAACTTTTTATATTTTAGATTATCTTTTTTTATCATTTTCATTATCTTTATTGCTTTATCCCTTCCTTTCTTGATTAAGGCATTTGTTTTCTTACTCTTTTTCTTTCTAATCAATGGTCGAGGATATTTATTCTGAAGTCTTATCAAGTCATCCAATTCAAGCCACTGAGGTGTTGATGGAGCATTGTTAAAAATTTTTTTAGTTTTTTTCAGCTTTGATGCTGAGAAAATAATTGATAGGTGTGAATAAGTTTTTAGAAATTTGAATATAATCTGATCAGAAAAAATACTGTATATAATGTATCTTAATCTGGGAAATAATTGCTCCGTTTTTAGAGGCCTCTTTATTTTATTTTGATCTTTTACGAATAAATAATAATCTTTTAAGTTTTTGATAAAAAGTAAAGTAATCCATAAGAAAAAGTTAAGGGAAAACCTGAAAAAGGATAGGTTCTATAATATTCGACTTTAAATTTTTTTTTAATTAATTTATCAAACATTTGCACTGAAGATATTGCCCCTTTCCAATGATCATTACAGACTAAACGTTTTGAAACTCTCGCATATATCATTCTCGCATATTGCAATATGATTGATTCTACTGGAATTGTGATGATAAATTTACCATTTTTTTTTAATACTCTCTCAATCTCATCAAGTGCTGGCTTTAAGTTTCTTACATGTTCCATCACATCCAACGCAACGATTAAATCGAAAAAATCATCTGGAAAACCTGATTTTGTTTCTATATTATGCGTTATTATTTCAAAATTTTGATTAAATTTTTTGAAAATTCTTTTTATATAATCATTTTGCCACTCTTCCAATATATCTATGCCATTAATTCTTACGCCAGGATTATTTATCCCAATATTTAATGAAAAAAATCCTATCCCACATCCAATATCTAAAATATTGTCCAGCTTAATCCTATGATTTGCTTTTAGTTTCAAGATTAACTTAATTATTTTTTTTAGTCTATTCCAAAAAAATTTTCCAAATAATGGGACATAATATGGACTTATACTCGACCAAAAATAATACTCTTTTGGGATATATCTATTCAGTTCTTTTGGTGTGATAAATTTAATAGATCTCATCTCTAAAATTAAAATTCAAAACTAAATTAAGCTTATTGACTCTGATTTTTTCAAAAAAGTATAAAAAACTGGCAGTAGTAATCTCAAATTTCTAATTAAGGTTTTAAGTGAATAAAACCACCATTTAGGGTAAAATCGTAGCATTTTCATAAAATTTTCTCTTACCTGCCAAAGATCAAGATCATATGGTTCATAGTTAATAAGCTTTCTATGAGGTCTTGTTAGCTTTTTTTTCCAATCTAAATCCTCTATTATCCAATTGTTTTCCATAGCAATTTTTACAAATTTAGTGTTTTCTAAAGGTTGCAATACGCTTACTTGAACAAAATCTGGAATTGTCTCTCTTATAAAAATCTCGGTCTCTTTTAACGTTTTATAAGTTTCTCCTATATAACCTAAGAGTAAATTTAATTGAACGGGAATATTTGCTTTTCGAGTCAATTTTAAAGTCTGTTTTGCTTTTTCAAGTGATATGTTTTTGTTCATCAATTTTAATATCTTTTCACTTCCAGTTTCAACACCGTAAGATATTCCAATACAACCTGCCTTTCTCATTAACTTTAAAAGGTCCATATCAACTAAATCAACTCTTGAATCACAGAACCATTTGATCTTCAAATTTCCCTCAATTAAATTTTTACAAATCTTAATTGTTCTCTTACGATTAATAGTAAAAATTTCATCAAAAAACCAAATATATTTTACATTAGCCAGACTTTTTAGTAGTCTTAATTCTTCTATTATTTTTTCTCCTGATTTTCCACTATATTTTGTATTGGCAGCGGGACAATATGTACAACCAAAAGGACAACCTTTTCCAGCATAGACTAAAGCATAAGGGCCAAAAAAAGGAGAATAAATATAATAAGGCTTGAACGATTTCAATAAATCGTATGCTGGTAATGGTAAATCATTAATTTTTTTTCTTTTATTCAAATCTTCTGTAACGATAGGGAGATTATTTTTATCCCTAAATACTATTCCCCTTAGATTAGATAAATCATTATTATTGCTTATACAGTCTATTAAGTCCTCTATTATGGAAAATGGGTCATCAATCATTAAAATATCCAAATTTTTATATTCCCGAATAATTTCTTTTCCATAATTTCTTCCATACCATGAATAACCAATAGTAATACATTTTGGATTTAACTCCTTAATTATATTACATAGTTCTAAATCATAATCGATTATTTGAGAGTTAAATGTAAAGATTAAACAATCAAAATTTCGAGTTTTTAATAAATTTGAAAGCATTTCATAATTAATATTTATTCCATTTGCATCAATAAACTTAATTTGATAATTTTTTTCTCTCAATAATGAAGCTATTATTAACAGAGTTGCGGGGGTATCAACGCGATAATTCATAATTAATTCGCAACGTTGTTCTCTTGTAACTGAAGAATTGTCGTATCTGGGAGGATTAATAATCAGTATTCTCATTTTATTAAAAAAACATCATTAAATTTTTGATTTTGTCTATATCACGTATATTATTTAAAATTGAAAATTCTCTAAAATAAAAAGATTTAATTATTTTAATGTATCTCTTAAATTTTTAAATTATTTTTGAAGTTTATTTTAAAGGAGGATTAATAATTAAGAGATTAAGAGATAAAGATTTTAGCCATAAACAACAAAGCTCTAAAAATAAGATTTAAAAAAAAATAAAAGATTTAAAATAAACATAAGGATTAAATTTAATTTGGTGAGATAAAGTTAAAGGTGTGATTTTAGCTGGGGGGACGGGTTCTAGGTTATCACCACTTACTAGAGTTACAAATAAACATTTATTACCTGTATATGATGAACCAATGATATATAAAGTTATAAAAACGCTTACTAATTCAGGAATAATAGATATAACTATTGTTCTAGGAGGAGAAAGTGTAGGGGATTTTATAAAATTACTTGGAGATGGTTCTGAATTCGGAGCTAACTTTAATTATGTGTATCAACAAAGAGCAGGAGGGATTGCAGAGGCATTATATTTAACGAGAAAAATTGTTAAAGGACATAAAGTAGCAGTCATATTAGGTGATAATATATTTGAAAATAATTTTAAGTCAGAAATTGAAGAATTTGATTCATCTGATAAATATGATTGTTGCTTATTTTTAAAAGAAGTTGATGATCCTGTAAGATTTGGTGTTGCTGAGTTAAATGATGACGGAACTATAAAAAGAATTGAGGAAAAACCAGTAAAACCGAAAAGCAAATATGCTGTAACTGGTTTATATCTATATGATAAAAAAATTTTTGCAATAATTAAGAAAGTAATAGATGAAATAGGATATTCAAAGAGGAATGAATTAGAAATTACGGATGTGAATAATTATTATGTTAAAAATGCTATAACCAAGGCTATTTTTGTTAAAGGGTTTTGGTCTGATGCGGGTAAATTCGATACTCTATTGAAATCTAGTAATTTTATTAAATCTCAAATTGACAAAATAAATTTATGATTTCTAAAGATAGTACTTACATTTTTGAGTTTATATGAAAATTGTAATGGTTACGGGTGGTATGGGCTTTATTGGAAGTAATTTTATTAGATACATCCTTAAATTAAATCAAGATTTTAAAGTAATTAATGTAGATAAACTAACGTATGCCGGAAATCCAGAAAATTTAGAAAATTTTGATACAAGGTATAAAGACACTTATAAATTCTATAAAACCGATATTTGTGATTTTGATCCAATAGATAACATTGTAAATAAAGAATCTGTTAATTATATCATAAATTTTGCTGCAGAATCACACGTTGATAGATCTATTGACAATCCTACAATATTTTGTGAGACAAATATTTTTGGAACTCAAACTTTGTTAAATATAGCAAAAAAAAACATGATAAAGAAATATATTCAAATATCTACGGATGAGGTATATGGTTCCTTAAATTTTAACGAACCTCCATTTACTGAAAAAACACCATTGTCTCCTAATAGCCCTTACTCCGCGAGTAAAGCCTCCGCTGATTTAATAGTAAATGCTTATTATGAAACATTTGAACTCCCTATTAACATTACACGATGTTCTAATAATTATGGACCTTTTCAATTTCCTGAAAAAATGATACCATTAATGCTTAATAATGCAATAAATAATAAAGAACTCCCTATTTATGGAGAGGGCATTAATGTTAGAGACTGGATTTATGTGGAAGATCACTGTGCTGCTATTTTAAAAGTTTTATTAGAAGGAAAAGTCGGTGAAATATATAATATTGGCGGAGATTCTGAAATGAAAAATATTGACTTAGTTAAGAAATTGCTAAATCTATTAAATAAACCAGAGTCATTAATAACATTTGTAAAAGATCGACTTGGTCATGATCTCAGATATGCCATTAATCACGATAAAATCACTAAAGAATTAAAATGGAGACCTACAGTAAAATTTGAAGAGGGTTTGAAAGCAACTGTCCAATGGTATTTAGACAATAAAGATTGGTTAAATAATGTCATAACAAAAGAGTATTTAAAATATTACGAGAAGCACTATAGCAATAAATAATAACTCTAAAAATTAAGAAATTAGAAATAAATACTGTCTAAGATAAGAAGTTGAAATCAGTTTTAGTTATTGGGGCAAACGGCTTTTTGGGGTCAAATTTTTTACGTCTTAATATTGAAAAGGAAATTCAGAGTAAAAATTTATTTTTTATCGCGGCAGATTTATATAATAAGAATATAGACAAATATATTCCATTTTACTTTATAGACATTACAAATCCCGAAGATTGCTTCAAAAAAATTATAAAAATTGATCCAGATATAATTTTACTCACAGCAGCGTTAACCGATGTTGACAAAAATGAAACTGAGAAGGATCTTGCTACTAAAATAAACACAGAGGGTCCCAAAAATGTTTTAAAAGCTTGTGAGAAAATAAATTCAAAATTAATTTTCATGTCCTCTGATTTTGTTTTTGATGGAACTAAAAAAAAAGGATTATATACAGAAGATGATATTCCAAATCCTATTTGCCATTATGGAAAAACAAAATATGATGCGGAATTGGCTTTATTGAAATCTAACATTGATTATCTCATTTGTAGAACTGCTGTATTATATGGATGGAATAAAAACAAGTTGAATTTCATTACCTGGGTGTTAGATAAATTGGATCGCCAAGAGAAGATTTCAATTGTAGCTAATCAAACAAATAATGCAACTTTTGTAAGAAATCTTGCAGAAATAATAATAAAACTCATAGAAAAAAACGCTAAAGGCATCTATCATACTGCCGGTGATGGTACACTAAGTAGATACGAAATGGCTTTAAAATGTGCAGAGATTTTCAATTATAACAAAGATTTAATATATCCAATTGATAATTTAAATCAAATTGCAATTAGGCCTAAAAATACTGGATTAGATATAAGTAAATTGAAAAAGCTATTAGCATCAGACTTAAAAATCTATAGTTTAGAAGATGGATTAAAATACATGAGAGAATTTAGAATTTAAATCAAGTTCTTATATCTTAATGGTTAAAAAATTACCTTAATCTCACTTTTTCTTTATAAAATAGATAAAAATAACTTTTATCATGATAAAAAGCGCTACTATGATTAGAGGTGTTCCTAAAAGATAGAATATAATATCTATCTTAATAAATCCCATAATAACGTCAATTGTTCCTAATGTTAGGAGCCATAGTGCCATAATAAATAACACAAATCTTTTATTTATTTTATTTGATGGATTTAATCTTTGCTTATGTCTAAATGTCCAGAATCTATTTCCTAAAAAATTGATTAAGAATGCACCGAATATAGCGAAAATTTCTGCTAATAAATAAAATATGCCAAAATACTCTACTAAAATAAAGAGAATAGTTAGATTAACTAATAAAGCAATGATACATATAATAGCAAATTTAATTCCTTTCCCCATAACTTTTTCCTGAATATCTTCCTCAAATGTTTCAACCTTATTTAATATATAATTATTTAAGAGTGCGATCACAAAAGCGAATGTTTCTGAAATAAGATATAATATTCCAAAAATATCTGTTAAAAGATATAAGATCGAAAGGTTAACAAATGTTCCAATTGCCCCAACGAATGCAAATTTAATTCCTTGTTTAATGAAGGCTTTAGATGTGAATAATTCAAAAGCTCTTTTTAATAGGCTTTCAGATCCTTTCTGATCGTTTTTATTTATAGATAATCGTTTTTTCGGGCTTAAATCAATCTGAGTTCTTTCCTTCATATCCTTCTGTCATTAGTAAATTCAAAAATATCAAGATATTTTATATTTTAATATATAATTTTTATATTTTATGATGGAAAATCCTTTTCCTTTATAATTAAAGAAGATCTAAAATCAGATATTTATCAAATTTTTAAAAATATTTTTAAGAGGATAATTTAATCTTAATAATGTAGAAAACTCTAGAATAAATCAAGTGAATTTGATGGATAAACAAAGAATTTTAAGAGAAGCTCAAAAAATCGCAGCCAAATTTTCCTTTTGGATGGTTTCTGAAAATATTGCTCATTTATATGGTTATGTGTATGAAACACCAGAGAAAAAATATGAATTAGAGATAAAATTTGATGATAAGTTTCCTGACTCTCAGCCTCATTTTATATATCATAATAACATTAAAGAGTTATTAGGGGATATACAATTAAATCAATTAAGAATGTGGACTACTGAATCCTCTGTTGTGGATATTATCAATGAACTTAAAATGAAAATTCAAGATGCATTAATTGGACCTTCTGTTCCTGAAAAAAAACAACCTGAACCTACTGTACCTTCTATAGATAATGAGGAGTACGAAACAACAAAGCAAGAAGAATTATCAAATTCAGATGAATATATAACACCTGATCTTGATGCATACCCTCCTGATTTTGATATAGAAAGTGTTCAACCTAAATTAGTATCTGATACAAACCTAATTTACACAGATCAGCCTGCCACTTCTATTACGTCGACAAAAGATATTCAAGAAACAAACCAAGAAGAGACTATAGAAGAACCAGAACATATAAGTGTCGATGTTAACACAGAATTAAGCCTTATTCAACAATACTACACTTACGATCAAAAGGTGGAAAATCAAGCAGATATAAATGTATATATGACAATAACCATTTCAAAAACATTTATTATTGGAATCAACTTCATAGATTATCCAAAAAAACCAATCTTTTCATTTCCAGAAGAGATTAAAAATATTTTAGGGGATCCTTATAAATCCTTAGAGCCTCTGAGAAAATGGAATGCTAAAAAGCCTCCTCATATTGTAGATGTCCTACAAGAAATGGAAAATAAACTTTTTTTCATAAAAGACATTGAACTAGAATCTAAAAAAATTCTTGGTGAATATAAAGCTGAAATGATCGGAAACAGTGCGACTCAATTAAGAGTACATTTATTAACATATGGCTTCAAAGAATATACATTAGATCTTGACTTAGGATCATACCCTCAGATTCCAGAAATAGTCTTGACTCCAGAATTGCAACAAATTATTTCAGATCCAAAGAAATCTTTGACTAGTTATATAAATTGGAAAGAAAAAGAATCTGAACCTATTGAAATTGTAAGGGAAATTGCTTGGCTTGTTGATAAAAATTCAAGAATTAGTTTTGAGATTGATTTATTAAAAAAGGATTATAAGAACCTTAAATATGATTCTTTAACAGAGATTTTAAATTTAGACATGAAGGGAAAAATGAAGACACAAGATTTAATATTCAAATTTCAAATAAATCTACCAAGAGATTATCCAATGAAAATGCCTGAAGTGAAAGTCTTAAACGAATTTGAATTAGAATCCCATGAAAAAATTAAAGATGATCTTCATTCTTCATTTAAGGATTTTTTCAGTAAATGGACTCCATTTAGTTATCTTATTGATTTGTTTAATTTAATTTCAGAAAAAATATTCGAAATTTCTGC
The DNA here is from genome assembly GCA_048887225.1 of Candidatus Hodarchaeota archaeon. Taxonomy (GTDB): domain Archaea; phylum Asgardarchaeota; class Lokiarchaeia; order Sigyniarchaeales; family SOKP01; genus LW40-45. The sequence continues at coordinate 362,658 of JBHLJY010000002.1, forward strand.
CGTATCATGCGTAATTTGTCATAATCTCCAATGCCCTACTTGCTCTTCAAAAATAGCTGGACCAGATTCATGCCATGTTTTATGTCCTCATTGTGAACGCGCATATCATAAACATTGTTGGCAGCAGACAATTAACTCTTTTGGAAAGTGTGGATTCTGTCTGAAAGCTCCTCCTCCAGATATGATGTATTGAACAATTTTACTCATTCTTAATTGCCTTTATTCTAACTTTTTCGCGCTTTTTACAAGTTAAACCGAAAAATTGTTATTATAAATAATATTTTAAGTAGGAATATGGATATTGTTTTCATTATAGTTATTATTATCTTTTCTTTAGTAATTTCCTGTTTGAGTTTATTTTGCTTACATCGAAATTATTTCCGTAAAGAAAATTTGTATTTAATTATACCCCTATTATTTTTTACCTTCTGGGCATTTCATTGCTTTTACTATCTTAATACTATAAAATATAAAGAATTAGGGGAATTTTGGGATCCTGATTTTTCTGTTTTTTATGATGCTGGACAACAAATTTTGAAAAACCCGGCTGATTTGTATAAAGTCTCACGTTTCCTATACATGCCAAGTTTTGCCATTTTTTTTGCTTTTACATTCTCACTACTTCCGTTACAAATTTCATATAACGCATTTTATTTTGTAAATTATCTTTCGGGAATGTTTGCGATATTAGAATTTAATCGAATTTTAATTTTGATGGGTGTAAAGAAAAAAGCACATAGATTTATTTTTTTAATTATTATTTCAAATGGTTTTCTATTATGGATTATCTTCTATTTTAACCACTTTAAATTTATTGTTTTTTTAATTCTACTATTCATTATTAGAAGAGAAATTCAATATAGAAAGGAAGGTAGGAAAAAAAACGGAAAATATTATATATTAACATATGGTTTATTCATTTTTATTTTAGGAATGGCTCCTTATTTCATTTTTATTTTATTTATTTATGTTTTTCAAGAAATTAAATTGAAGGATCTGATTAAAAAGGAAAGCTTGAAAATATATTTAATAATAGTAGCATGGTTTATAATTCAAAATATCACCTTTATATTATATCCCTCACAATTTTTTGAGTTCCTTAAAGGATTTAATCGTCCAACTAAAGAAATTAGAGGTGCTTACCCACTTTATTTAAAAGATTTTATAAAAATAAAACCTTCTCAAATAACGGTTATTAGTTTTGTTTTTACAGTGATATTAGTAATAATCACAGTGATATTAGTTTTAATTAGAAATCAAAATATTGAAAATAAGTTTAGCTTATTTCTACTTGCATATTTATTTTTTGGGATTATTTCACATCCTCCTTTAATTGCTTACTTATGTTTTTCATTTGTCTTATTCTTATTTGTTCAATTTTTAGAACAAGATGTAAAAGGGTTTGACTTTTTGAAGAAAAATACAATTTTTTTAATTGGTTTAATTTCAATTTTGGGAATTTATTTATTTACAAATAATTTTTTCTTCTGGGTTATTTCTCCTTTAATTAAAGAACAAGATTTTGGTATATTTTACACCTATAGATTGCTTGTTCTTCATGTCATTATGTTAACTTGTATTCTTATTTTATATGCGAAAAGATACAATTTATTACCAAGAATTAAAAATCGAATTTTTAAATCAAACTTAAACCTAAATGAATTATAAGTTAATAAAATTTAAGATAATATTTCCAATCGGATTTCACAATTTATTTAAAAATTAACTAATTTGAAATTTAAAGATTTAGAGTCTTCTTGTCTTTTTAATTTTGTAGATATCCCATTTTCTCTAAAGTATCTAAAATAATTTCTTTACCTTCCTGAATTGTCTGTTTATCTGTTTCAACAATAATATCAGCGGTATCAGGTTCTTCAAAAGGGTGATCAATCCCAGTAAAATTCTTAATTATACCTGCCCTTGCCTTAGCATACATACCTTTTACATCTCTCTCTTCGCAAACATTAATAGGACACTTTACGTATACTAAAATATAATTTCCTATTTCTTTTCGGGAATAAGCTCGTATTTTATTGTATGGACTGACGAAGGAGGCAAGAACTGCAACACCATTACGAGTTAATAACTTTGCGACAAATGTTACTCTCTCAATATTCATATTGCGATCTTCTTCTGTAAAACCGAGATCTCTTGTTAAACTTTTTCTGACAATATCTCCATCAAGGCGCTCGACCTTCATTCCTCTATTTTTTAAGTCTTCTGCTACTGCATCAGCAAGAACAGATTTCCCCGAACAAGGAAGTCCAGTAAACCATAAGGTAAATCCTTTTTGTTCTATTTTCTCTCTCATTTTTATTTAAAAATCTATTAATTTTCCTTCTGTATCTCTTGGAATGGCAATTCCAAATATGTTTAAAACAGTAGGAGCAATATCAAGAATATTTCTTGGTTCCAATTGTTTACCTATTTTCTTTTTTGGGTCGTAAATAATGAAGATCCCATAGTAGTCGTGAACAGCATCATCAGGTCCAGTATCATTCTCATCAAGATACATTGAATCATAACCTACGGTACCAGCAGATCTCCAATTTAAATCATCAAAATAAACCATTAAATCGGGCGCATCTCCTCGAATTTTACTGTATAATCTCTCAGGTTTGAATACTTTAGTTTTCATGGGATTTCCATTGTTATCAGGGATCTCTTTAAGCAATTTGCTTATCTTCTCCCGCCAATTTTCATAATCTTTTTGTTCAATTATACCCATTTTTTCTCTTCCCTTTAAATTAAGAAAAATTCTTGCATAATATCCACCCCACCCCCAAGCATAAGTATTCTGCCAATCAATATCAGCATTTAGAAGTCTTGTTCCAGGTTCATGTTTTTTTTTAAACTTTAACAAGCCTAATTTTTCTAACGCCATATTAACACAAATACATCCCTTCATTGCTTTTGCTCCATGATCAGAAATGATAAAAATTATTGTATCTTTATCCAGTAAATCTAATATTTCACCAATCTCCTTATCTAACTTCCTATAATAATTCTTTATAGCCGATTCAAAGATATTTCCTGACTCATATTTATGATGGCTTTTGTCGTAAAATTTCCAGAATCCATGGTGAAGTCTGTCTAATCCAATTATAACAAATTGGCAATAATCCCATTCTTTGTTTTTGATTAAATATTTTATCGTCTTAAATTGAATATTTGTCATTTTATGTATATCGATTAACAATTGTTCCTTTGCATTAGTTCTAAATGGGACATCTAAGAGATAATCACCTATTTTCTCGCTAATCTCCATCTTTAAATCTGATGGGTATGTATAATTCGATAGAGTATCAGGAGTAATAAAACCTGTTATTAAATTTCCGTTTATAGAATGTGCTGGAAATGTCGGAGGGACACCTAATATTATTGATTTTAGCCCTTTTTTGCCAATAATATCCCAGATTTTAGGTTCCTTAATAGTTTGTGAATTAACAACCCAAAAATCGGTATAAGAATTTTTTTTCCTATGGCGAAAACCATAAATACCAAGAGTTCCCGCTTTTTTGCCTGTAGACATAACCATCCAAGCTGGGACAGTAATTGGAGGATCTGAGCTCCTAAGTTTTCCATAAATCCCTTTATCCATTAATTTTTTAATGTTAGGGCAATCATCCAAGAAATCTTCGAATAAAGTTTTTGGTGTCGCACAATCTAATCCTATTACTATAATTTTCTTTCTGTTTTTCACTAAACGCTCCTCATACCATTTTTTTTATTGAGTGTATATTTGAATTCTAAACTACAAATGGATTATCGTACTTCAATATAACTTTTGCTACTTCAGGACGCATGACTTCGGGATCAGGGGCCCTCCCCTCTTGTAATGTTGCTCTAATAGATCTTCCAGCAAAATAAATCTGCATTTCTGGAGGATGTGGACATATTTTGTCATTTATTACAGCATCGCATTTACTGCATCTTGAGAATGACCTAAATTTTATTGGTTCAATTCCTAAATCTGGAAATTGATCGAATATGTAATGCGCATCATACGGGCCATAGTAATCACCAACACCAGCATGATCTCTGCCAATAATGATATGGTCACATCCAAAATTTTTACGAGCAATTGCGTGAAATATAGCCTCTTTTGGTCCAGCATACCTCATTTCGGTTTCAAACGTACTTAATATAACTCGATCTTTAGGGTAATACTCATTGATTAATACTTTATAGGCTTCAATGATTACTTCATCCATAAAATCTCCTTTCTTCTTTTTACCAATCACAGGATTGATAAATAATCCATCTACATATGTAAGCCCTGCCTTTTGGACATACTCATGCCCTAAATGTGGTGGATTACGCGTTTGAAACGCAACAACACGATCCCATTTCTTTTCCTTAAAAAGGACTCTAGTTTCAATTGGTTTTAGGTCTAAATCTGGATATGCTGGTTTAGGCTCATTTAAAAGAAAGATCTCTCCTCCTATCAGTTTTTCTTTATAATTAAATACGCTATCGACACCAGGGTGGTTTCTGTCTAATGTTCCATAAGTTTTTTTAGCATATTCTTTTTTATCGTATCCATAAATGTCTTCTATATTCATTAATGCTATTGGCGCATCAGTTGGATCTGTTAAAATAATATTATCGTCTAGTTCAAGATCCCTTATCTCATCTTCGGAAGCATCAAGTGTTATCGGGATTGGCCAAGCCACATTATTTTCCAAGTACATATGTTCAAGAACATAGCGATAATTGTTATAGTGCATAAAACCTTCTAATGGGCTAAACACTCCGAAAGCAATATTTTTAATCACTTTAAGAGTTTCAGAACTAACCCGTATCTTTTTGAACTCATCAATTTCTGATAAAATCCGTTCTTTCTCAATATTAGGCAATTCTTTATTTATTAAAGTTCCTCCATGAGGTTGAATCATACTTATTTCCTCGTTTATTTCTTTCTATGATTTTTTGAAATATCAACTCTTTAATCGATATATCCTAAATCTCTTAATCGTTGTTTGACTTTTTCTTCTTCTTCTTTAGTAAATGCTTCCTTTGAACTTTCTTCCTCTTCAATTGAGGATATTACCTGTCTAAGTACATAGGTTACATAACTAGAAACGGATGGAAAACCAGTGCCCTTCATCCTTTCTTTTATCTTTTCTACAAGAGGTTTTGGAATCGAGACTGTCGTATAATCAACCTTATGTTCTTCTTCTGACATAATTGTTGTCTACCATTTTAAGATCTTTTTAATTATATATAATGATAGATAATTACTATTTATAAATTTTAATTAAACATAATTAAATAATACAAATTTTACCTTTAGAATTTAAGGTACTTTTAGTTTTCTTAATTTGTTTTTTGAAAAAATTCTTAACAAATTCTTTTTTATATTTTATATAATTAAGCTATGAATTTTTGAAATCAAATTTATACTTAAGAGATAATATGTCCTTAGCAGAAGAAGAAGAGAAGATACTTGAATACTGGGATTCTATCAATATCATAAAATTAATAATTGAAGCGAAAAAACCTCTTGGCAGATATGAATTTACAGAAGGGCCGCCAACTGCTAATGGTTTACCAGGAGTCCATCACGTGTATGCTCGATCGATAAAGGACATCATTCTGCGTTTTAAATTTATGGAGGGATATTGGGTTCCTAGAAAAGCGGGGTGGGACACTCACGGATTACCAGTAGAACTTGAAGTTGAGAAAGAGCTCGGGCTCAAAATTAAGAAAGATATACTTGATTATGGTATTGATAAATTTAACGATAAATGCCGTGAAAGTGTTTTTAGATATATAACTGAATGGGAAGATTTAACAAAAAGAATGGCTTTTTGGCTTGATATGGATAATCCTTATATCACTTGCGAAAACTATTTTATGGAGTCTATATGGTGGTCATTAAAAAATATGTTTGATAGGGATTTAATTTATAAAGGTAGAAAAGTAGTACCGTTTTGTCCTCGCTGTGAAACTCCTTTATCGTCTCACGAAATTGCCTTAGGATACGAAAATATTAAAGAGGAATCTATATATATTACCTTTAAACTGGTAGATCCTAAATTTGAGGGTGCAAAAATAGTTGCCTGGACCACAACTCCTTGGACTTTATTAAGCAATGTCGCTATTGCCGCTAATCCAGATAGTCGTTATTCTCTTGTTGAATATAAAGGAGAGAGATTAATCATTGCCAGTTCTTTAATACATAACATTTTAGAAGAAGGTACTTACAAAAGAATAAGGGAATTCTTCGGTTCAGATCTATTATATGAAAAATATGAACCATTATTTCCATATTTTGAACATTTATCTGAGGAAAATGGATTTATTATAATAACAGGAGATTTTGTTAATACCGATCCAACTTCGGATAATATCTCAACTGGATTTGTACATATTGCTCCTGCATTTGGAGAAGACGATTTTAATGTCGGGCAGGAATTTGAACTACCATTTGTTCAGCCAATAGATGAAAAAGGATATTTTGACGATTCTGTATTACCGCTAGCTGGTAAATATTTTAAAATTCATAGAGAGGATATTGGTAAAGAAGGTGTATGGGATACTGATAAATGGGTTGTTGATGAGTTAAAGAAAAAGGGAAAGTTATTTGCTACTAAGGATTACGCTCATGATTATCCTTTTTGTTGGAGATGTAAACGAGCTTTATTATATTATGCAAGAGAATCATGGTTTATTGCGATGTCTCGATTTAGAGATGATTTATTAGAAACTAATTCAAAAGTGAATTGGGTTCCTAAATCTGTTGGCGTGGGTCGTTTTGATAATTTTTTAGACAATGTTCGAGACTGGGCAATATCACGAGAAAGATTTTGGGGCACACCACTACCTATTTGGGTTTGTTCAAATGAAGAATGCGACAATATGTTAGCGATTGGATCTTATAATGAATTAAAGAATTTGTCTAAAGGGAATATAGTTCTAAAAGATTATCATAAACCAATGATTGATAATGTCATTATTCCTTGCCCCAAATGTAAAAGTGATATGAATCGAACTCCAGAAGTTATTGATGTTTGGTATGATTCTGGTGCAGCGCCTTTTGCTCAATATCATTATCCGTTTGAAAATAAAGAATTAGTAGAGAATAAAGAAACTTATCCCGTAGCTTTTGTTGCTGAAGGAATGGATCAAACAAGAGGTTGGTTTTATACATTACACGCAATAGCAACTGTAGTTTTTGGTCATAACGCATTTAATAATGTGGTTGTAAATGGTATCGTACTTGATGGCGAAGGCCGAAAGATGAGTAAAAGTTTAGGTAATACTATTGATCCATGGACAATTTTTAATTTACAGGGATCAGATGCTTTAAGATGGCTCTATTTTGTTTCTGGCCCTCCTCATAAAGAAAAGCGTTTAAGTATAGATTATGTTAAATATGCTGTTTCTCAATTTATTGATAAATATTGGAATTCATATCTATTATTTTCAAATAATTTAAAAAACTATCAAATAAAGCCAGACTTAGAATTTAAACCTCAAGAATTAAAAGATCCATTAGATAAATGGGCAATTGCTACAATTAATTCCTTAGCTAAAGAAGTTAAAGAACTTCTTGATGATTACCTGATTTTTAAAGCAGCAGAGAAAATTCAAAATTTTATAAATAATCATTTAAGTAATTGGTATTTAAGATTGGCAAGAAAAAGATTTCTTGATAAAGATCAGAATGTATATAATGTAGTATATTATATTTTTGATATATTAAATCGATTGATAGCGCCGTTTGTACCGTTTTTATCAGAAAGAGTTTTTTTAGAAATGCAAGAAAATTATGAATATATGAAAAATATGAAATCTGTGCATTTAATGGATTTTCCAGTAGCAGTAGATAATTTAATTGATCAGAATGATTTACAAGAAATGGAATTTTTAATTAATTTAACTCAAGATTTACGTGCTTTAAGAGAGCAAGTGAAAATAAAAGTTAGACAACCAATAAAAGAATATCTATTATATTTTAAGGATAAAAAACAAGAAAACATTATTAAGAAATTTAATTCATTACTAAAATCTGAACTCAATGTCAAAGAATTTGGTTTCATTAATCAAAAAAAGGCAAAATCGTTATATACTGAAGAACTAATTTTAAACAAAGGAACAATTGGAAAAGATTTCAAAGTCAATCGTGATGATGTAGAAAAGTATTTGAAATCAATGAATTTAGACGATCTTAAACAGAATATAATTAAAGGAAAATTTAAGGTAAAGATCAAGAATAATGAATTTGAGATTATGAAAGAACACTTTCAAATAGTGCAAAAAGCTAAAGTTCCTTTTGGAGTAAAAGTTTCAAATTATGGTACAATATTAATTAATACAGAAATGAATAAGGAATTGCTAATTGAGGGTTTTGCTCGAGATTTCATTAGGAATGTTCAAAATATTCGAAAAAAATTAAATTTATCACGATTTAAAGAAAAAATTATTATAAATGTTAAAAATGACATTGACCTCAAGAAAGAATTAGGAGATTTTATTGATATTGTGAAAGAAGAAACTGGTTGTGAAAAAATCGGTAAAACCAATAAAGGAACGCCATTTTCATTTGAAATACAAAGAAAAAAAATAAATCTTCTGATTGAAGTTATACAATCTTAATTTAAATCAAATGGTTAAAAAAGAATGCTTTTTCATTACTACCTAGTGGAGGAAACAAGATGCATTGAGTTTGGAACTGAAAAAAATGGAAAAGAAGTTATTTTTAAGATTCTAGGTATAGAAAATAAACCTTTGTTGATCTATTATGACCTATAACTTTTATGAGAAAACTGAGAAAAATCATCTTGATAATTTAGACGTAGATGTTAAAAAAATTTATGAAGAACATCCAATAAATTTTAAGGTAAATCCAAAACCAAATAAAACCGATTTTAATAAGAGCATATTTAATAAAATTTATCGAAATCAGTTGATTCCATTAAAGATTAGAAAATTTCTTTGGTATTATTTTAGAAAGAATTCTATTGATAACATTTGGCTTGATGAATTTAATAAGTATTGGACAAATATCTTAAAAGGACTTTCACTTCCAACAATATATGATTTATTTTTTATAAAAAACATTTATAGACTTAAATTTCAATATAATTTAGTTCCTGATACTACTGATCCTTATGTACATCTTGAGGCCTGGCAAAGACCAGAAGTTATTTATCAATTACTTCAGATGGTATGCAAATCAATTTTTCATAACGAATGTCAACTATTAACTCTTTTAAAAAAAAATAATAAAGGATTTAAATCTTTTCTAGAATTTGGCTGTGCAACAGCACCTATAACAACAACCTTTTTTGAATTTTTTGGGAAACCAAAAAATATAAATATTTATATCTCAGATATCCAGACTCTTGCCTTTCACTACGCTTCTTATAGATATAGAAAATGCTCTAATGTAATACCAAAACTATTGAAACCTGAAAATGATTTTATGCTTGAAACGGACGAGAAATTTGATGCAATCTTTTGTATGACTGTATTTGAACATCTAAATAAACCATTGGAAATTATAAAAACTTTTGATAAATGTCTTAACGATCAAGGATTATTATTTTTTGATTACACAATAACATCTGGAGCTGGGCTTGATACTCTTCATGGATTTAGAGAACGAAATAATGTTTTGGATTATATAATTAATAATTTCAAGCTGATATATGGTAAAATATCAAAAGAGAAGGATATGAGTCTAACAATCGTTAAGAAAATATGACAATATCTAATTTCACATCTATTAACTTGGTCTTTTCAAGTTTCTTTAAGTGTTTTTAACCAATATTCATACATATTTTTTAATATAACTTCAATAGGTTGGGTGATTTCAAATCCTAATTCACTTTTAATTTTTGCATTATCTCCTAATATCATATCTTCATCGGTTTTTCTAAGTTTTTTAGGAATGTTTTCAATAACTTTTATTTTCTTTGAAGAAAAACTAATTATAATATTTAAAATATCTCGAATCTTAGATTTTCTCCCTGAACATACATTATATGTTTCTCCAGGCTTACCTTTCGTAGCTACTAACCATATCGCTTGAAGTGTATCTTTAATGCCAGTAATATCTCTAAAAGTATCTAAATTTCCTACTTCAATAATAGGTTCTGATATTCCCAATTCGATTTGAGCAATTTTAGAAACAAATTCGGAACAAGCATCATTTTGCTTACGTGGTCCTGTTTGATTAAAAAATCGAAGAATAATCCCTTCAATTCCAAAGTTTAAAAAATATTGGCGAGCAAGAAGTTCAGATGCAATTTTACTAATCCCATAAGGATGAACCGCTAATAAGGGATCATCCTCCTTCAGTGGGCGATTTATCTCATTCGCAGTTGTGCCAAATTCAGCACTGGTGCAAGCTAATATAACTCGTGGTTTGAGTTTATATTTCTTGATAGGTTCAAAAATATTTATTGTTCCAATAACGTTTGTTTCAATTGTATCAACTGGATCCTTCCAAGAAGGTAATATATAAGGTTGAGCCGCGAAATGAAAAATAAGTTCAGGTTTGACTTCAGCAATAATCCTATCTAATAAATTCGCATTTTTTATATCACACTCAATAAATATTAAATTTTCATTATTGCTTGGTAATTGAATACGTTCTCCAAAGATTATTAATTTATCTTCATTACTGAAATATTTTCTTCCCCTAGTATAATGTGTTAGATTTTTAAAGGAGGCGGAGGGACGGTCTAAAGCATATATCACGCATTTTTTTTTTAGACAAAAATCGATTAAGTGAGATCCTAAAAACCCATTTGATCCAGTTATAATTATATTTTTCAATTTAATTTTCCATAATTTTTGTTTAAATAATTTAGAAGCTTCTGTTTGGGCTTCGTATATAAATTTATCTCGCTAAAGAAGTTATTACTTTTTTAAATTTAGTATAAATATATTCTAAATCTTCTTCATTTAAATATTGATGACATCCAATATAGAATCCCCGATTACCGATATATTCTGCATTTGGCAACTTTCCTTCATATTGATTTTTTAAATAATTAAAAGCTAGCTGATGAGGTATATATCCAAATAAAGGTCTCGTTTCAACTCCTTCTTTTTCAAGACTATGTGTTAATTTATTAATAGATATTTTTGCATCTTTTAGCACAAGTGGATAAGCTAAATAACTAACATCCTCCGAATATTTTGGTATTTGTAGGATATCTGAAAATTCGTTTAGGTATTCATTTAACATTTTAACATTTTTTTGGCGACTCTTAATTATCTCATCTACTTCTTCTAATTGAGCCAAAGCAATAGCTGCTTGAAATTCCATAGTTTTAAAATTATATCCAATTAAATTATGAGTAAATCTTGGATCAAATTCAGCATTATTATAAGGACATTTTCCTTGAGCACGAGTACAGATCTCACATACACACATTCTCCCATTAGATTTAATTTGTTTAATTAAATTTATTATCGCTTTATCATCAGAAACAACAGCTCCTAGCTGTCCTGCCTGAATATTATGTGCAATATAGAAAGAATATGCCGATAATAATGAAAAAGTTCCGACTTTTTGACCTTTAAAAATTGTTCCATGAGCCTGCGCTGAATCTTCAAGTATTATAAGGCCATATTCGTTGGCTATTTTTATAATTTTATCCATCTCAACAGGATAACCAATTAAATGAACTGGTAAGATAATTGAATATTCTTCAGGATTCTTGATTCTTTTTAAATGCTCTTCAACAGCTTGGGGTGTTATACCAAAAGTATGGGGATCGATATCAACGAAAACTGGTGTAAATCTAGTTAAAACTATAGCATTTATGGTTGCTATATAAGTCAAAGGTGTAGTAATTATTTTTAAGTTTTCTTTAAGAGAGTGTTTATTTTTTATTGCTTCTAATCCTGCTATTAAAGCAGAAGTTCCTGAATTCAATGCTATTGCGTATTTAGTCCCAATAAACTCTGCCATTTTTTTTTCAAATAAACTTACTTTAGAGAACTCAGAGATTCTTTCGCTTTCTAAAACTTCTAAAAGATATTTTTTAATTTTTTCAGTAGTTTTAAACTCTCCCACGTGAATTCTTCTTATATTTTTCGACATTTCCGCAGCTTTATCTTTTTTAATTAGAATAACTAGATATTTAATTAAAATTATTTTGTTTCAAAATAATTTCATTAGAATTTTAAAAAAATATCTTATCACCAAACATTTCTAATTTTATCCTTTAAATTATCTCAATATTAAACCATATGTTCCAGAGATTAATTAAATTCATAATTTTTAATTTAAATATATTTTTAATAATTATTACTAACAACTTGAATCGAATTTTAATAAAAGCCAATAAAAATTTTCAATTATGTATGTTAGTTTTATTATTCCAACGTTAAATGAGCATGGTAATATAACCAGATTAATTAAAAGAATTAACTCAATTACTAAGAAAAATAACATCAATAATGAAATAATAATTATTGATGATAATAGCACAGATGGAACGATAGATGATATTAAAAATTTACAAAAATCTCAAAAAAATCTTAAATTAATAGTTAGAAAAAGAGCGTTAGGAATCGGAAGTGCACATATAGCAGGTTATAATATAGCTAAAGGTGACCTTATAATCTCGATGGATGCTGATCTCTCTCATCCCCCTGAAAAAATCCCTGAACTTATCAAAGCAATCAAAAAAGGCTATGATATTTGTATTGGTTCAAGATATGTTAAAGGAGCAGGATCCGATAAACATATGATTAATCAATTTATTAGTAAATTTGGAAGTTTTTTTCATTCTTTGATGTTTCGAATAAAAATTCGAGATTTCTCAAATGGTTATCGTGCAATTAAGAAAGATCTATGGGAAGAAATTAATAATTATAAATACACTCATAGAAATAATTTTTTAATTGAGAGCTTATATTATGCTTATTTACATGGCGCAAAAATTACAGAAATTCCAGCATTCTTTAAAGAAAGAGAAATTGGAGAATCAAAAACACCCTTGGTTCAAGAAACTTTAAGAGGTCTAATTTTACCCTTTAAAATGAAACTCAAATCTCGAAAAAAAAAGATATAATAGTATAGTTTTATTTTAATAATCCTTTTTCTCTTAACTTATCCATTGCTAATTGGGACTTATCTTGAAATTTATCAATTTGAGGCTTAATCCATGTTATTAATTCATCAATTCCTTCCTTAAAATTGATTGTTGGATAATACCCTAATTTACTTTTAATTTTTGAAATGTCTGCCAGACAATGCCTTATATCTCCAATTCGATATTGCTGATTATAGATTGGTTTTAAGTTAGGATTAATTTTTTCTGTTATAATTTCTGCTACTTCTTTTATTGTAATGGGCATTCCCGATCCAACATTAAATATTTCACCATTGGCAGCTTCTTTTTCGATTGCGAGGATTAAAGCTTGACAAATATCATTGACATTTACGAAATCTCTTGATTGCAATCCATCTTCATATACAATTGCGGGCTTTCCTTGGAATAATCTTGTGCAAAAAATTGCACATACTCCTGTATAAGGATTGGAAAGCGCTTGTCTAGATCCATAAACTAAAAAAAATCGTAAAATTGTAGTATTTATACCATATGTATCTCCTATTAATAAACAGATTTGTTCTTGTGCTTGTTTAGAATAAGCATAAATAGAACTGGGATCCAAAGGCGCAGTCTCGTCTGTTAAAAGGGGATCAACTTTCATGCCACATATGTGGCATTTATTTTCCCAATCTTTATCTTTCAATTGAGTTTTTGTTCTTAATTTAGGAAAGATAATTCCACATTTGGTACATTTAGATTTTCCTTCTCCATAAACAGTATTCGATGAAGCTATAACAAGCTTTTGGACATTATGCTCGCTATTAGCAATTATCTCAAGTAAATTAGCTGTACCAAGTATATTATGTTTAATATATTTCTTGATTTGATACATAGACTGTCCAACACCAACCATGGCAGCCAAATGGAAAATTATTTCATTGTCTTTAACTAATTCTTTCAATGTTTTGATATCTGTTATTGAGCCATGAATGAACAAAGCATCCTTGTTTAGATAATCTGGTGGTTTATTAGTTTTTCCATGGACCTGCTCTTCTAAAATATCTATTACAGTTACTTGATGTCCCATTTCATTAATCAGTTTATCAACTAAATGGGATCCTATAAATCCAGCACCACCTGTAACTAATATTTTTTTAGTCATGAACTAATTTATCATTTATAGTTTAATATTAACTCATAATACTCAATTTTTATTAAAGAATCTTAATAAGTAATAAAATGAATATAATATATCTTTATTAGAAAAATTGGTGGTTAAGTGATAATTCGTTCAAAAGCACCGTTTCGGGTTAGTTTTGGAGGGGGTGGAACTGATATGGAACCATATTGCATTGAACATGGAGGGTGTGTCATAAACACTACGATTGATCGTCATGTGTATATTACTTTAAAACCCAGGAAAGATAAAAAAATTCGTGTTTATTCTGTAAACTATGAAAAGGAGATGATTTTTAATATTGGAGATAAGGATTATAGTGAAGAATTTGAAATTTTTAAAGGAATTGTAAATGTGCTTGGTGTTAAAGATGGTTTTGACATCACTGTTTTTTCAGAATTACCATCTGGGTCTGGAATGGGAGGCTCATCATCTTTAAGTGTCGCTTTAATTGGAGCTTTCAACAAATTTTACAAATTAAATCTTCCTATTCATGAGATTGCGAAGAAAGCTTATAATATTGAACGAATAGAATTAGGACAAAAAGGTGGCTATCAAGATCAATTCGCAGCGGCATATGGTGGTTTTAATTTTATTGAATTCACTAATGAAGTAAAAATTACACCAATTCAAACAAGCGTGGATATAATAAATGAATTACAATATAGGATAATTTTATGTTATGTTGGGGGGTCTCATTTTTCTTCTGATATTCAAAAGAAAGTTCTTAAGGGGTATGAAATAGAAAAAAAGTCTTTCTTGGAAGCGATGCAGGATTTAAAAAATGTCGCTTACTCCATGAAGAATATTGTGGAATCTAAGGATATAAATAAACTTAATAAATTTGGAAAACTTCTCCATAAAGGCTGGTTAGCAAAAAAAAGTCTAAGTTCTAAAATATCTAATAAAAAAATCGAAGATTTTTATTTAACTTCAAGAAAATTTGGAGTTCTTGGTGGAAAATTATTAGGCGCTGGAGGTGGAGGACATTTATTGCTTTTTTCTGAACCAAATAAGAAATTTAGAGTAATCCATGAATTAGAAAAAAAAGGTGGCAAAATAATTAATTTTCACTTTTATCCAAAAGGTCTTGAAGTATGGGAAATATAAAATTAAATTCAAAAAATATAATTAAAAAAAAAATGGTAATATTACTATGGAGAATGAGATAATATCAATATTGAATGAAAGCATTAGAATGAAAGAGAAAATTAAGGATTTAACTCCTCAGATTATTCAGATTTCTGAGGAGATCATAAATGCCTATAAGAATAAAAAGAAAGTTGTTCTTTTTGGAAATGGTGGAAGCGCCGCTGATGCTCAGCATATCGCTGCTGAATTTGTGGGAAAATTTTATAAAGATCGTGAATCCCTTCCTTCTTTAGCATTTAATACAAACACCTCAGTAGTTACAGCTACTGCTAATGACTTTGGGTATGATTTAATTTTTGAGAGACAGGTAGCTTCATTTGTTGGAGAAGGCGACGTGGTAATTGGCATTAGTACTTCTGGAAATTCTCCTAATGTATTAAAAGGTATTAAAAAAGCAAAACAGAAAGGCGCTATTACTGTAGGCTTTACAGGTCAAAAAGAAAATAAACTTGAAAAGATGGTAGATTATTGTTTAAAAATACCCTCTACCGATACGCCCCGTATACAGGAAGGTCATATTACTGTGGGGCATATTATTTGCTATTTAGTTGAAAAAGAACTTTTTGGATAGTCGAGTTTATATGAAGAAAGTTGCAGTTTCTTTACATGCAACGGATAATTTCGACCCTATGACTATTAAAGATTTAAAAGGGCTTGATTATATTCATGTAGATGTAATGGATGGAGAATTCGTTGAAAATAAACAAAATAACTTAAATATTTTCAAATTATTGAAAGAGAACTATGATATACCAATAATAAGTCATTTGATGGTAAATAATCCCCTTGTTTATATTGATAAAGTCATTGATGATATTAATGTCTTTATTTTCCATTATGAGTCAAAAGGGGATAAAGAGGTAATTATAAATAAAATAAAAAAGCATAATAAAAAAGTTGGAATTGCTATAAATCCTGATACAAATCTTCCGAAAATATTACCTTACTTAAATAAAATAGATATTATTTTAATAATGTCCGTATATCCTGGGTGGTCAGGACAAAAATTTATATGGGAAATCCCTGATAAAATTAATTTATTATTAGCTTATAGGCAAAAAAATAAATTAAAATTTAAAATTGACGTCGATGGGGGAGTGAATCCTGAAAATGCAAAATTAATAAATGCAGATATTTTAACGAGCGCAAGCGCTATTTTAAATGCGAAAGATCCTAATTCAGTAATTCACTTATTAAAGGTTTCCGAGGAATTTGATTAATAAAAAAAAAAAGGCAATTTTTTTAGATAGAGATGGTGTTATTAACAAAGAAATAAGTTATATCTCTAATCCAGACGATTTTGAATTTATTGAAGGCTCAATAGAAGCTCTTAAAATTTTAAAAGAAAAAAATTTCTTATTAATCGTTATTACAAATCAAGCGGGTATTGCCCGTGGGTATTATACTGAAGAAATGCTTAAAAAAATTCATAATAAAATGACTCGTATACTAAAACAAAATAATATCGTATTAGATGATATTTTCTATTGTCCTCATCATCCAGACATCACGGGAATATGTGATTGTAGAAAACCTAAACCAGGGATGATCATTAAAGCTAAAAATAAATATAATATAGATCTACAGAGTTCTTTCATGGTGGGAGATACTTTAAATGATATCGAAGCTGGTTTGAACGCTAAATGTAAAACTATTTTAGTTTTGACTGGTTATGGTTCTGAAGAAGAAAAAAAAATTGGTCCTATAAAACCAGATTTAATTTTTAAAAATTTATTAGACTTTGCTCAAAATGTATAATTATAATCATAATTTATAATCAAATAAAAAGCAAGTTATTAAGAAAATGAAATTTTTTATAGATACAGCAAATTTGGACCAAATTAAAGAAATGCAAGAATTAGGAATTATTGATGGTGTAACTACAAATCCAACGTTACTTTCAAAGGAGGGCACCGAACCAAGAGAACAATTGAGGAAGATTTGTGAGATTGTTGATGGACCAGTCAGTGCTGAAGTAATAGGATTAAAAACAGAAGAAATGGTAAGAGAAGCTAGAGAGCTAGCGAAGCTTGCACCAAATATTGTAATTAAAATTCCTATGACAAAAGAAGGGATTAAAGCAGTAAAAATTCTTGAGCCTGAAGGTATAAAAACCAATGTAACACTCGTTTTCTCTCAAAATCAAATTTTAATTGCAGCTAAAGCAGGTGCTTCTTATATTAGTCCTTTTATTGGTAGATTGATGGATAACGGACAAAATGAACTCGATATGTTATGGGAATCAATGGAAATTATGGATGCATATGATTTCAAATCAGAAATAATTGTCGCATCAGTAAGAAACTCACGACATGTAATAGAAGCGGCAAAAATGGGGGCCCATATTGCTACTATTCCATTTGACGTATTAGAGAAAATGTTTAAGCATCCTAACACAGATCAAGGATTAGAAGCATTTCTAAAAGATTGGGAAAAATTACAAAGTGAATTGAAAAACAAATAATTTATCCTAAAAATGACGCTTGTTGAAAAAATAGATTTCAAAAACAGGAAGGTATTAATTATTGGAGAGGCCTCAATTGATAAGTATGTTGTGGGCTCTGCCAATAGAATTAGTCCTGATGCACCAGTTCCTAATATTAAGATAGAAGAAAATTTAAACTATATTGGCGGGATTGGTTTAGCAGTACAATATATTAAATCGCTAGGTGGCATTCCAGAAGTTTGTACAATTGTAGGAAATGATTTTGAAGGAGACTTTTTTTTAAAGAAAATTAAAGCACTTAATATTGATTCTTCTGGGATAATTATAGATGATAATATTTACACTCCACAAATTACTCGAA
Organism: Candidatus Hodarchaeota archaeon; assembly: GCA_048887225.1. GTDB lineage: Archaea > Asgardarchaeota > Lokiarchaeia > Sigyniarchaeales > SOKP01 > LW40-45. The sequence goes on from JBHLJY010000002.1 coordinate 380,819, forward strand.
TAAGGGCAATGAATCAACAATTACTTCGACTAGAAACTGATTACTCAAGTGTTATTCCAGAATCTCTAATTAAAAAATTTTTTAATATTGTTGAGACGAGATCTTCAGATTTGGAATCAATTTTAATATTAAATTATGGGATAGGAGGATTATTTGAAGATATTTTTATTCAAAAATTATTGAGTAAATTAAAAGAGATATATAAAGAAATTCCAATTATTGCTCGTCCAGATTTGTCTAATTATTATATTTATGAGAATATTGATTTGATAAAGATGAATCTTCAAAAAGCACTTCAAACTTTTTCAATTGATTGTTGCACTGAAACCAGCATTTCTATCATAGGAAATAAAATTCTAAACTCAGCAAAATGTAAAAATGTTCTATTAAGCTATTTAGATTCTAATTCTTTCCTTATATCTAAAGATACTGAAAAATTAATAACATTTAATCCTATTATAAAAGGACCAGTTAGAAGTTATGTGTCTGTAGGAAGCATTATTATGGCAATTTTAAGTCTAAGTTATGCTTCAGGAATTTCAGTTACAGAAGGGGTTAGAATAGCCCTATTTGGTGCAGCGCTCTCTGCTACTTTACCTCCAATTGAGTTTTTTAATTCAAAAAAGCTTTGTGACTATATTTTAGCACAATCAAATAAAACTTAATCAAAAAATATTGAATTTAATAGAATGAGCTTAGATAAAGCTGAAGAAAAGCGAGTTTTAATTGAAATCTTGGAAATTAAAAAAGATATTTTAAAAATGATATATCTTGCCCAATCTGGGCATCCAGGAGGCTCATTATCATGTGTTAATATCTTATATGTGCTATATAATAAGATTATGAGAATAAATAGAAGTGATCCTCTATGGAAAGACAGAGATATATTTATTTTAAGTAAAGGGCATGCAGCACCCGCTTTATATGCTGTTTTATCAAATTTTGGTTATATCAATAGAGAAGAATTATTTACTCTTAGAAAATTTGGCTCCAATTTACAAGGGCATCCTGTTAAAAATAAAAATCTTGGGATTGAAATTACGACAGGTTCTTTAGGAATGGGGCTTTCAATTGGAGTTGGATGTGCATTAGCAACAAAATTAGATAAAAACGAAGAGAAATATATTTATGTTTTATTAGGTGATGGTGAGTTAAACGAGGGAGCTGTATGGGAAGCTGCAATGGCTGCTTGCCATTATAAATTAGATAATTTAATCGCTATAATTGATCGAAATGGGATTCAATTAGATGGTTCAACAGAAGAAATCATGGCTTTAGAACCCTTAGCCGAAAAGTGGAGAGCTTTTGGTTGGGAAGTTATAGAAATCGATGGTTCAAATATAAACGATATGATTCAGGGATTTAATAAGTCTAAAAGTATTATTAAAAAACCTAAAGTTATTATTTCATATCTTATTAAGGGTGCTGATGTTTCATTTATGGAACATACTCGTAAATATCATGGGAGGGCATTAACTAAACAAGAATATGACGCGGCAATAAAAGAAATTGAAATCATTAAGAAAAATTTTAGCGGAGGATAATCGTGTAATGTCTGAAACTGCTTTAAGGGATACTTTTGGAAATTATATGATAGAAATCGGGAAAAAATATAAAGACGTTGTAGTCTTGGATGCAGATTTATCTAGTTCCACTAGGACTTTTAAATTTGCAGAGGTTTTTCCTAATAGATTCTTTAATATGGGTGTCGCTGAGCAGAATATGTTAGGAACAGCTTTAGGATTTGCTATCTCTGGAAAAATTCCCGTTGTAAGCGGTTTTTCTATTTTTACGACTGGTCGAGCATGGGAGTTTATTAGATTAGCTTGTCATGACAACTTAAATGTTAAAATTGTGACGACCCATGGAGGATTTGTAGGGGAAGATGGAAGTACTCATCATGCATTAGAAGATTTAAGTTTAATGTCAACTCTCCCAAATTTAACAGTTTTAATCCCCGCAGATAATAATGACCTTGTTCAAATGCTTAAATATGCTTTAGATGAGAATGGACCATTTTATATAAGATTACCTAGAGGCTCTTTTCCAGCGATTCATGATAAAAATTATAAATTTAAATTTGGGAAACCAGATATATTGATGGAAGGAAGAGATATTTGTTTGATCGGAACCGGATACGGAAGTATATTAGCTTATAATTCTATTCAAGAAATTCAAAATTCTTTAAAAATATCTATTAAAGTAATAAATCTCTCTACTATCAAGCCGATTGACGAAAAGGAATTGATTAAAGAAATTTCTAATGTAAAAGCAATAGTTATAATTGAAGAACATAATATTTATTGTGGTGTAGGGAGTATTTTAGCTAGAATAATCTCTAAAAACTGTCCAAAACCAATGAGATTTATTGGAATAGATAATTATTTTGGAGAATCAGGAGAAAGAGAAGCATTGATTGATGCATATGGTTTAAATATTAAAAGTATTAAAAGAGAAATAAAAAATTTGTTAAAGCATTCAAATAAATAAAAATAATTTATCTAATTTTAAATTTAAGTTGTTAATTTTATAAAAACATCATCTAGACTAGGTTTTAACTCGCTTAAATGTGTTATCGGGTACCTTTTTAAAAAATCAAGTAATTTTGGAAAGCATTTCCTACTATCAATCATAAAAAGAACATTATCGTTATCAGTACTTAATCCACTAACATACTCTAATTGATTTAAGGATTTAATGATATCAGTATTACTATTTGCTAAGCTTATTTCTATTTTTATTTTATCAGCAATTATCTTTTTAAAATTTTCTTGAGTATCAATTTTTAAAATTTTTCCTTCTCGAAGAAATGCTATTCTATCACATATTCTTGATACTACATCCATTTGATGAGATGTCAAAAAAATAGTTACCTTGAGGTTCTTCAAAATATTAATAACATCTTTCACAGTTATTGGATCTAATCCTAACATAGGCTCATCTAAGAATAGTATTTTTGGTTCTATTAATAATACTCTTGCTAGAGCTAATTTTAATTTCATACCTCGAGAGTACTTTTCAACATATTGATTTATCCAGTTTGATAAATTTAATTTCTCAGCTAAAATTTGTATTTTTGTTTTAAAATCTTTTATACCATAAAGTCTACAATAAAATTTTAAATTTTTATATCCTGTTAATCTATGATAAATCATTTCACCACCAAGCATTAAACCAACATTTTCTCGTACTATCCAAGCATCTTTTAAAATATTATGACCCAAGATTGTAGCGTATCCACTACTCGGTTGGAGAAGAGTAGATAAAATTGATATTAAAGTTGTTTTACCAGCACCATTAGGACCAAGCAAACCAAATATTTCTTTATTTTTAACTTTTAAATTAATATTATCTAAGGCTTGTATTGATTTCCCTTTTCCTTTAAGAGTATATATTTTAGATATATTAAATATCTCGATATCATACTTATAGGATTGTTTTATACTCATTTTTTCATAAATTCATTTAATATCCTGTTATACCATACTTTTTATATATTCTATTAAATAAATATAAAGAAATTACTGGAGCTAAAATCGTCATCAGAAGAATCATTATTATATGAAGTGGAGTTATAAGTTTTATCGCCGCATCATAACTAATACCTAAATACCATATTAGGCGTAATAAATCAAAAATGTAATAAATAGGATTTAAGAGGATAATATATTGAACTATTTCGGGGAAAATCTCCTTAGGATAATTTGTGCAGCTAAAAAGAAAAGTAGCTTTTAAGAATAAATTCATATAAGTAATATATTCTTCATTGGAAATAGCAAAAACTCCAATTATTAATCCAATCGATCCAAATATCAAATATATTGCAAACAAGATTAAAAGGATTAAAAATAAATTAATTAAAGATATAGGATAAAGAATATAAGCTATAATTAAAAGTATTGAAACGGGTATCATAATAACAATTAATTCCGAAATTAGAACTCCAAATAGTAGTATAAAGCGATTTACTGGAGCGACCATAATAGCACTTAATGTTTTCCAATATTTTTCTTGTGTAAATAAATTTTGATATCTGGGAATTAATGGTTTTGAAAATTGTATAAAGTAAGCAATTAATAAGAATAGGATATAATTACTTGAATTCCAATATCCTAAACTATATCCTTTTTTAATATTAAAAATTGTACCAAATATAATTAGAAATACAAAAAAATTAAATATTGGATTTAAAAAACGATTAAAAAATTCAGTTCTTATACGTAATTGAAGATAAAGGTTTTTCTCTATAAATGCCAATATTTGTCTAAAGTATCTTTTTATAGATTCTTTGCTAAACATTTTTTCAATAATTATAAATTTATTTGTTATATTTCTATTTTTCCAAAATTAGAATAATAATATATTTCTTGGAACTTTTTCATGTTTTTTATTTAATTTCAAATAATTAACAAATCTAATGATACTAACAAATTTTTTATAAATTTATCTATATTTCGATTCATCTATATTAATTCAGAACTATAAAAATTGAGATGAAAATAATATGTGGTATTTAAAAATTCTAAAATTATTTTTCAATTAAAAATAAAATAAAGAATTAATTTAAAATTGCATTTATTTTAAACAAATTACTGATTTTATGATACTTATATAAATTCTTGAATAAAATTTAATACAATAATAATTATCTGATTGTTTTTTGGAGTGTTATCTATGTGCAATGTATCTGGAATGTTGTTTTTTATAAATAACGCAAATATAGATGAATTTCAAGGAAAAAGGGTTATTGAGATTGGTTCTAAATATGTAAATGGAACAGTAAGACCATTCATTGAGAAATACCTTAAACCAAAAGAGTATATTGGGGTAGATATAGAACCAGGTAGGTCAGTTGATATAATTTTACCAGCTGAGAATATTGTAGAATATTTTGGCAAGGAATCGTTTGATATTTTAATTTCAACAGAATTAATGGAACATGTAAAGGATTGGAAGCTTATAGTGAAAAACTTTAAAGATATTCTTATAAAAGATGGACTCATTTACATAACTACTCGATCTAGAGGATTTCCATTTCATGGTCACCCATTTGATTTTTGGAGATACGAATTAGAAGATATCAGAGAAATTTTCTCTGATTTTGAGATAATTTTACTTAATAAAGATCATTCTTCTCCAGGGGTATTTTTTAAAGCTAAAAAACCAAAAGATTATACTCCAAATAATATAGATCATATTGAATTATATTCTATTTTATTGAGAAAAAGAATAAAATTTATTCCGAATAATTTATCAATAAAAAAAGATCAAAATTTTAAAAAAATAAGGCATTTTATATTAAGAATTATAAGATATTTAGATAAAAAAATAAATCCTCCAAAATGTTAAATTTAAAAAAATAAAATCATATCTTTTAGAATTTTATAGCAATAAGATTATTTATATCTTATAAAACCTTTTTTGAGATTTATTTTAATTTCCATAATTTACTTGAATTAAAATTAAGTATTTTTAAATAGATGAAAATAATAAAGAATCTTATTTAACACTACTAAAACAAAAGATTTGATTGAAAGAATTATATAAATTAGAATTAATTAAAAATTATTTAAAAGTGAAGTTTGAAATTTAATTTATTATAAACAATATCAACGATATATTATATTTTTAATTATTAGAAATAACATAAGCTTAATGGAAATACCTTGGTAAAATTATTAATTATTTTTACATTTAATATTTCTTTGAATAATGTAGAAAAATCGGGATATTTAGCGCGTGCTATAAATTACTATAAAAAACTTACAAATCAAGATATTGAATTAACACTTCTTACTTATGGAAATTATAATGATTTAAAGTATTCTAAATTACTATCCAATGTAAAAATTCTTCCTTGTTTGAAATATATTTATTCTAAAAATTCTAAATTAAAATTCATAAAATCCTTACTCATACCATTTAAATTGAAAAGTCTTTTTAAAGATATTGACATTATTACAACAACTCAGATAAGAGGTAGTTGGGTTGGTATCATTGCTAAAATTCTCTATAATAAAAAAATAATTTTACGTGGAGGGTATGAGTGGTATCGAAATGTTAGGCAACGTTTTTATTTTATGGATAAGAAAAATTATTTGAATTTTTTATATAATCTTATAAAAATTTACACAATCGAATTCATTGCCTATAAATTAGCTGACGCAATTATTTTGACAAATGAATCAGATATAGATTTTATTATTAAAGCTTTTAAACTAAAAGGAAAAAGAAAGAAAATTCAATATATCCCAAATTTTATTGATGTTAATCAATTTAAACCAAATAATCTTAAAAAAAAAGTAAATCATATATTATTTATTGGAAGATTAAGTCCAGAAAAAAATTTATTCAATTTATTAAATGCTATTAAAAATTTACGATTTATTTCTTTAGATATAATTGGTTCTGGACCAGATGAAAATAAATTAAAAATTAAGGCTAAAGAACTCGGTATTAATATCAATTTTTTAGGGATGATCCCTAATGACCAGTTACCTAAAATAATTAATCAATACTCAATTTTTGTTTTACCCTCATTCTATGAAGGAAATCCAAAAGTTTTATTGGAGGCAATGAGCTGTGGTTTAGCTTGTATTGGTACGAATGTAAGAGGAATAAATAATATCATAAAACATGAAAAGAATGGATATCTATGTGAAACAAATTCAACATCAATAAGTAATGCGATCTCGAAAGTATATAATAATAGAGAGTTGAGAGAAAAAATAGGAAAAGCTGCAAGAAGTTATATAGTTAATAATTGCTCCCTAAATTCAATTATTGATAAAGAATATTCTCTATATAAATCGATTCTTAAAAAATTTTAATGTTATTTTCTTTTCAACTTTTTATTCAATTCTAATAAAATAAGTGTTCTAATTATATATTTTAAATTATTTTAATTTCTTAAAAATAGCGAGAACAAGATAAATCAGTAAAAGTAGTAAAGCTCAATAAATTAATATAATCAGTATTATCATCTTAATGATCAAAATTATAAAATTTTCTTAGATTACTTATTACCTAATAGTTAATTTATTTTTTTCTTATCTTAATTTTTTAAATTTTTATCTAAATAATTATTAATAATACCGAGTAATCTTTTTCCAATCACTTCAATTGAACAATTTTCTTTAAATAATACGTAACCATTCTCTTTTATATTTTCTCTTAGAACATCATCATTTTTTAATTTTAAAATGGCTCTTGCTAGCGATCCTGGATTTGCACGCTCACATAAAATAATATTATGATTATTTGTAAATAATTCCCTAATTGCAGGTGTATCACTAGATATTACAGGTATTTTCATTGCAATACATCCAACTATTTTATTTGGAATGACATGTAAAGCTTTTATAGTATTTCCAAAAATTCCTAAACCAATATCAAATTTCGACATTAATTCGGGTAATCTTTCCATTGGTACAGGATCAATAAATTCTATATTCTTAATTTTCAAAATCCTTGCTAATTTTCTATTTTTTTCATATGTTTGTCCTTTTCCGATTATAATAAAAGTTAAATCTTTATACTTTTCAAGTAAATTTGCAGATTTTATAATATATTCAATACCCTGCAATGGGATAAAAGTTCCATAAAATCCAACAATAAAACTATTGCCTTCATTTTCTTTTTTGTCTATAGGATAAAAAATTTTATCTATAGCTCCTACAAATACTCTTCTAAGCTTTTTTAAGGATACTTTAAACTTTTCATGAAAATATTTTATGTGAGAATAAGTATCTAATATGATATAATTCGATAAGCAACATTCTAAGAAATCCAAAAGATAATAATATAACCAATAGAATTGCTTTGGAATGATTTTTATTTTATCTGTTTTTTTTAATTTGCGATCATAATAAAAAGTTAATAATTTAGATATATATATATCATGAATAAGAGGTACATTTTTTACTAAAGCAATTATTTTAGCGAAAATAAATGGAATAGGCGCTTTTTCTGAATAAAAAAGTATTATATCGATATCTAAATTTTTTAATTTTTTAAAATTCTTTATGAAATATTTTAATTCATTAATTTTTCCATATTTGTAATCATTAGCATTGAATTCATAAACATTAATGTTTTGTTTTCTTAAGCCATTAATAAAAATATAATTTCGCGCATAATTCCTACTATATTTTCCAATATATAATACATTTTTAATTTTTTTAACTTTCATATTATAGTAAATTGAAAGATTAATAATTATTTAATTAATGAGAGATAATAAGCGCTCTGTCCGTCAGTTTCATTTCTATATTCGAAATAATCGATATTAAAATCATTATTATTAATAATAGATTCAAAATATTTTTTATCATAACATACACAATGTAATGGGCCTGACCAATTCTTATCAAAATATTTAGGATTTATCATCATATCAGGAATATTTTCTTCAATAAATGCAGTTAAGAAGATTTTACCAGATTTAACTAAAATCCTTTTAAATTCCTTTAAATAAGTATCAATATCCTCTATAGTCATATGAGAGAATACTGAATATAAATAAATTAAATCGAATTCTTTATTTTTAAACGGAAATGAAAACTTATTATTAATATTTTTTCCATTAGGATTATATCGCAAATTTTTGACATTAATATAAATAAAATGAAAATTCGGATGTTTTTTAGTTATATGATATTTACACCAGTTAATCGATTTCCGATCTACATCAATTCCAGTATAATTTTGAATATCACCAATTTTACTCAAAATTCCAATTGGTAAACGTCCTACACCACAACCAACATCTAAAATTCGAGTATTAATATCAAAATTAAAAAATTTTTTTAGCCGTTCTATTTCTAATTGCGCAGAATTCACAAAATAGTTATTGTCTCTAAATTCAACTCCACAAAATCGAAGACTTTCTTTAGGAAGAATTAAATTATTATAAACTAAATGATCGGATATAAAAAACGATTTTAATTTATTTTTTAGTTTATTAATGGCTGAGAACATTAATCTTTTTCCTAACTAGTAGCAAATGAAAATAAATTTTAAATAGGCAATTAGCTTTGCGGATATTATTTAATTTAGATAATATTAAAAGAATTAATAATTTTTTGACCATTTTAAAACTTTAAAGGATCTGGCATATAAATCTTAAATTTTTCAAAGCTAAGTTGTAAGAATTTATTCAATATCATTTACGATTTTCCTACAAATTTTAAGCCATTTTTTTTTATCAAATTTACCTTTAAACCTCGCTATTTTATACAAAGCCTTATTTAAAAGAGTTAATTTCAACAATGATTTTCCAATAATGGGTGCTCTATTTATCATTTTTCTATATTTAACAAAATATTTCCAAGCTCCATAAGAAGATCCTCTCCAAAAATGAGATGCGAAAATATTATCATAACCTTTTAAATAGAATTCTTGACAATTAATATTTCTAAACGGTCCAGACTTATAATCTCCTGTATATTTATTAACCAATAGTTTTCCTTTATACCCCCTTGCTAAATAATTTTCTCGTACTCTAAATCCCGTATCCTGAGTTGCATCATTGAATACATCTCCAGGACGAAGATCAATATTTAATTTTTTAAAAATATCCGTGTAAAAAAATAATGCAAAAACATAGGGAAAATCTTGATATTTAAAAGAAGGACCCTGGGTTCCTATTATGGGGCATTTTTCATCTAACTCATTAATTAAAATTTCATCCCAATTTTTATGCAAAAATGTAAAATCAGCGTCTATTATAGCACCATATCTTGTATTTATTTTATTATATAAATCATTTAATGACGTTCCATGAGCCATACTACCGTTTAAATTAAGATTTTCTACTCTATACAAATAGACATTCTTATATTTTTTAGTATTCTTTCTTAGATATTCAGCATGTCCAAGGTCAGAATCATTATCTCTGATAATTACTTTAAAATTGTTTTTAGTAATTTTTTCTAAGCAGAGGAGTGTATTTAAAACAAAATCAGAATCATTATGAGTAGAAATGCAAATGGTTAGTACTGGCTCCATGATTTAGATAAAATGCTAATATAAATAAAAATTATGATTAATTTATCTAATTGTAATCTTTCCAGAACCTTTAAGAGTGTTTTTTTTTTCTATCTCTCTTATACTTTTTATCTTCTAAATACTTTTCTTTATTAAATAAAGCCCAAATATACCAATTTTTTGTAAAAATATGAAATCAACATCCATCAATAATTCCATATTTAGTATTTATTTAACTATGCATTTAATAAATAGACTACTAAGTCTCCTATTTTTTATAATAATTTTTAACTTATATTAATACCTTACTTAGAAAATGTTTTATATTTTTAAAAAAAAATAGAAAGGAATTAGTAATTTTATTATAATCAATTTGAAATAATCTTAAATTTTTTCAGTAATTTCTTTATTTTCGTTTTTCTTTTGATTCTTCTTGATATTTTTCGGATTTTTTTATTAGGTAAAATAAATTTTAGACTCTCCTTATATTGTTTATCCGTAATTTCAATATTTAGAAAATCACCAATTTTTTTAAGCGATTCCATTGGATTTTCAATAATTTTATTATAGTAAAGATCAATTCTTTTTAATTCAGGAAATTTTGAAAAGAAATTTTCAATTCGCAAATCATAAATCTTTTTTATTTTAAGGGATTTTTCAAAATCCATCTTATACTTTCTATAAAGTGACTCTGCAACTTCTTCAGGTTTTCGGTGACACACTATGAAATAAGCATTGGTTAAATAAGGTAAATACAATTCAATTGTAAGACTTGTTCTGGGATCTTTCCATCCCCATAATTCTGGTTTATTCTTCAATATTTTTTCAATTTCTTCTTTAAATTTTTCTGCTTGGATTAAGATTGATTTTTCATCAGGAGGATCAAAAGGATGACCCCCAGCACTTTTCAATATTTCATTATTTAATTTTAGAAAATTTTGATCCTCAAAATAACCAAATGGATTATATTCATATCTACCTTTTATAATATCTCCTATATTTAATCCTAATATGGATAAAACTCCACTTATCATTGAAGTTCCACTTCTATGCATTCCTAAAACTATTACGGTTTTGGTCAATTTTGTTATCACATTTTATTTTTATGCTTATTAGTGGATAGGAATTTTCTTCCTAATAAAAAATCCTTCCTAAAAAAGTATATATTTCTCTATTCTATATCCTATAAAATTCTTCTAGATAATAATTTTTTGTGCATCAATGAGTTAGGGTCTTAAATTCAATAAAAAAGTTAAGTAATAAAATATTTAATAAATTCTCTCTAAGTCAAAATAGAATGATTGATAAATTAATTTTTCTAAAATTGATTTTTTAAAAAAAGAAAATATATAATTTTCTTGAGTTATATTTTAACAATTAAATAAATCAGAGGAATAAAAATTGAGAAATATTTCAAACTATTTGAAAAAGAAAATAATTGAACATCTAAAACAATCAGCTAAAAAAAAGTTGATATTAAGAATAGCTAATGATACTGAGTTTGATTTGAATACCATTAAGAACTTGATTAATAGATTTGAAACAATTCAGACTAATATACCATGTGCTCATAATGAATTTGAATTTTTTCTGATGTATATCATGTTACTTAAACTCCCAATTGAGGGCCCTATAGTAGAATTAGGTTGTTATAAAGGAGGTTCATCCGCAAAATTATCTCTAATTTGTGAACTTACTAATAGAACACTTTTTATATTCGATAGTTTTGAAGGTTTACCACTCCCTAATAGTGAGGATGAATTGCATCGAGTGGTTCCTTGGACTAAAAATAGAAAGGAAAAAAAATATAAGAAAGGGGATTATTCAGGATCAATAAAAGAAGTAAAAAGAAATATTTCGAATTACGGATGTATTGAAGTATGTAAATTTAAAAAAGGTTTATTTAAAGACACGCTCCCAGTATTTAATGAAAAACCTGCCTCAATTCTTATGGATGTTGATTTGATTGCATCTGCTTATACTGTTCTTAAATATTTGTGGCCTAAATTATTATCTGGAGGTATATTTTTTACCCATGAAGCGTGCGATATAGATCTCGTAAATGCAATAACTGATTATTCTTGGTGGGAGAAAAATCTTTATCAAAAACCCCCCTTATTATATGGTGCCGGATATGGAATATCTTGGAGGTGGTATGATTTTTCATTTCCCTCAAATTTAGCCTATTTAAAGAAAGATTAAAAAAATCCATAGTTCCAAATTTCTATACGAACATTAGAATAAAAATACTCCATTACTCATAGTTTTTAGACACCTTTCAGAGGTAGAAATTTCTTTAAAAAAATTTAAAGACAATTTTCAATAAAAATATTAAATTTAAAGAATATTATGAAGTAAAATTATGTTAATTTTTCCCCTGTTGTGGTGTTAGAATAATTTTTACACTTATTAAATAAAATTAAATAAATTTTCATCCAATTAAAATATTACAGTAATCAGATCAGTTCTTTTATATCATAATTTTATAATTTTTAACTAAATAATTCCATCTTCAATAAAACTTATTTCAAAAAAACATTTTAATAATTTAATTAGAAGGCTATATTATTATTTTAATTTAAAACTATGAGAAATTCTCAGAAAACAGAAAAACTTTCATTTTCAATTATAATGGCAAATTATAATAACGCTAAATACATTGAGGAATCAATCCAAAGTGTTATCAATCAAACATACTCAAATTGGGAATTAATTATTGTGGACGATTGCTCTACGGATGACTCTTTAAAAAAAATAAAGCCTTTTTTAAAAGATCAGCGAATTAAATTAATACAAAACAAGAAGAATTTAGGAGTTGGCTATACTAAAAAGACCGCAGCCGATAATGCGTCAAATGATGTTTTAGGAGTACTTGACTCAGATGATAAACTTCAAGAAAAAGCTTTAGAAACTATTGCCAAAGCTTATTATAATAATCCTGAATGTGGATTAATATACAGCACAATGTGGTTCTGTGATGCTGAATTTAAAAATTGTGTAATAAGTAAAAAATTGGGACCAACTATTCCAGATTGTACAAATATTTTTAATCCTAAAATATCGCATTTCAAAACATTTCGAAAAAAAATTTATAAAAAGACATCAGGTTATGATCCGAATCTAAAAGCGAGTGTAGATAAGGATATCATTTATAAGTTAGAAGAAGTCGCAAAATTAAAATATATAGATGTACCTCTATACTATTACCGTCACCATGGTGCTGGAATATCTCAAGAAAAAAACAAATTTAGAGCAAGAGTTTATAATTATATTGCTAAATGTAATACTTATCGAAGAAGATTAAAGAGAAATCTTCCAAATTTCACAAAAAAAGAATTGTATAATGAATATATTAAGATCACTTTTAATAAATTATTTAATTTCGCAAAAAATTTCTATAATTTATTCAAAATTCATAAAATTATTGAATTTTTCTTAAAACATACAGATTATATGCCAAGATTTGTAAAAAAAGGATTAGAGTTCACAAAAAAGAAATTATGATTTATAAAATCTTCTCAATCATTTTTATTAAATCATCTTTAGATAATGCGCCAATTATGGATTCAATAATCTCGCCATTTTTAAATGTCATGAAAGTTGGTATGCCAGTTAATTCAAGTTTTTTAGGAATTGTTTTATTCCTATCTACATTCATTTTAGCAATTTTAACTTTACCATTATATACATGCTCTAAATCATTTAGGATATAATCCATAGTTTTGCAAGGAACACACCAAGATGCCCAAAATTCAATTAGAACTGGTAATTCAGAATTTACTATTTCATCCTCAAAGTTTTTATCCGTCACATTCATATTATGTATCAAAAATTGGTTTATGACCTGCAATTTTTTTAGTTCCAGGATCGTACTTCTCTAATGTTTTCATCTCACGTTTTTCTCCTTGCCAAGTGGTAACGGGCATTATAGTATGCTTTTTCATTTCAATTCGGTTTTTTACTTCGGGTTCTAACAAGACTTCGAACATCCTTTCTATTTCTTCTTCTAACTTAACTTGAGGAGTAAATCCAAAACTCCTTGGCAACTTTCTAGATACAACTTCAAAAGGATGAGCATCAGCCTCAACTCGGGGATTTTCTAACCTTTGTATTTTAACATCTAACTCAAATTTGTTAATTCCTACTTTAGCAACAGATTCCGCTAAATCGCTTAATTTATGTAAGCCAGATACTTGGTTAACAACGTCATATTGTCCTGGTTCGGGTGGTGAAATAATTAATCTAATCATGCATTGCATAGCATCGTTTAATGCTATGAACCCCCTAATTTGCTCTCCTTTACCATATATTGTTAGAGGTATTTCGATGACTGCTTGAGCAACAAATCTATTAATAACAGTACCAAACCATTCGTCAATATCAAAACGCGTTCTTAATCTCTTATCCATATCTAATTCTTCTGTATATACTCCGAATATAACTCCTTGCATGACATCATACGATCTTAACCACCAATATTTACAAGCTTCTAATATGTTAAATGTGTCTTGAACTTTACTTACGTGATAAAAACTTACAGGATCTCTAGGAGTTGTTTCTCCACCTAAACTCCATTTTCTTCCCTCCCATTTAATAGTAGCATCAGCAGGAAACAAACCTTCGAATAATGGTCTACCTGTTAAAGGAGTTCCAAATTCCCCGAGAGTTCCTAGCTTTATTAAACTTGATTCGGGGAGTACTTCTTTAATTATCCATAATAACTTTAATGTTGCTAAAACATTATTTTGCTGAACTCTTACGGCATGCTCCATATCTGCCATACTATAAGGAGCACTAGGTATTTCTGCATAATGGACAATCGCTTCTGGTTTGACTTCCTCAAAAAATTCTTTTACTTTAGCAGTGTCATTTAAATCTATTCTTCGGAAATTAATATTTTTTCCGAATATTTCTTTAGCGACTTTTAATCTTTCTGTCATTCTTGATATAGGAATTACCGTATGAGATCCTTTTTCCATAACGCAATCTCTGCGCGTATAATTATCAATACCACTTACTTGAAATCCAAGATTAGCTAACTTTAATGCTAATGTCCAACCTAAATATCCATCAATGCCTAGAATCATTAATCGCATGTTCTTTAAGACATACCCAAAATCAGCGGGAACCCATTCAGAACATTGCTTAAAAGTAATATTTGGTTCAAAATAACCCAAATCTGGGCGTCTTCTACATTCTATTAAAATTTCCTCCTCATCACTTATTACTCCTTCTACACCTCTCGCTTGACCACATGCTCTAAAATCAACGTTACCCATTAATTTAGCAGCCGGACAATTCCAGCATGTTTTATTTTCATTATGTAATTTTACCACTACTATTTTCACCCCATTAACCCAACGATATCTTCTACTGTCGGTTCTTTTAAATCTATATCCCGATTTATAAGGAGAAATGCGTTTTCATTATGTTTACCAGAAAAAATTTTCTCTTTTTCAAAGATTTTAGCTTTTCCAATTGCACCTTTAAGATTAAATCCTTTATTTTCAATTAACACTAAATCTGGAGCAGCTTCAATCATTTTTCCAGAATAAATTTCTTGTTTCTCATAAATTTTTTTTATTACTTTTTGATTTTTAAATTTTAAATCATCAAATAACTTTTTTAAATCTTCGATAATCTCCTTTTCATTTTCCTTTCGTACCGTTCCATTAGGATAACGATTTTTTTTGTTTAAGTAAACTCTACCGGGATCTAGAACAAATGCCTTTGAACCGTTTGTAATACGATTATATTTTTTAAAATTTTCCGATAAGCTAAGATATCCTTGATTCTCTAAATAAGTATTTAAATTCACATTTTGCGTTATTCGTTCCATACCATGATCAGATAATATTATAAAAGTATCTTCTTCTTTTAATTTGCTCTTTATATTCCCAATAATATCATCAATTTCATGAAAATACTCTATAAATCTATAATGATATTGATTTGTATCATCTTCATAAACATGCCATAAAAAATGATTAATTCTATCGCTTCCAGTTATTACAGCTAGAAAATTATCCCAATTACATTCATTCCATAAAAAATTAAAAGTTTTTTCTCTTATTTTTAAAATTCTGAATAATTCCTTAAAAAAAAAATCTTTAGATTGCTGTTTCGCCAATTTTACATCGATGTCAATTTCATATTTTATTTCTTTCAATTTTGGAATTAAATTTTTTGGATAAATTCCCTTTTCTAGATCTAACGCAACAAATCCAGCGATATGAATTCCATTTAATTCTTTCACTGGATAAGTGGATGGTACATTTATAATAACACTTTTTTTTTCAGGTTTCTTATGCCAAAATGATTTACTTTTTAAAGCATTGAAATTAGGAAAACTCATCGAATAAGTATTTTTAATTATCTCAGTAAATCCATAGATCCCATGTTCACCAGGATTTTCTCCCGTTATTATTGAACTCCAAGAAACGGAGGATACGTGCGGTATTGATGATTTCATTACTTTAAACGTAGCCTCATTTTTTAATTGTTTAAAATTAGGCATTACACCCTTATCTGATAAATTGTTGATTAAATCGAATGGAACTCCATCAATTCCTAATATTATATTTCTATTTTTCACTTTAATTTTAAAATTACTTGATTTTTTTCAAGAATCAATTTTTAATAGCAAATATTATGGGTAAATACTTTTTTAAATATCTGAAATTTCTTTTTTCTAAATATGGAATTAAATATTCAAATGATTCTATACCAAAAGAATCCTTATGATAAGCAGATATTATTAGTTTCAAATCTTTTGAATTTGTTATCGTATCATTAGCTCCTTTAATTACTTCTACTTCTGCACCTTCGACATCCATTTTAATAAGATTAACTTTTTTTAATTTTAAGCTCATTAGAATATTATCAATTGTATCAACCTCAATAGTAGATGGGGCTTTTTTTTTTTCTATTTTTTGATTATTATTAAAAGATGAGGTATATTTTTCTAATACAAAATTCTTTCTGCCCTTCGAAGACCATACTCCTAAATTAAGCATTTTAACATTATTTATGTTATTTATCTCTATATTTCTTTTCAAATAATTAAAATTTATGATATCCGGTTCGATAGAAATGATATTTCCTTTCTCTCCAACCAATTTTGAAATTTTACATGTATACCATCCAATGCTTGCTCCTATATCTAAAACGGTATCACCTTCACTAACGTAAAATTCTTTATCGTACAATTTTTCAATAAATATCTCATGGAAAACGATTAAATCATCCCAAAATAGAAGATAATATTTAGGAATGTCAAAATAACTAATTAACGCAGCATATAAATACTTTTGATGCAAAGGAATTGATTTCAAATTGTTTTTTGGTAAGATAAATTTAAATTTTTCATATTTCAAAATTCCTTCTTTTTTATTTAATATTGAAATTTCTATATCCTTTAACCAATTGTAATTATTTTTCTTTATATGTTTTTTCCGATATAAAACAGAAGAAAAATACTTTTTATATAAAAATTCATTAAAGTTTGAACCTGCAGTTATGATTTTTTTAAAAAACTTTAAAAAAAATTTTAGGGCAATCATATATCCAAATCTATAGATTTAGATTTTTATCAAGGTAAATTATATATATAGTGCTTATTATATTTTGAAATTAAAGTAACTTTATAGCTTTTATAAAAAATTGAAAATTATATAATTTAAAGTATTTATATAATTTTATGAACATATTGAATTATATTTTTGATAGAATTATAATTTTCTTAAATTTTATTGGCTCGATATATATTGTTTTCTTGTTTTTTTTATTGATAATTTCATATCATTTCATTTTATTTATAATTAGAGATTTGAAATATGCAAAACCATTTAAAACAATTAAAGACATTGAAAATGTTTCAATTAATGATTTAAGATATATCCCATTAGTAAATATTATCGTACCTGCTTGGAATGAGGGTGAAATCTTCAGAAAATGTTTAAAATCAATTACAGAATTAAAATATCCCAAATTAAATGTTATTGTAAATGCTGGTGGGAGTATAAAAACAATTAATATAGCAAATTCTTTTAAAGAATATGATTATTTCACAATCCTAGCTCAAGAGGGAGGAGGTAAAATTAAAGCTTTAAATGAATGTTTGTCGTATATTACAGAGGGAGTGTTGTACTTAGTAGACGCTGATGTCTGTTTTACTGATGAAATCTTATTAAGAATGTTAATTCCAATAACAAATTATAATGAAAATGTTGTTGTCGGAGGGATTAGACCATTTAAGGATCAAGAAAATAAAGTTTTACTGAAATATTTGCTAAGAAATCGAAATTTTGATTATCGTCAAAGATTTTCAAGATATATTCAGACTCAAATATCTGGTGCTAATACTTGTATAACCTATAAAGTAATGAAAGCAATCGGGAAATTTTCAGAAAATACGATATGGGCTGAGGATGTATCTAGAGGCGCTGATATTCTCTCAAAAGATTTTAAAATCTACAGATTAATTGATTACAGAGCTAGAATTTATTCAAAATTTCCAGATACGATTAAAGAATGGGCAAAACAGAAAATTCGCTGGAACCAAAATTATTTCATATTTTCTTTTCATAATAAAAAAGTAAATTTGATTAAAATAATGATACTCTTTCTCATGTCACTTTATCTAATAATCTTTCCTATTCTATTTCTTTTTCATTTAGCTCTTGTACTTTTTGGTATATATCTTATTTTTAGTTTATATCTCAAGAAATTAAGGAAAATTTTATTTTACAAAATGACTATAGAAAAGCAATACTTACAGAAATTAAACGCGTTATTTTTCCTTAAAATTATAATTTATATGTACATTGAAGCATTATTTTATATTTATATTGTATTTGAATCAATTTTCATTAAAAGTAAATTTAACAAAAGAAAAAATCTAAATTTACCTAGCAAACTTGACAAATTTTAAAGACAAAACAATTCTATTTCTTTTTCCCTTTTTGACTTTAATAGCATTAATAGATAGATAAAAATCCTTAATCATAACCTTCATATTTCTCCTTTATTAAATCTGTAATTTCATCTTTAAAATTAGTTTTTGTTCGAATTTCAATTTTAATAAAATCAATTTGTCTATAGTCTAATCTAAGATTTAAAAATATCTAAAGAATCTCTCATCATATGATTTTTTTTGTGAATTCCATATAATTTCAAAATGGTTGGGGCAATTTCGTCATAATTTACAATTTCTGATTTTCCCTTTTTAATATCTTTACCGTATGCAATAAAAAATCCATATTGTGAATGATTTATTGAATTCCTGCCTCTAATTACAAAATAGGAAGAATTATGATTAAATATATATTTCTCATTTAAAACAATAAATAAATCTGGAAATCCTTCTAATTCATAAGATAATACTTCTTTGATTTTTTTATCTTTTTCAAGCTCTCTTTTAATTTTCTCCTTTTTAAACTTATCCTCTGATTTTAGGTATAATCCTCCTACATTACCATAAAAATGTAAGACTCTAGTTTCATTCTTTTTCTCTTGAGTAGAAGAAGGTTCTTTAACTATTTTACTTAATATCGATTTTTTTAAAAGATTATATTTTCTGTAATCAATTCTTATAAACGGACGAAAAATATCAAAGATCTTAGCTATTATACTATAAATTTTGTTTGCTTTAGATTGATTAATGAATAAGAGACCCTTCTTCTCTAGCCATCGACGCATATTGAACTCATGTCTATAAATTTTAATTCCGTGATCGCTGAAAATTAAAATATTATCAAAAATTTTGCTATTTAATACATCACCTAAAAATTTATCAATATTTTTGTATCCTAAATTAATATAGTTAAAAACTTCTTCACTACTAAGATGAGTAGTATGTGTTAATCCATCTGGCACTCTTATTACATATACAAGTAAATTAAAATTTTCTTTCAACTTTGCCAAAAATAACCTATTTTTAATCTCAAAAGCTTTAAAAATATCATTAGGATTTTTCCCATCAATAATCCAGTCTTTTTTTATGAAAAATTTTAATTCTGGGGGAAAACAACTTATAGCGGGAGACAACATCCCTGATATCATCTCGCCATTTATTTTCCAAGCAGGGTAAGTACCAGGAACATTTAAAGCGAAAATTTTTAGATCAAGATTTGAAAATATTGAAAAATCTCTCCATTTAATTGAATTAAAAAGCCCTTTTTGAGGATGGTCAAACCAATAATACCCTAATTGTTCGGGGGTCATTCCTGAAAATAAGCATGGCCATGATGGGATAGTAACAGGTGGAATTGAAACTTTCAATATAGATGAAAATCCATTTTGAATTATTTTATGAAAAGTTGGCAATAATCTT
Source organism: Candidatus Hodarchaeota archaeon (assembly GCA_048887225.1). GTDB lineage: Archaea > Asgardarchaeota > Lokiarchaeia > Sigyniarchaeales > SOKP01 > LW40-45. Next base: position 401,139 of record JBHLJY010000002.1, read on the forward strand.
CTTTTTAACAAAGGATTTATACTCTCAAAACATCCTCCATCAATACCAATAATTAAATTTTTTATTAAGGTACACCAAATTAAAAGATTTTTGATATTTAAGGAAAGATTGAATGCTAAAAAAAATTTTTTTAATTAATTCAATGTGAGATATTTATAAATAACTGGATTAAGCTTTTTAAATTAATTCTAATTATTATTTCTAAAAATTTTTAAAGCTTCTCCTTTCATGTAGTCAGGTTTTTTAATTTCACATAATTTTGAAATTGTTGGAGCAATATCTTGATAGTTAATTATATTCGTATGTCCTCTTTTGATATCTTTTCCATAAGCCATAAAAAATCCAATTTCATGATGACCATATGTATCTCGTCTTCTTTTTAAATACATTGAAGGAAGTGCACTAAATAAATATTTATCTTTAAGAATTACGAATATATCAGGAAAATTTTCTTTATTATGAATAACAAGCCGGTCTATATTTTTGTCATATTCAAGAATTTCTTTTATTTCTTTTTTTTTTTTTTTAAGATTCCCATATAAATAAATAGCACCTACATTAGATGTAAAAGGACCAAAAATTATTTTATTTTGTATAAGCGATTTTTCTTTTGAATTTGAAGGTGATCTTCTGTTTATCCTCTTTTTTTGATAATTAATTAATTTTTTAAAGTAATTAACGAATTTAGTTGATCTAACAAAGATTCTAAAAATGGCGTAGATCTTCAACATTATATTTATTAAAAAAAAACCTCTACGTTGATTTATAAATATTAATTTTTTTTTCTCGAGCCATCTTTTAAAAAAAAATTCGTGTTTGAAATGTATAATCCCATGATCACTAAAAATCAGAATGTTTTCAACTGAATTATTATTCAAAATTTGGTTCAAAAATTTATCTATTTTTAAATATGAGAGATGAATCAGTTTAAGCGTTTTAGTTTTACCAAGTCGGGAGAGATGTGTAACATTATCTGGGATTTTAATGACATAAACCATAAGTTCAAAATCTTCATTCATTTTCCGTAAAAATAAATTCTTTTTCATCTCAAATGCTTGAAATGATTCTGCAATATGAGTTCCATTTATAATCCAATTTTTACCAATAAAAAATTTTAATTCTGGAGGAAAACAACTTATTGAAGGAGACATAAATCCAGTAATCATCTCTCCATTGATCCTCCATGCTGGATAAGTTGCTGGAACATTCAGAACAAAAATTCTTTTATTAAATAATGAGAATAATGATTTATCTCGCCATATATGGGAGGTTAAAACACTACCATCTGGATTTAAAAACCAATAACGACCTAATTGTTCTGGGGTTAAACCAGTAAATAAACAAGGCCAAGAAGGAAATGTTACGGGAGGGATAGTCACCTGTAAGTCGGCATAAAAACCATTCTCTATTATCTTTTTAAAATTAGGGAGTAAATTTTTTTCTAATAGAGGTTTAATATGCTCAAAACAACCCCCATCAATCCCTAAAACTATATTTATTAAGCTACACCAAATTTAATTATTTTCTTTAAAAGGATATTAAAAAAAAAATTAATTATTATAAAAGTTTTTAGTTAGAAATAAATTGTGGTAAGAAATTAATTAATTTTCGAGTACATATTTAATCATTCGATAATATTTTTCGGCAGAATTTTTCCACGAATAATTCTTTACAACTTTTAAACCCTTAATTGTCAATTCTTTTTTTAAATCCTCATTTTCTATATTCTCAATAACAATTTTCGCAAGTTCCTTATAATTTTTAGGAGGAAAATATATGGGAAAATCTTGAAATATCTCTTTTAATACAGGAATATCTGAACATATTACTGGTGTTCCGCAGGCTGCAGATTCTAATCCTGGAAACCCGAATCCTTCATATAAAGAAGGAAATACATAAAAATCACATAAATTATGAATTTCTCTTAATCTTTTATTACTGATATTTTTTAAATAAAGGATATCTTTCTGTAAGCCTAATTTTTTAATGAAACTGGAATATCTGGGTTCTCCAACTCTTATAAGTTTAATTTTTTTAAGTTTTTTTTTAATTATATAAAATGCTTTCAACAAAGTAATAAAATTTTTCCTTTCATCTTCATTTCCAACATAAATAAGTTTTTTATGGTTAGGATATAAGGGTTCTATTTCGTAAATTTTACTTTTGGGGATTGGTTTAAACATTTCAAGGTTTATCCCGCTTTTAATAACAATGATTTTTTCTGAAGGGATATGTAATTTAGTAATTAATTCATTTTTGGTAAATTCCGAAATTGCAACAATAAAATTACATTTTCTAAGCCCAAGTAGCGCATATTTTTGAGTAAAAATTGGATTTTTTATATTTCCTTTTTGTAGGAAATTAAATATATCATGACAAGTAATAATAGTTTTTCTCTTATCTAAAAAAAGTGCCAAATCTGCTAAAAATTGAAAATGAATTTGAAATACTACATTTTTATTTAAATTTTTAGTATTTAAATGGCTATAATATGGATAAAGAAAATATCTTTTAGAGATAAAATCTAAAATGTTTTTAGGACGAGTATAAAATTCGTATTTAAGATTGACATTATAATGTTTTTTTAAATATTTGTCAATCTCAATTTGTCGTCTGAAGTCTTTCCACATTTCATTGGGTTTATTCAGTTTTCTACCAACGAAATTTATAATTTCCATTGTTTTATAACGATTTTATATAGTATAACAAAATAAATAATGAAAAGATAATTAAAATCTTAAAGAATTAACACAATTCTTATTTATTAAGAAATATTTAGACTTTTATTAAAAATTTTTTAAAAAATTTATAAAAAAATTAAATTTAAATCATCTATTAAATTCTTGTCTTATTATGAGTAATCTTATCCCAATTGAGAATGTGTTGGAAGAAAATCCACGTGTAATAGAACTTGAAAAACAAGGATTTATAATTAAGCCTGAAAAAATTGATGAATACTTAGAAGAATTTAAAGGCCGAAGAACAACCTTTCCAGAAGAGGATGTATGGCGTAATATGCGCTGTTTGATTACAGGAATAAGTGGATTTGCTGGAAGCCATTTAGCTGAACAATTGATGGATTTAGGGGCGGAGGTTCATGGAACTATCCGTAGACATTCTGTTCCAATGCACGAAAATATAGAACACTTAAGAGGTAGAATTATTCTTCATGAAGCAGATATAACTAGCGCAGAAAGAATTTTCGAAATTTTTGATAAAGTTCGACCTAATGCTGTATTCCACTTAGCAGCGGAATCTTTTGTTCCCACATCTTTTAGAGAACCTGCTAGAGTGGCCCATAATAATGTAGTTGGAACACTTAAAATTTTTGAAGCAGCTAGAAGGTATGATCATGAATTAGAAAGTGTTCACGTAGCCTGTAGTAGTGAGCAATATGGTTTGGTAAATCCCGTAGAAGTTCCAGTAATAGAAGATTTAAAAAGAAATCCATTCCGTCCTAGAAGTGTATATGGCATAACGAAAGTCGCTACTGAGCAAATTGCTTGGTTGTATCAGAATTCTTATAATGTTCCAAGTATTATAACGCGTGGATTTAATCACGAAGGGCCGCGAAGAGGAATTCAATTCGTGACAAGTGTAATTCATCGACAAATAGTAGAAATTCTAACTAAAAAAAGGGAAAATTTGGTCATTGGAAATCCAAATGCCATTCGCGATTTTACTCATGTTAAAGATACTGTAAATGCCTACATCTTAGCTTCTGAAAAATGTGAACATGGTGAACCATATAATGTCTGTTCTGATATGGGAATCAGCATATCAGATTACATAAAATTAGCTCTAAAAAATTATAATCTCAATGTTAAAGTTTTTGTAGATCCTAAGAGATTACGACCAACCGAGGTTCCTTTATTAATTGGTAAAAATGATAAATTTGTAAATAAAACTGGATGGCAACCAATCAGATCGATAATTGATATTATTAAAGATGGCGTTCAGTACTTTCAAGATCATCCAGAGCAATTAGGTATTGAAGCCCATTAAGCTTAATAATTTTATATCTAACTTTTTGTTTCAAATTAAATTTTAATTATACTAAATGTCTCATGGGACCATTATTTCTAATTATAATAAATTAAGCACTTTTTTTTGTATTTGGATTAATTCTAAAATACCCTTCTCTCCTATTTCTAATATTTCATTTAATTTCTGTTTTTTGAAAGTAGATCCTTCAGCAGTTCCTTGTATTTCAATGTACTCTAGAGTATCGTTGACTTCACTCATTATTAGATTAATGTCAACATCTACATTAGAATCTTCATTATAGTCCAAATCTAATAATATATCATTATTTTTTATCCCTAATGAGATTGCAGCAGTCACATTATAATCTGGAAAATTATAAATTAACTGTTCGTCGTAAAGATACCTAATAGCATCAAAAACAGCTACAAACGAACCTGTAATAGAAGCACATCTAGTACCTCCATCAGCTTGAATAACATCACAATCAATACGGATAGTGCGCTCTCCCAATTTTTCATAATTAAACGCAGCACGCATACTTCGTCCAATTAATCTTTGTATCTCGTATGTTCTTCCTTTTACTCTTTCTCTTTCTCTGGAATTTCGAATTTGAGTAGCTCTTGGTAGCATACTATATTCTGCTGTAATCCAACCAGTGCCAGTATCAGCTAAGAAGCGAGGCACAGTCTCTAAAACTGAAGCTGCTACAATTATTTTTGTATTTCCTTGAGAAATTAAAACTGAGCCTTCTGGATACTTAAGATAATTCCTTTGTATCGTTGTTTTCCTTATCTCATCTGATTTTCTTCCATCAAGTCTTAGCATCTAAACCAAACTTTTCTCAAATTTGTAATTTAATTAAAAGAAATATTATAAATATAATATTATTAGTTAAGTTTAAAGATTTTTAACTTAAGAAATTTTAACAATAAATTTCAAGTTAATGGATATGATCCTAATATTTTATGCCAAATAACATGGTCTTTTATAGTTTCAAGTACTTTTTTGATTTTTGGATCATCCTTATCGCCTTCAAAATCCATAAGGAAAATATATTCCCATCTACCCTTTCTCCTTGGACGAGATTCAATTTTAGTAAGATTAATATCAGCTTCAGCGAAAATTCTTAAAACTCGATATAACGCACCAGGGACGTGTTTAGTGACATATACTATTGATGTCTTAATTTTTCCCTCTTTCAATTCATTCTCCTTCTTAGAAATGACAAGAAATCTAGTGAAATTATCAGGGATATCATCTATCTTAGAACTTAATATTTTTAACTCATATATATTACTAGCAATTACAGTGCCTATTGCAGCTTTAGTTTCATCATTTAATTCTTTTATTCGTTGGACAGCAGCAGAAGTTGACGTCGTAGAATGCAGTTCAGCTGTAGGTAAATTAGCTTTTATCCAACCTCTTGTCTGAGCAAAGGCTTGTGGATGCGAATATACAGATTTTATTTTCTTTAAACTTGCCTCATTTAAAGAAATTAAATTTTGGCTAATTCTTAATTCAATTTCACCATATATAATTAAATTTTTCTCGATTAAATAATCCAAAGTTTCTCGAACAGTCCCTTGAAGACTATTTTCTATAGGGATTACTCCATACTCTATAATATCTTTTTCAATATTTTCAAATATATCTAAAATACTTTTACAAGGGATAAATTCTGAACTAGCTTTAGGAAAAAATTCTAATGCAGCTTGATGTGTAAACGTTCCTTGAGGGCCTAAATATCCAACTTTAAAGATTGAGCCTTGGATAGCCTTACTTGCTCCCATAATTTCCTTCCATATTTCCTCAACACTTTCTGGCTTAAAAACTGTTGATTTTTCTTTAACTCTGTTAATGATTTCTTTTTCTCTTTGAGGTTGATATACCTCTAAATCTAATAATTTCTTATTATTCGCTATTCTTAATACTATTTCTCCCCGCATATTAAGAAGCTCAATAATACTATCATCAATTTTATTAATTTCTTTTCTCAAATCCTCCAATTCTTTCTCGAATCTTTCATTTTCACTCATTTTAAGATACCTTATTATTTATTTAAAAATTTATAACTTCTAATTAAAGAAATTTCTGTAAATCTAATTCTAAAGCTGCGACCGGAAACTCTAATTTAAAGTTCAATAATACTTCAGGATGGATTTCCCCTATTTCACCAATATTATCTCCATTAATATAAATTTCTCCATAACGCCCCTCCAAATATGAAGCGTTTTTACTTGGCTTTACTTTTAAGCCATCATAATAACCTAATGATGTCATAATAAAATCTAATGTAGATCTTATTTCTGTAAAATCTGCATTTTCGTGGTAAGTTACAGCAGATAAGTGTAATTCCCTTGTTGCGCCTGTTTCTGCTTTAGGTGCTAATAAAATAATATCACCTACTTCAAAAATTCTTATTGGTTTCTCTTCTGACCTGTTAAAAAGAAGAGTTTCCATTAATTTAGGTAATATTGAAGTTCTTGTTGTGTCATATTCTTTTGAAACTGGATTTGCTATTTGTACTAACTCATTCTCATTATATTCCTGTTTCATATAATTATAATGTCGTTCAGAATTAGTTAAAATGAAATTAATAACTTCCAAATAGCCAGCACCAATCATAATTGTCCTTATTTTATTAGCAAATGTTTGAGTGGGATGATATTCTCCAATACAACCTTCTCTCATCGTTAATGGTAAATTAAAATACCCGTATCCAATTGCGCACTCTTCTGTAAAATCTACGGGATGCATTATATCACCTCGATATGCTGGAACCCATATATCTATATACCCTCGTTTTTTGGATCTTTTAGCATCCATTCTTATTTTCTTAAAACAATTTATCATTTCATCTATCGATAAATTTAGGCCAATATAATCGTTAATATAATCAATTTCTACTTCCCATTTTCTAGGATCTAAATTTGGTGTTATAATATTCTCTCCTTCTTTATAATTGACTTTAACATTTTCTATTTTCGCACCGGTATCTGCCAGCATAGTACATAAAATATTTAACGCTAAATTTACAGCATTTAATTCAGTTCCAGTTAAATCTAAAAATAAATTTTTTGTCTCATCTGTGACAGTTGTGAGTACCCCATTAATTATTGGAGGGAATGAAATGACTTCATCTTTACTATCTAATATTACTGGATATACATCTTTTCCCTCTAATATATGGGCATATTCAATCCCTTTCTCATGATATTTTAAAATATCTTCAAGAGTCATTGTTCCTCCATCTCCGTGTAAAGGAATAAAACTTATTGAATTTGGCTTTACAGCAAGATATCTATACGGAGGGATTATTTTATCAAGATCGTGGACGCCAATAGCAACTTTCTTTCTATCTCTTCCAACAGCCCAATGTAAGTGTTCTTGAATATTCATTAATGTTGCAACCTCGTCTTCATCTAAATCAATATCTCTAATGACTCCACAGACTATATAGGGTCTGACTTTCTTTACACTAGGATCAACATTCATTACAATTTCTCCAGATGCTATATTATAAGAGGGGAGTCCTAATTCTACTTCATAATAACCCTTTAAAGCTCTTGCAATCCCCTCTGGACTTGAAAAATCAGGTCTGTTTGGGTTATATTCTACTTTAATTGTTTTTTCTTTCTCATTAAGATCTTCTAAATCTAAACTTATCCACTGTAAATCATATTCTAACTCTTTAATGTTAAGTTTTTTTCCAACTAAACGTTCTAATCTACCAAGTTTTAAATCTAAAGTAGGCATTTTTATAATACACCCTCATTAATATGATTCTTGTCTCAACCATTTAATTGGATTAATATATAAATCTCTTATATCGCTTCTGCCGAATTTCAGCATAGCTAATCTTTCGAGGCCTAAACCCCAAGCGAGAACTCTAATTGGATTTTTAATACCCCAGGGATATGTTACTTCCGGTCTGAATATTCCAGATCCTCCCATTTCCAACCATTCTGCTAATTTATCATAATAGACTGCGATTTCCATACTCGGTTCGGTATATGGAAAAAATCCTGGTCTAGTTATAACTTTTTCAAATCCTATCTTTTTGTAGAATTTTGTTATTACACCAATTAAATCACATAATGTTACGCCTTCTCCTATTACAATTCCTTCAATTTGAGTAAATTCAGCTAGATGTGACTTATCAACTTTTTCATTTCGAAAAACTCTATCAATTGAAAATACTTTTATTGGTGGGATTTCATTATTCCTATAATATTGAGCTAGCCTTCTAATAGTGGTAGCAGTTGTATGAGTTCTTAATATTGTTTTTTTTGCAATATTTTCATCCCATTTATAATCCCACCCCAATGAGCCTGAATCACCACCATTTTCATGTGTTTCTTTTACAGCTTTAACGCGATCTTTTTCAGGTAATTTTGAAACCTTAGGATTGTTTAAGTAGAAGGTATCATGCAACTCTCGAGCAGGGTGGTCTTGCGGCTGGAATAAGGCGTCAAAGTTGAAAAAAGCACTTTCAATTATTGGCCCTCTTATTTCAGTAAAACCAAGCGAAATAAATATTTCTCTTATTTCATTGATAAGATTTATCATAGGGTGTATTTTTCCTGCTTTTAACAACGGACCTGGCTTTGTAACGTCAAAAGGCTTCAAATTAACATTTTTCCATTCTTCAGAACTTAACATCTCCGAAGTAATTTTACTTACTTGCTCTAATTCTTCAATATCCGAAATTTTGATCTTTTTACCCTTTTCGGTTAAGAATATTAATCTCTGAGTTTTTCTTATTTTATTTATTATTTTTCTCTTATTTAATATTTCAAATTGAATTATATCATTTTTTGATAAATCTGAATAAACAATTTCATTATTTTGCTTAAATTTATTTAAAAACTTTTCCAATTCAGTTTCAGGAAAATCTTTAGCAATCAGGAAGATTTTTTCCTCTCCAGTTGCTTTACTTTGAGCAATCCAACGATTTTTTTTCATATTAGAAATGCCAATATAAAATATTTTCTTATCAATTTTAGCTTTTTTTGAAAAATCCTCAATGCTTATTTCTGTAATGTTATCTTTTAATAATATTTGAAGTAATTGACGTTCTGGTAACCCCTTTTTTAAATAATTTAATCCTTCTTCATTAAGGGAGATTTGATACATATCTTTCTCTTTAAAACCTCCTAAATCTTGGTCTATTAGATCATTTACAGCAGACATAAGTACAATATAATCGATCGATAATTCTTCTGCAAGATCTGTTGCTTCACATTCAGTTCTTTTTTCTTTAAGAACTTTAAGAATATTTATTACTAGTGTTTTTAGTTTAATTGTCATTTATCATAAAATCCTTTTTTTATTTGTTATATATTTTCTTAATCTTTAATTTATTTAAAAAAATTATTTTTAATGAGTAAATAATTAATTCAATCCGCAGCCAAGGGAACAAAATAAAAAATGGATTATAGCTTATTCCCTTGGCAGAATAAAAAAATCAAAGAAAAATGAATCTTGAATAAGAACCTTTAGTAAATGACAAATATTAATCCTAATAATATTGTTCAAATTACATCCTACTCAAGAATTCACTTAAGCTTAATAAATCATATCTAAAAAAGTTTTCTATGATAGATTCTCTCTAATTGATGTGGAACTAATTCTTTTTTTGTTTTTATCCTTTAAAATTGGAATAACAATTATAATCATAGGATTAAATCCTTTGTTTTCTCTGATTTCGTTCATTTTTAACGCAACTGGATAAGTTTCTTGGCTTACTATTAAGCCTTCATATTCGGGTTCATTAATAGGAGGACCGTATGGCTCATTTAGCTCAATTATTTCAACTCTTTTCAAATCAGTAAAAGTACTCACGAAATTTTTAATATTTCTCTCTCTGATTTTATATTCTTCTATTTTTGATGCATATTCCTTATTTTTGAGTAATTCTTGGGTAGTTAAGCCTATTACGACCTTATTTGAAATGGATAAGGCTGTTTTGATTAAAAACTTATGTCCTTCATGGAGATGATCGAAAGTTCCTCCCATACCTATTAAATTTAAAATTGGAATTACACCTCATATAACAATAAGTAAATTTCTTAATTTTTATTAGGGATTCTTTATTTTTGTAGTTTCTTGCTTCTTAATTTGAGCGACTGGTTTTTTTAATTTTACTGAGTAAATTTGATTTATCTTCATCAATCCATGGCATTTTTTACACTTCCCTTTCTCCATGAAAATAAAATCTCCTGATTCAAAATTTCTAACATGCGTCATTCCGCATAAATTACACGTTAATATCGTTAGTGTTTGCCGTAATGGGTCTGGTTTTTCCTTTTGCATCTGCATGAGCGTAGTACCTAAACATAAAAACAAAATACCTAAAAAAAAGTTTGACCACTGATCAGGGCCAAATCCAAGATACATGAAATAAGCCCCTATCATGATTAAAAAAATTACAAGAAGAGTTTTTAATGCGTTTTTAAAGCTAATTCCTTTTTTTAATATTTCTTCATCCTCGTCGTCTTCATCAATCATAAGCATTTATCATTTTTAGAAAAATAGTAATATTATCTAATCTTTATAATAGAAAAGGATAAATAAGTTTTATTATTATCAAGTTTAGATAACTAAATAGAAAGCTTTAACGTTTAAACTAAAATGTATAATATATT
>JBHLJY010000003.1:0-238435 GCA_048887225.1 Candidatus Hodarchaeota archaeon
GATATCGGAATCACAATAGAATCTTCTGGATTTGTTTCGTTTAAACATCTATTTAGCTCAATCGCTCTTGAACTCGTTATAGGATAAATTTTTTTCTTTGATAGATGTTTTATTGCTAACAAAGTTTGAATTGACCCACCTGTTCCTAATACAATAACATTTTTTAAATTTTCATTAATAATAGGTTGAGTTTGCTGCTGAATATTTGCTATATCTAAATAAGAGTTTATGTCAGTAAAAAAAGGAGAATCCCATTTATTTTTATTTTCCTTAATGATTGTATTGGAATTTTTAAGAAGAGATTCTTCTATTATCGGATAATATTCAAATCTTAATTTTAAACTCAAATAAATCTCACTACCCATAAAAATTATTTACATTTTACTAGGCTATGTTTTATATTTATGTTTTTTTATTTTAATAAATATAAATGATATTTGTCTAAATAGAATATAAATTAATTTTAAATTAGATAAAGATTATTTATAAATAACTTAGGATGGTCTTTCTATGTCTGACGAGCAACTTCTGTTTTTACTGCAAACTCTTCATGATAATATTGAGGGAATTAAATCAAGTGCTGTAATTTCAGCCGAAGGTCTTATTATCCAATCAATCCTAGAAGAAGGTATTAGCGATATCCGATTAGCAGCCATGACAGCGACAATTTTAAGTGTGTCTGAACGAGTTCTCGTTGAGTTGAAGTCGGGTGAGTTAGACGTCGCTATCCTCCAAGGAAAAGATGGAAATTTTGCTATAATGGAGGCTGGTCCAGAACTAATTATTGCAATATGTTTGGATGTTGATGCTCGATTGGATTTATGTTTCATAGAAATGCGTAAGGTTAGTGAACAAATTAAGTCAATTACTTGAATAGATTCATTATAGAATAGAGAAGATATTCGAATTTTTTTTCGATCAATTAATATTTATTTTAAGAATATAACTAAGAATATTGTTTTCTTAAGAAAAAAAATTTGAAAACTGGAACTCTATTGACTTTAAAATAGCTATAACTAATATTAGAAATAGAGATAAAATTTAAACTAAAAGGTTGAATAATTTTGGCTAAAGCAATAGAAATTAATAAAGGGAATGAATTTAAGGAAGGAGATCCTTATCAGTGTCCAGAATGTAAACGAACTCACATTAAGGGTAAAATCTACAAAGAACATCTTAAATATGTGCAATATAATGGCTTTGAAGACGACAATATAGAATCTGAAATTGAAGATTATGACGATAATCAAGAATTAGTTAAAATCGATGAGATTGAACAACAATACATAGATGAAGAAATCGAGGATGAGCTCTCTGATGAAAACGATGAAGATGAGTGTATAAAAGCTGTTAAGAGTCTTCCAGGAGTTGGAGAAGCCACTCTCAACAAGCTTATAAAATCAGGGTTCAATAGTCTTGAAAGCATTGCTTATACTCCTCCTAGCATAATTTGCGACGAATCGGGCTTAGGTGAGAAAACAACTGCGAAACTTATTAAAGTGTCAATGGAAAGATTAGGTATAGGATTTAAATCGGCAGAAGATGTCTGGGAACGCAGAAAAAGCATTGCTAGGCTTACTACAGGTAGTCAAGAATTAGATGACTTATTAGGAGGAGGCGGTACCGAAACCGGGAGCTTGATCGAATTTTTCGGTGAGTTTAGAACAGGGAAAACTCAAATTATGCATCAATTATGCGTGAACGTTCAATTACCTACTGAACAAGGAGGTCTCGAGGGTAACGCTCTTTATATTGATACAGAAGGAACGTTCAGACCTGAAAGGATAATTCAAATGGCAGAAGCTTTAGAATTAGATCATACGAAAGTTTTAAAAAATATTGTATTTGGGCGTGCTTATAACTCGGACCATCAAATTCTCTTGGTTAAGGAAGCTGCTAATCTCATTAAAGAAAAAAATATTAAATTAATAGTTTTAGATTCTTTAATAGGGCATTTTCGCAGTGAATATATTGGAAGGGGTACACTTGCCTCTAGACAACAACTAATAAATCAACATCTTCACGATTTGCTAAGATTATGTGATATTTACCCAGAACTAGCAATTGTTGTTACAAATCAGGTTCAAGCAAAACCAGACGTTTTTTACGGAAATCCATTACAGGCTACAGGTGGAAATGTCGTTGCTCACGGCAGCACAATTAGAGTCTATTTACGAAAAGGTAAAGGCGAACAAAGAGTTGCTAAAATAGTCGACGCTCCACACCTTCCCGAGGGTGAGGCTGTATTTGCCATTACGGAAGATGGTATTAAAGATGGATAAAAGAGACTAAAATATAATTTTTAATATTCTATAAAAAAGCAATTAAAATAAGGGAAAAAAAACCATTTAAACTAATTTTTCGAATTCCTTCGATTTTCTCGTCAGTTTTTTAACTTCAGCATTCATTTCAGTAATACCTAACTTGAAGATCTCTGAAGCTGCTTTAGATGCTTGGTTATATTTCTCAGCAGCAGTAGCATAATCCTTATTTTTCACTGCTGCTTTGGCGTCGTTTTCCAGTCTCTTTTTAATTTCCTTTAAACTCATAATATGCGTAATTCTGATTGTATCTTCCAATTCTTCAAGCTCTTTTGTCAAATCCCAATTTGTGGCAATCAAAGCTGCGTTTCTGTAGAGTTCAATAGCACCTTGGAAATCTCGTTGTTTTAATTTTGATTTTGCTTGTTTTGCTAATTTACCGACTTCTTTTTTAGCGTATTTTGCATTATCTATGACTTCAACACCAATCTTGGTTTTAATAGGAGCTGAAACGATTTCTGCTCGTTCTTTAGTACTGGTTAGGTAAGCCTCTCTCTCTGCTGGGCTCATTAGAGCTAAATCATTTATAAGTTTATTTCTATCTTTCTCAGATAAGCCTAGAGTAGAAACTTGTTGTCCGATAATAGTTAATTCTTGTTGAGAAATTGTCGGCTTTTCAATGGCAGAGATTTGAATTGGAGTTAATAGTTTTTTCTCTCTTAACTCTCTAATCCCCATAAAAACTTGAGCCTTATCTTTTCCAGTTCTATCAATCGCTTCAGTTAAGAGAGTTGCAATAAAGAAAAATTTCCTCTCAGAATCAGCTATTAGATCTTGTGCCACTCTTAATACATCTTTAGAGTGAGAAACTTTCAACGTTTTTACTTCACCCAAATCATATACTATTTCGTGAGGTAAAATTATCGAAGTGTGGAACTTCACATCAACGAGTTCTCCTGCGTCCATAAATACATCTATCTGTCCCCTCCATTCAGGTAAATGTTGTCCATATTCTATTTCGAAAGCATCTATGAAATCCTTTAAATGTTGACGGAGAAAAAGGGATGCCTGTTTGTCTAATACAAGCGCAACCCTTACATATTCGCCATCAGCTAATAACAGCATTTTATCTCCATATTGAATTTCATTTAAAGCCTCTTGAGAGTCCATTTCTCTTCCAAAGGAAGACACAGCAGTTAAAAAGCCACTGATTAATTCTGGATCAATTTCCTCCATGCCATACGATTTAAAGAAAAGACATGTTCCCGTTCCTTTATAAATAACTAAAATATGCTCCATATTAACGGCATCGTCAAATATAGTCGTAACTTCGCGTAAAATCCTTTCTTTTTCACGCTTTTTTGGAGCTATTACTTTTCGTTGAACCCCAACTACAGCACCGACAGCACCCCCGATAACAGCTAATATTATGATCCAAAATATAAGATCTTGGAGTTGAATTCCTGTTATTCCGCCATCACCATCACCATCATCACCCGCACCAGGACCAACAGGACCTGATGGTGTACCATATGTAAAAGTAATATAGTTGACACTAGTATTATATGGTCCAGGATTCGATGAGTAATACGATATATTTATTCTTAAAGTATATACTTTTTCTGCTAGGTTATTTGAAGTACTAATATTTAATGTATAATTTCCATCATTGTGATTATAAAGTTTCCAGCCTCCATTCTCAGGGAAATCAAGGTCTACCCTATCCCAAAAATCCCATGTAGAATCTATCTTATATTCTACAGTAACATTATCAGTATCAAGATCTAATATTGGAGCTCTTGAAAGTTCCTTAGTAAAATTAAAATCAAGCGTTAGATTTTTCCCAACAGGGACTTGTATATTACCCGTTGGAGTAGTAAAATTAACTACTGTATTCGGCAGGAGAACAGTTATTCTCATGGTAATCTCTTGGGTTTCATTTCCATAAGCAGAAACGCTGAATATAAAGTCGGTAATACCCCCATTGATGACTTTACTTGTATTTACTCTAATAGTATAATTGTTATTAATCTCTCTAACCATAGAAGCTTCAAGATTATACGGATTTTCAATTTCCGCCCATATCGCTCCATCAACCATATTACCATTTGCATCAGTATAATTGAAAGTGAGTGTTGAATTTTCTCCTCTATATACACTTGGCATATTAATAGGAAGAGTATTATCGGGATCAATAGTAGTTCCGATAACTTTATAGAACTGATAATATAGAGTGTGATTCTCATAATAAGTCTCATTTGCATCAATTCTTACAGTATTAGGACCGTATGGGCAATATGATGTATTTATTTCTATGAAGTAATATCCATCCGTTCCGTTGGTTTTTGGAGTTATCTCTTGACTATTATTATATATTGTAGCGTCAGGTATTCCTGAATTAGATTTCCCTGTATCATTGTAATATACTGAAATGTTAACTATTTCTTTATCCATGAACTCTTCATCTTGATCAGGGTCAATTAACAATAGTTCTGTAACGCCTACAATGGTTAAATTACCTTCTCCAAATCCAGCTGCAGTACCATTACTCCATAATGTTTGAATAAGAAATTTACCGTATAGTGTTACGGTCGTAGAGACATCCCATTTCGTGAAATTAAGTTCAGTTCCTCCATTAAAGGTTGATTTAAATTGAGAGTGATTTAAGGTATTAGGAGCCAAATAATTATAAATTGTTAAGTTAAGATTGCCATCGTTTTGAGCTATATTTTTTGTAAATGTGGCATTTATTTGTACCTCGTCTGTATAGTCTACGATACTTTTTTCAGTTCCAACATATGTCTTAATTGAACTAAACAAGTTTGTTGAAGTCGCATTCAGAAACCAATAGTTTCCATTTGATGCCCCATATACTTGAACATCCTTGTATCCATTTAAGGGTCTTATCACAATATTATCAGTTTTATTTGTATCACCTTTCCATACTTGAATTTCCCCCCATTGAGAAGGAATTGTGTAATTAATTTGATAATTTTCAAAACCTGCTTCAAAATAATTCAAACCGTTTCGAGTAACATTCCAGTATATCTTAGGATCGTTTTTTACAGCTGTAAGTTTAGAGTTAGCTTTTAAATCTGATTTAGTATAATTTACTTGGATTTTAGTAATATTACAAGAGACATCCCACCAATCAGCTGAAATTGTAAAATTTAATTTGTTTGGTAGGCTTGATAGATCATTGTTAATAGTAACATTTCCAGTACCTTGTGAATTATCTCCCACAATAGTATTATTTATTTGTAGATTAATTTGAGTAGGAAGTGGTGTATTATCCAAAGGTTTAAAATCAAATTTAGCTGCTATATCATTAGGATTACTTTGCCAAAACCCAGACAAATAATACACTTCAGAATTATCTCCATCGGGATCACCAGAATCACTATCTCCATCAATATCACATAAGCATTCCGCTGGATTTTCTAGATGTATTTGGATAAAAAAATAATTATTATAAGTTGTTGATACATCTAATGATTGTCCGATATTTGTAAAATTATGCCATAAATCAGTATCATTATCAATAAAATAATTATTTACTAAGTCAGCTATCCAACTACTTGGTGCAGGCGTGCCTCCACTATTTTGTGCCTCTAGAAGATCAATTGAAATTCTAGCATCATTATTTAGAGTTCCATCATGTTCGTGCACATGGAGAGAAAAGTTATCCAAAATACTATCTCCTAGAACTTGAAAAGAGAATGCCCAATCTGATAAATCTAAATTATAAGGATCAGTATATTCTAATTCTATATCAATATGTTTATCGGGAGCGTTAATATCTTCCACAAAAATCTGAGATCTTGTTGAATTATAAGTTGATTCAGTCGGACAAGTAGTGCTAAAAGTAGTATTAGTAGGATCTGAAGCATTATTAATCCCGTATAATGGAGATCCCGTATCTGTTTTCGATTGGTGTAGCTTAATGCTTATATCATTTCCAGTTTCGCTAACTTTATTAGAATAACTTGCTGATGTCGCAGGGACCTCTCTTTTTACATCGATTAATTGAGTTTCTTTAGTATTATCATCAGTTTTATATAGTCTACTGGAATTGCTCGAATAAAAAACTAAGTTTGCAGAAATTAATCCAAAAAGTATGAAAAATAAAACCAGTACTTTTCTTAATTTTTTATTTTTCATATTAGTCATTTTAATCAAATTCTCAATTCATATATTGTTTACATTATATTCAAAAGAATATGTGCAAAAAATGGTTATAATACTTATTTTTTAATTTATCTATTTAAATGTTTAATTTTGCTCTATAATTATTTGTCAAAATTGGGGCTTAAATAAAAATATTTGTTCTTTTTTAACAAAAATCGTTTATCAACTAAAAATTTAAAAATACAGATAATTATATAAAAATAAAAAACTCATAATAACGGTTAACATCATAACTTAGATTTCGAGAAAATTTGGGTTTTTTGAAATAAATATATTACTTGATATTTCTATTAATATAATAATTGAGGTTTATATATAGATCATCTTTAAAAAATTGATTAAAAGGTTTTATAGTGGAAATCGAATATCCTGTTAAAAATAAGGCAAATATTTGTTTGGATTGTAGTAGTATAATAACATTCCTTCAAGAAAAAGGAGAATTGGTTTGTAAAAAGTGTGGATTAATAATTAGTGAAAAAAATTTTGATCTTTCCAATAATGATGTTAGATATTTCAATCAAGAAGAAATGGCAAGAAAAGTTAGAACTGGTCCACCACAAAATAGCTTAAAGGATATTCATAACAGTACTCGTCTTAAAATTAATAATATTTGCAATTTTGACTTAAAAAGAGCTTTTAGACAAAATAATTGGTTGAAATGGCATCAAAAAAATTTACTAACTGCTGCAAATGAATTAAAAAGAATTACTTCAAGCTTAAGATTACCTGATTATGTTAGAGAGATGTCAATGACGCTATATAAAAAATATATTAAAGGTAATGTATTAAGTGGGAGATCTATTAGTGGAATGGTTGCTGCTTGTTTATATTATATCTGTAGAAAAAACAGAATTTCAAGATCATTAAAAGAAATTTCAAATAAGACTTTATTAAAGCATGAAAATCAAAAAGAGTTGTATAGCTGTTATAAATCTCTGATTAAAGAATTGAAATTAAAACCGCCTCCTCCAGATCCAATCTCGTATGTGCCACGGCTAATTACTAAGTTAGGATTAAATCCAAAGGTAGAATCTCCAACGATTAAAGTCATAAGAGCATTCACATCTAGAGCTTGCTCAGTAGGCAAAGATCCAAGGGGTATTGCTGCGGGAGCGTTATATTTAGTATGTAAAATGATAGATGAATATGTAAGTCAAAAAGAAATTGCTAAAGTATGCAAAATTTCAAATATCACTATTTGTAAACGTTATAAAGAAATTGTAGATAACCTTTTTCAAAGGAATAGAAAAATTAATGGAAATTAATTTTTTCCTTCTTTCTTTTTAAGAATAATTCTTGCATCAACGCAAATTAATCCTTTATCATAAATAAACACAGGATTTAAATCCATTTCATGGATTTCTTCATGCTTAATAACAAGATCAGAAATTTTTAATAAAGTATCAACTATAGCATTAATATCTGCTTTAGGTTTACCTCGATATCCATCTAGAATTGGAAATCCCTTAATTTCATGTATCATTTCTTTAGCATCATATTCTGTTATAGGAGCAATTCTAAAACTTACATCTTCTAGAAGTTCGACTAGAATACCGCCAATACCAAACATTAAAGCAGGACCAAACTGTGCGTCTGTTGTCATACCTATTATTAGTTCCGTTATAGGCTCCTCCGCCATTTTCTGAACGGAAATCTTTTTTTCAGTTTTAGAAGGAATTTTCATTAATTCATCAAAAGCTTGCCCCACTTCATCATTACTTCTTAAGTTTAGCTTTACCGCTCCAGTATCAGATTTATGGACGATATCTTCTGCCATAAGTTTTAGAACAACAGGAAACCCTATATTTTCAGCTACGGATATAGTTTCTTTTTTAGTCAAAGTTAATCTCTGTTCTGGTACTTGAATCCCAATCTCTTTTAGTAATTCTTTTGATTCAAATTCGGTGAGAACCAGCTGGTTAGAATTTAATTTATTAGTCAAAAGTTGAGCAACATTCATCTTTTAATTAGAATAAATACTGTAATTAGTTGTAATAAAACTAATAATATAAAAAATTTAAAATTATTGAAAAAAAAATTAGAAAAGGAAATCCACTAATAGAAAAAACTCTAAAATTATAGAAGAAAAATAATTAAATTTAGTACGAATTAATTAAAAAAATCAAGTTATGATCATACCAAGTTTTCTTCGTTTCCTTCTCACAAAATATTTTCTAAACTCATCGAAAAACGAGACACTGAAAGCTCCCAGAATCACTGCTGTCCAGTGATACCATTGAGTCAATGGCACGACACCGAACACAATACCTATTGGAGTATAAAGTATCAGAAATTGTAGCGCTAATGAAAGACCTGTTGCCCAGAATAAATGCTTATTTGGGAATAGATAAAAAGGCTTGATGTTACTTGTACAGGTGAAGACGAACATTAACTCACATATTACTAGATTTGTAAATATTATTGTTTGAGTTAGTTTAATAGCATAAATGTTACCTGCGGAACCAGCAACTTGATAACCCGCTAACATAGGATCAATTGTGCTCCAATAAGGGATTAAAATTGTCCAGAGTACTAAATAAAGGGTAATATCTGTTAAGGATGTATATATTCCTAAAATTAGTACAGGGCCTTTAATTTCTGGTAGGAGAGTGAAACCCTCTCGCGGTTTTTCTTTCATCACATCAGGATCCGTCGGTGTTAATCCAAGTACCATTGCAGGGATTCCATCTGTTGCAATGTTAAGCCAGAGAATTTGTATAGGTGTGACTGGTAAACCTAAAAAGACATTAACAAAAAGCTTCATGACGATATAAGCAACTAATATCATGAAAATCTCGTCGAAATTTGTACTGAGCATGAATCTAAAAAATCCTTTGGTGGTTTCAAAGATCCCTCTACCTTCTTCTATAGCATTAACGATGGTTGCGTAATTATCGTCAATCAATATCATTTCTGAGGCTTCTTGAGTAACTTCAGTACCCGTAATTCCCATAGCAACACCAACGTGGGCACCTTTTACTGCTGGAGCATCATTTACACCATCCCCAGTCATTGCGACTACCTTATCCTGTTCTTTTAATCTTTTTAAAATTCTTAGTTTATGTTCAGATGTGACTCTTGCGTAAATATCAACAGTTTTTACTTTTTCACTTAATTCTCTATCGTCCATTGCCTCCAAGTCTATACCTGTGATAGCTTCATCAGATTCAGTTAAACCAATCTGTTGAGCAATAGCCTTAGCAGTAACTTTATGATCTCCTGTGATCATAATAGTTCTAATACCTGCCATCCTTGCTTCTTCTATCGCATATTTCACTTCATCTCTCGCAGGATCAATAATTCCAACTAATCCCACATATGTATAGTCTTTTTCAATGGTATTAATATCGTAACTAGGATTTAATTCCTTATAAGCAACTCCAAGGACTCTTAATGCATTTTCAGCAAAGTTTTCGTTTTGATTTAATATTTTATCTTTCATTTCGCTTATTGGTTTTTCTTGTCCGTTTAATAAAACCTTTGAAGCATTTCTCATCAATACATCTGGAGCTCCTTTTATAAAGGCAATTTTCTTTCCTTCTCTCTCACCAATTACAGACATCATTTTCCTATCTGAACTAAATGGGATTTCGTCTATTTTTTCGAAATTAGGATCGATATTTCCTTTTAATGCTAAAACTTTCATAGATATTTCGGTTGGATCGCCCACAACCGAGGTTTCTCCAGTTTCCTGATTTAATATATTAACATTAGAATTATTGCAGAATAGACAGATCTCCAGGAATCTTTTAAGATCTGGATTCATCATCATAAGGGTTCCATCTTCTATAATTGTTCCTTTAAGGTTGTATCCTACGCCTTCAACATCTAATACTTTATTATTAAGAAACATTTTAACAACAGTCATTTCGTTTTTTGTTAATGTTCCAGTTTTATCTGAACAAATTATATTTACTCTTCCTAAAGTCTCAACCGCCGTTAATTTCCTAACAAGAGCATTTCTATCAGCCATTTTCCTCATACCTATACTCATGACCACCGTAATGACTACAACCAGTCCTTCAGGTACCGCTGAAACAGCTAGACTTATTGAAATCTCAAAAGCAACTATTAATTCTTCGATCTGTTCATCTCCGAAATTAAAACCTTCAAAAACTAAAATCAATCCTAATTCTATTGCAAACACACCTGCACAAATAATCAATATAATTATCCCAAGAAGTTTTCCGAATCTATCTACTTCTTTTTGAAATGGACTTGGTTCTAACACTTCCTCTTGTAAGCTTCCAGCTATTTTACCAATTTCCGTATTCATACCTGTTCCAATTACAATACCCTCTCCATTACCCCTCGTAATTATAGTATCCATATATCCAAGGTTAGTCCTGTCAGCTAAAATAAGCTCTTTATCAACGGGATTTAAAGTTTTTTTTACTGGTTTAGACTCTCCAGTTAAAAGAGCTTCATCGGCATAAAGAGAAAACTCTATATATAGTCTTATATCTGCAGGAAATTTGTCTCCTTCTTCCACAAGAATGATATCTCCGGGAACAAGATCTTCTGCTCCTATTTGTTCCACCTTTCCTTCTCGTCTAACTCTAGCAAAGTGAGGGGCCATTTTCATTAAACTTTCAAGAGATTTCTCTGCGGAATATTCTTGATGAAAACCCAATATTGCATTGGCAATTAAAATAGCAGCTATTACTATTGCATCTGTATATTCAGATGACCATGCTTCGGCTCCAGGCTGAGAAGCTTCATACAAACCAATAATTATGGATATAATAATTGCTATAAAGAGGAGATATACAAGAAAGTCTTTAAATTGCCCAATAAATATCTGCCAAGCTGTTTTTCCTTTTTCCTTAATCAGTTCGTTTTTACCGTATAACTCTATTCTTTTTATGGCTTCTTCGTTTGTTAAGCCTGTGTCTATTGATGTATTTAGTTTTTTAGTTACCTCTTCAACATTTATAGCATGAGCGTTAATTTCTTCCATATTTTCTCTTTCGTTTAGATTAAAAATTACAATCTACTAAAAGAATATAAATTCAATATAGTTTTATTTTTTAAATATTTTAAGGTAGGTTTTAATTATCGTTAATTTTCTTTAGATTTTTATAAATTAGCGATTTATTAACATAAAAAAAAATATAAAATTTATAAGCATCTATGATATAATTTAAGTTAACTTATTTATATAAAAATCTAATTTATAACAATAAGAACGCAAGGAAATGAGTTAAGGATGAGATATTCTCGCATTGCTAGATTAATTATCCGATTCTTTCTATTAATACTAGCATCTACAATGTCAATTGTTTCATTTTTAGGAGGTTATTCAGCAGTATTAATATTATCTGATGAGGACAATATAGATCTAGACTACGATATGAGAGGGAATTTTTTTGATGTGAATGATACTACTTTTAAGTTTGAGGTTGATTTTAAATTTAAAAATGTGGGATATTTTGATTTGGAAGATCTCGAAATTGAGTTGGAACTATATGCAAGGTATTATCACTGGAATTTAACGATACCTGGAGTAAGTGCTAGAAAGGAAGTATTAGTTTATGAGACTGAAGAGGATCTTGGAACTGTTGAGAATGGTCTGACATTAAGAGATGCCATAAAAATTGAAAGGTCCGATATAAAGGCTAATGTAACAGAGATTAATAACACTTTAGATATAACAAAAGATCCATGGTTAGAATTTATAGCACGGGATATTGTAATTAAAGGGAAATATTCCTTAAATTTAATCGAATTTAAAGTTGAAATTAAGAAATATAAAGTAGGAGAAATTCCAAAGCCGTAGGTGATTTATAAAATGAGTTTTACAAAAGAAAAAGTTAAAAAAAAAATGGAAAATGCTGCTATTAAAAATATGGTACGTGGAGCACTTTTCGCAGGAATGTATATTGTTATAACTATAATTATTCCATATCTTACTTTTAGTTGGATAATGAACTTAGAAATTGAGGGTATAGAATTAGATCTATACAAAGATCAATATGCCCAAATATTATTTTATATACTTGCATTTGGGCTACTTATTAGCGCAACCGCATTTTTTGCATATTCTTCACCTTCTCAATCTATAAGGAGAGGTGTTTTTTCATTAATACAGATAATCTTGAATTGTTTCTATTTATGGTCCTATAAATTTTCGGGAGCCCTTGAAATAGAATTAAACATAGTTGATCTTGGAATCGTCGAAATAAATCTACAACAAATGATTCTAACATATATGGGAATCTATTTTCTGACTGTAATTCTGAAGGCATATGATCTAATAGATTTTATAATAAATCGAGATAAAATAAAATTTAAAAGAGGTAAATAAAAATAGGGGTGTTATTAATGATATTCCAAGAATTTGAAAGGATTCCCTTTTGGCAATTAATTGCAGATATTATGGAATGGCTTTTGACAATTTTTAAACCGATAGTTTATCCAATAGGTCTGGTTATGGTTCTTTGGATTGATTTTTTACTGCAATTTTTTCCCTCAGAAAATATTACAATATATGTTGTGATTTTTTGTGTATTAGTAATATGTGGTATTATAATTAACATAAAATGGCCTGGAGAGAAATATGTTAGTGTTTTTACAAAAGAAGAAGAAACTGATGATTCAGAGAAAAAATCAACTAAAATTGAACATTTGGAAAAAAAAAGAACGATGAATGATAAAAAAGAAGCTGATAAGCTCTAATTTTTAATATTTTTTAAATTTTTTTTATTTCTTTATTTTTAATAATAATTTAGCAACTCTTTTTCCTAGATCTTTAGCAATTAATCCAGCTAATTCATCAACTTCTCCTTTACCTATGAACTCTTTTAAATTAAATTTCTGTAGGCTAGTAATTGGGATATTTCCTTCAAGAACAGGACTTCCGAAAGTATTTCCTACTATAATCATTCCATGAATTATAGCAAAATTTATTAAATCCGAAATAACACCCTCTCCGCCATTTCTAAGACCTGTAGAAGCTAGGGGTGCAAAAATAACATCTTGCAATAAATAATTTTTCATTTTCCAAGGTCTTGAACGGTCGATAAATGTTTTTATTTGAGAACTAACCGAACCGAAATAATTTGGAGCAGCTATTAACATCGCGGATGAACCTAAGATCAATTCTTCCAGCTTTTTTATATCATCCTCTTCCGCAAGTGGACAATTATTAGGAGGTCTTAAACATTGATCGCATCCATTACATGGAGATATGTTATAATCCGCTATTTGAATTTTATTAATTACAAAATCATCAGAAACAGACTTAATTCCTTCAATCGCTTTATCAATTAAATAATTACAGCTACGATTCTTCCTTGGTGAACCATTTATTAAACTTAATTTCATAATTACTATTATTATATAATTTAAATTAAATTTTTATAAAACCTTTTAATTGCGCAGATTTACATTGAAATAACTGAATAAAAAAGTTTACAAGCCTCTATAAAATTCTGGTCTTAATATTTCCGTGTGAGCAAGACCATAATTTATAGTTGAGATGATTTTATCTTTGTCACGATCTAAAATTCCTTTAATTGGTAAATAATTGCTAGCATGATTACTTCTGAACACACAGTTAGCGCTTTCGTTATGGAATTTTATTTTTTCCACGAACAATTTTAATTCTTGTAAAATTTCAAAAGAATTCATCTCTTGAAATTTACCGTTTACCTTTCTTTTAAAAATTTTAGTCCCTGGAGGGATCATTAGAGTTAAAAAGGCAACATACCAAATTCGATCATCGTAAGGGCAAATTTTATTAATTAAATCCGCGGATTCTATTGCATGCTTCTGGGAGAGTTCTTTATTGTTAGCTCCACCTAAACCGCTTATAAGTGTTGCAGATAACGTAATATTTGCGTTCATTAATTTTTTTGATGCTTCAATATAATCTAATTTTGTCGCATGTTTATTGACGTCTTTTAATAGTTTATCATGTCCAGATTCAAAGCCTACATAAGCAATTTTAAGTCCTGCGTCTGATAAAGCTTTCAATTGCTCATCAGATTTTCTTATAATATCATTTGCATGGGCATATACTGCGCATCTCTCTAAATTTGGAAATAAATTATTTGCATATTTTATTATTTCTAACAATTTTTTAGTTGGTGTGACCATAGCATTTCCATTTAGAAAGAAAATTCTTTTCACATTTGATCCATAGATTTTTTTTGCTACACCTAAATCATTTTTTACAGCATCAATGTCCCTAACAATAAAATCTTTTCCAAGATTTGATACACAAAAGTTACAATTAAACGTACAACCCTCAGTAAGTTGAATCAGTAAAGAAAGGGCTTCGCTTGGAGGCCTAAACACCGGTTTACAATAATAAATATGATCTTGGTGCCGTGTATTTGTCATTTCAAATAAATAATTTTTTATTACTTAGTATCTTTAGGTTTTTTTTTACAAGAATTTAAATGACGACCAAGCCTAACAAATTCTTTTCCACAGTAAGGACATTTCTTTTTTCCCTCTGCTATTATTTTTTCTTCTGCTTTACTTTGTTTCGCTTTTGCTGGTTTTTCTTTAGCTGTTCTACGCTTTCTCTTCTTTTTAGGTTTTAAAGGTAAAATATCATCTAGGCTCGCATCGTCAGGAGCAAGCTCGCAATCTTGAATATGACTGGCAAGGTCATCATATAATTCACCACAGAAAGGACATTCTACTCCTGCGAAATCTTCTCCTTCTTCTAAAGCTTCCTTTCCTACTTTTCTCTTTTCAAATTTGAGAGGAATTTCTTCCTCCTCTTCTTCAAATTCGTCAATGGAAAGATCGATATCTTCTTCTTTTACTATTTCTTCAATTTCAAATTCTTCTAATTCTTCTTTAATTTTCTTCTCTGCGATTTTTTTGGATTCTTCATAAATTTCCGATATAACTACGTTTGATTTAGGATCATACAAATAACATACTTGACAAACATATGCGCGTGGGGCAATGATCAGTTCTCTTTCAGGACAATAGCATAAAGGTTGAAGGCTATTAGAGATATCTCCTTTTGGAGTGAGATGCTTGCACGCAATTTTTCGAGAATATTTTATTTTTTGCTTCCTTCTGGGTATCGTGAATTCACCATAAAAAAGAGTAAGGAAAATAATATACCTTAAAATTTAATTTTTATGATATTGAGATTTGGAAAATAAAAATTAGTTTTTAGCTTAAAAATTTAACTGCACTGAATTAAGGTCTTTTTTAATTTTTTCTTGTTCTTCTGGATCTTCAATTCTCGAAATTAATTCTTCAACTATATCCTTGAGTTCTAAAATTTTTTGAGAGAGTGATTCAGGTTTACTCCATAAGGATTTTCTTAAAGGATGACCTCTCAAAATTGCTTCATTAAGACTTCTAATCGCTTGTTCATAAAAAAGTGCTGCATTGTATATTTGATTTAATCTTGACTGATAAATTGTTCCGATTTTATTATAACACAAACCCGCTCCTGCGAAATCACCAGCATTTTCGTAATCAATTGAAGCTTGTTGAATTTTTTTTAAAGCTTCTTCAAAGAATTCATCATCTTCCTTCTTAATCATCAAATACCCAATTAAATAATTTGCTTCACCTTTATAAAACAAATGATCTCGTTTAACTGATATATTGTATAATTCTTCAACAAATTCTTCGGCTAATACATTATGATTTGTTAGAATACAATGTTCTGATAAGTTTTTCAATAATTCTAGAACTCGATCATAATCGTTAAGCATCTTGTACTTATAAATTCCTTCACGATATTTTTCAACACCCATAAACGCATCTTTTTGTTTAAATGCTTGATTACCCTCAAAAATAGATTGTTCAGCGGCTTCTTTTACTGACGCGGTTTCTTTTCTTTTCTTATCTAAATCACCATAAAAGAAATCATCTACATCAAATTTAATGTCTTCAGATAGAGGGATCTCCTTTAATAATACTTCTGAAATATGATCTATTTTTTCTTTAGTGGATTCTTTGATTTCTTGCCGTTCTATTACTTCTGAAGGTTCTTGATATGAAGATTCAAGTTCGTATTCTTCACCATAAGCAGATTGTAATGGTTTTCCTGCTGATACTAATGCTGAAAGTTCGGATAACACATTAGCAAAAAAGAATTTATTAAGCCCATCAATAATATAATCTACTTTATGATAATTGTTATCAAATTTAGGATGATTAACATCCATATTTATATCAGTCATTCGATAAATTTCAAACCCAGTGTCATATTTAGTAATCTTATGTTCTGTACCTTTTACTTTTTCTTGCTTCTTTTTTCCAAGAAGGGTATGATCAAAAACTAATCCACAAAAATCTTCATTTCTTGCTTGAAATCCTAATTGATTGATAAGATCAATATAAGAAAAAAATAATCCTAACCCAGGATGAGAGTGAAACCATCCAATCATATAATATCCTTTCGTAGTTTTGTCTTTGTCTAATTTATTCTGTATTTCTTCTATAAACCCATAATGTTGTTCATCTAATTTAACGTCAGTTGCATGACCATACGTTAAAGCCTCAGCTTTTTCGATATATACGAAATCATCATCAGAATAACCAATTAAGATTCCATAAATTTCTTTCCATTGCTCAGAAGGGATTGATTTATTTGCAAAACGACTTGCATATAATATTATCGTTTTATAAGCCTCCGCTTTAATAATTATGGGTTTTTCATCTTTTTTCTTTTTCTGCTCCTCCTTAACTTCTTCTTTAGAATTATCTAGTTCTTTTTCTATCTCGTTCTTAACAGATTTTTGTTGTTTTTCTTTCTCTTCTTTTTTTTTTTTAAATTTTTTTAACATTAATTCTACCTTATTATCTCTTTATGAGATTAATTCTTAGAATAATATAAATATACTCTTAAAAAAAATTATTGTATCTAATTTTTATTGATCGGAAAAAAAATAGAGAATGTGAATAATGTAAATTTTTCAAATTATACCTTTTCTTTTAAATTGACGAATATCTTCGTCTGAATAATTTAGGCTTTTCAGAATCTCTTCTGTATGCTGCCCCATTATTGGAGCAAGACTTCTTATTGTTAGTGGTGTTCTCGACATTTTGATTGGTGAAGCTACATTTTGAACTTCACCGAATTTTGGATGTTTTAATTTAACAACCATATTACGTGCTTTAATTTGAGGATCTTCACATGCTTCAGCGAAGGATTTTACGGGCATTATACATGTGTCGTAATTTTTAAATATCTCAACCCATTCTTCTTGATTTTTCTTTAAAAATTCTTTTTGAATTTCTTCAAAAGCATACTCTTTTTCCTTGCCCTTTGCGTTTCCTTTTAATATTAAATCCTCACGACCAATTCCGTTGCATAATTCACGCCAGAATTTCACTTCAATAACCCCAACAGATAAATATTTTTTATCCTTAGTCTTATAGACCGAATAAAATGGGAAATCTCCATGTAGTGGATTTCGTGGTTCAGTTATTCCATTATTTAAATTTTTTGAAAAATGGAAAGCTGCTGCCATGGGCATGAAAGAAAAAACCGAATCTGTCATTGAAATATCAAGATATTGACCTCTTCTCTCAGGATTTTTTTCTCTTTCAATTATTGCACCGAGTATTCCGATGGCGCTAACTAAGCCCCCACCAATATCAGCTACTTGGACTCCAGGAACTAATGGTTTTCGTTCTTGATCTTTTTGACCAAAAATGAGTCTTTCTTTGTTTAAGTTTAAGATTCCGCACAAAGCTATATAATTCAAATCGTGCCCCGCTAATTGTTCGTATGGACCATATTGACCGTATCCTGTTAAAGAACAACAAATTATTGAAGGATTTATAGAAGCAAGGATTTCATAATCAATCTTTAATTTATTTGGCACTTTTGGCCGAAAAGTGTCAAGAACAACATCAGCACGTCTGACTAATTCGTAAAATATTTCTCTTGCTTTATCTTTTTTCAAATTTAGAGTAATTGATTTTTTATTTCTCATAATAATAGAATTGAATGCGCTTTCTCGATATCGTCCCTTTTGAAAAAAAGGCATTGGATTCGCATAAGGATATTTAGGATCTTCGACACGGATAACATTTGCCCCTAAATCTGCTAAAATCATGCTACAATAAGGACCAGGAAGCATTCGTGATAAATCTAAGACAGTAATACTGTCTAATGGTAAAGTCATAATAATTAAAAAACTCAATATTACAAAAAAGTTATTAAAATTGGAAAAAAAAGAAGTTAATTTAAACTTATAATTCAATAATCTCGGCTTCCATTTTATTCGTGTCAATAATAGCAAAAGTACTAGTTCCCGTTAAATATCCACATGCTTCACCTGGATTTACTATTAATACACCATTGTAATTTTTCTTATTTTCAACAGCATGAGTGTGTCCTGATAAGACTATGTCAAAACTACTGGAATTAGCTAAAGATTCAATTAATTTTTGGGTTGGCATATGTGATGCGAATATTTTTTTGCCATCAAATTCCCTTATTATTTCTATTGATCCTTCTACTAGGCTGCATATTTGTCCTAAATTTTTTCTTAAAAACTCATGATCTCCATCGTTATTTCCAAATACACCAAAAAAATTCTTTTTAATTTGTTCATTCAAACCATCAAACCATCTTTTTATGAATGGACTGCAATAATCTCCACAATGAATTAAAGCTTCGATATTCTCTTTGTTCATAATAGAAACAGCTTTTAATATATTATCACGATGGTCATGAGTATCTGAAATTACTGCTAATTTCATATATATCCACCATTAAATTTATTTGAGATTAACAAAATTAAGATATAATAATAAAGGGAGATAATAATATAATTAAGGTTTTTTGAGAAAACAAATTTTAATTATTTTTATTAAGATTATTGGCAATTTGATGATATAGAAATGATTGAGGAATTTCTTAAGAATGAAAGTAAAGCTGTTAATGAGGAACTAGAAAAATTCTTTGATGAACTTAATAAAACAGAAAAAGAGATCTTATTTGCTGATTTCAATAGCCAACTAAGAGAATTTATAGCCCCCAAAAAAAGTAAAGCAAAAAGGCTTCATCCTATATTATTGATAGCTGCTTTTAGCGGTATAATCAATCCTTTGTATTTAGAAGAACAAATAGATGAAATTCGAAAGGTCTCAATATCGGTTGAATTGCTACATAGCGGACATTTAATCCATGACGATCTTATTGATAATGATGATACAAGGAGAGGCAAACCTACTTTCCATGTTCAATTAAGAAATGAAATAAGTAAAATCTACAAATCAATAGATATTCCTGATAAAGATGAGTTAATTAAACTATATGGAAGGGATATGAGTGTTTTAGGAGGTTCTTTTGGCTATCTTTTAGGATTAAATGTAATAAGAACTTCAAAATTTCCTGAACAGCTAAAATTGCTAGCAATTAATGAATATTCTGAAGCTATTGATTACTTAATTAGAGGATCGATTATTGAAGAATACATGGAATATAATAATATGACTATGAGTTTGGAACAATATCTAAATATAGCTGAATTACAGCGAGCAAGATTATTTGAGATCTCAACTAAAATAGGAGCAATTTTAGCTAGAGGGAATGTATATTATCAAATTAAACCTCTAAGTGAAGCAATGCTTAAAATTGGTCAAGCTTTTGCTATTAGAGATGATATCCTCGATGTGGGAAAAGATATTTTAGGAAAGAAAAAAAAATTCATATACATTATAGCTGTACAAAATACTGATGAAGATCAATCAAGAATATTAAATGAAATTTATCGAAAACCAAAAATAAGTAATAATGATATGCGGCAGGTTCAAAATATTTTTACACAAACAAATGCTTTAGTAATAGCAGAACACTTCTCTAAGAATTTAGTTGAACAAGCAAAAAATTCTCTAAAGGATATTTATCCAGACCTTAATAAAGAGCAGAAAGTCTTCTTTAATGAATTTGCCGATTATATTTATATGCGTAATATTTAAAATATTCATTAAATTACAGCTGCGTCAACTTGATGTCTTTTTAACATTAAATTAGTAAGTTCTTTGAAAACTTCTAATATATTATAATTTTCAAGGGCAGAAGTTCTTAAAAAGCCATCAAGCTGCTTTTCTTTGACATAATCTTCTATTAAATCTTGACGAACTGATTCAGCTTTAGGTGTTTTTTTTAATAAATCCCTTTTACTTCCAACTAAAATTTTTGGTATTGATTTCTCGGAGTTCTCAATCAATTTATCGTACCAAAAATCTAATTGTTGAAAAGAAGAAAAATTTACTGAGTCAAATAATATTAGTGCTCCATTTGCACCATCAATAAATTTCGGGATTAATGGTTTAAAACGTTCTTGACCACCAAAATCAAATATGGAATTTACAACAAAGGTCTCATCTTTTGTTCCATCTTTAAATTTTATTCTTAGATAAGTTGAATGAAAATTAATTCCTATTGTCATATCCGTATTCATTTTAAAGGAATTGAAACAAAATCTGTTAAAAAGACAAGTCTTGCCAACTCCAGGGGCACCTAAAATCACGATCTTAAAAGCATAGCTCACTTTTTCTTCCGGGATATATGGCACGACTCTCTCCCTCTTCCAGAATTTTAATTTTTAGTATATTGTAATCTTGAAAAAGTAAATAATTCTTAGTTAAATAAAATTATTATTATGTATAATGCGAAAATCTAAATTTTAGGGCTCTCTATTATATACATATAAGTGTATACCATTAAATGATATCTCATGGTCGTAAAACTTCCAGCTGAAAAAATTGTAATAAGACCTCCGATTGAAGCATATTCTATTTTGATACCCGTCACTGGAGGGTGTTCTTGGAATAAATGCAAATTTTGTGGGACTTACAAAGGAATGTATGGGGGTATTCAAGATTATACGATACGACCTTTAGAAGATGTAAAAATGAACATAGATTATTATTCTGAAAGAAATTATCATGGATTTCCCGTTTTTTTAGCAGGAGGTAACCCAACCTCTGCTCCTACGGAATATCTTGTTGAAATCATAGAATATATCAGACAAAAGCTTAAAAATATTCCAAGGGTTAGTAGTTATGCTAAAGCATTAGATATTTTAAGAAAAACTGATTGGGAATTAAAGCAATTAGCAGCTGCAGGATTAGATATTGTATACATGGGATTAGAAAGTGGAAGTAGTAAAATATTAAGAATTATGAAAAAGGGGACAAATGCAGAATCTATGATTAAATCTGGTAAAAACCTTTTGAATGCTGGAATAAAATTAAGCTTATATATAATCCTTGGTTTAGGTAGCTACAAATATTCTGAAGAACACGTTAGAGAAACTGCAAGGGTTCTGACTGAGATTAATCCAACAATATTTCGATTCAGGACTTTAAATATTTTGCCAAATACTCCACTTTGGAACGAATGGAAATCAGGGGAATTTAAAATGTTGAAACCTGTTGATAATTTAAAAGAGGAGAGGGATATTATTGCTAATTTAGGAGATAATGTGACTTCTCAAGTATATAACGACCATATCTCTAATTATTGCGAGCTTGAATCGTCAAACATCAAAGAAGACAGAGATATGTTTATAAAAACATTAGATTCTTTTATTAACGACCCCAGAATTCAAAATTTACCTAGGAAAAATTTACTTCATATGTAAGTACTAGTAATAAAGTTTTATAAAGAGAATTATCTTTATATCCAAAAATTAAATAAAAAAATTAACAAAAAAATAAACAGTGATCATAAGATGACCGATTATTATCGTAAAAAAATCCATTATAATGATATTATAGCAACTTTTGATGATGCGTTAATTCTACCAGGATATACTTATTTTAATCCAAATGAGGTTGATATATCTTCGAAACTTGGAAAATACAATTTTAATCTACCAATAATTTCTGCTGCGATGGACACGGTGACTGAAGAAGAGATGGCTATTAAAATGGCGTTATTCGGTGGACTAGGTGTACTCCACCGTAATTGTTCTTATGAAAAACAATTGAAGATGGTTCGACATGTAAAAAGAGCACGATCCTTTGTAATAGATGATGTCGCAACAATATCTCCTGATGATCGTGTATCCAAAGCAAAAAATTTCATGGAATCATATAATATTAGCGGACTTGTTGTTGTTAATGATGACAACAAAGTTTGCGGTATTTTTACTAAAAGAGATATTCCGTATTCAGAAGAAGAATGCAAAAAATTGGTCAAAGATTATATGTCCAAGGATGTTGTTTCTATTAAACCAGGAGCATCTCGAGAAGAAGCTATGAACAAATTATTTGAATACAGAATAGAAAAATTGCCAATTATCGAAGATGACCAATTAAAAGGGCTGATTACTAGAAAAGATTTAAAACCTGAATTTCCCTTAGCATCAATAGACGAAGAAGGGAGATTATTATGTGCCCTGGCAATAAGCCCAAAATATCCTGAATCTACTGAAGCTATAAATTCCCTTAAAGAAATTGATAAATTTGTGGATCTTTTCTTTATAGATGTTGCGGATTTTTACAAAAAAGAAGATATAGAGGGGACAAGAAAATTAATGGACTTGTTAGATGCGGATTTTGTAATCGGCAACATTGGAACTTATGAAGCTGCGGAGTTCATTATAACCAAGTGTGATTATCATGCGGAAAAATTTATGGGATTAAAGGTTGGAATGGGCAGCGGTAGTATTTGTACTACATCCATTCAAACTGGAGTAGGTGCGCCAACTTTTTATGCCACAGCTCAAGTTGCAGATGCAATAGCTGATTATAATCCTAAAATTGGATTAATAGCAGATGGCGGTTTTAAAAATCCAGGTGATTTGCCAAAAGCCTTTGCAGCTGGAGCAGAACTTATAATGTCTGGACATTTTTTCGCCGGATGTACTGAAAGTCCAGGATTTATCGACACTATTCAAGGTAGAAAAGTAAAAGTTTATCGAGGAATGGGGAGCAAAGAGGCTAGATCTGTAGGTAATTTTATATCTGATCGTTATGGTGAAATTTCAAAGACTTTAGCAGAAGGAATTTCTGGATATTTACCTTATGTTGGTGATCTATCTGCTGTTTTATCTTCATTGGAAGAAGGTTTAAGAAATGGCATGGTATATGCAGGAGCACGAAGTATAGAAGAAATGAAAAATGTTAAAATGGGAATTGTAACTGTTGTTGGTCAAAAAGAGCAAGGACCTCATGATCTTTTTGGGCGGTTCTAGGTGTCTTATTTTGCAATAAAATAATTTTCTCTTTTTAAAGATAAATTATTTGTCATATGTTTGCTATTTCTGATTATTAAATATTCATTAATAAATTATTAACGATATTAAACATTACATTACATAATACCAGATCTTTATTGAAATTTAAAACGAAGCTGATTTTTTATGAAGAAAATTGAAAGAGCAATCATAAGTGTATTTGATAAGAGCGACCTATTGGATTTTGTAAAAATTTTGGTTGAAGATTATGGAGTTGAAATACTTTCAACAGGAGGGACTGGTAGATTCTTAGAAGAAAACGGAATAAAATACGTAAAAATATCAGAATATACAAATTCCCCTGAGCTGTTTAATGGCCGAGTGAAAACTTTACATCCAAAAATAGAAGGAGGAATTTTATATCGTCGAAATGTTCAAAAAGATATAGAAGATGCAGAAAGATTTCATATTCGTTCCATAGATATGGTTGTGTGTAATTTATATCAATTTAAAGAAGCCATTGAGAAACCGAATATCACTTTAGAAGAAGCATTAGAAATGATTGACATAGGCGGTCCAACGATGATTAGATCGGCTGCAAAGAATTTTCCGGATGTGATAGTGATTCCTAGCTCTGAATATTATGACGAAATAATAGCTGAGATGAGAAAGAATAAAGGGGCAATAACGGAAAAAACTAGAGCCATGTTAGCTCAAGAAGTATTTGCAATTATGGCTGATTATAACTTAGCAATAGCGAATTATCTGCAGCAATATTATAATCCTGATGTAAAAATGGGAGATAAAATGTATAAGATCTATGAAAAAGTCCAAGATTGCAGATATGGAGAAAACTGGGACCAAATGGCAGCATATTATAAAGATCTTTCTGCTAAATATGGTTTACACGATTTAAAGCAATTAAGTGGAAAGCAAATTTCTTTCAATAATTACCTCGATATCGATTCATGTATGCAAATTCTATTAGATTTTGGAAAAAAAAATTATGTTACTGCTATTCTGAAACATACATCTCCCAATGGCATTGCTATTGATAGAAAAGACCAATTAACATCCGTTAAAAAAGCATTTAGTACAGATCCATTATCTGCATTTGGAGGAATATGGGGAGTTAATAAAGAATTTACCAAAGAAGTTGCAGATTTCATAATTAAAGAAAAAATCTTTGTCGAGGTGATAATGGCACCAAAATTTAAACCAGATGCACTCGAATTATTGAAAAAGAAAAAAAATATGATAATTTTAGAATATGGCGATTTACTTGATAAAAGAGAAGAGCTTTATATGAATTTCGAGATTCGTAGTGTTTTGGGTGGAGCTGTAGTTCAAGAATATGATTCTAAACCAGTGATTAAGGAATGGAAAGTTGTTAGTAAAAAGCAAGTAAGCGAGATAGAAAAAAATGCTTTGATTTTTGCATATAAAGTTTCTAAATGGGCGAAATCAAATTCGGCATGTTTTGCCCAAATCTACGATAATGGGATGTATACGATAGGAATCGGTGCTGGACAACAAAGCCGTGTTCATGTTGTAAAATTAGCTGCCCAAAAAGCAAAAGAATTTGGACATGAGGCAAAATTAAAAGATTCCGTAATGGGAACTGATTCTTTTTTTCCATTTCCAGATGGTTTGGAAGCTGCTGTAGAACTAGGAGCGAAAGCGATTATTAATCCTGGAGGTTCAATTAGAGATGACGAAATTATAAAAAGAGCTGACGAATTAGGCGTTGCACTTGTTTTTTGTGGGAAAAGAGTATTTCGTCATTAATGATGTTCCAATAGTTTTATTAACACATTAATATTAAGATGGATTTCTTTGTATGTAAAAAAAAGTACCTTTATTTTAGTTAAAATATGAAAATCTTCCACATCTCATTAAAAATCATATAGAAAACTTTACAGAATGTTATTTACAAAGCCAAATTTTGTTTTAAATATAGTTTTCTGATAATTTTTCTAAAAAAAATAAATTTATAAACTCGTAAATATAATTTTTTTTATATACTCAAATAATCGATTGCAATAATAAACTTAATATTTTCTTTTAAAAAGCAAAGGGATTTATTTTTATCAATTTATTCATTTTAAGAGGCATATTAATTAAAAATGGATTTTTTTTTAAAGAATTTGCGCGAAACGCTTGACGCGATCAATAAATTAATAGATAATAATATTTATATTGTAAATTGTAAACGAATAAGAAGATGTTATAATATTAAATCTTCTGATCGTTCTAAGATCAATTTTATATGGAGGTCTTTAAATTATCTCCAGGAAGAGGGAATTCTCGAAGCAAATGGTGCAGTTAAGCCCAAAAATTATAAAATTAGAAATAGTGAAAAAATAAATATAGAAGAATTTATTTCTCTGATTGATAGAACAAAGAATAGATAAAAGCTAAATAATCTATATTATTTTTGATTAAATTAACTTTAGACTGATTAATAATTCATTAAGGTTTGTTTCTGATTCGTTATCTTCTGGATTTTTAATCAATCTTTTTTGATAAAAAATAATGTTTGGGTATTTTGATTCAATCTCGTTAAATAGCCTTACCCAAGATCTAAAATCCTCCAAAAGTTCATACATAGCAGGATCTTCTTCAAAGGATTTGACTTCATCTTTATCTTTAAAAGCTTCCAAGTCTTTTGAAAGTTTTTTATATTTTCTCACAGTAAATCCTTGATCGGCTAATAATTTCTTATTAACCCGTTTAATAAAACTTTCTAAACCATCTCTCCAAAATACATACTTTTCGTTTATTTTATCAATTGAATCCTTTACTATTTTAATCTCCTGAGGAAATATTGTTTCATTCCGCTTTATTAAAATTTTTTTTATTTTTTGAAATTCAAATTTAAATTTTTGAATATATTTGTTTATTCTCTTCTCAAATTCATGCAGATATGTGTTATAATCTTTAGCAAATAAAATATCATCGCTTGAAAATGTAAGGGTCTCTTCGTCAAAAACTCCTCTTAATTTCTTTTTTTTGACTAATTCAAAAAAAATTTCTTTTAAAAGTTCGATCTCATTAGGAGATAATTCTTTACCATAAAATAAATCACTAAACGAAAAAAGAAAATTATTTTCAAGCATTAAATTACGGATACCTTTTTCTGTATAAAATACAATTTCTTCACCATTATCGTAAAAGATCCCTTTTAATTTACCATCTTTCTCTAATTCCTTTATTAAATTTTCAATTAGTTCTGATTTTATATCGAAATTTCCCAGAGAAATGTGATTCATGGATTTAGAATTTTCAATTAATTTCAATCTTATATCATTTTTAGCCATTTCGATTTTCCTTTGATTCAAGATTAAAATATCGTCCTTTTTTAAAAAATTTATATCCAATTCATTCATGAATTCGAAGAAACTATCGTATTCCATTCCTAATTTTTCAAGGTATTCGCTTATTTTTATTTGATCTTGTTTTTTTATCTCATTTCCAATTGATTTATAATTTTCGGCAATCTTTGTTAATATTAGGTTTTTTTCTATGTTAAGCTCTTTTGCAATTAGATCAATTTTTTCGGCTTCATTTGAAATTAAATTAATCTTATCAATTTTTTTTTTTATAAGTTTGGAATAATAAAAAATCTCTTTATTTTTATCCCAGAATCCGCTTCTAAGATCAATAATATATTCCAAAACATCCATTATTAAGATTTTATGGATCTTTAACTTCTTTGATATTTTATTTAAATCAAAAAATCCTACTATTTTTGAATTTTCAATCTCGTTTTCAATTTTAATTTTTCCTATATTTGTTAACCAAACAGTTTCTTTACGAAAATTAGTTAAATATTCTTCAGGTAAATTTTTTATCAATAAAATAAAATGATCTTCATTTAATTTTTCTCTATATTCTTTTAAATTGACAATATTATATTTTGCTGCGGTTGATGCTATATTATCTTTTATTTTTTTTAAAGAATAATATGTGTTTCCATTTTTACTTAATAAAAAGTCTTGTTTCGTGTCTAAAATAATATTATGAACGAGATCAGGAGGTAAAAAATCATATTTGTTTTCTATATTAACAATACCTCTTTTTTGAACATCATCATCTATTTCAGATTTCAAATAATTATAAGGATAAAAAAATCCCAGTTTTGAGAAATACCCGTTAATATGTCCTAATTTAATTAATGTATTAATTAATATTTTTAATTCGTTATTACTTTCAATTATTTGAGAGAATATTTCTGCTAATTTACGATTTGAAATTTTACTTTTTTTATTAAAAACTTTAAGAAGTTTTTCTTTCTCCAATTCGTAGAAACTAATAATATTTTTGTTCTCATGGTTAATATAGAAATAAATTTCCTTATCTTTGAATCGAGATTTTTTAATTTTTGAAATCCTATCTTTTAATTGAGAGGACTCCTTTTTTGATAAATCGTATCTTTTCATTAAAAACAAGTCATCCATATATTTTATTAATTCGTCACCCTTTAGATATTGGAAATTAACAATTTTCAAGGAAGGAAAAAATTTTTTCCACAGATCAATTATTTTTAAAAGAATTTCAGAAGTTTTATCTTTTAAATAAGTTAGCGTTAAAGATTTTGAAAAATTTCTGAATTTATAGAGTTGTTCAAAATCTAAACTTTTAATTTCAATGTAATCAAGAAAATTTAATAATGAAAAGATATTTTCTCGTTTAGTTTCAAAAGATAGAGCATTTAAAATAACATTACCATAAGATTTCATTAAATTCGGACTGATTTTAATAAATTCTTGCAAAAAGTAATGAGCATTATCCCTCACGTCTTCCACTTTATTATTTAAAAGATTAACAAAGTCAGGAAAATTTTTTTCGATATAGTTAGAATTTCTAAGTAAGAAGAAACCTAAAATTATAATAGAATTAATTTTCAATTTCACATTGCTAGAACGAATAAATGGTTTGATTTTCTCAATTAAACATTCTTTAATTAAATCAACATTGTTTTCAGCAATTATACTTAAAATATACGTTATTGAAACAGCAAGATCTGAATTTTCTAAGAGATTTTCAAGATCATCAATCAATCTTGCAACTTTTTCAATTTTTTGCCTAGAATAAATTTTATTAATTTTTTCAACAATGTTTCTAAGTGAGGG
This sequence comes from Candidatus Hodarchaeota archaeon, assembly GCA_048887225.1. Classification (GTDB taxonomy): domain Archaea; phylum Asgardarchaeota; class Lokiarchaeia; order Sigyniarchaeales; family SOKP01; genus LW40-45. The sequence continues at coordinate 28,714 of JBHLJY010000003.1, forward strand.
ATACTCTTCAAATTCTTCCACATCAAACATTATTAAAATAGATATTATTTACCATAATAAGTATTTTTTGTATGAGACTATATCCGTGTGGAAAGTTTATTTTCTGAACTTCACTTAATTTCTTAAAACATAATTATTCATTTAGATTTATTAAAGTCATTTCTCGTCTTTAATCTTGGCTCCCGTTGTGTAATTAAGGAAGTAAAAAACAATAGAATAAAAGAAAAAAAAAAAATTAAATTTAATCAATTTCGTCAGGTTCTACTGCGATATGGCTTAAGAGGTAGTCAATTTGTTCTGCTTTTTTGTTAACATTGAGTACTGTGTGCAAGGAGATTACTTCATCTGCTCTTCCCGGCATTAATGTTATCGAACCAGCTCTTAAAATGAAGAATTCAAATACATCAGGAATTTCCTTTTTAAGACGAAGACTCTTTACAGGAAATCGTTCAGCAGCAGCGAATATTCCTTTCTTATGGTAGAGCTCATTACGTTCAACTAGCCAATAATCGAATAGAGCAGCAAGCCAGACAAAAAATAGAATAAGCAACAACATAAGTGTCATAGCCATGTAGAAATTTGCTGTAAGACCAGGATTCCAAGTTATATCTGCTAATGTTGGTATACCATAAGTTGGTATAATCCAAAATATTAGCAATAATATAAAAATTACAATTGCCAAAATTAGAATAAAGAATTTAGCAGAACCAAAGTCAAATGCTATAACGAATAGATTGCAAAACAATACAATAAGCCAGAAAATACCTAACCATTGTGCTGGTTGTTCGCCGATACCAAATTGAATAGGCCATAAAATTGCTGAAGTTAATAATAGAGGCCAAAGGAAAATTATTTTTGGATAAGATCTTAATTTAATTTCTGTAATTGGCTTTGTGGCTTTTTTCTTTTTTTCTGAAGACATTTAAATCACATGTTTTGTTTTTTTTTTATACTTTTTATTTAAATAACAGTATTATTTAAAATAATTATAAATCGGCTATTTAAAGCTTGTTATACCTTAAATAGTATGATTAGATATTGTAATGAAATTGATTCTAAAAATAGCAAATTTTATAATTTGAAATTTTCAAAAAATTTGGCTTCCTATTGATAATACCATCCTTAAAGAAAACTCTATTTGTCGATTTCCATCATTACTAACACCCATATGACCAGGAAGGAGATATTTAACGTCGAGATCATTTACAAATTTTATGGAATTTTGAAGCTTTTTTAAAGATCCTCCAGGAAAATCATATCTTCCAAAACTTCCGCCTGTAAAAACCAAATCTCCTGAAATTAAAATTTTTTTTGAAGATTCATAGTAGGAAATAGATCCTAATGAATGTCCTGGTGTATAATAAATTTGAAATGTAAAATCTGAAAAAACTGTAATCTCTTTCAAATTAGTTAAATCATTTATTTTTAGAGGGACAATTTTTACTCTAAAAATACTAGGGCTTATTCCAAGATTTCCAGGGCATATTTGGGATGTATCTCCTTTAGATAAGATTTTTGCTGTTTCTCCGTAAGCAAAAACTTCAGGAGGCTCGTCTTTCAGAATTTCCATTAATGGATACAACCCAATTACGTGATCTATATGTTCGTGAGTTAGAAAAACTTTTGTTATATTATTATAATTAATATTTTGTTTTTTCATACCTTCAAGCAATGACTTGAATGATAGACTATTTCCAGCGTCGAATAATGCAATTTCGTCAGTTTCTTGATCAATAATGCAATATTGATTGCAGTCTAACATTTGATTTTCTGAGAAGTAATATAAATTTTTTAATACTTCTTTGCCTCTTTTTTCAGAACTGCTACTACTAAAAAACATTTTATTTATGAAAAGAACCTTAATTTTAATGTTTTTTCTTTATAAAATTTAATAAATTTCGTAAATAATTATTATTATGTCAAAAGAACCCAATATTGAGGATTTAAAATCCAAAATAGGTTTTGGAATAAAAGTATGGCTGGAATTTAAGGATGTTGAGAAAAAGAAGAATATTATGGGTTCTGGTTGGGCAAAATTATTAGAGAATATTAATAAAATTGAAGGTGGCTCTTTGACTCACGCTGCTCAAGAATGTGGTTATTCTTATAAATACGCTTGGAATATTTTAAAAAGAATTGAAAAAAGGACGGGTTTATCGCCTGTAATTACAGGTAAAGGAGGTAGTGGAGGAGGGGGTTGGATTAAATTAAATAAATGGGGTAAGTTATTACTAAGCACCTACAATAATTTACTATTTGAACTTGAAAAAATTGAAAAGAGACTTGGAGAGAGCTTTAAAATTAACTAATAAATATGTTTTAATTTCAATATCGTCTAGTTATTCATAATAATGGGAAGTTGATTGGATTAGTGCTACAGCCAGATATCTTCAAGAAGCTATAAGAATTTTTAAAAGAATAATTTATATTTTAATAGAACAAATAATTATAAATAATTTTTAAATTGTAAAAGTAAAACAAATTTAATTATGAATAATGTTATTATTTTAGGAATTATAAAGATTTAATAAGATTTGATCAAAAAAAATTATAAAAAAAATTGAGGCCGTAAACGGAATGGCTTTCCCTCTTCCAGGAACACCCATTATACTTGATATTGGCAGTGCTTACGTTAAAATCGGTTTTGCTGGTGAACCCGCCCCCCGTTTCGTGTTTCCTTGTATCACGGGTTATGAAAAATATAAATCAGTAATGGTTGATGTTGGTCAAAGGAGCGTCTATGTTGGAAATGATGCTATGAAAATGCGTGGCGTTCTTAAAGTGAAATATCCCTTACAGAGAGGAGTAATTATGGATTGGGAAGAATATTATGAGATTTTAAATTACATTTTCTATACTTTACTTAGAATAGATAATCTTTCAAATTATCCCGTTATGTATGCTGAACATCCATTTATGCCAAGAGAAACTAAAGAATATATCGCAAGAGTATTATTCGAAACTCATAGAGTTAGATCTTTAATAATGTTGCAATCCCCATTTTTATCAATGTTTTCTGTCGGGATAACAACAGGCTTGGTCTTAGAGAGTGGTGATGGGGTAACTTGGATTGTTCCAATAGTTAATGGTCAAATTTATCATCAAGCTATTCAAAAGTTAAATCTTGCTGGAATAGATGTTAATCATAATTTAAAATCGTTAATGATGAGAGAGGGAATCAACATTGAATCTTCGGCAGCAGACGAAATTTTAAAAGAAATAAAGGAAAAAAATTGTTATTTCGTAATAGATCCAAACAATCCGCCAGTCTCGAAGGATACTTATACATACCCAATGCCAGATGGCTCTGTTAAACAAATTCCCAATAATATTTTGCATCAAGCTCCTGAAATTATGTTTCAACCGGGAATGCTCGGGTATAATATGATGAACATTCCACAAGCGATAATTTACTGTTTACAAATGATGGATAGCGCTTATTGGTATGACTTGTTATCTCATATTGTGCTTTCAGGCGGGAATCTTATGTATAGCGGATTTGAAGAACGATTAAAACAAGAAGTAATAACAATTTTACCCCAATTAGGGAATATTCCTAGACCTCAAAGGCAACCAACTCTTAGTGAAAGCTACGACACCAGACTCGAAGCAATCGAAACAACCCAAAAAATACAAGATACATGTTCTAAATGTGGAGCATTAGTAGACTTATCTGATGGAAAAGAATCATGTCCATTATGTGGGGCGAGTATGAAATTGCCCCAGCTATCCATAGATTTAGGTGGATCAGGTGATATGATATCCTCCTCTAAAAGAATTTGTCCTTTTTGTAATAAGGGGATTAAAGATGATTCTTCAATATTTTGTCCTTATTGTGGGAAAAATATCCAAATGGCAGATATATCAACGACTTCGGAAAAAATTATGGAGGAAGCGATGACTGCTACAGAATTTAAGGCTGAATTTAACGCATCCGATGAAATTATTAAATTTTTAATTCCAGAAAATCTCCAATATGCTGTTTTTTATGGAGCATCTATCCTTGGAAGCCTTCCTAGTTTCCAGAATCTTTTCATTACTCACGAAGAATTCCAAGCTAACACAAATGTATTATATAGAGATATTTCAGATGTCTTTAGATAATGAAGCAAATGGTTCTAAAATCATTAAATTTCGTTAATTTTTAATTTCAAGCTAAATTTAAAAATTTAAATTTAGTAAATCAAACTAAGGTTAATAAATCAATTGAAAACTTCAAAATTTCGAATCCTAACAGTTTTCATATTATTCCTTGTTATATCTTTAAGTTTATCTCCTTTTGTTCTTGCTCGCACACGAAAAACCTATTTAACTGATTTCCTTTTAGAAACTTATATTGATGATGAGGGATTTTCGAATTGTGATCGCGAAGAATATCGCGAAGATGGCGATGATGTGTCTTATGAAGCAACAGCTTATGCTCTAGAAATTCTTGGAGAATACAATTTATTAGAAAAGAAAGATCTGTTTGGAAAAGTTGAGGAATCTTACAATTCTTCAGATCTTCAAGAATATTTAGAAGAAAAACTCAATTCTATATATACTTCTGGTAATATAGATATATATAATACGTTTTATATTTTAAAATCATTAGAAGAAATGGATTACGAGATAGCTGGAGCTTTGGCACTGCAAATCAAATCATATATTGATAGTACAGCACAGGCTGATGGTGGTTTTTCTGGTTCAAGTACATCTTCTTCATCTAATCTAATCTCAACTTATTTTGCTTTACAAATTTTAGATCTATTAGATCTACCAATACCAAATTCAAAAGCATTTATTAGCTCATGTAGTAATCCAGATGGGGGATATGGTGGTGATAGTACTTCTTCCTCAACTATTACTAATACTTACTACGCAATTTTAATCATGGATTTTTATGATGATTTTGGTTCATTAGCATCTGAAGATTTGACAATTAAATATCTTAATTCATTTTTTGTAGATGATGAAAATGACGAAGATAATTACGGGGGATACTTACCTGATCACAATGCTGAATATGCATTGCTTAGCAGTACATATATTTGTATAAAAGCAATCTCATTAATCGATGAGGATGAGTTTGGGGATAAAGATGATACAGCACAATGGGTTATGAACCACCAAAATTTTCAAGACGGAGGTTTTGTCGATGAGAGTGATGGATACGATCAAAAATTTTCTTCAGTAATTAATACATTTTTTGCTTATGAGACATTGAAATTGCTTGGAAGAGAAGAATTATTAGAAGAAAAAGTATTCATGTTGGAATTTGAGTGGTATGATTGGATAATCTTTGTCATTATATTGATCATCCTTGTAGCACTTGCCTTAGTAGGTATTAATATTTGGCGAAAAAGAAGATTATAAAACATTTTCTTTCCTTTTTATATTTATTCAAAATATTAAATCTTTTTTATAGAAAGCTCTCAAATTTAATTAGTGAATTATTAATAATGGAAAAGATACTTGAAGGAAAGAAATTAGCAGATAAATTAAATTTTAAATTAAAAGCTAAGATTGATGATATTGTAAAAAAAATAGGAACCCGACCGAAATTAGCTACTATTTTATTAGGAAAAGACCCTGCATCAAAAGTATATGTGAATATTAAACATAAAACATGTACTAAAGTTGGTATTGAATCACATCTGGTTGAACTCAGTGAGGATACAAACAAGACAGAGTTATTAAACGAAATAGAAATACTAAATAATGATAATACTATCCATGGCATATTATTACAATTGCCTCTTCCAATGAAGCTTCGAGACTTTATACCTCATTTTCATGAAAAAATATCTCCAATTAAAGATGTAGATGGATTTCATCCAATAAATAGAGGTAAACTCTTTGATTACAACGAGGAATTTGCGCCATGTACACCTAAGGGCATTATTGCTCTGTTAGAGAATTACAATATTGAGATAAAAGGAAAAGATGTCACTATAATAAATAGATCTAATCTAGTAGGAAAACCGTTAATATTTATGTTTTTAAAGAGAAACGCGACACCGTCTATCTGCCATACATCAACAAGGGATATTGGTCGTTATATAAAACAAGCAGATATATTGATTGTGGCCGTGGGTCGTCCAAATTTCATAACTGAAGAAAAAATTAAAAATGATGTTATCATTGTCGATGTAGGGATTAATAGAGTTGAAGGCAAATTAGTCGGGGATGTTGATTTTAAAGGCGTTTTTGAAAAGTGTGGAGCAATAACACCCGTACCAGGGGGTGTAGGACCTTTAACTGTAAGTTTTTTGCTTCGTAATACTTTCAGTGCGTTTAAAAAACAATTAGATATAAATTAAATAAAATTAAAGAGAAAAAAAATCAATATATTACTTTCAGAATTATAAAATAAATAAATAAGATTATAAAATACTGAAAAGAATAATTCTAACATTCATATTATGGCAGTTTTAGAAGTTGGCATCAATATCGGAAACCGTAATATTCTTGAGATTCTCTATTACACATCATCAGACGTTTTAGATCCAAATTTACGTGCTGGTTTTCTTTCCGCTTTGGAAAGTTTTACAACTGAGGTTTTTGGAGATGACATAAATGTAGTTTCATTAGCTTCTTTTAAGCTAGTTTGTTATTGTGAGATGATAGCGCTATCAGGGGAAGATAAAGACAATACCCAACCATTATTAGCATATGCCATAATAGAAAAAGAAACAGACTCAGAAATTGTCAAACGACTTTTAAAAGAAATTATTCAAAATTTTTTAAATCAATATTCTGTTATAAATATTTTCGAAAAGAAAGGAAAATATTTTAGGAAGTTTGAAAGCAGTATCAATGATATACTTGGAGACCTTAGAATGAAAACGGAAGATCGATTCAAATCAATATTCTAACTTCCTACTTCTTAGAATCTAAGTTAATGTGATTATATGAGCTCAAATATTGGTCCTGAAGCGAAAGCTGCTTATCAGAAATATTTAGATGCGAGTTCTCTTGAAGAGAAAATAAACAAATTAGAAGAATTTATTTCTTTAGTTCCTAAACATAAATCTACAGAAAAAATAGTAGCTCTTAATCGATCTCGTCTCGCGAAATTAAAACGTGAACTTGAAGAACGAAAACATAGATTAAAAAGCGTAAAAAAAGTTATAAGTCCGTTCTCAATAAAAAAAGAGGGAATTCAAGTAATTCTCGTTAGTGATTACCATATCCCTGGAGTTGGGAAAACAATGCTATTGAATTACTTAACTGGCGCTGCCAAAGATAGAATTGGCAAATTTACAGCTCTTCCTGAAATAGGTATATACGAATATAAAGGAATTAGGTTTCAAATTGTAGATATGCCGTCATTAATGGAAGGGGCATCGAAAGGAATAGGAAATGGTAAAGAGATTCTCTCACAATTAAGATCTTCAGATTTAATATGTTTGTGCATTGATTTATCAAGAGATATTTATACTCAAATGAATTTATTATTAACAGAATTATCTAACGCGGATGTGAAAATTAATGTCCCTCCTCCTCCTATTATTGTTGAAAAAACAGGCTCTAATAAAATTCAAATATATTACATAACAAAAGAAGCCCATAAGAACAAAAATATAGAAGAATTAAATGAAAAAATAAAGGAAATAGTCCAGGAAGCTGGAATTCGAAACGCTATTGTAAAAATTTATGGCAAAATTACTATTGACAAAGTTGTAGATGCTTTAACACCTTCTGTAGTATATAAAAATGCAATAATATTAGGGACTAAAGGAGATCTCCCACAAACGGAGGTTGCTTTTCACAAATTAAAAAGTGGATTTTCTGATAAATTTCCACTAATTATAGGTACAAGTGTACAAAAAAAGAATTTTCCTGAAAATTTTGGCGAAATTATTTTAGAATTTTTAAAAAAAATAAAAATTTTTACAATGGATAAACATGGAACTCTCGCTGAAAAACCATTGATAATGGATGAGAGTGCCACTGTAAGAGATGTAGCATTGAGAATTCATAGAAGCTTCTTTGAATTATTTGATTATGCTATTGTTGTTAGAGAAAGCGCACGTCAAAAACGGAAAAAAGTTGGTTTAAAATATATATTGAAAAATAATGATATAATTGAGATTCATACAATTTAAAAAGATAAAGAGAACTCCTTTAATTTAATAATTTAAAGATTACAATAACATTATTTAAATCAATTTAATTAAGGTAAGAATCAATATCATCATTCATTTGTAATATTTTCGTAATTGCGGCGGAAAGCTCGTGAACTGAAACCTCTTCTTTATTTATTAGCAATTTCGCTAAGTTTTGGTAATCCTTCCACTTAATATCAGAGGTTACATTCTTGAGTTTATTACTAAAACTATATAAATTTAAATAAACATCCCTATAACTTCCTTCAGTAACGGATTTACTACCTAATAATTTTATAGCTTGAGCTAAAGTGAGCTTGATTCTTTCTAAATAATATTTTAATTTTATTTTAGTGTCTTTTAGATTATCTTTTAATAATTTAACGTCTTCTTGGTATTTGAAAAAACCTTGCTCATCTTTTAATCTTTCTGAAATTTCAAGTAATTTCTTACTGATCCCTAATTTTCTCTGGATATTGGTTATTTTTTCCAATTTCGAGAGTAATAAGTCTTTTTCCTGAATTAAATTTTCTTTTTCTTGAAGAGATAAGTCTTTTTTATGAGCCCAAATTGATTTCAAAACAAGATCAGGCTTTTCGATTAATGATTTATCCCCAATTAATTTCTTTTGAGATTGTATCAATTCTGAGATAGGCGTGTTCAAAATGTCAAAATCAGCCTTTATTCCCTCCCAATTAAGAAAAATCTCTTTATAATCAATGAGAATTTTAATAAATTTTGGAATTAATTTGTTAACAAGTTTATAATCTTCATTATCGGCAATAATTACAAGATCAGTCTTAATTTCGTTTATTGCGGTAAAAAAAACAGAATAATTGCCTAATTCGACATTCTTTAATTCTTGGGAACCTTCAAGAACCACTTCAGACACAAATGACTTTAAAGTACTAAAAAATGAGCTAAAAAGATCTAATTTTCCATCACTGATGTCTTGGAAGCTTTTGTCATATAATAATAAACCAGATTCTTGCTGATATAGAAATATGGTATATAACATTGTTTATTTTTTTATAAATAAGTTCTTAATATAGGTAAAAACCCAAAATTGAATTATATTTCCTATTATCTAATTAATTCTTTTTTCTATTTTAATGTGACTTCATAAGTTTAATCTTTAATTTTTTGAATCACTTTTGGGATTTCGGAGATTTGTTCTTTATATTTTTGTTCTAAATTAGAAATTCCTTCTGAAATGTTCTTAATGCTTTCCAAAGAATATATTAAATTTTCCAAGTAATCTATGATATCTCCTTTAAAAATCAATATTTTATAATATTCTTTAAAATATTGACTTATTTGCTCAATAGATAATCCTTTATCTACTCTTAAATCAAATAATAATTTTTCAAGATTCAATCTTCCACAATTACAATAAGGATTATCTTTACAATTACAATTAAAAATATCATTAATCCATTTAGTGATAAAATCAATAAATTCTTGTGAAAACTTTTTTCTCTTTTTGATATTTTCTGCGTTCATTAACGATAATATACTGGCACTAAATAAATTATTGCTAAGATACTTCAAATTAACATTTTTAGCCAAATCCGTAACAATAGTTTTAGTTAAATATACATTTTTAAGTGGTTTCAACTCTAAAGCAAGGTCTATTATAGTATTTACAGTTTTTTGCCTTATTTTATCCATTATTTCTAAACTTTGTTCAATTGTCAGAAATGATTTAGAAATCGCCCGACCTAGGCGCCTAACTTTATGACGTAAATTTTCTTTTATTCGAATTAAATTGCTTGAATTTAATTTTTTTAAGAAACGATCAATATCATATTCTTGATTAATTAATGAATTTCCAAATTCAAATATAGCTTCCATATCAATTCCTTGATTAAACATAGAAATAAATGCAAGTAATTCAGTTAACGATTTATCCTCATTTGGTTCTAATTCATAATCTTTAATCTTTCCATTTAATAGGTTAATAGCAATATTATCCTCGGTAATTTTCATTTTGGGAGAATATATTTTCCCTGGTTCTACTAGTAAGTAGGCAAATCCTTTTTCATGTTTTTTTAAACGGCCAGCTCTTCCGAGCATTTGTTCAAATTCAGCGACGGTCAACCAATTTATTCCCATTGCTAACGATTCAAAAATTACTTGGCTTGCCGGGAGATCAACACCCGCAGCTAGTGCTGCTGTGGCAACTACACCTGCTATGTTTTGATTTTGAAAATCTAATTCAATTAATTTACGTTCTTCATTTGTTAAACCTGAATGATATGCTCTTACGGATATATCTTTATTTAAGAGATAAGTTGTTAATAATTCACATTTCTTTCTCGTGTTAGTAAAAACAATTGATTGACCTTTATATCCAAATTTGGACTTTTTACGAAAAGCAGCTCTTACTAAACTTGAGATATGTTTATGTTTTATTTGTTCATTCAAACATAATAATAAATGTCGTTCAATAGGAACAGGTCTATTATTATATTGGATTAAAATACAATTTAATTTGTTTGCTAAAGTGGCAGGCTCTCCTAGAGTAGCACTTAGAAACAAAAATTGAGCATTCTTATAAATCGATTTTAACCTAGCGATAAAACCATCTAATAAATATCCTCTGTCAGGATCGATTAATGTCTGAATCTCATCAATAATAATTGTACTGATAATTCCTAGTTTCTCCTTATTCCCACTTCTTAGGATATAATCAATGGCTTCATATGTTGCAACAATAATATTAGAATCAATTAATTCATCTAAATTATCTTCTATTTCTCTATCAAGGAGAGATTCTCCCACTCTCTTTGTAATTTTTAAGTTTAATGACTTATATTTTTGTTTAAATTCTTCTGTTCGTATGTTGGCCAAAGCAACTATTGGAACGAGGTATAACATCTTTAATGTTTTATTATTAAGTATTTTTGAAATTCCTGCTAATTCTCCAATTAGGGTTTTACCTCCTGAAGTAGGTGCCATGATTAATTGATTTTTATTTTCTGTAAGAAGGCCTTTCTTAATTGAAATTGCTTGAATGGGTAATAATGTCGAGATATTTTGATTTTTTAAGATTTCTTTAAAAGAGATAGGGATATCGATACCCTTAACTTTGTAATTAAGATATTTCTTACTCAATAATGGATTTTCTTCAATATCATAAAGTGTCATTTCTTTGTTAAACACGGGATTAAAGTCCGGTTTGAATGCACTCAATGCTTTTTCAATATTTTTAAATTTCAAAATCATATGATTGAACAAATTCTTTAATTTAGGACTATCACGATCCTCTGATATTAAGCCTGAGAGTCTACACTCCCTTATCACGATATCTAATGCACAATCAGAACAAATAATCTGATTTTTAAAGGATTTAATTTGAATGCTTTTATCTAATATTGTAAATTTCTGTTCATCCATGCATGATTTACAAAATGTTAATTTAATTATTTTATTTTTATCATATTGAAGATCTCTAAGCATTTCCATTATAGATGCTAATTCCTCAGGATTCGCTTGACTCGAAAACGCAATAAATTTATTTTCTTTAGCAAATAAAAATTTTTTAAAAAGACGAGGATTAACTGGAATAAAACTGTCTTGTTGAATTTTATTAAATTTGAATGGACGCATTTTATTTTTCATATCTAAACCAAAAAAAATACTTCCTTGAAAGAATGGTTTATTAATAAATGAAAAACTCATGCTTTTCGGTCTAAAAGATTTCAGATAAAAAAAATTAATAGTGAAAACTAAATCTTTCTTATAATTACGATTTTTATCAATAACAATAAAATAATTCTTTGAAGAAATACTCAAAAGAAAACACGATTAAAGTTTAAAACTTAACTAAATAAGAAAAATACGTCACAGTATAAAAATTAAAAGCCAAATACTTGTTTTATTTTATCGTAAACTTCTTTAATTTGGCGAAGTTTAGCCTCATCGCCCGAGTTTAAAAAATGTTCAATCCATTGTGCCAAACCACCTTGTTTTATCCAATCCATAAAATATTGAACTGCTTGTTTATCAGCTTCTGACATTTTAAACTTGATATATTTTATATTATTAATTTAAAGTTCTTATATAAAAAATATATAATATAACATGTTTATAATTTTTTATCAAAAAAAAATGAATCTTTTTAGAAAAAGGAGATAATGAACTATGCCTGATGTAAGAATTAAGACTCCAAACCTCGATGAAATATTCGAGAGATGGAAAAATAAAGCAGGAAGGACACAACGTAAGCAAATGGAAAAACAATTCGGAACTAAAGGCTCTATGTTTACATTAGATGCAATATCGGCTGCTGAATATGTAACCCCACCCGCCCTAAAAGGAGCCGCTATTTATTTTTCAATAAAGAAAACTGTTGCGGCTTCGACTGAGAAAGAAGAAATTCTAGTCCAAGCGCCTAGACTAGGTCGTGAAACTTTTTATTCTTTCAAAGGATCCAAGGATGTTGATAAAGAAAGTTGGAAAGGCACCGAAGAAGTTCCAATATTTGAGTCAATACAAGCAGTCCCCTGTAAAACCTGCCGAGGCAAAGGATATATTGAAGATAATTGTAAGAGTTGTAAAGGAACAGGAAAAGTTGTAGAAAATTGGACAATTCTCGTAGGAGAAGAACAGAAAAAAGAAAAAAAAACATTTGATTATCCATGTGGAAATTGTTGGGGTACGGGGAAATTACCTTATACTTGTAAAGAATGTGGAGGCTATAAAAATCTCTATAAGTACGAAATCCTTCCAGTCCCTTTCAAATCAGTTGTAACGGGCGTTCCTATACTTCATAGTAGTTTACAAACTAGATATGAAAAAGAAATGGGAAAGGATTTACAGGAACTCATTGAAAAAGTAGAAGGTATAAAATTTAACAATTTTAAAGATCTTGATAATAAAGCTCAAGGTTCTTTGGGTTATTGGGATAAAAACGTTAAGAAAACAATCAATGCTGCGGGAAGTGATTACAAAAAATATGAAAAAGATAAAGATGCAAAAATTCAATCCCAAATATATCTATTTCCAATGATTCAACTAAATTGTAAAACTAAAAAAGGTAAGAAATTCGAAATCTATTCTTTAGGTTCAGCAGAAAACTTTATGATTTATTCTAATTTCTAATTTTGGATTTCTATTTTTTTTTATTTTTTATTTATAATTTTTAAGCCTTATGTAAATTAAACTATTAATTAAATTTTAGCTCTTATGATCCTTTTTTATTCGATATAAAATGGACTCAGCGATTGTATCTTGGAGCGGAGGTAAAGATAGTGCATTAGCGCTTTATTATTTACTTTTAGAAAAAAAATATGAGGTTAAAACTTTGTTAACCACCGTCTCCGCCGATTATAATCGAATAAGTATTCATGGAGTAAGAAGGAAATTATTAGAAAAGCAAAGCCAATCAATCGGGATACCCGTTCATATAATCTCACTTCCCAAAGATGTTAGTAATAATGAATACGAGGAAATTATGAGAAATGAAATGATTAAATTTAAAACTCAACAAGTTAAAAATGTAGCTTTTGGAGATGTATTCTTAGAAGATATACGTGAGTATCGAGAATCCAACCTTTACAAGATAGGTATGAACACAATATTTCCACTCTGGGGCATTCATTCAAAAGTTTTAGCGAAAAAATTCATAGATCTTGGTTTTAGAGCTATAATAACATGCGTGGATTCAACGGTCCTTGAATATCCTTTTGTAGGTCAATTTTTTGATGATGATTTTTTATCATCAATCCCCTCTAATGTTGATCCCTGTGGTGAAAATGGAGAATTCCATACATTTGTTTTCGATGGGCCAATATTCTCTTATCCAATACAATTTGAAAAAGGGGAAGTTGTATTTAGGGATGAGCGCTTTTATTTCATTGACCTTCAATAAATTTAACTTAGTACTATTGCTCTGGAAATAATAGTTCCAATTTATATTCTCTTGCCATTTTAATGATCTTTTCATCGACCCCAATATTTCCAAAAGTACGAGTTTCCATTAAATCACCTCACATTTGTTATTTGAAATTATCTTGAAAATAAAAATAAAATAATTTAAAGTTCAAACTCTTTTAATTTAGCTTTATTAGCGGCAACTTTGTCGGGCGTAAGATCATACCATTTCCAAAAGATTAATGTACAAACGATTACTAGAATGGCTGGAATTAGAGCAGCATGCATACGAATTCCTAATAGTGCTAATTCAGGTGTTGGACTCTTAGCAAATAAATCTGCTCTGTCTATAGAACCTTCAACAAATCCTGTTAAAATGTGTACAATAGCAAATACAAGTGCTTGAACTACAAGGCTAAGCCTAATAAAGAACGTTTGGTATCCGTAATATATCTCATCTTGCCTTTTTCCTATATTCACTGCCGCATCGTCAAGCACATCAGCCATTGCTGGATAGTCTGCGAACCATTGACCACCAAGTCCAATGCCAAATAGAAATATAGCAATTATGAAGAAGATTATTCCAATTACAAAGAAAATAGGTAGAAAAGTGATAAACATCACGAAACCTGCAATTACACATATTTTTTTATTGTTATTTAATTTATGAGACAATTTTAACCAGAATGGTATTGAGATAAAAGCTCCTAAGAGCATGATCCCCATAAGGACACTTAAGAACCATGCTTCCATATCTATAACAAAAATTATCATATAGAGTGCTGATGCTGCTAATAAAGCTACTGCGGCTTGATATCCAAAAAAAATTAACATCTTAAGCATGAATCTTTTATTAGTAATTACACTTTTAGCTACTTTACTAAAAGATTCACGTTTTTCTTCTCTCTCTTTAAGTAATCTCTCTTGGTGTCGCGCTCTGGTTTTTTTACTTTCTCTTATACCTGGAATCATTAAACAAAAAATTACCATTCCAACTCCGATAAGTACCCACGCTTGAATACGGAATGTCTCAGGTACTCCAAATTCAATAAATAATGGAGGGATTATTGATGAGGCAACGATCCCTGTCATCCCTATGATTGTTCCCATACCTGAAGCCGTTCTTCGTTCAGCTTGCCCAGGAAATTTATCGGGATACATCGATCGTACATTAATATCCCATAAAGTAAAGAGAGTGTCATAAAGGCAAATACTTACTAATAACCAGATAAAAATTATCCATTGATCTTCAATTGGATCTAAATTGAAAGGAACTAAAAAAACCATTAAGTAAGTGAACAGCCATGGGATTCCTCCGATGATCACCCATGGAAATCTTCTTCCCCATTTTCTTTCCCATGGCATATGTAATCGATTCATAATAAAACCAATAAGCGGATCGTTTATTGCATTCCAAATTGAGTATAAGATAAAAGCCAAAGCAACTAATCCTACAAATAAGCCGATTTGCACCTCGTAGAAAATAAATACATACATTCCAAAAGGACCAGTAATCCATTGACCAAAAAATTGATACATACTATAGCTTGCTGTATTAACTTTGGAACATTCATAAATCTCCTTGTCGATTATACTATTATTCTTTAAATTACTCATTGTGGACCTCTTATTGAGTTAAAAATATCATGTTTACTAAAATGAATCAATTTTTACACTTTTTTAATTTGATTCTTTAAAATTATTCTGTTAAAGAGTTATTTAAATTTTTTTTAGAATTATTATAAATATCTTGTTTTTAGTCTTTTAATGAACTAATAAAAGTTGGCAAAAAAATGGGTAAACAAAACGAAATTATTGAGCCATCAAATTTATTTCAAAAAGATGGCTCACTTATGCAAAGAGGATGGGCGCGAAAACCAATCTTAACCTATAACAGGGAAGATATTAGAGCAAAAAAATATAGAATTAAAGAATGGGATCACTATTCAATTTTAAATAAAGAGTATGGATTTCAGATAACAATCGCCGATATTGGGTATTTAAGATTGTTGGGATTTGTATGGCTCGATTTTATAAATCACGTTAGATTTGGCAAGGATATTATTCAACTTTTCAAACATATAGATTTACCAAGAAGCTCCTTAGAAGAAAGTGATATTATTTTTCCTAGTAAAAAACTGAGTGCAAGAATTTCCACTCGTAAAAGAAAAAGAGCTATTACGATTGATTATCCAAAATTTTATAATAAAGGATTAAAAGGTGAAATAATCCTTTATGATGAGCCCAAGTCTGATAACACTGTCGTTGTAACGGGCTACGACAATCCTAAAATGTTTTATTATAATCATAAAATTAATTATATGCCTGCAGAAGGTATAATGCAATTGGGCAATAAATCTTATAATTTCCACCCAGAAACTTCTTTTGGGCTTTTGGATTGGGGGCGAGGTGTATGGCCATACCGAACACATTGGTTATGGGGTTCCGCCTGTGGCAAAGTAGATGGTGTCCCTGTTGCTTTTAATCTTGGGTATGGTTTTGGAGATCTGTCAACTCATACGGAAAATATCGTTTTTTACGATGGAAAAGCCCACAAAATTGATGAGATTACATTTCATCACGAGAATCGAGATCCAAAAAAAACTTGGCAAGTTTCTAGTAATGATAGTAGAATCAATATGGTCTTGAAACCGCTTATTCCACATAAAGCAAAATTAAATTTTGGAATTATTATGTCAAATACTTCATTACTTCATGGGCTATATAGCGGAGATATAGTTCTAGATAATGGTGAGAAAATACACATTGATGAGATGCTGGGGCACGCTGAGGATATTTACTGGAAATGGTAAAAGAAAAATTTTATATCAATTAATAAAATCAGAAATAGAAGATTTTAACTCTCTATAATAAAGATCTTTTCAAATACTTCAGGTAAGGCATCAACGATTTTTCGTCGCAGTGTTCGAGTGAAAATCAAGGCAACGACTGCACTTAAACCAAATTGAATTATCCCATTTAAGAAAAATTCAAATAGTGCTGCGGGGAATCCAAATAATATAAATTCATAAACAAAATAACCTAATACCATAATAAGTCCTCCAAATACCACCGCTATTATATCTCTATAACTGAATTTTGGATAATTTTTTCTAGGATTCGCAATTACTCCGATAATAAATCCTTCTAAACCTTTAATAATTAAAGTTGCTGGAGCATAGATAGTATAACCTGTAATTATATCGGCCAAAGCAGAACCAACTCCTCCAGCGATTCCACCAATAACAGGCCCTAATAATAATCCTGTGATCATTACTCCTATATCTCCAATGTTAATAAATCCTTTTGTAGCAGGAATAGGAATCTGAATAACAATTGTTAACACACAAATTAAAGCACCAAAAATACCAATCATTGCAAGAGATACAGAATTCATTGGCAAAAAATATCCCATAAAATCTTTTCCTTTAGATGGAATGTATCTTTTTTCTTTTTCTTCTCCTTTGCTTTCATTCTTCATTTTTCAGAAAAATTTTTGATCTTATATAAGTTTAATCCTTCTCGCAATCAATGTGAGCTTAAATTAAAGGTTCTTTTTTTAGTAATTAAAAAATCTTTAATATTTATTGCAATCTTTAATACTTATTAAAAAATAAAATACAGAAATTGATAAAAAATTATTGGATGGATAATACTATTTAGTTTTTTAGGGAGTGTTGGTGCTATTTGTGCAGCAGCTAGCTTTGTTTTTTTGGGAGAGAAATATCAAAAAATGCTTGTGCCCATTCTTATAGCATTTGCTACGGGAATACTTCTTGCTGCTGCATTATTAGGTCTAATACCCGAAGCTATTGAAGAAATGGGTGAGGAACCACATGCGATTATGCCATTTATTTTGGGAGGTATTTTGTTCTTCTTTTTCATGGAAAAGATTGTGATATGGAGAAATTGTCGAGATAATACTTGTGAGGTTCATTCACATGCCTCAGGCCCTATTATACTTATTGGAGACTCCTTACATAATTTATCAGATGGAGTTGTAATAGCAGCTGCCTTTTTAATTGATTTTGCCCTTGGTATAGCAGCTGGTATTACAATTTTAATTCATGAATTAGCTCATGAGACAGGAGATTTTGGTATCTTACTTCATACAGGATATTCAAAAAAGAAAGCTTTTACATATAATATAGTTTCGAGCGCAACTACAATACCTGCCGCAATAATAGGTTATTATTTGTTGACTCCGTTTCTTTTTATTGTTCCCTTTTTGTTAGCTATCGCAGCAGCAAGTTTTATTTACATTGCATTAACAGATCTAACTCCTGAACTCCATAAACATACTAGTTTAAAGTATAGCATTCGTCAATTAATCCTAATTTTAGCAGGAATTTTTACAATGTTCATATTATTATCGCTAAGCGGGCAAGCACACTAATAACATCTAGTAGGTGCTACTGTGAGGAAGACCTCTAGATATATCATAAAAGAGCGTAATTAAAATGATAATAAATCGTATGTCAATAGACTTATTAACTCTACATCATTATACAATAAAAATATATTATATATCTACATAGTATTTAGTTTTTGTTATGAAAGAGAAAACTTCAAATTTATTGTTGGGTATTGCCGGAGGAATAATCATTCTTATTATTGTAATTACCATTATTGTGATAATATTCCAACTCGTAAGAAAGTATCTCTAAAAAAATAAACCTTTTTTTAAAAAAAGAATAAAAATTGGAACTTTTTAGTTTATTTAAGAATTTCATTAGAAGCATATGCTGTTAAGATCTTTCCAAAAAACACATGATGGCTCGCCATACTTCCAGAGCCACATTCATGAACAACTTTGCATTCATAACTTAGAATACAGTCTTTAATTGTAGGTACTTTAGTTCTTTTTCCCTCAATGATTTCTAGTCCTGCCTCTTTAAATTTATCCGTATTTCTACCTGAGGATGTTCCAGCAGTATTTATAGCATGTTCAATTTTATTCGAAGGAATATTTATCGTAAATTCATTTATTTGGTTTAATAATTCAAAGGTATAACGACTTGGTGCGACTGCAGCAGTAATTATAGGAATCATCCACAGCTCTCCTATCGTTTTCCATAACAAAGCCATAACATTTGGATTTCCATTTTTATCAATAGTACACATCAACGCTGCTTTAGACATAAAATATTCAATGTACTCATATGGCCTAATTTCTTTCCTATTTTCTGACATAATTTATCTGATTATTAAATTTAAATCAATTATAATATTAATTGAAACAAATATCATTTAAAATTTATTAAAATAAAAAGCGACGATGTATTATGAGTCCAGACCTAATAAGTTTAGGTGAACTCCTAGTTGAGATTATGCGAACAGAAGTAAATATTCCTCACGGAGATATTGGTGCAAAATATAAGGGCCCATTTCCAAGCGGAGCCCCAGCGATTTTTATTAATTCTGCTGCTCGTATGGGAAAACCATTCAATATAACAACTGGTTTTATCGGTGTTATTGGAAACGATGAATTTGGAGCAGCAATCGTTAATAAACTAAAAAGAGATGGAGTAGATATCTCTCAAATTAGAATTGCTAAAGATAAAACAACGGGAATAGCTTTTAATCAATATAATTCTGATGGTTCAAGAAAATTTATTTTTGCTGCAGGGGCTGCTGGTGAAACAAATCCTACAGATATTAAAAAAGAATATTTTAAAAATATCAAAGGTCTCCATATAATGGGCAGTGGGCTTTCAATAAGCGAAAATTCACGAGAGGCTTGTTATAAGGCAATTAAGATAGCGAAAGAACAAAACCCTGAAGTAATTATTTCATTTGATCCTAATTTACGACCCGAAATGCTAAATCTGGATACAATTATTAAAATCTGTGAACCTGTTTTAGAAACCACTACTATATTACTTCCCAGCGGGAAAGAAGCTGAAATGTTGGCAGGAGTTAGTGGAGAAATTGAAGCATGTGAAGAGTTATTAGATATGGGACCTAAAATCATTGTGTTGAAACAGCATAAAGAGGGTTGTACAATTTTCACTCACGATAATAGAGATGGAATCAAGGTATCGGGATTTAAAGTAAACGAAATAGATCCAACAGGTGCAGGAGATTCATTTGGAGGCGCATTTGTCGTGGGATATTTAGCTGGATGGGATTTAAAGAAAGCGGCAGAATTTGCAAATGCTATTGGTGCTTTAAAAGTAGAATTTTTCGGGCCTATGCCTGAAACTACTTATGAAGAGGCTATTAGTTTATTAGAAAAAGCTTAATATATAAATTCTCTTTAATATCTTATCTTGTCTTCAAGCTCCATTTTTGAGCGAAAGGTTTTTGGCAGATCAATTAAATATAAAGAATATACATCTGCTGCTACTATTTGATTGCTTTTTATTTTATAGTATCTAAATCCTGGAGCTTTAAACTTATATTTTAATGATATAGGTCCAACTGCCTGAGTTTGAAATACAAAAGGTTTATCTACATCAAACCAAATTTTTAATTCTTTTAAATCTCGGAATTTTTTGAAAAAATCTCTATATCTATTAGTATATATTTCACAAGGAATCCTTATGTATATTGGGAAAAAGAAATACCCAAAATTAATTCTTTCAGGTTCCCTTGCCTCTTTTAATCTAAATTCTTTAAGAGTGTGAGTATGACCACAGAGTACCAGATCTACTTTTCTTCTGATGATTTTATCTGATCCTGTAAAAATTTTTAGTAGTGTGGCCCAATTATACATAATAGTCTGATATTTTAAGTTTAATAAACGATCTACTCTAGGATCTCCTAAATATTTCTCCAAATTATTTTCGTAAAAATCTCTCCATTCTATTTTTCGTTCTAATTTAAATATCCGTTTGAATTTCCTTTGTTTTAACATATTAAGGCTGGGAGATATTGGAGGCGTGTGCATAACAATAATAATTTTTTCATTATGAGCTAATCTTATATACGATCTTAATAAATCGACTTGGTAATCTTTTATTCCTTTAGTAGATGGTCCACCGCTTAATAGATCATGTATATCCGCAATAGAATCGTGTCCTGTATCAATAAAAATAAAATTATATTCATCCCCAATTTTCAATATATAGTTCAAATTAGGATTTAAATATTTGAAATAATCTTTTATGAACTTATCCTTTGATCTTATAACTGTAAAATAGTTAAAGAACTTAATATCGTAATATCCTTTAATATCTTTACGTCTCATTCCAAAAATCTTATGTGCTTTTGCTATTCTTAAACTGTAATGGCCCTTACGATAATCGTGGTTGCCAACTAGAGTAAAAATTGGGGCTAAAATTTCTTCTTTATTGATATATTCCTCTTCAGTAAAATATGGATATTTATCCAATCCCCTATTTATGCCAAGTAAGATTTCAATAAACACGAGAAAATTATTTTCATATTGATAATTTCCTCTCGCTATATCAATATAATCAACTAGATCACCTGTCATTAGAACAAAATCCAGTTTTTTTTCTTTAACTCTCTCATTAATATAATTAATTAATTTTCTTATGTTTTGATTGAAATTATACTTCGCATAGCGTAATTTTTCAATATTTCCTGTCTGAAATTCTTTCCTAAATTCGAAATCTCTCGTTAAAATAAAATAAGCATTGCTGGAAATTTTCTTTTTCTGGCTTCTATATCTTTTAATTCTATCTTTAGCCTTATCCTTTAAAAATTTCGCAATAAAATCGTTCCTACGAGCAACATGAAAATCTGTGGCATGAATAAAATTAAAATCAGCCCAATCTTTATCGAAAAAAGCAATTGCGTGATAATTAATTTTATTTTCAATTAAATTTGGAATTTCGTGAATGATATCAAATATTAAAGAAGATCTATTAGTCTTAATTAAAAGTTCACGAATCTTTTTAACGTCTTTTACTTGAAATTTGATTTTATAAAGAACATCTCTCTCTCCAAAAAGGTCGTCAATCTGCAATAATGTATTAAAGATATCCCACACCATACAATGCTCTTTTTTTAATACACCATTTTCTCTAAAATCTAATTTCTTTATTTTATTAATCTCTTGTATTTGTAAAGGATATCTTTCACCTCTTCTTTTGGTAAATTCACCTCTTTCTTTTACAATAGGTTGAATATAAATATTCAAGTGATAAGATTGTAGAATTTCTTTAGTGCTCTGCCCTGGAATTGCAATTATTAAGGCATCAAAAATAACTTTTTTTTTAAACGCTCCGCTCTCGTCCATAAAATCTCTTAAGTTTATCAAAATAGGCTGTCCAAAATTTGGCTGTATAATTATAGGATATTTGCCTTTTCTCAGATCTAAATTATACATTTTTTTAGAGATTTTATTGACTTAATTGTTATTTGTTATATTATTACGAAATATTTACAAAATAATTAAGGTTTATAATAATCAAACTATTTCATGATTAAGAATTAAAAACTTATTAGCAGTTAATTTTTCAGGGGAAATAATCATATCCGAAGAAGAAGAAAAAAGAGAAGAAGAAATTTTTATGAAGTATATTAAAGAATTAGAAAAATTGATTAAAGAGCAAGTTGATCAAGATAACGATAGATTCTGAGAAAGTTGTCAAAAAAGTATTGGTTATTTCCTTAGACTTTTTTAGAAGAATAATTGATGGCTCTTTTTTTATTCAAACAAGAATGGATAATATGAGAAAAATTATAATCACATCCTTTTTTTGATTAATTTTTTATTTTAATAGATTATAATACCAAAATATTCAAAAAGAATATAAACGATATAAAAATATGAGTGAGGAAAGATTATATCAACCCGATTTTAGCAGTATTTTTGGAGAATCATATTCAAACGCTTTTCTTTATGGTCAAGTTGATACTCTAGTCTGGCCTATCTTTAATGACATTGAAATGTCTGACTCATTGAAAAATCTTTTAAAACTGACTAATAAAGAGGATCGAGAATATTTTTATCACAGAAAAATAAGTTTAGATGACGAAAAGATAGAATTAAATTGTTCTAATATAGATCTTGCGTTAATTCAGGCATTGGAATTAGGAAAAGAATATGGTATAACTAACTCTGACGTTGTTGCCGTTGTAAAGAAAGATCCAAATATTTTTAAAGGGATTTTATCTTTTGATCTTCCAAATTCTTCGACCATTTCGGAGTTTATATCAGATTTAAAGAATATTGAAAAAGAAATAGATGTTGCTGGGATGGTTTTCTATCCTTCTTACACTAAATTAGATTTTACTGATGTAAAAAATAATGCACTTGAAGAATTTTTAAAACACTGTAAGGAGAAGAATTATTTTATTAAAATTGATGTTGGAAATTTAATGCTCCCAGATAATTATCCTGAATTTACATCTTACAATAAAATCAAATCTCTTCTGTCGAGAAATCAAGAAAATATGTTTATCTTAAGCGGATTAGATATTTCTGGAGATTTTAATCTATATTATCAACTATTAAAATATTATAATAATCTATGGATTGAAATAGATCCACGGTCTTTCGGAGGTATGACTCCAACCGATTTTTTTAAGCAAATTTTTAATTTAAAAGGATTCGTTCAAAATAGCTGGTATAGAGTATTAATAGGAAGTGCAACCCCAACATTAGAAATCCCACAAATTGTTAGAGGTTTTATAGAAGCTACTGAACAACTTCCTTTTTCTCAAAAATGTATCTTGAGAACTTGGGCATTTCGAAATGTTAATAGATTAAATTCTTCTGTTTTTAGACCTATAATAAATGTTGATTTAAAACAATATAGAACCATTTTGAACATCAATAAAATTAAAACTATTGAAAATGACAATGAAATTCACTTTATTTATAAAATTCAGCTTAGAAGCTATAGCATTACTCAATTAGTTTTTTTAACTAAATTAATTAATGAAGTTTTTAACGATACTATAAATAAAAATCCCAATTTACAGAACGGCGAGATGTTTATAAGATCTTATCATACGACTACATCCTTACTTATTAACGAACATGAATATGGTAATTATCTTGATTTACATTACAAATTTGCTGAAATTTCAAAAAAAGATAGTTCTAACTTTTTACATACTGTCAGAGCCTTGGAAAATCGAGCAGACTTCAATCCTTATGATCATCAATTAGCCACCATCTACGGTAATAGGCAATTAATTCTTCCTATAATAAATAGAAAATTAGATATTGGTAATAGAGAAAACTTCTATATTTTAGTTACATTTGGACCAAGAGAATTTCAGCTATATATAAGAATTAAATTCCTTAAGGAATAATAAAAAAGAAAATTACTTATTTTTTAAATATAGCAATTAATTTACTTAGCTTTAAGAGCAGAGTAATTGAAATTAAATTTTTTGCTACAATTACGAAAAATTTTCATATTTAAACTTATCTATAAAAATTTGAATTTCATTTATAAAAATCGGAAAAAATCAAACATTTAAATATGAGAAAAAGGTATATTTCATAGATATTTTTTTTAATTGGATGATTTTATATGAACAATTATCTATTTGTTTCAAAGAGTATTTTAATAAAAAATCATCTAGGTAATTTTTCATATTTAAATGAAAATTAAGTTTTAAAAGCTTTAATTCTAATAACTTATCAATTAAGAATATAATAAAAATATGGTTTATAATAGCGATATAATGTCTGACGACGATGAAGAAAAAGACAGTAAAGCGGAAAAGGATATCGATAAAGTAGATAAAGAGTTCTTGTCCAAAGCTAAAAACTCAAGAGATATGATTGATAAAAAGTTGAAAACCTTCGAGAACACGATTAATGATATTTCAGAGAAAATTAAAGAAGATAAAGAAATACACAAAGAAGAGGACAAAAAAGAATTCTCTCAAATTCAAAAAGATATGAAAGAAGCACAGATTCAATTTGAGTCCATTTCAAAAAAAATAGCAGACAAAAAAGATTATCTCTCGGCTTTAGAAGAAAAAATTGCTGAGCTTGAAGAAAATTATAATCGGAAAATCGAAGAAAATACTACTTTAGAAGAGCAATTAAAAATTACAAGGGAAAGTAAAGAGACATTAGACGAAGAATATAAAGAACTACTTAAAAACAATGAAGAATTAGTAAAAACTTATGAAAATAGACAAGTTGATTTGATTGTCCTTACAGACAGTATAAAGGAAAAAGTTGCAACTCAAGAGGACTTAAGAGCAAAAATCTCTAAATTAAATAAAGAAATTGAGGAACAGGAAAATAACATCGTCAAGCAAAAAGAAGAGGCAGAAATGATTGAGAAAAAATTGAAAAGTCTTAGAACTGAAAGCGATAATATTAAATTATCTATTGATAAAAATAAAATTGAGTACCACCATAGTGAAGAATTAGCAGAGGCAAAAGAAGCAGAGTTAAAACTATTAAACGAACAATTAGAAAAAAAAGAAGAAAGAATAAAAGAAATTGAAGCCTTGGTTAAAGAGTATCATGAAGGCTTTCCCGAAATGGAAAAACAAAAGCAAACGTATGAAGAACTTCTTGAAAAATATAAAACTCAACTGACAGAAAAGCAACAAACTATGATTGATATTGAATCTCGGATACAAGAGCTAAACGAATCTATGGAAGAAATACAAGAACAAATTAACGGAAAAGAAGATTTAATCAATGTTAGTGAAAAAAGATTAGAAGATATAAAAACCGCTATTGAAGAATCAACTGTAGAGTATAAGGAGAGAGAAGATCGGCTTATTGCTTTAACTGAGAAAATTGATCATTTAAAGCCAGATTACGAGAAATTAGTTAATACAAAAGAAGTTATTGAAAAAAGTATTGGTGATTCTCGCGCACTTTTTCAGAATCTAAAAGATGAATTAGAATCTCAAGAGAAAGAAATCAGAGATAAAGAAGCGAGAATTCATCGATTAGAATTTTTATCGTTTATATATAGAGCGTCAAAGTTTTTTGGTGGGATTTTAATAGTCTTAGGTATTATTTTTATAATTTTAAGTATTGGCTATCTTGTTAATATTGTAAACTTTGGAGATGCTAATAACTTTTTCATCTTTATTTTTTTGATAATCGCTGCTGGGTGTAGTATTCTCTCAGGAATATTTCACCTAGAGAAATCTTAAATCATAAAACTTCTTTAAATTTAATAGCTAGATCTAATGTATAAAATTTCAAATTTTAAAATTTAGATGAATTAAGGTTTGAACGAGTCAGAATCAGAAGTAATTCCACTTGAAGTTGAGAAAAAATATGGAATAAAAGCTGGAGTTCTATATGGAATAGGTTGTGGAATTGGAGGTTCGATATTTATTCTCTTAGGTACAGGAATCGGTATAGCGGGACCTGGTGTTTTAATAAGTTTATTACTTGGAGGAATTTTGATTTTATTGATTGCCTTAAATTATTCCGAGCTTTCAGCGAGTCTGCCAATTTCTGGTGGCGCATATAATTTTAGTAAAGAAGGTATAGGTGGTTTTTCAGCATATATTATAGGTTTTTTTTTATGGATTGCTAATATCGCCACATGTTCCTTTTCAGCCCAAGCATTAGCTTTAATAATCGTGATATTTTTTCCTTTCTTGAATAATTATATATTTATAATCATTATTTCAGTGTTTTCAGTTTTATTCATAAGTATAGTATTTTTCAGGACTCAAAGATTTGCTGTAAGAACTTTAATCATACTAACAATAATTTTAATAGCAATTTTTTGTATTTTTATTCTCTCGGGATTATTAATTTCTCCATATACTAATGTATCTGGGTATAATCCTAATTTTATTTATTCTAAATCAAACTTTTTCGGTGTAATACAAATGTTTGCTCTTCTCTTTATATTTTTTACTTCAATTACATCAAATTTAGCATATTTTAACATAGATTTAAAAAATCCATCGAAAAACATTCTAAAAGTAAATATTCTTGCAATATTAATAACCTTATTAATTTATTTATCAATAAGCTATGTTGTATTAATCAATGTTGGCAATAAAATAGACAGAATAGGCGATTCTCCTATTTTATTAGGGGAAATCTTGTTCGATATATTAGGATCTGTAGGTTTTTATCTTATGGGTATAGCTGCTATTATATCAATCTTAATTGCTATGAACGCGGCTCTTGGTTCTGCTGTTAGCGTTTTTCAAGCTTTATCAAGAGATCATTATTTCCCAAAGATTTTTAACGAAGTGAGTAAAAAATCTAATGTTCCAGTATATTCATTAATAATCACAACAATTATAGTAATAATTTTTACGTTTATTGCAACAATTTTTGCTAATATTGGATTTACGGCCGGAATAACTATTTTCATATATTTTTTTGGATTAGCATTTGTTAATTTAGCTGCAGTTAATTTAAGATATAAGAGGAAAGAGTTAGATCGACCATTTAAAGCACCATTTTTTCCTTTTTTACCAATTATTGTAGCAATAACTTGCCTAATATTAGCGTTTATTTTAGAGCCCAGTGCAATTATTTTAGGCTTAATTATATTTGCTATTGCGGTAATTTACTATTTATTAACTATAGCTGATCGTTATTCTTTAGTAATTACATTTGCGGGAATAAAATTAATTTCTTTAATATTTGTAGGTCTTTTCATTTGGATTATTAATAATATAAGCGTAATAAGTGTGTCTATTACCGGATTTAATATCTTTTTTCATTATGTTCTTTTGCGAATATTAATATTTATTTGTATTTTCACAATTGGGACAATATTACTTGATTTAGTACCACTTCGAGAGTTAATTTATTTTTTTACTAAAAAATTAGATAAAGAAAGAGTTGCAATTGACCTTGGATTCGGGCAAATAATTGAATTAGATAAAATGAGATTAAAAATTCTTCAAAGGGTAAATTTAGCTATAGCAATTGGTCAAATAATATCCTCGTTATTTATTTTCTTTATGATTTATTTATTTGGAATGGAGATTGTCTCAATTGAAAAAATTACTCTCGGAAATATAAATATTAGTCATATAATGGCAGAATATTTATGGCTGACCTGTTTAATTTTATTAGGAAGTTCTCTCTTGGTTAGTGGTGTTTTAATGATATATATAAATCGCGAAGTACTATCGCTTGGAGTTTAATATCAAAAGAAGAAGATAATTAATCTAAAAAATTCTTTTTTAAAATGGATTTTCCGAAAATAAATCTTCATACCCATACGATTTTTTCTGATGGTAGAAATAGCATTAAAGAAATCGTAATGAAATCTCTCAAGAAGGGATTAAATTATCTTGCCATTACTGATCATTTTTCAAATTCATGGAAATCTGGTATAATTTCTACATTAAACACGACTGAAAAAATTCAGGAATACTTAAAACAGATATCAGATTGTCAGAACTTCTTAAAAAATACTAATAAAACTATGAAACTCTACAAAGGTATTGAAATCGATATTGGAAGTTCATTTAATTTTATAAAAAGGTTTATCCAACCAGTCAAATTTAATTTAATCTTATTTGAATATCTCGAAACTCCAGAAGGTTTAGCATATATTAGAAATATAATTGAATATTGGAAAAAAACCACTCCTATTAATAATAAATTTCCATTATTAGGCTTAGCTCATTTCGATCCATCAAGTTTTATGTATCAAGGCCTAGATCAATTAATATTTTTTCTAAAAGAATATAATATATATTTCGAGTTTAACTCAAGTTATTACGAATATTTTTCTCGAAGAAATGAATTATTTTTTCAAAAATTAAAAAAACAAAATATACCTGTAGCTATAGGGAGCGATGCTCATAATTCAAGGGGATTGGATGAAATAGGAGAACCTTATGAAATGATTAAAGTTTATAATCTTGAGAAAAACTTAGAAGTATTTTTGGAAAATTTGAAAAAGAGATAATTAAGAAATTATTGGTTTCTTGATTAAATTGAAAAATTTAATTTGATTTTTCCACTCATTACTTTGTCACCACCTAGTTTTTCTGCTTGGTATTCACAATCTACAATTTTTTTATTATTTTTAGTCTTGATGTCAGAAATCTTTCCTTTAAATACTATTACGTCGTCTGGATAAACGGGATTCTCAAATTTTACGGTAATATTACTTAATGCTTTTATATTACTATCAATCCAATCAATTATCCATTTAGGGATAAAAGAAAATAAAAAATTGCCAGCTACAAGAACATCATTATAGCCTAATCTTTGCACATAAATTTTACTAAGATGCATTGGATTAATTTCCCCTATTAATCTGTTATATTGCTTATAGGTTTTTTTATCAACTTTTACATTTAGAGGTGGAATAAGTTGCCCTATTTTTATCGTATTTAGATCCAATTTTTTATCCAACATTTTAAGTGCATCTAATTTTATTTATTATAATCTGAAAAAACATATATGATTATCAATGGCATAAATATTATTATTTTCATCTAAAACAGAAAATTTAAAAGTTATAGAACAGTAAACTCCCTTCTTTCCTTTTTTTTCAATTGGTTCTGATAGTTCTACTTTTATTGTGTATTTTTTATTCATTAAAAGTGGCATAAAAAATTCTACTTCTGATCCCACATGTATAAATGCTTTAACCAAATTTGAGAATAAATCTGGTCCACTTTTAGTTAGAATTTGCTGAACTAAAGGATTTGTAAGACTCATTAAATAACCTGGATGGATTATTTTACTTTCAAAACCTGCTTTAATTGCTGTTGAATCGTCTCGAAAAATTAAATTGTTATCTTCAATCAATTCGCAATATTTTACAATCTCCATTTCATCTTGATCAATTTCTGTAATACCAATATCTTCCATATTTTTTTTCAATCGCATATTAAGTTCTTCTATTTTTGATGAACTAATGTTTGTCATAGATTAAACTCTTTTAAAAAGAATTTTTAAATAATCAAATTTTCACAATTTAATTCCTTTTATTAATAATGAAAGTAAACATAATAATTATCTTTTTATAATCGAAGTTTCTTAGTTTATATTATGGATTTAGAAGAAAAAATTGAATTAGCTGCAAAATGGGTCGCCGATTCAAAAAAGTTAGTGGTTTTTACAGGTGCAGGAATATCAACAGATAGCGGATTACCGGATTATAGGGGACCAGAGGGTGTTTGGACAAGACGCGATAAAGGGTTACCTCCACCTAAATCACCTCCGTGGGATCAAGTAACACCTAATGCTGGACATATGGTTATTGTGGATTTATTAAAAATGGGAAAATTAGATTATCTTATCTCTCAAAATGTTGATGGACTCCACGCAAAATCAGGAATCCCTTTTGAAATCATGGCAGAATTACATGGAAACATGTACTTCATGAAATGTTTAGGGGATTGTGGAAAAAAAATGACATTTGAAGATGCTGGATGGGATAAAAAAAAGTGGGGGAAAGGATATCTCACCAATCGGATAAGAAAAGATCAGCCTAATTGCCCTAACTGTGGGGGAAGACTTATTAATAGTATTGTGAACTTTGGAGATCCTTTACCTCAAGACGAATTATATGAATCAATAAGAAGATCTGAACAATCAGATGTTTTTTTTGTTATCGGATCTTCCTTAGTCGTAACACCTGCGGCTAGTATGCCTGGGATTGCAAAAAAAAATGGGGCGAAGCTAATTATTTTGAATGCGGGTGAAACGCCTTATGATCAAGTAGCTGACTTAAGATTTTTTAATACAATAAGTGAAGTACTTCCTCCAATCATGGAAAAAGTAAAAGCTATGGTTAATTAGAGGCTTTACTTATTTTAACTTAGCAAAAATTTTTTTATTTCTGTCGACTTCTTTGAGAATTCTTCTTCCTTCTTGATTAGATAAGGATAAATTAATATCACTACTTCTACTTAATGAACCTGTAAAAATAAGCTCATTTTCTGCAAAGACTTCAATGTTTTGACTCGCATATTGAGGATCTGCTTGAATTATAATTTTTTTTTTATCAATTGTAATGTCTAATTCAATCATTTTTTTCATTGATTTCTTCTTTTTATTCGGGAATTCTGAGAGTTTTTTCCCTCTCCTTGGTTTTATCGGGACTATTACTACATCTTGACCAAAAGAATAAATCTCATATTTTAATTGCCCAGTACCATAATCTCTAACATCAACAACGGGGCGCGCTAAGTCTTTATCTCTAAATCCATTTGGAACCTTTACTGTCATTTTCAGGACTAAAACATTGGTAATATCTCCTCCTTCTATGAAAATAATTGTATCAATAATAGAAGGAAGCATTCCTAGTTCTACACGACCTATAAATCTCTGGATGGCATCTATAGCGGAGGAAGAATGAACCACTCCTATCATACCTACTCCTGATAAACGAAAATCAGCATAAATTTCAAAATCTTTTGTAGTTCTCACCTCGTCAAAAATAGTATAATCAGGTCTTACAAGCAGTAAAACGTCCGCAGAATTTTCTAGACTTCCTTCAAGCTTAGTATATTGTGTGATCTCTGGTTCAACTTGTAAATCTCTAACACTTTCTAATGTTTTTACTACTTTGTCTCGTTCTAAATAATAATTTGCCAATGCTGCTGAAAACGTTGATTTTCCCGCACCTGGCGACCCCGCTACTAAAATACCTTCTGCCTTTTGTAATCTTTCTCTTAATCTACTATCAATACTATAATCATTTAAAGTTAAGCTAACTAAAGGGCGGACTGCTGTAATTTCCACATCATTAGAAAAGGGAGGTCGAGTGATGACAATTCTAAATTCTCGTAATTGTGCAACTACGGCGCCTTCTTTTTCGATTTCGATAAAGGAACGTTCATCTTCTCTAACATTTTCTATTATTTCAAGAGCAATATCTTCTATTAATTTATTGTTAATAGACTCATGATCTACCTTTACTAAATGCCAATCACCTGGAGCACCTTTTTTCGCATAAGGGGGCAAACCTCGTTTAAGATGAACACTCATAGTTGTCTCATCAAAATAATCAAAAATCTTGAGCTTTAAAGATTCTTTTCTAAGGGGTGGCTTCTTTTCCCAAGCAAATAAAACTTCTAAACCCTCAAAAATACCTACATCCCCTTGAATTCTATCTGCCGTAATTAATATAGCATTGTTTTCTAAAGCAGATTTCCGTATTAATGCATCGAGCTCCCCACCTGGACTCATTTTTATTTCCTCTCTCGTTGGGCGACTCCCTATGATTTTCAAATTAATTTTTTTCTCATTATGAAGTTCTCGTAATTCTTTTAAGATATTAAGCCCGTAAAATCCTATCTCTTTTTGAATATTTGTACGATATTCAACTTCTGCAATAACAATATTAGAAATAATGATTTCTGGATTGTCTCCCAATTCTCCATCCTCAATAAGACTTAGAATCTGACCATTAAAAATAACAGAAGTGTCACATGCAAATTTATCTGGCATTAAAATCAGAATTGATATCTTTATTCATAATCTGAAAATTCTTCACATTGTAATAAATAGGCTTACTTAACCTGTCTACTGTTGCAACAATTAGTTCCTTGCGAGAACTCATGGCAACTCTAGAAATTTTGTCTAAATCTCTTAATTCTATCGGATCTCCCTCAAAAACGGGGAAAATTAAATATTTAGCGGAATCTTTTTCGTAATCTGCACCTCTTTTATACACCCGAAATTCAATTCCATCTCCATATCCCGTACGAACTATATATCCTCTCTTTCTTAAATCCATATAGATTATGTACTTATGCCATAATTTTTCGTCAAATTGAGTAAAATAAGTTAAAATATCTTCAAAATTGTATTGCTTCTTATTCTTATCATTATCTTCCCATATCAATATCCTATGCCTTTCACTAAGGAGTAATACTTCAACAGAATCTAAAATTAAAATTTCTTTTCCTTCCCTATTTTTTTCAACATTCCCTATATATGAAATTTTGTAAAATTCTTCAATTCCTGCAAGATCCGAAATCAATACTTTATCTTTCTCTATTGCGCCTTCTACTTGTATTTTCTCATCAGATTTTTCTGTCATATCCTAATTGATCAATTATATTTTCTAATTAATGAATTTAATCATTTCTTTACCCAATTAGAAAAATTAATTTGGTATCGAGTATTTTTTTCCTTAACTATGAAAGAACTGCTGGAAAAATTGCTAATTCGATTAAAGGGCGCAAAAAAAGTCCTATTTATGGGTATTGGTGAAGAAAAAATGACGGATGATGGAGTAGGACCTTATATTACAAGTGAACTTCTTAATTATTCCAGCGAAAAATTCTTATTTATAAATGCTAATATTGATCCAATGTCAAGAATCGATTATATTTTTAATTTTCATCCTTCTCATTTAGTCATTTTGGATACATGCACATTAGATGCCCCTCCTGGCACCATTGCTCTTTTAGAACGAGAAAATATAGGTGAATTTGTACCAATATCTTCTCATACTATACCAATTCATATTGTAATTGATTTAATCCTCGAAAAAATCCCTAATTTGAGTGTACTTATGATCGGTTTTGTTCCAGAAAGTCTTGAAGGATTCGAGGAGCTTACTTTATATAAAGATAGAGAATTCACTATTGATGATAAAAACGAAAATTTAGACATACCTTTTTTTAATTTTCAACTTACCGAAACAATTCAAAAAGTAGCTGACGAAATGATTATTGTTATTAAAGAATTAATTAAAAAGTTGTAAAATTTTCTCTTGAATCTTTAATATAATGATATAAACGTCTTAGAAAGATTTTTAAAAATTGCTTTGCCTAACATACTAAACAATTTTCTCTCTTTTCTAAAATATAACTTTCTAAAGTGTTGGAAAATAGGTCAAATATGATTCGATTTGGGCAATCTTTTCTATGGATTGCTTGAATTAATATATTCACTGCTAAAGTCGAAGAAACCATTGCTGTTAGAATCATAGTTGCTCCAAATTCTAGATTTTTAAAATCATGGTTCTCCAGTTCTTTCCAATCTATTTTCTCGAATGATAAGATATTATCTTGTGAAAATTTTTTAACCATTTGTTTACTCCTCACAGAACACAAAATTGCTTGAAGACATTCGTAACACGGTTTATTTCCGTCTGAAGCTTGATATAGAATCATCCCCGAATATCCAGAAAAAGGGTCAGTTCCACTATAAATCATTGGTTTCCCTAGTTTTAAACATACAATACCAACTAATGATCTCTTTATTTCTGGTAAATCTAAACTATTCATGATAAAATCACTTTCCTTAACGATTTCTACTGTTTTTTGCCAATCCTCAAAAATGTCGTAATTGTAGGCTACGATTTCTGAAGATAAATTATCCAAACGATCTAATGTATTTTTTGCTACGTTGGCTTTATTCTTTCCGATATCTTTCTTTGAATAAAGAGTTTGTCTATTTAAGTTTGAGGCCTCAACGATGTCGTAATCAACTAAAATTATTTTTTTAAATCCAATTCTCGTAGCTAATAATGCAATATTGCAACCTATACCTCCAATCCCTAAAATAGACAAAATCGACGATCTTATTTTATTCTGCGAAAACCATGGTATTTTTTCTTGACGGGAGAAAAATCTATTATTATATTTACTCATAATTAATGAGAAAAAAGGAGTAAAGAAATATAAAAATAACAAATTTAAATAATAAAAAATTATAAAAAAAAAAATTTTTAAATCAAAAATCCTCCTGCTTGCGTAGCCATAACAGTTATTACGTCTTTTTTAGGGTGAATCCCGATTTTAGCAAATTTTAAATTATCTGGTAGTACCTTTCCTTTAAAAATAAATTGAATTGCCAAGATAGGATTCAATTTATATTCTCTCTGAACTGATTTTTTGATATCAGCAATATTTTGATTAGGATCTACCTCAATTAATTTAATAGCTTGGTCTGGAGGGACACCAGTAAGTCGGAACCTATATTGAGTAATTTTTTATCACTTTCTTTTTTTAGATTAGGATTTATTATATCTATTATATCATTTGAAATAATTAAGGATTTTTATCTAAATAATTATACTTAAGTTTGATGTTTTAAAATTTAAATCTATTCCCAAGATAAAATTTGATCTTTAAATTCGAAATGGTTCGGGTGGTGGCGGGGGACCAGGTGGTGCTGGGCCTGGATGAATAGGAGGGCTTGGTCGAAACGGAGGGCGTTGAAATAAGTTTTCTAAGGACGAAAGTCGATTTTCTAACTCATCTATTTTTTTTTCAATTTTATTTATCCTTTCCAATAAATTCGGGTTTTCTATTGACATCTTTAAATAATTTCAATTTATTTTTTTCAATTTTAATTGTTTCATAATAATGGAACTCATTTTTTTTAAAATTTTTATCTAAATTTTTTTAAAAACAATCTATTTTTATAATCCATACTAAATTTTAATTTTAAGTATTTTTCAAAATATTAAGTTTTAGTTTAGAAAAAAAGTATAATTTTTTATATTAATACCACTATTATTCTATTATGGAAAGCTGGAATATTTCTAAGAAGCTAAAAAGTGAGTTATTATCAAAAGCCAGTGGTATTGAAGATAATAGCAGAAGGATATTATTTATTCTAAGAAATCTAGGACCACAAAGATTTACCAATTTAATAAAATATTCCAATTTAAGTAGATCTACAGTCTCAAAATACTTAAATCTCCATAGTGAAAATAATTATATTGAACAGAAATTAATTCCCGATAAATTTTCCAATCAACGATATCGTGGATATGTCATAACAGATAAAGGCAAGGAAAAACTCGGTGCGGAACCTTTAAAGTTAAAGGAAGAATTATTTATGATAAATCAGCTTAAAGAAAACGTTAAAAAGCTTGAAAATTTAATTTCTTTTTATAAAGAAATAGGTATTGAAGATTCTTTTATTTTTCATGTTGTACGAATTGTTTCAAAAATTGGAGAAAATTTCTTCGAAATTCAACAAGATAGAGATCTTTACCTTGCATTGTTTTATGTTTTTTACAATTCTATTCTTGGTCAAGGTGCTTTTGCTAAAAAATATTGGAGGTTTGATGAGTCAAAAGTAGAACCTCAAGAGTTAGATAAAAATTTTCCTGGCTATAAATTGAATCTAGATCAATTTTGTGAAATTTACAATGTGGCACCAGAGGCTATTAATTACTTAGCAAGATTAAAATTAATGTCAAGTGAATTAGGATTTTATTTGATTAAACGTGAAAATGATGATTTCTTTTTTCACGAGGAAGATCTACTAGGAACAACAGCTTTACGCTTAATTAAAGACCGACTAATTGAGGAAATTATATATATTAATTCCGGATTCCATACAGAACTCTATGATTTAGATAAAATGGCAGCAGAAATAACAGAGCAATTAAAGGAAATGGGAATAATATGGGAGGCGATCCAAGAACAATTTGAAATAT
This sequence comes from Candidatus Hodarchaeota archaeon, assembly GCA_048887225.1. Classification (GTDB taxonomy): domain Archaea; phylum Asgardarchaeota; class Lokiarchaeia; order Sigyniarchaeales; family SOKP01; genus LW40-45. The sequence goes on from JBHLJY010000003.1 coordinate 64,946, forward strand.
TAATTTTGAATCTTATTATAAAAAATTCTATCGATATGGGCTTTTTAGAAACGGATAGAAAAAAACTAATGGAGAGAATTTCAGAATCAAAAAAATTAACTAACTCAATAGAAGGTAGAAAACTTAAAGAGAATATTTTGGAAGGATTTAATATACAAAAAGATTTGAATATTCTTACAATCATAAAATAAATAAGAAAAAAAAAAATTAAATAGTTTAACCTTACTCTTTGAGTATGTCTATTTCCTTTTCTTTTTGATTACTATTATAAGTATAATTACCCCAATAATCGCAGCTACAACAATTAGAGTAATCCACCACCAATTTTCTAAGGTATAGACTAAACTTTGTCCTAATATTGACAATTCAAATTTAGCGATTGTATCCCCGTCATATTCATATTCATAATAATAAAGAATTCCATCATCTGTGTATCTTGTTTCGGAATCAAAATCTTCAACACCCGCAGTTGTTGATTCTCTGTTTGTTTTTATACCAACGCCTTTATCTTGGAAAAAATAATTAACTTCCACATCATCGACAGCCCTCGTATCCTCCAAATTGTTGTCATCTAACCAATCATCGATCTCATTAACAATTTTATTCCATTTAAGATTTTTCGGAACAACAAATTGATAAAGCCCAATACCTAAGATATCTTGAAGTCCGTGTAATGCGATTTCAGCATAGACTATTTCTTCGGCTTCATATATAGTGTATGATTCAAGTTTATCAAAGTCGTCCCAAGCTTCAGCATCACTTAAATCTTCTGTTTCATACATATTGACTAGAATTTTTACATGTTTGACATCATCCTCATCATCAAGTCTATTAGTAATGTCATCCCAATCAGATTCCTTCTCATCTCTAATGTCTTCTACATAAATTTTCCAAGCTTCTACATCATCATCCCAATCATACCAAGAAAAAAATGTATCTGCATTTTGTTCAGCTACTAACTCAGATAAACCAATATCTTCGAAATAGTCCTCTAATGGTCCCTTATCGAATTCTGTCTTCCAAATAACCTCTTGCCCTTCGCTTACTCCTAGATATCTAGGTTTATCCGCAGCGTAACCAACGGCAATATAGGGCATTAATAAAGATACCATCAACATTCCGTATACTAATATTTTTGATACTTTCATTTTTCTATCATTTTTTTTTGGAAATTAGCCTTAAGTTATTATTTTATTCTTTTATTTAAAAATATTATTTAAAATAGGGAGAAAATCATTTGAGATTACATAGTTTTGATATTATGTCATACAAAAAAGAGAAAAAATAAAGAAATTCTTATCGTTTTTTGACTTTTATTATGATAATAAGGATTATCATAACGATACATATTGCTCCAGCTAATAAAACCATCCACCACCAATTTTCGCGCAAATATGTACCTCCTATGGTATCCAATTCGAATCTAGCAATTACATCACCATCATAACTAAATTCATAGTAATAAAGAATCCAATTAGTTGTATATTTGGAAATCGATCCGAAATCCTCCACTTCCGAACTATATTCGTTATTATATTCAGTAGTTATTCCTACTTCTTGTTGAGCGAAAAAATATGTTCTTTTTGTGGTATCAATGCTGAGTCTATCTTCATCACCAGTATCGTCAACACTGTCCTCAATCTCATTTACAATCTTATAAAATTTAAGATTCTTTGGAAGAAAAAACGCAGAGAGTCCCATAGTGTAAGGAATAAATGCTGAATAAAGTTCTTCATCGGGTTCAAAAATTTTCGAGGTTTCATATTTTTCCATTTTCTTCCAAGCTTCAGGATCATTGATATCTTTTGTTTTGTACATATTATAAATAAATTTAACTCGATCATATTCTTCTGTGCCAACAGAATCTTCTTTTTCTTCTCTAATGTCAACGATATATATTTTTCTCCCCTCATCCTTTTCATTCCAATCCATAAGATCAAAATCCTCGTCAGCTTCCAACTCTGCTTCAGTTTCAGTCTTTCCTAGATCTTCATAATAATCTTCTAATGGGCCTTTATCGAATTCTGTCTTCCATATATACGTTACGCCTTCATCGATTCCCACATATTCAGGCTTTTTTTCTGCTTTAGCGATAACTATATACGATACGAAGAAAGATGCAAGAAGTAAACCATATAATAAAATTCTACACTTTTGCATTTGAACTCTTTTTTTTTGAATTAGTATTAAATATGTACCATCTTCACTAGTAAAAAAGTTTTTTTTAATTCCTTAAAAAACGAAAAAAAAGCGATTTTCATACTTTAAGAATAATCTAACATTTTATTAATAGGGATTAGAGCTTTTTCGGCAATCGGTTTTGGAACTTTAATTTCAAAATTTTTATCATCCAAATTTTCGAGGAGATATTTAATCAACTCAAGACTGTGTTTTTTCATATTATAACAAATCATCTTATCACTTGCTAAATAATAGTCATTATTCGGAAAATCCGCAGCCATACGTTCCATAAGACCTTTTTCAGTTCCTATTACAAATTCATTTATCTCAGGTGGACTTTCTTTAACGTATCTATACATATGTGACGTAGAACCAACGAAATCTGATAATTCTCTAACATTTCGAACGCATTCTGGATGTACTACCACTTTAGCATTAGGATACTCTTTTTTTTTTTGCTTAATATCATCTGCCGTCAATTGAGAATGAACATAACAATGCCCTTTTTCAGGCATTTTGATTGTTTTAATGCCTGATATTTGTTCAGTATAATCTGCCAAATTTGCATCAGGACCAAATAGAATTGCTTCAGCATCAAATTCTTCCTTTATTTTTTGTACTATTTTTACGGCGTTGGAGGATGTACAACAAATGTCTGATTCTGCTTTTACAGCTGCGGTAGAATTAACATAAGTTACGACAGGTAAGCCGGGATAATTTTGTCTAAATTCTTTTACCAATTCTGGCGTAAGAAACGCTGCCATTGGGCAACAAGATTCATAATTAGGAATTAAAACATGCTTATCTTGATTCAATATTGATGCTGTTTCAGCCATAAAATCAACTCCAGCAAATATTATATATTCTGTATTTGCTTTTTCTTTGGCTGTACGAGATAATCCGAGTGAATCTCCTAAGAAGTCAGCGATCTCTTGAATTTCTATTATTTGATAATAATGAGCTAAAATAGTAACATCATTTTTCTTTTTTAAATCCAAAATTTCTTCTTGGAGTTGATTCATATTCATAAGTATTTGAAATCTAAAATGATTTTATTATTCAATATAAGTTTCACAGACAATTAAATCATCTGATTATAAAAAAAATATCTTAAAATTTAAGTAATTATATGATAAAATCAATGGAGAAGAAAAAAATTTATTTAATTCTTAGTCTCTTTCTTATAATCTCTAGTATAATTTTAGCTGTTCTATCGATAATTTTTGCGTATTCCATATCAATACAAAGAAATTCATTTCTTGAGAAAGAAGAGATTTATTTTGAGAAGTTTTCTGTAAAAGTGAAAGATGGGATTGAAATTAAAGGATTATTATATGTAGATGAAGATCTAGAGGAAAAAGAAGACAATTCTGTTCCATCTGTATTATTACTCCATGGATTAAATGGTCGTAAGGAACATAAAATGGATATTGTTTTTCAGTTTGTTAAATGTGGATTTGCCGTTTTTTCTGTGGAGCAGCGCGGACATGGAGATTCTGGTGGTTTTATCAGTTTTTTAGATAAAGAACCGGGCGATATGGAAGATGTAATTGATTATATTGAGGACCATTTTGATTTTTCTAATGTATCACACATCGCCTTATTAGGCTTTTCATATGGAGGTGGAATTGGCGCAATCCTACAATCTTCTGATGATAGAATTTATGCCTCTGTTTTATATCACCCTCTAGTCTCAATAAAACATTTAACTGAATTAATGCCTTTCCAAAATCTCATTGGAGTTACTTATAGCGTAGGCCCTCTTGAAGATATTAAAGATGGATTCGATGTTTGTACTCCAACTAATACAGCTAATTTACTTTTAATTCATGGAGAAGATGACGAACTCATTTCCTCAGATGATAGTAAAGAATTATATGAACAAGTTGATGGAAATTATCGAAATGATATTGGTTTGGAAATTCGACCAGACTTGAATCATTTTGAAACCGAAGTAGACGATGAATCCTTAAAATATGCTATTGTATGGTTAGAGCATTTTTATCACGATAAGACTATCGATATTACTAATAGAGATTTTGAAATAAGCTCAATAAAATTAAAAGATTTTGATTATCCTGAGAGTTTACTTCCAGAATATTTAATTTTGATTTCAGCAATAATTTTATTTCTCGGAATTAGTTTATTATTATTGCCAAGAAAAATATGGCCTCTTTCAAGCGACATTCCTTCAAATGAAACAATAGATGACGAGAGAGATCCCCAACTCTATAAAAAAATGGTGTTATCGCATATAGTAATTTATGTTATTCCCGTAATTATAGGCGCACCCTTATTTGCTATTTTTAATCCCTCTTATCTATTTGGATACTCCTTAATAATACCTATAGCAACGATAATTTTGTTTCTGTTAATGCCAAGGTTTGGATATTCTGATTGGAAATCAAAATATAGCTCACATTTAAAAACGGAATGGAATGATTGGTATAACAATAATTTGAAATTACTTCTATATGGCTTATCCATAGTTATGGTTCCAGTATTATTTTACGTTATAATCTTTAATTTTAATGCTAATCTAATGACTAGCTTTCCCATTCCTTTTTTCAATACTACAATGATTCTCTACCTCTCAATGGGTATTAGTACTTTTTATATGGATTATTTAATGATACGTGGCATAAAAACTCAACATTCTATTATATTAATTGGACTAAGATCTTTAACTTTGATTATATTCTTCACATTTATACCAATTCCACCATTTGGTTTTACTGGGCTTCCCATAAGTGGTGAAATTGCTCAAATATTAATTTTTTCATTGATGGGGCTTGTTTTTTGGGCAGCTCTTATGTTGATGAGATTACTTAAGAAGATCTACAAAAATATTATTCCAGTTATGCTGATCTTCTTTCTCCCCTTAACTATATTTTTATTATTTTTAGTTATCAGAATAGTATAGGAACTTTACTCAATAATAAAAAAGATAAAATTAAATGAGATTGTATTTTTTAGCAATCTCTAGAAAACTTTTTGTAAAATGCCTTACCTGTTCCCATGTAAGGCCATAAGTGCTATACTTCATATCTTTAGAAATACCAGGGAGCATGCCTATAATCCCTCTTTCTTTAAATTCGTCTCTCACAAAGAACCCTTTTCGTGGATGTGTTTTAGCAACATTAGCAAAACCTTCTGTTGTTATATTAGTTAATGGATGAATCTTTGGTAATTTGCCATTAACATATAAACCTTTCACTTTTTTAATTTCATTAATGACGTAATTAGCTTTTTTAGCTTCTTCTTCTGTGAATTTCTTCTGTGTTCTTTTAACCACAGTAGGAAAGCTTGCCATAAGTGTAATTAACGGAGCTCCATAAACTGGTGGGCACCCCATAACATTACAAATTTTGCTTGGAAAAGATTTCGAAGAGATATTACCTTGTATTTTTGATAGATTGATGATATCTTCGTAGAAATCTTCTCCAAATCCTAAAATACCGATTGGACCCGACGCCGCCATTGATTTGTGTCCACTACAAGTTATGAAATCCACTTGAGAATCTTTACAATCAACAGGTAAGGTACCTACAGAATAAGCAGCGTTTAATAAGAAGGGCAGATTGTATTTCTGGCAAATCTCAGCGATAGGTTTAGGATCATTATAATTTCCAAATTTGTAATCGACATGAGTTAAAAGTACTAACAATGGTAATTCGTTTTCTTGATCTTTTACCTCCTTAATAATGTTCTCGTAATCTGAAGGATCTATTTTAAATTCTGGATCTCCTGAATTGGGGACTTCACTCAGATTTAAATTATTTGATTCTATCGCGAGATATGTAGTATAATGTGCTAAACTATCAATTACAACAGTTTTTCGTTTTGGATATTTTTTAGCAAGAATTTGCATGACCATATTCTTGGATTCTCTTGCTGAAGCAGTAATCAAAACATTATCTATATTCAGAAATCTAGCTAAATCTTTTATGAATTCAATAATTGGAGGATTTTCTATTTTATCAATTCTCCCTTTCATACAATTGTCACATATACTATATCCATCCCCATAAGCTATTAATGCTTTATAAGCTTGTAGTGTTAAAATACCTCCTCTTTGAATCGGATGAATATTTATAAACTCTTCATTAACCGTACGAGAGAGATTTCCGTATTTTTGGACTAACTCGTTATTATATTCTAATTTTGACATAAATCTTACCGATAATCTTTTTTCTAATCTTTCTACATGATTAAATTTTTATAAATTTAAAAAGAATTTTTAAAAATTACGCCAAATTTACTATTGTATTATATATTTAAAATTTAAGAGGAAAATTATGCCGATTATTATGCCTAGTCCGAGAACAGGAAAAGAACCTCAGATTCACGAGAAAGCTTATATAGCACCAAGTGCAACAATCATTGGCGACATAGCAATTGAGGAAGGAGTTAATGTGTGGTTCGGAGCGGTTTTAAGAGGTGATTGGGGTACAATTAAAATTGGTAAAAACACAAGTGTCCAAGAAAACGTTACGATTCATATAGAAATGGGATCAACAGTAGAGATTGGAGAGGATTGTATTATAGGACATCATGCGATGATCCATGGTCCATGTGTTATTGAAAGAGGATGTCTTGTGGGAATAGGTGCGAATGTTTTACATAGATCCAAATTAGGAGAAGGTTCTGTACTAGCTGCTGGTGCTGTTTTATTAAATAAGGAAATTCCTCCTAGAAGTTTAGCAGTAGGGATCCCCGCAAGCGTTAAAAAAGAAGGTATCTATAAAGGAAAACTGGAAGGCGCCAAAACATCAGGCGAATATGCTAAAAACGGTATTGCTTTTAAGGAATTTTTTAAAAAAAATCCTGAATATACGAAATATTAGTTATTTTATTTTATCTTTTTTTATTTATTTTGAGCATAAGCAATTCTCGTCTTTAACAACTTGTATTTTATCAAATCTTAAATCTAATAGATTTACCATTAGTAAATGGTTATATAGATTTGGAAGCCCTAATGCTGTCTTAATAATTTCTAAAGCCTCTAATGTTCCTAATATTCCTGGAGTAACACCTATTACCGGTAAAGGACCTGCATTTGGATCTATCGAATCTTTTTCAGGACCAGGAAAAACACATTGATAGCATGCGCTCTTTTTAGGGTTAATTGTAATGATTTGACCATAAAAGTCTTTTATTCCTGCAATTACACATTTCATATTGTTTTCCACGGCAACTTTATTAACAAGAAATTTAGTTGGTAAATTGTCACTACAATCAACAATAAAATCTTGACCTTTTAAATACTTTTTAATTGAAGTCTCGTCTATATGATCCTTATATGTGTTTACTTGAACTTCAGAATTGAGATTTGATAAAACTTCTTTTGTTAAATCAGCTTTATTTTTTCCAATTTGCGTTTCGTTATATAAAATTTGCCTCTGTAAATTCGAAATGTCGAGAATATCGTTGTCTAATATTGTCAGTTCTTTTATTCCTGCAGCGGTTAGATATAATGAGCAAGGAGACCCTAATCCCCCAGCTCCAATTTGCAAAATGCTAATTCTTGACAATTTTTTTTGCCCTTCCTCACCAATTAAGGGGGATATTATTTGTCGAGAATATCTCTTTTTTTGATCTTCAGTTAAAATTAAATTCACCTCAGAAATTTAATATAGCTTTAATTTTTTTAATAGTTTCTTCAATTTCTATAAGAATTAAGCCTAAATTAACGTTCAAATCCAGTAATGAGACAAGAATTATCTGGTCAGTTATTTTTAGTACAATTAATTGGTATTCTGTTCCTAATTCTACTATAAGATTATTAAATTTAGTAGGTCCTAAAGTTTTTATAGCAGTTTCAATAGCCCCAAACATAGTAGCAGCCATTGCTCCAAATTTTCGATCATCTATATCTCTTGGTAATCTAGAAGTAATTAATAAACCATTACTTTTCACTATAGCAGTACCGATTATGCCGCTAATTACCTCTAAATTCATTAATAATCCGTGAAGGTCTTCACTTTTGCTTTCTGAACTCATTAATTCGTAAAATTGACTTAATTCTAAAATCTCACTAAAAATGTGATATAAAATAAACTCATTTATAAAAATATATAATATTTTTGAATAAAATAAAGAAAACTTTAGATTTATAAATTACACAGGATATCATCTATAAAATCCTTTATTACCATTAAACGGTCTATATCGGTTTCGCCAGCTAGGTTGCCTCAATTTGGCAGTTCTTCCGAAACCACAACTTGCGCAGTATCTCTTTCTCCTGTGAAAAGAATGTTTTCCACAACGCCTACATGTCTTATGAGTAGCGGCCTTATTCTTCTTGCCTTTGCTAGGTGTTCCTTTACCCATATTTTCACCCTTCCTCCTCTAATTCGTCTCTATGCATTAACTCGTCGTGATCAAGTTCGGACTCCGAAAATAAAAGCTTTTCTCTTTCTTGACCAATAAAAATAATTGAAGCACCTCTAATCATAACTGTACCCAAGTTTTTAGATCTTTTTCCTCCCCTCCCAAAATAGATTTCTTTAGCGTTTTCAACTATTAAATTCATGTAATTATCAAATTTTATTAATTTTCCAGTTAAATATGTGTTCCAGATTTTTAACTTTATACGTATCTCTGGTTTTAATATCGCTTTACTAAGTGTCCTCGAAACTGTATGTTGAGACATCGAAAAAAACTCTCTATGAAGTTATTTCTATTTAAGTTTGTAAATTATCCCAAATTATAAATATTTTTTTATTTAAGAAAGGATTTGCACTATTAACGCTCAAATTTAAACAATTGTAATTGAGTTGAATAATAATTAGTAAAATAGGATATTTTGATGCGGATGTCGTAAGCCCCGAAGAGATTTTTATAGCCGCTGGCTTTACTCCTATTAGACTTCTAGGAGATCCTATGATAGAACATGACAAAGTTAATGAACATATACCTCCTACTCATTGCGTCTGGGCAAAAAATGTCCTTGAACAAGCATTAAGAGGGCTTAATTCAGATATAAAAGGAGTAGTAACGAGCCATGGTTGCGATTGTACCAACCGGGAGTTTGATATTTGGAGGGAGACTGTTGATATAGATTTCTTGTTTTATTTGAATGTTCCTTTAAAGAGAGATAAGACCGCATTAAAGTTTTTTATAACAGATCTTAAAGAATTGGTGGTCCAACTAGAAGAGCAATTTAAGGTCAAGATTGAGTCTGAAAAAATTAAAAATGCCATTAAATTAACGAATCAGATTCGAAGATTGTTGAAAGAAATTTCCGAATATAGGAGCAAAATGATAATTAAAGGATCAGAATTTCATGAATTAGTTAAACTCTGTCAGACCAGTGAGAAGTTGTATGCTTTAGAAATCTTGAAAAAAAAATTAAAACAATTAAAAAATAAAACACCCTTTATAGATAAAAAAATGAAACGGATTTTACTCACTGGTTCTGTTATTGATGACACAGAATTTTTAAAATTCTTAGAAGAAAAAGGATTTCAAGTAGTAGCAGACGATTTGTGTATTGGTTCAAGGTATTTTTGGAATAGTATTGATGAAGATAGGGATCCAATAGAAGCAATTGCTAAATATCATTTAAGTAAGCCATTATATTCTACCAAAATGCCCTCATACGATCGCTTTATATTCTTAAAAGAATTAGCCGAAAAATACGAAGTGGATGGAGTTTTAAATATCGTGCAAAAGTTCTGCGAACCTATGCTTTATGATCATCCATATCTTAACAAAAAATTTAAGGAATTAAAAATCCCTTACACTTTTATCGAAATGTTATATAATAGAGAACAATTTAAACAACTTTCAACAAGGTTCGAAGCCTTTGCTGAAATAATTTAGAGGTGAGAGAGCTGTCAGAAAAGAAAAGTAAGATGTTAAAAGCTACTTTAGGATTAAAAAATGAAATGGGTAGGCATTACTTAGCTATTGAGCAAGCTTATCGTGATGGTACTCCTACTGCCTGGGCAACTTCAGGCACTCCCGTTGAGCTTTTATATGCGATGGATGTGCAACCAATGTTACCTGAAAATTCAGCCACAATATCAGCAGCACAAAAATATTCACAAGATTTTGTTGAAATTGCTGAGCAGGAAGGATTTTCTTATGATATGTGTAGCTATTTTAAAACTAATATTGGCGCTATAATGAGAGATGTAGATGTGTTTAAAGGAGGGATAAGAAAGCCTACATTTATGTTATCGAGTGATGTCATTTGTGATACCCATGTTCATTGGTTCCAAGTTCAAGCTGAAAGATTAGGAGGTGTTCCACACTATACCATCGATGTTCCTCATGTTGTAAGTAATACAAATAGGCGACAATTAGGTTACTTTAAAAAATATGTCGAGGAACAAATATGGGAGCTTTTAGAATTTATAAAGAAACACACAGGTAATGATATCGATATGGAAAAGGCAAAAAAAGTCGCAGCTAATTCTTATGAGTTAAGCGAAGTATGGAGAGATATTTACGAGTTAAGAAAGACCATCCCTTGTCCCATTAGCACTAAAGATACTTTTGGAGGTTTATTTCCATTATTTACTATGCCTGGCTTAAGATCACCTATTAAATTATATAAGAAAATGTATAAAGAAGCAAAGGCAAGGGTAGAAGTTGGACAAGGAGCTCTTGAAAAAGAGGAGTTTAGGCTTATGTTTGAAGGAATCCCTTTCTGGTATAATCTTAAGTATTTTGCTATGTTAGAAAAATTTAACGCGATTATAGTCTATGAGCCTTACACATTTGCCTTCTCGAAGTTTTTCTCCAATCCATTTGAGACTATTACTAAAGAACAACTTTTAAATGATCCTATAAAATGTATGAGTTCATTGATGTTAAGCTTCTGGTATATTTTTGATCTCGAAACTAGAGTAAAATGGTTTAAAGATACAGTTAGTGCTTGGAAAATTGATGGCGTTTTAATGCATAATAATGTTTCTTGCAGACCAAATACATGTGCTTTCTATGATTTAAAACGACGCTTGACGGAAGAAGCAGATATTCCCTGTCTAATCATTGATGGAGATCAAAATGATCCTAGAAAGCTAAATAAAGTTCAAACTGCTAATCAGATTGAAAGTTTTATTGAAGTTCTTAGAGAAAGGAAGAAAAATTAATATTAAATTCGTTTTTTATCATTTGATATATTTATAGGAGGTATTAACTTAAATTGAGTGAAAAAAGTAAGAAGTTGTATGAAGATTTAAAGACAAAAATTAATAGATTAAGAGAACAAGGAACTAAGGAAAAACAATTTGTGGATTTTTGGAGGTTAGCTTGTACTGCTAAATACAAATCTCATGATATGAGGTATTTATATGATGATACAAGCCGAGAATTCATTGAAAAACACAGAAATCAATTAATAAAGATTAGAGAAGACTTCGTTGAAAATCTTGATTATTATGTGGAAAAATGTATAGAACGGATGAGACAAACTAATAAATTCAGAGTTTATTACGCAAAAACTAACGAAGAAGCTCATAAAATGTTTATGGAAGAGCTAGGAGATGAAACCAAAATTTATAAATCTGTTTCTAACGAAGCAAAAGATATCGGACTAATTGAATTTTTAAACAAAAACGAGATTGAAATTAAAGAAACTGCAATAGGGGATATTCTTGCCCGTTTACTTGATTATAAATTACCAACATATCAATTAGGTTCCAGTGTTCATTTTAGCGTAGAGGAAATTGTTGCGAAAATTAAAAAGGAATATAACGTTGATATCGAACCAAAAAGTGAAGCTATATTAAAATATTATAGAGACAATTATCGTCCAGAAATAGTTAATAATGTAAAGGTTTCGTTAACATCTGCTAATGCCATTGCTGCTGATGATGGGAGTATTTTTATTGGAGAAAACACTGGAAATATAAGTTTGATAACAAGATTGGCCGAAAAGCATATCGTTGCAGTTGGAATCACTAAAATCGTTCCAACATCTTTTGATGCCTTTCTTGTAACAAAGACTCTATCTAGAATAAATAAAACATCTATGGCATATCTTAGTATAATTTCAGCACCTTCAAATACGTCAAGCATTCAAGGTAAAACTACTCAAGGAGCCTTTGGTGCAAGAGATGTGGTTGTAATCTTTGTGGACGAATGGCGTAGGAATGCAGTCGAAAAAAACCTTATATATAAGGATTTTTTAAAATGTATCAGTTGTAAAAGCTGTAGCTTCGTTTGCACTGCCTCTCGAGCCTTTGGTAACATTTTTGCAAGCAAATATGGATTGGGTGCTACAGCGATTATTAGAGAATATATCCACAATGGAATCGAAGCTGCTGTGAATTCTGGATTATTTCTATGCACCGGCTGCGATAATTGTTATAAATGGTGCCCCGTTGGTGTAAATTTAAGAGAAATAATGACAAATATAAAGAAAGAAGCAATTGAAAAGGATTTATGTCCACCACCTTTAATGGACTATAGAAAAAATATTCTTGTAAACAAAAATCCATTTAAATAAGTTAAGAAAAAAGATTTAATTTTTTTTTCTTTTGAAATTCTTTCGATAGGAGGATATATGCTATATTTCACAACATGGGAAAAGAAAAAAGTTTTAAAAACTAGCATCAAAAAAAATGAAAAATTTATATACTAAAAGATTGAAAGAAATCTAATAATTGATTAAATTTTTTGAAAAAATACAAAGAGATATGAAAAACAAGAGATGTTATTAAAATGTCAAAGCTTGATGCGTTAGCTAAGAGAAAAGCGGAAAAAGGAGAAGAAACATTATTAAGATCTAAAGGATATCTTTTATTTATCATTATATATATGGGATTAATCGGTTTAATGGATAATTATTTAGCTTTAATTGAGAATGTTGCCTTTTATTATGTTATGGAGGATTTCGGAGTATCACCAGCCGAACTCGCATTCTGGCAAGGTATATATGGGATTATTTCGTTTGGAGTTTTCTTAATAGGTTGGTTCTCTGATTCTTTTGGGAGAAAAAAGGGAATGTTACTTTTAATTTTAGTGATGGGTATTCCTGCACTTTTAATTGGGTTGATCTCTATTACATTTCATTTGTTTATGCTCTTATACGCATTTGTTACATTTGGCACCATATCTAATCTGTGGGAGGTACCCATAACAGAAGAAGCACCAGCTGAAAAGCGTGGAACTTATGGAGGATTGGTCACTCTCTTAAGTTTAATCCCATTATATGCATTTGTTGGAGTAGCCATCGCTACAAATTTAGGATGGCGATGGACTTATGGTATAATGTTTTTCTTCATGATAATCCTTTTGATTCCACTAATTTTTATGAAAGAACCAAAGAGATGGTTGGATGCTAAAGAGGAAAGAGGTCATAAATTTCTTAAACTAAAAACTGCTATAAAATCTTTAAATAGAAAAGATGTTATATATATACTCCTCGCAACTTTGGTATATGGTACCTGGGGTGTGGTTTTCAAATTAAGTTCAACTTGGGGTATGCACTACTATGTGAATGTTGTTGGTTACTCAGAGGCAGACTATAGTAGAGTATTAATGGTTGCAGGGTTGTGTATATTAGGAGGCGCAATAACAGCAGGCATATTATTGGACAAAATAGGAAGAAAAATAACGCTGATTGTTGGATGTAGTGGTTCTGTGATAGGTTTTATCTTTCTTGGAATTACTGCTTTACCAATTTTCGTTTGGATGGTTTACTTTTTTATGGCTCTGACATTTGTATGGATCATGGTTTATTTCGCAGAAATCTTCCCTAACGAAATTAGATCAACGGCCACTGGTATCACTGCGTCTACAGCTCGAGTTTCCTATGTAATGGGCCCTTTGTTAGCATCTGTTTTACTGTTAATATTTCCCACAATGGAGTGGTATTGGATAATAGCTGGCATGCTCATGCTTATTCCTTTGCTTTCTCTATTAGCAAAACCTTACGAAACAAAAGGTAAGACATTAGAAGAGATTCAAGAAAAGAGATAAAAATTGTAACTTTTTTTTCATAATTATTAAAAAAATTGGTTCGCAATTTTAACATGTGGGCTGGGTGTTAAAATTAGGTATTGATCGCCTATTCGACCAATAGATCCACCGCGCATTTCTAAGAATGATTTAATTTCCTCTATACAATATTTTAATTCTTGAATTGGAATTTTATTATTTTCGAGAAGTTCTTTTGCATTGATCACTAATATTTTTCTTCCCAAAAGTTGTTGTTTTATATCTTCTAGCTGCTCAATTGACTGGAACTTATATTTTTTAATTAAGAATTTTTGAATCATATATGGAACTTGAAGATAGTTTCTCTCTTTCGCAAAACCAAGTGTCTCATGAGGAGATCCATCTCCTAAAATGTCATCATATTCTTTTTTCCAAAATTTCATTTTTAACCTTCACACACCATAACCTTTATTTTAAATTTTATTATTACAAGGATATTTTTAATTTAAAGATATTTAAAGGGATGAGTTATCGGGATGTATTCTTAAAAAGTATACATATATGATGTTGAAGATAATAAGAGTAATATTGAGATCTTATTAAAAGATAATCAATTATAATTTTTTTTCTAAAATCTATGGTTACAGTTAATATCGCTAATATTTTAAAAAATATAACATCTAAATATTACAGATGAAGTTTTAATATTAATAAATAGAGCTTTAAATCAAATTAAAATGTATAAATAACCTTACGATAAATTTATCATTAACAATAAATTTTATTAAAAGTCCTAAAAAGTCAATTAAAATTAAAAATTACGAATAAAAAGAAAATGACCGAAAAAGTAATTATAACAAATAAAGGGATGGTACGAGCAGAATTTAATTTCTGGGTCGGAAAATATATGGATAAATTCTACGATAACTTAGAAAATAAGAAGATAATAGGAAATAAATGTACGAAATGCGGAGTTGTTTTTGTACCGCCGAGAAAAATCTGTGGTAATTGTAATTTAGTAATTTCACTCGACCAAAACTGGGTTGATTTACCTAATACTGGTACTTTAATGAATTATACAATTACACCCTATAAAGTCACCGAAAGAGGTTCAAGAAACGTAAAAAAGGGGCAGATAATAGGGCTGATAAATATTGACGGGAGCAATACAGGGATAGTTTATAAGTTATTGAATATGGAACCTGGAGAGGTTAAAACAGGGATGAAAGTCAAAATAGAATGGGCTGAAAAAACAAAAGGGGCCCCTTCAGATATAAAAGGGTTCGTAAAGGCGTGAGGTGGTAAAGTCAAATGGAAAAAGTAGGAATTGTAGGTTATAATCAAGTCAAATTATCATCAGACGCGAATTATGGTCGTTATGAAATGATCTTTGAGGCTGTTAGAGGAGCAATTGACAAAGCAGGCTTAAAAAAGAAGGATATAACTACAGTTATCTCTTGTACAAATGATTATTACGATGGGCGGACGATTTCAAATTGTTTTACAGTTGAAGTTGGAGGGGGCTACATGGCAGATGAGAGTAAAGTGGAGATGGATGGTGCACATGGTGTTTTATATGGATTAATGCGTATATTATCTGGTAATCATAAACTAGCTGTGGTGTGGGGTGGAAGCATGGCTTCTTGCTTTCCATATCACACGACAAAATTATATGAAACAGATCCAACATGGGAACGACCAACACAATTAGTAAATGATATAACAGCCAGCGGATTTCAAATGAGGGCTTACATGGAAAAATTTGGTGTAAGTGCTGAAAATATAGCAAAGGTGGCTGTTAAAAATAGGAAAAACGCAGCTAAAAATATTTTAGCATTACCAGAAGCACAAAATCCTAATTTATCTGTTCAAGATGTATTAAATTCTGATAATTACGCAGATCCTGTCACTGAATTAATGGTTGCTCAGCCTTGTGATGGCGTCGCTGCACTATTGTTAGCTCCTGAACAGCAAGCCCGAAAAATCACGGATAAGCCCGTATGGATTACTGGCGTAGGATGGTCTCAAGATACTTATTATTTAGGCGATCGAGATTTATCTACAATTAAATCAATGGAAATTGCGGGCAAAAAAGCATTTGAAATGGCGGGGCTTAATAATCCTCGAAGTCAAATAGATGTAGCTGAATTATTTGAAGCATATGCGCATGAAGAATTAATTATGGCCGAAGCTTTAGGTTTGGCCGAGAAAGGCAAAGGATCAAGTTTAAACTCTGAAATTGGCGGTGAATTTCCAATCAATCCTTCAGGTGGTGCAATTGGTGGTAATCCTCTTTGTGCTACAGGAATAATCAGGATCATAGAAGCAGTTAAACAACTCAGGGGGGAAGCTAATGGTTATCAAGTAAGTGGTGTTAAAAGGGCAATAGCTTCGGGACAAATCGGTATGTGTGCTCAAAATAATATATTATATGTATTGGAGGGAGATAATTAATAATGGGAAGACAAGTATGTTGTATAAGTGCAGGTTTTTCAGAACATGCTTCTAAACGCTCTGATGTAAGTATGCCTGAATTAATCAATGAAGCTATTCAGGATTGCATGAAGAAAATTCCAAGCATTGGTTTGGATGATATAGATGCTTTTGTTAATGGAAATATGCCCGCTTTTGAGGGTTCTAATATTCCTGAATTATGGATGACTGATTGGTTGGGAGCGAGAAATAAACCATTAATGCGAGTAACAACTGGAGGTACAACTGGGGGGACAGTCGCTATTTGTGGATATTATAATGTTGCCGCAGGAATACCTGGTGTTGATACTGTGTTAGCTATCGCATTTGAACAGCAAAGTCAAGGTGATACAAGCTTAGGTCTTGCAAGTGTTGCACTAGGTGAAATATCAATACTTAACACTTTAGGGATAACTTATGAACAGCTTACACGTTTATTATCTGCTGGTGCAGCTATAGGAGTTGCTGCTTATCAAGCTACTACCTATATGAATAAAACAAGGATAACTGAGGAAGATTTAGCAAGAGTTGTCGTTCAAAATAGGAGAAATGCTGCAAAAACGTGGTGGGCTCACTTAAGAATGCCAAATCTTACAATTGAAGATGTTTTAGATACTCCATATATTCAATATCCGTTGCGTTATGGGATGGTTTGTCCTTCGTCCGATGGAGCTTGCGCAATGTTATTTACAACGGAAGAAAAAGCTAAAGAATGGGCTGACATCCCTGTTTATGTAAATGGTGTGGCTAGTGTTGCTAATGAAACAGCTATACTTGGATATGATGGAGCAGGTTCAGCGCAAATTGATCCTTCAACTCAATTAGGTGCCATGAAATCAGCAGAATTGGCTTATAATCAAGCTGGAATCTCATTTCCGAGAAAGGAAATTGATTACGCTGAAGTTTATGCCCCTTTCCCAAATCAGGAACTCATGTGGGTAGAAAAATTAGGTTTATTCGAAGAAACTACGGCTCCACAAATGTATGAAACAGGTGTGACAGCTCTAAATGGTGAACTTCCAGTATGTTGTACAGGGGGTGTTGTTTCTACAAACGCAATCGGCGCTAGTGCTATGGAGCGACCCGCTGATGCAGCTTTGCAAATAATGGGAAAATCAGCCAACCAAGTTCCAAAGACGGTACATACATCCATTGGACATGGATGGGGTGGATCGCTTAATTTATGTACACTTATGGTATTTTCGGATGAACCAAAAAGAAAATGGAGGTAAAATGTAATGTCAGAAAAGAAATTATCTAAAAGAACAGAAAGAAAAGCTTTAGATTATATTAAGAAGGATTATGTAAGAACAAGAGCAATGCCTGGCGCATGGTATTTATCAAGTTACAAATTTAAATTCAATATAACTCATATGCAACCTTTCTTAAAGAAATTGAAAGATAAGAAACTTGTTGGAAATCGATGTTCTGGATGCAATAGAATATTTTTCCCTCCAAGACAAGTGTGCGGAGAATGTCTATTAAAACCAGATAGATGGGTTGATATCAGAGAAACTGCCAATGTTTCTACTTACGCTATTGCATATCTTAAGAATGCTGAAACAGGTGAGACTGAGGAAAAACCAATGGTCCTGATTCAGCATGATGGCTCAGACACTTGCTCAGTAGCTGAATTAGCTCTCAATATTGATGTCAAGGATACTTATATAAATATGCCAATAAAGGTTCATTGGCGCGATGAAAGAACAGGTGGATTAATGGATATCGAGTATTACGATAAGATAGAAGATGATTCGAAGGATATAGACTAACATTAATAAAACTAAATTTATTCTTTTTTAATTATCTTTTTTTAAATAATTATCGCCAAAAGTGGATTATTGGAGAAAAAGTTTCACCTAACCAATAAAAAAAAGATATCCAATAAATACAAGTTAAACCTAGATATAAAAGTCCAAAAAGGGCTCCAAATAGAAATCCAAATAATACATCAGTTGGGAAGTGAGCACCCAATATCAATCGAGTTATTGCCACAATTACATCAAGTATAATAAAAATTAATAAAATTATCCAATTCTGGAAGAAAAAAGCAAATATTATCCCAAAAAACAATAAAAAAGTAACATGTCCAGAAGGAAATGATTTATCTTCTCTAATTAATTCATCGTGCTGTTTGACTCCTTCTTCTTCTAATTTTACATAAGGTCGGTTTCTTTTTACAATTTTATAACGAATAATAATGTGAAGTATTATGCTTTGAATAAATCCGCCAGTAAATAAAACAAAAAGATAATAATCTTTAGTAATATAACCATAAATAGCCCAAATAAGCCAAATTAAACCCCAAAATTGCATATTGGCGATGAATGAGAAAATTTTAGCAAACAATATAATTCTTTTTCCTTTAAGAAATTTATTTTTATAAAGTTTAAGAAATGTTTTTTTATCCCACTCATTAATTCTTTGAATTATCCCTCTTGAAGAAGTCTTTTCTGATAATATCATTATATTATTTATATAAAATAATATTAGCCTTAAATTTTGAATATGTATAAAGGCAGATATTTATATTTTTTCCTAACTATAATCGTTTTACTAACTTTAATCATTTGAATATTTGTTTAATTTAATTACTATTTTGTAAAGCTGAATAATTGAATACAATTAAGTCAGTCTTCTTAAAGAAAATTATTATTTTTAATCTAATATTTAAAATTCTAGATAAAATTTTTCAAATTATAAAGAATTTATAAGAAGTGTGTTTTATGGTAGAAAGCGTAAGTATATATGAAAAATATTTTAAAGATCCGAAGCGTGAACCTGTCTTAATTGATTATGTCAGGACGCCTATCGGAAAGAGAAGAGGGACAGTAGTCCGACATCGTGGCGATGATTTGGTAATACATTGCTATGAAACGCTTTTAAATCGGAATGATTTTGATAAAAGTGTTCTTGGTGATTCGATTGTTTCATGTAATAGTCAGATAGGTGAATGTGCACTAGACATTGGTAGAAACGCCGCTATGGGAGCACATTTACCTGTTTCTGTCCCAGGTTTCAGTGTAAATAGGCATTGTGCGAGTGGCGCTCAAGCTGTTTTATCTGGCTGGCAAGCTATTGCATGCGGTGCAATGGATGCTGTAATTTGTGGCGGTATAGAACTTCAAAATAAATATCCTATTATGGCGGACGCGTATGTATTTAATGAAGAATTAGGAAAACCTCTAATGGTTGCCCCAAATAAAAAGATTTTAACAAATCCTGAAGTTGCTGCTAAGTTAAAAGAATTTAATACAACATTATCAGGGCAAATTAATTCAGCTCACGTTTTAGGTATTCATTATTACAGTAAACATAAAGGGATCTCAATGAATGAATTTAAAGGTGAGTATCGAGATGAGTTTAAACAAGAATTGGATCAAATATCATTACTTTCTCATCAAAAAGCATGTAGCACATACGATGATAGAGCTAAAGAAATTGAACCAATATGGTGCCCTAAACTTGACGAAAACGGAAAACCTATGCTTGACGAAAATAATAATGTTGCTCAAGATGAAAGTCTTTCTGTATTAACGACTCAAGATGAAGGACCTCGCCCAACTACAAGTATAGAAGCATTATCAAAACTAAAAACAATAATAGGGCGTAAAAGTCAAGCATTTTTAACGGCTGGAAACAGTTGTCCTACAAGCGATGGTGCTGCCGCACAAATCTGGATGACGAGAGGATTAGCTGAAGATTTAGGTCTTAACCCTAGAGCCACCATTTTAAATTTTGCTATTGTCGGTACTGACCCTGTATTAATGCTAGATGGTCCAGTTAGAGCTATGCCTGAAGCATTAAAGCGCGCTAACTTATCATTTGATGATATGGCTTTTATTGAAATTAACGAAGCTTTTAGTTCTGTTGTGTGGTCTTGTTGTAAAGAATTAGGGATAGATTGGAACGATCCAAGATTTAATCCATGGGGCGGAGCAATCGCACTAGGGCACCCAACAGGAATGACGGGATGCCGACTAATAGGTACAAATTTACACCAATTAGAGAAGGCTGGAAAAGAATACGCAATTAGTTCTATGTGCGTTGGATTTGGGATGTCTATAGCAACAATTGTAAAAAACGAAAATCCTAAATAAGATTCTTATTTTTTTTCTTTTTTTTTGATTAAAGAATTAATAAAAAATCATCTATTTGATAATTATTTTTTGAGAAATACTAAAAATCAAAGAATAGATCTTCTAATATTGTTAAGATCTCATCCATCTGAGCTGTTTTTTTCTTTATTATTTCTATTTTCCTTAATTTCAAATGATTGTTGGATCTAACTGTATTCATTTTTAAATATAATTCCGAAATAAATTTAAATAATATTTCAATAAAACAAGAGTATTATAACCAGCTTTTACAAATATGGAGGGAGTGGGAAATCCGAGAATCGAGGAGATCTCGAAAGTTTTCGAACCCACGAAGGCCTATGCCACTGGATCTTAAGTCCAGCACCTCTAATCGGTCTTGACCCATATCAAGAGAGTTTGACCAGGCTCGGTAATCCCTCCAGCTAAATTATAACAGATCGAAATCATATAGCGAATTTACTTTCTTAGCTGTTAAAGACAATAATTTAAAATAAAAATTTAGATTTAAAATTTATCTTTGCTATAGATTTAAATAATACCAAGATATTAAAATAGTGATAACAAGATAAGTTTTATATAAACTGAGATTCATTTCTAATTTAACTATTATAAAAAAATTATTATTTAGATTAAAACGAGGTTAGTATTTTGCCTATTGGTATCTTAATAATTAGATGGGATAATGAAATAGGGCCTATAAACGAAGGATTTTATCCTGATAATTTAAAAATTACAAACAACTTGTTGACACAAGTATATTCAAGTCATAGATATCAATCTTTAAAGCCTGGTTTTGCTTCAATCTCCCTCAAAAATAATAAAGTAGTATCGTTTTTCTCTGGAGTTGGTGAGGATCATATTTCTGTCGAAAACCATGTAATTGCGCTTTTATTACGTCGTGATGAAAAACCCAATAAATATAGGGAAATTTTAAAAAAAATTGCGGCAGAACTTCTTGATAAAATTCCCGATGGTACGTTTAAAGGCTCCCTACCTGATTTGTATCAAGAATTAGCAAAAGTGTAGTGTTTAAGATATTTCTAATAATTTTCATGAAATATAGCTTTTTTTATTACAAAATAGACAAATATTATAAAGAACAATAAAATAATAAGAAAATAAAGTCTCTATTCAAATTTTTTGGCCGTTATTTTTCCATCAGCGCTCATTTCGACAGCTCCGATTTTTTGCAATCGGTCAACATCTCTTTTCACTGTTACCATTGGCGTACCCACAGCACCTCTTAGATCTTCCAAAGAAATTGAACCGACATCTTGGATTATAAAAAAAGATTTAAAAATCGGATCCTCTTCCATTATTGGCCTTAATGTATCAAGGAAAAATATTTTTGAAAAATTCTCTTCCTTGAACTTCTTTAGGTCAACAATACTTTGTTCAAAATTTTTAATTTTTTCATTAGCTTCATTGTTTTTATCGCTTAATTCGCTTAATGTGCTTTTCATCTCATTATACTTTTCAGCCATATCTTTCGCTTCAGCTATTTTTTCTTTATACTCTATATTTTGCTCTAATAATTGAGTTTCCAATTTTGATATTTCTTGCTTTAATTTTTGTTTTTCTTCTGAATGTTCTAATTTTAAATCTTCAACTACTTTTATTTTTTGATCTACCAATTGAGTTTCCAATTTTGATATTTCTTGTTTTAATTTTTGTCTTTCTTCTGAATGTTTGATTTTTAAATCGTCAACTACTGTTTTAGGAATACCTGCTTTGAAATCCTCCAACTGTGCTTTTAAAGCTTCAGCTTCTGATTCTGCCTCTTTTATTCTATTTGATAAAGTTTTTAAAGTTTCATTTTTTGCATTAACTTCTGTATTTTTTCCTGCCAATTCTGCTTTTAGATCTCCAATCGTTTCAAGAGCAGCTTCTATTTTTATTTGAGTAGGATTCATGCGTTTTATTGTTAATTCTAATTCTTTTTGAGCTTGAACCATTGAACCTTTAGTATGATCTAATTCTAAATCCTTTTCTCTAAGTTGGGCTCGTTGTTCGCCTATAATTCTTTTTAATTCTATTATATCATCTGGTATATCATCTATTTCGGCTAATTTTGATTTCTGCTCATCCAAGAGAGCTGTCTGTTCACTTATAATTTTTTTCTGTCTCTCAACTAATTCAGTTAAACGCCCTATTTTTTCTTCCATGCGTGCTGTCATGTCTTGGCTTTTTTCGAGGTTATCAAGAGTTTTTCTTAAATCTTTTTTTGCCATCGTGATCTTTTCTTCTTTATATTAATTTTAAATCGTAAGTATTAAATGATAATGGAATTATTTATTTTTTTCCATCAAATATCTATAACTAATAATAGGGTAATCTTTTAAATTGTTATCAAATTATTTAAAATTTTAGTCGATTTACTTTAAATAATTTATTACGATTAAAAGGTGATTTCATTTTTCAGCTATATATTTTAAATCTAAAATATCTAATCTTTTTATCCTAATATCTTATAATTATAAAAATGAAACCGAGAGATTGGTTTTAAACTCTATTATTTTTTTTAAAAATAAAAAAGATATATTAGATTACATTGAAACTAATGATTTGAATTTAAAGAAAAATATTAGTCCAAATGAAGATATTTTACTACAAAATCTATTTATTTTAATTAGCAATTATTTTTCAGGTAAAAAATTCAGTTTGTACCAAAAAATTAAAGATTTAAAAATAGATTTAAATCTAAAAGATAAATTTTCAACAGAATTTGCTTTAAAGGTTATTAATCACATATTAAGCATTAAATATGGTGAAGTTACAACTTATTCAGATATAGGAAAAGAAATAGGTTCAAAAGCCTATAGAGCAATAGGAAATGTTTTAAAAAAGAATCCTTTACCTCTTATTATTCCTTGTCATCGGATTATAAGAAAAAATGGAAAAATCGGGGGTTTTATGGGAAAAATGAATAATACATGGCAACAGAATCTTAAGAAATATTTATTAAATTTGGAAAGGCAAAAATCTATTTAAACATTAAGTCCTTTTTAAAACACACCCGTTCTAATATCAAAAACAGTTCCTACAGAACAATTAAAAGCTTTAGTGTTGAGAATTCTTGATGTATTTATTTCATGAATAAATCTCTCTCCAGTGCAATGAATAGGAAAAAGATATAAAAACTTGTAATTTTCTTGAAATGTTTTTAAGTATCTTATTGTAGCTCTAATTCTTTCCATCGGAGCGTTGGCCAAGTGAATTCCTCCTATAATATGAGTTATTAATTTATCAGTCGAATCTTTTACATAATCTATGGTATTCATAATTCCAGAATGACAACACCCTGTTAACAATACCACATTTTCATTATACTCGAAAATTAAGCATTTATCATCTAAAATCTTATCTGCTTCAAGTGTTCCTTCTTGAAGTGAGAAAAAATTGTTAAAATCTTCTTCCTCGTATTTTCTTGGTATTTCACCACTTACGGTGATTTTTAAATTTTCATCCTTAAATAGCTCGTAAGGATGTCTTGAAAAAAACATACTCCCACTTAAATCTTTAATTTTTTCTAAATCCACTGGCTCTTGATTTACTATCTTAGATGTATTTAATAAATGTAAAATTTCTTCCCGGGTTTTGCCTTCCAAATCATTATTTTTAATTTCTTCAGAGCGTCTAAAAAAGCGTTCATATTTTGCATCATTATGGCAAATAATTGTAATATCTCTTTCAATTCGTTTTAAAATCTCATTTAATCCACCAATATGGTCGTGATGCCAGTGTGATAGAACAATATAGTCAACCTCATGAACACTGTAATTTCTAATATCTAAATTATGTAAGAAAGTTAAATTGGTTCCACCAGTATCAAAAATGATTTTTTTTTTCAATTTTGGCCCCCATTGATCGTCAAGGTCATCCATATCATAAATATTAATTAAAAATCCTAAACCATGCTCAGCCAACGACTTATTAGCAAAAAACTTATTCAAATCTATAAAATCTAAATTGTATATTTTTTGGAGTTGTTGAAATGGTAAAACAACATTGTTCGCTAGAAGAATTATTTCTGTTTTAATCATTTGAAAATTAACTCCCTACAGAAATAATATTATATAATTTCCTAGAATAATTAAACCCACCGCGATTATGAATCTTTTTCTAAATTTCTCCTTTAAAATAAGAATTGAAAAAATTTGTTGAACCATTGGTGTGTTTGCTGTTATTGTACTTGTCAGTACTAATCCATTTATTTCTGCAGCTTTATAAAATAACGAATCAGCAAAGCCTAAAGATAAAGATCCAGCAATTCCGATATAAGCGTAATACTTTAAATATTTTTTATTTTCCTTTTTAAAGCCAGAATAGTATTCTCTTTGAGATATACCTAATAAAGCTGTGCTAACTGTGGCAAAAGCGATTCGAATGAAATTAGTGACAAATACATCACCACTAATAATTCTTGCTTGATGAAAAGAGACCATTGCAAGTGCCCAAAAGAATGCAGTTCCAATAGCAAAAATAATTCCTATAATAATCTTCTCAGATTCCTTTTGTTTTAACTCATTTTCTTCAATTGAATGAGTATCATTTTGTTTTTCTACCTCTTTATCTTTTTTAATTAATAAAAAAACGCTTGAAAGGATTAATATACCTCCTATAAAAATTGAGATTGTAATATTTTCACCAAATAAGAAATATGCAAAAGGATAAACAAAAACTAGTGAAATTTGCGTTAATGGATATGCCCTGGAAGCATCAATTTTTTTTAATGAAGCAAAGTAAAATATATCACCAATTGTTACTGTAACTCCAGAGATTAAACAAGCAATTAAAAATATATATAATTCCTCTTCATTTAATTCAGGAAAAAATTGATAATTTCCAAGAACTAAAGAGATAAGAAGAGTAAAAGCGCTAACACAACATAGTCTAAATAGTATTGTTCCCTTTGGATCCGTTTTTTCTAATCCTTTTTTATATACCAATGATGCAATAGCCCATGTAAAAATAGCGTCAAGGGCTAATATATATCCAATTAATTCTGGCATTTAATTCGACTAACTAGTTATTTATTTTTATATATTACTTATTTTAGAGAATCATCAATTATTTTTCCGATCAAAATTCTATTAATATATATACCCTCTTTTAATTTAGCTCCATATTTCCTTCTACCTTCGATTTGATATTTTAACTTCTCAACATATAACTTTTCTGCCATTAGATTGTTATTAAAATATTCAGTTTCCAGTTTTTTAAGTCCTCTTTCTTTTGCGATATTCTCTATTATTAAAAGTAATCTCGTTCCTAAACCCTTATTTTGAAACTCAGGATGGATTGCTATACCCCATTTCCCGATATGACCCATTTTTTTATTTCTAAGGTTTAATTCCAAGTTAGCAGTAGCTATAATTTTTCCATTATATATGGCCCCTATCATAATATAATTGTCTTTATTTGACATTATTATTTCAAAATTTCTTCTATCTTGCTCTAAATTTTCCTTATCAAACTCTAAAGCTAGATATTTATTTACTTGATTAAGCCAACTGTGAACATATTCATAATTTTTATTGATTTTGTAATCATCCATCGTTAATCTTTTGATGATTACGACTCTTCCGTCTTTTATTTTAAACTCTTCAATCATATCTCTTTATTTAATCGATTTTAATTTTAACTAGTTTTAAATAATTTTAAAAGTATATTAAAAATAAGTTAAATGAATGCTTAGCCGTTTTATAATCTTATTTGAATTTCTTCAATTTAGTAATGAAATGTGATTTAATTGAATTTTATCGAATTAATAAAAGAATTGATTCTAATTCATTGCGCAAGAGGTCCACTGAGGTGTGACAAATGCAAAAAATTGGTCGCGAAAGGAAAAAAATTCTGTTTAATCAAAGCTTATTTAAAAGCAGGAAAAATTGCTCGACCTATGACTCAAATTAATATCAACAATGAGGAAGTATTTTGTGAATACGACGTTGAAAAAGTGTTTGTAGACGAAAATAAAGCAAAGAAATATGCTATAAATAATGGGATAGAAATTCAATAGTCCAATATGAGAATTTATTTTTAATTTGGAGAAATTTAATATATTTTAAGTTATTTTATGAAATTATGAGAAAAGAAGATATATTAAGGTCTATAGATGCTAATGTCCTAAGGGACTCTAATATTCAAAAAATAGACCTAAGTAAAAATCAAAAGATAAATAAATCATTAACGTTTAGTTCAGGAACGACCACTGTTGGCTTAAAATGTAAAGATGTAGTTGTCTTAGGCACTGATAAAAGAGCTACGATGGCATACTTTATTGCTAGTAAAATATCTGAAAAATTATTCAAGATCCAAGATCATTTATGGATGACAACAGCGGGATCTGTGGCTGATTCTCAGTATATCATTGACATAATAAGGGCAGAAACAACGATATATCAACTTCAAAAAGAAAAACCAGTTCCTATAAAATCAGCTGGAAAAATGTTGTCAAATCTTCTCTATAGATATAAATTATTTCCCTTTCAAGTTGGTCTTATTTTAGGAGGCGTGACCAGAGAAGAAGGCCCCGTATTATTGGATATAGGCGCTTATGGTTCAATTTTACCAGAAAAATACGTTGCTGTAGGGAGCGGACAGAATTTTTCTTATGGTGTGTTAGAAGCTAAGTATAAAGAGGGATTATCAGTTGAAGAAGGGAAAAAAATCGTCAAGTCAGCTGTAACATCTTCAATAATCCGAGATATGGCAAGTGGGAATGGAATTGATATTGTTGTTGTTAAAGAGAAGGGTCCCGCAGAAAAGGAGTTTATTTCAATAAAATAATGTGGATTCTGCATTCTTAAGAGTAATCCATAATTTTGCTTTGAATTT
This sequence comes from Candidatus Hodarchaeota archaeon, assembly GCA_048887225.1. Classification (GTDB taxonomy): domain Archaea; phylum Asgardarchaeota; class Lokiarchaeia; order Sigyniarchaeales; family SOKP01; genus LW40-45. The sequence continues at coordinate 92,434 of JBHLJY010000003.1, forward strand.
TGTATTTTCCCATTATTTTTCTTTTAATAATTACCCTCACTATTTATTAAGTTTTTTCTTTAAGAATAAAGTTTAAAAATATAAAATTTTCTAATTTTAATGATTCTAGTAAATTTATTAATAATAGCATATCTTTATAAAGATAAATTACATAATTAAGTCAAAATAGTAAACTAATAGATTAATATTGTTTTTGTGAAGAAATTTGACACCTCTACGTGTAATCGTTGATTTATCACATAACGAAAAATTAGAAGATTTTCCGGAGTTTTCTTTAGGTGAAGACGATTACGATGTTGATTATATAGATAAAACTGATGCTTTCATTGATTTTGATTTAGAAGACTATGATCTTTTATTTATTGGAAATATTTCCCATTCAAAAAAAAAAAAATCTTCTTTTTTTATACCAGATGAATTAAAGCAAATAAAAAGATTTGTAGGTGAAGGTGGTGGTTTATTATTAACATCTGGTGCAGGTGGAGATCAAGATATTCCTATGAAACAAGGTTCTATTAGAGTATTATATAAAGTAACAGGAGTTCGAAGATTTTGGAATGGCAGAATATTAGAATCGGGTACTAATTTCTTAGTAAAAAAAAAAAATGTTTTGATTACTGAATTGTTTTCCCATCCAATTACTAAAGGAATTACAGAATTAGTATTTCCTAATTGTACATTTTTTAATTTGACAGAAGAAGAAGTTGAAGATATAATAGTAACTTCAGAAAAAGCAGAATTTCAATATCACAACGATGATGATATTGATGAAGTAGGACAAGTGCCTATATGTGTTGTTAGTGAATTCTTTAATGGAAGATGTGTAACGATTGGCTCCTCAGATTGGCTAATTGAAGATAGCGACTACGGCTTAGACGCGGGGGATAATCTCAAGTTCTTGGAAAATATTATTAAATGGTTATCTTTTGAAATATAAAAATTTTTTCTACTATGGTTTTTAGAATTTTACGTCCAGACTCGCATTCAGTTTGGCAAAACGAAGATATTCTTAAACGTTTTTCTAAATATAGAGGTATCTTAGATGGAAAGCAAATAGCAAGATATTTAATAGCTAAAAGCTTAGAATGCAACTTTAACTCCAAGACCGATTCTTTAGAGAATTTAGAGATGTTATTAAAAGAAAAATCTATTGAATTTAACGAGTTATTGAAAAATATACCTGAAGAACTTAAAAATCGTGAGATTAAATCAAGTTCTTACGTTGATTTAGCTGAAGATATCGCAAGAAAATATCTTGAAAATTGTATTTTTTGCGAAAGAAAATGCGGGGTTAATAGAATTCAAGATGAAAAAGGGTATTGCTTATTAACAAAGGACTCATACGTTTCCTCAGCTTTTTTACATTTTGGAGAAGAATCTGTTCTCGTTCCATCTGGAACAATATTTTTTCAATCTTGTAATTTTGGGTGTGTATTTTGCCAAAATTATGATATCTCTCAAGCTTGGAAAGGTAGAAAAAATATTGAGGATATAGCTCAAAAAATTGATAAAGAAAAATTAGCAGCTATAGCAAAAAGACTGGTTGAGAAAGGAGCATTAAATATAAATTATGTTGGAGGTGATCCTATACCAAATTTACACACGATTGTTGGTAGTTTAAAATATCAAACATCGAACATTTGTCAGTTATGGAATTCAAATTTCTATTTAACTAATGAATCATTGTCATTAATTATTGATTTTATGGATTTTTGGTTACCTGATTTTAAATATGGGAATAATATATGCGCTGAAAAATATTCTGGTATTAAAAATTATTTCGATGTTGTATCTCGTAATCATAAGAGAATACATGACGAGGGTAGTGCCGAAATTATAATTCGCCATCTTGTATTACCGAATCATATTGAATGTTGTTCTAAACCGATCTTAGATTATGTAGCAAAAGAGATACCCAAATGTGTTGTCAACATTATGGGACAATATAGACCGCAATACAAAGCCCATAAATATAAAGAAATTAATAGACATCCCTCAACAAGAGAAATGATAGATGTAAAGAATTACGCTGATGAATTAGGAATATTATATACCCCTGTCTCATGAATCGTTTTAAGTTTTAATTCTGCCATTTAAAATTTATCATCTTTCAATCTCTTTTTAGAAAAATCTATAAGGAATCTAATATTTTTAATTTTACCTAATTATCAATAATAATGTTCAACTTTTATCAATTTATTATGAGTTTTAAATTGGAAGACGTTAAAGGTTTAGGCAAAAAAGCGGGAAATCTTAAGGATGCCGGAATAGATTCAGTTGAAAATTTAGCAAATGCTAAAGAAGATGATTTAATAAAGATTAAAGGTATTGGTAAAGCATCTGCCCAAAAGTTTATCAATAATGCAAAAAAATTATTGAAAAGTAAAACTAGCGAAGATATGTATGAAGAAAAGGTAGTTTCCGAAGAAATTAATGAGGAAGAAAAAAAAGTTCAAGAAGAACATAAAAGATTAGAGGAAAAGAAAAGGAATTTAGAAGGAAATACGGTTGAGAAAAATGATTTCATTCTTGTAAAGGTAACAGGGAGAACACAAAAGGGAAAAATCTTTCAAGTTTCTTCTGTAGACGATGCAAAGAAAGCTGGTATCTATGACGAGAAAAAAGAACATCTTTATACACCTGAATTTGTAATTGTAGGAACACCTGGATTTTTAAATGAGGGTCTTATGGAAACCATTGAGAATATGAATTATTTTGAAAAAAAATCGGTGCGAATTCCGCCAACAAAAGCTTTTGGTAAACGGGATCCCACAAAAATTGAAAGAATTGGTATTGCTAAATTTAGGAGAATGAATGATGGGAAGAAACCAGAAATCGGACAAGATTTTACAAGGAAGGATGGTCAGAGAGGTACGGTAACTAATATTTTACAAGGTAGGGTTATCATAGATTATAATCATCCTTTAGCTGGGCAATCACTTGATTACAATATTGAAGTAATTGATAAAATCGAAGATTTTAACAAAAAGATTGAACATTTTATGATATCAAAAGGAATTCCTAAACAAAATGTTTCAGACTTTAATATAAATTACAATAAGGATGATCAATCAATTGAATTTACAATCCCGAAACAGTTCTTGTTCCAAAATTTGGCATTATTAAAATTTAGTCTAGCAATAGATTTACAAACTCATATGACAGATGAAATCAATGATGTAAAGTTTATCGAAATTTACGAAAAAATGCCAATACCACCAACGCCGTCAGAATCAGTAATGGAAAAAATTGAAGAATATGATAAAGAACATGAAGAACAAAAAAAAGATCAGACAGATAATAAAAAATAATTATATTTAATCTAATTCACACTTAAGTATTAATTCGTGCTTTTTAATTTCCTTCTCTTTTTTAAATTCTAATTTTATTTTATAAAATTCTTCTCGTTTTTGTTCAAGTTCAGTTGAGATTTTTGCTGATTTACCTTTTTTTTTTAAAAGTTTCTTTTTTGCTTTCTTGTACGCTTTTTTAGCCTTCTTATATTGTTTGTTCTTCATCTTATAAACTTTGTATTTCTCATTGATTTCCTGTCTATAGCTTTTAGATATCTCTTTAAGTCCAATACAGTCTAATTGTTGCTTAAATTTTTTGAATGACTCGAAATTAACTACAATCATACCTAATTTTCTGGCAGGTACCAAGTTTTGAATCTTATCATCGATATATATAACCTGTTTAGCTTTAGCATCTAATTTTTTCAAAACATATTTATATTTATCTATCTTAGGCTTGATAAGACCAATCTCATTCGAGAGAAACACGTAATCAAATGAATCATAAAATCCTCTTAATTCATTCGATTTAGCATATACATCATAAACGTTAGACATTAAGCTCACAGTATATCCAGCACTATGAAAAGTTTCAACAATATTCTTCATATCAGAGGATAATTTTGTTAATTTAGTATGTAATTCGAACCATAATTCTAGATAATAGTCCAAGTTAACTTTTTTGGCTGGTAAGGCTCCATTATGTTTTTGATAAGGATAATAATATCTATCACTTATTTTTTCTAGAAATTCTCGTGAAGTTAATCGTCCAGAGCTTAATTTTCGTTTAAGTTTTTTAATGTAAGGATTATCTATTCTAGGTATTTTAATCTTTAAATCGCTTTCAATACTATCTAGTAGATTCTTTAAAACGAATGATCTCTCAGACATTACACCACCAAAATCAAATATTATATGCCTAATCTTATATAACTTAACTTTTTGGCGTCCAAACATTTTTGATGAAGAATTCTTATAAGATTTATTGCTATTTTGAAGACTCATTCTCTTTATATAATAATTACTCAATATATTTTAATTCTTGAAACTAATTCTTTCTTTTTCAATTTTGCTTTTTTATATTCAGCTTTTTTAATCATATAATCTTCATATTTTATTTCAAGATTAGTTTTCTTTTTTGAGGAGTCCTTTTTATTTTTTAAATAGTAGTTTTTTGCCTTCTTATATGCTCTTTTAGCCTTACGAAATTCTCTCTTTATTTCTTTATATAGTTTGTATTTGTTTTTAATTTCACGTCGAGATAACGAGCTTATATCTTTTATGCCAAGTTCTTTTAATTGCTCTTTAAATTTATCTATAGACTCAAATTTTAGGACATTCATACCCAATTGTTTAGCAGGAATGAGATTTTTGAGTTTATTGTCAATAAAAATGCAATATTTGGGTTTTGTTTTCAATTTTTTTATTACATATTTATATTTTTCTAAATCTGGTTTCCTAAATCCAATTTCGTTTGATAAAAAAATAAAATCAAATAAATTATAAAATCCTTTAAGCTTATTTGATTTTACATGAACATCAAAAGTATTTGACATTAAGCTAACCGTATATCCTGCTTTATGTAGTTTTAGGACAATTTCTTCCATGTCCATAGATAAATGGGAAAATTTAGAATATAATTGAAACCATAATTCTAAATAATAGTCCAAGTTAACTTTTTTGGCTGGTAAGGGTCCATCATTTTTCTTATTTGGATAATAATATCTCTTAAGAACTTTCTCTATAAAATCACGTGATGTGATTATACCCGCGCCTAATTGCCTAAACAATTTTCTATAATAAGAATCTTCTGATCGAGGGATTATTATATTTAAATCGTTTTCTATTATATCAAATAGATTCTTAATACTATGAGTCGGTTTTATGAGTACACCTCCAAAATCAAAAATGAAGTGTTCAATTTCATATAATTTAACTTTTTGAAACCCGAATACTTTTCGAATAATATCTTCTTCTTGGTCTTGAAAGCTCATTATCATCTTAAACTAAATCAATTATTTAATAAATATATTTTAAATTTCCTTTTTTAATTTTTTAAACTCTCTCAAAATCAGATTCCCAATTTTAGAAACAGGATCTCCTCCACATTTCCAATTTGTAAACTCTGGAAATGATCCCGGATCAACAACAAACAATTTACCAGTATTTTTTTCTTTAACAATGTCTAAATGTCCGAATAATAGATTATAACTATTTTTCCATTTTAAAATAATTTCTAGGATATCATTAGGCGTATCTCTTTTTATCATATCAGAATGTTCATTTTTTAAAGGAAGTTTTTCTAAAGTACATATTTCATTATCAATAAAATAAACAGTATAATGTATGCCTTCAATAAATTTTTCTAAATATAAAATTTCATCTGAATTTGCTTCAAAATCTCTGAAGGTGTTTATAATTTTAACGCCTCTGCTTCCAGAACTCGTAATTGGCTTTAAAAGTAATGGAAAGTCGTTTTCTGTAAGATTTTTTATCAGAGCCTTTAATGCTCCGTAATAAATATGTGGATATAATAAACCGGCATTTTTTATTAGTAAATAAGCTTCTAATCTGTTTCTGTGTTTATAACTAATTTCTGGATTTGGTATAACTGGAATATTATTTGCCTCAATATAATATCCCGCATAGATAAAAGGTATTTGATGTTTAGATTTTAATATGTATAAATCATTCTCAAGTAATGACTCATCTATGCATAGATTTTCCTTTGTATAGATTTTAACACGATATCCTTTACTTTCATAAAATATTTTTAATTTCCCGGTAAAATATCCTGTTCTTTTAGATAATATTCCTATTTTCATGTTATAATTCTATTTATTGTTTTTTAGCTTGTTCTATTAAAAATTCCGCAAATATTTTTGGTCCATTTTCAATATAATTAAAATTTGGCATGGAATTTATGTCTGTTAGATAATAAGTCCCATCTTTTGATTTTAAAAAGTCTAAAGATGAAGCCTTAAGGTCTAGAATTTTTATTGCTTTTAATGCGATTTCTTTTAATTCAGAAATCTCTTGGATTTTTCTTCTGGTTTCCATTTTATCTGGGTTTACTAAAAATGGAATTTGTTTATAGAAAAACAATTTATCTCCAAAACCATATATTTTATATTCCCACTTACTTTTAACGAATTTCTGGTAATAATAATATTGATAATCCTCCTCTCCTCCATTAACTTCTTTAATTGCTCTCTCATCACTGATCTTTAGATGTCCATTTTCTTTTAAAATATTTGGCTTAAAAGTGTATGTTTTTTCGTCAACTATATTCTTTATAATATAATCTTTAAATGGGGCTTGACAAGTTGAGGGAAATAATGAAAAATCAGGTACACAGATACCAACTTTTCTTAATAAAATACTATTTAAAAATCTATGTGATGCTAGCCAAATTGCTTTTGAAGGATTAATTACGGGGATTGAAGTTTCGTTTTCAATCATTCGAGCAAGAGAAACCAAAAATTTTCCTTTACCCTTAACAAAAAATAGATCTTCGTCAAATTCTAAATTTTTATTTTTAAGTAAGTAAGAATCTTCTACATATAGTTTTACATTAGATTTAGATTTTAAATATTTTAATAAATCTGATATTTTATATTTCAAATGAAATTTATCAATAATGATTCCAATTTTTGGTTTTTTCATAAATATCTAAATTATAATCTGATATTAAATACATGAGATTTATTCGATTTAAATGAATATATAATGATTTATATATTATAATTTAGATTAAAAAATTATTTAAGTAAAGCTGTTTGGCGATTCCCTATATAGATCCCATATATAAATAATAAATAGATTTATAAAGAATGTTTTTTATAAGAAACCAAACTGATGAGATTTTTTTATGTCTAAAAAAATCATTGTTGGTTCGATCTGTAATCGAGATCTCGAAGTTTTTAACGAGATCAAGAGATTTTCTAAGATTCATTATAGAATAAAGTTTGTTAATCTCATAAAAAACGATTCTTCTTTTTCTATCAAATATTTCAAAAAAAAATTGAAAAAATACAATATAGATTTCTTAATTGTTAAATTATATTCAGAGGAATCAAATCATAAAGTATATGACGCAATTAAATCATATGCATCTAATATCCCCCGATTGAATAGTTTAAAATCTGTTCAAACATGCGAGAGCCGAAAGGAAACATTTAAATTAGTAGAGGAAAAATGCAAAAAACTAAAGATTCCTAAATCTTTTTATTCAATAAACGCTGCGTTTGAAGCAGTATCGAATGGAACGCCTTTAATTATAAAATTAGATACACATAATATAAGAAATTTATCTAAATATGATCGAATTCTTGGTGTCGCGAAATCTAATGATGATTTCGTTAAGTTAATTAGAAAATATGATGTAGAGAATAACACTTTATTTTTCCAAGAATATTTAGGTAAACATGATGATATTTATAAAGTGTATGTAATTGATCGTTATGTACAAACAATCACATCTCAAAATCTTTTATTACAACATAAGTTTTCCCCTTTAGAATTAGTACACCTTAGAGCACCGATAGAAAAAGAATTTAAAAGACAAATTTTAAGATTAGGGCGAAAATTTGGTATGACAATCTTCGGTGTTGATTATGTCTTAAAAGATGACATTCCCTATATAGTAGATATTAATGATTTTCCTAGTTTTAGATATATCCCCGAGGCTATAAGCATGATATCTGATTATATATACAAGTTCTGTGTTGCGAGACAAACTCTTACTAAGATTCCAATGAGATTAAAAGTAAAAACTTATACTATGTAAGAATAGCAATACAATTAAATTCTTATATTATCGCGATCTTTTTCCTTGGATAAATCTTACAAGGCGTCGTTTCGCCCTAAAATCTTGGAGCTGTTTTGGAGGGTGTTTCATAAAAAAAGAACTTGCTGAATGTAATACGCCTCCAATCTGTCGATCTTTAGCTATTTTTGATATTCGAATGCAATCTGCAATAATACCTGCTGAATTATTCCCGTCTTCAACAAACATGGTGATATCTACTCTGACAGGAGCGCCTCCAAAAATACGTCCTTCTAATCTCATATATGCTTCTTTTTGATTTTTTAAGAATGGAATATAATCAACAGCAGAAATTTGACATTCAACAGTATCTTTATTTTGTAACTTAGCAACGACTGCCTCAGTTTTGGATTGGCGTTTTCCTTCTTCATAAATTAGCTCCCCGTTCGGTTTAGGTGTTAGAAGGTTCAAGAAATCGCTACATCCGCCCCAATCAAGCTGTATTGTTCTATCCAATATCGCTCCACGCATTGGAAAAAGATTTGCTAAAGCTCTATGAATAATTGTCGCACCAACCTGAGATTTCACATCGTCTCCAATTAAAGAAAGTCTTAATTCTTCTGCTTTTTGGACTATTTCTGGATCTTTCGCTACATTTGATGGTATTCCACACACAATACAGGCTCCTGCATCAAGAGCAGCCATTGCATAAAATTTCACAGCTCTATGGGCCCCAGTTGGTAGAAGAATTACAGCGACATCAACACTTCGTTCTCTTATTTCTCTAGCAATATCAGCTTCTTTTTGGTTATTATCAACAGGCACAATATTCTTTATGTTGCTATCCAAACCATCCATTATAGGACCTTTAATGACTGGAGCATTTAGAAAATCTGGACGATATAGTTCCATATTACAATTTGGTTCAGCAAATATGGCTTCACTAAGATCTTTTCCAACTTTGTTTGCGTTGACTTCTATGCCCAATACAAAACTTATATCATTGATGCTATATTGTATTATTTCTGGTAGAATTCCTATAATTTTATCTGGATTTCTTTTATAGTTTTCGATTCCTTGGACAAGAGCAGATGCAACATCTCCAATCCCTATCAGACAAACATTAATTTTATTTGTCATGATAATGGGTATAATTAAATTATTATATTTAAATCATTACGAATAAGAATAAGATCTTTAAATCTTTCACAAAGTATCTTCAATTCTTTTTCCTTTAAATATGGTAAAAAATCATAATTCAATATGTATTAAATCGTAATCTATAAGTATAAAAAATTATAATTCAAGATAAGCAAACTATCAAACAATAAAAGACTGTTTTACTAAAATGGAAAAAATAGAAAAATTACCTCGAAAAGTAAAGAGAACTGCCATCCTAGTAGGAATCTTATTCGCTGGAGCGACTATATTCGGTTATTTCGAAGCCACTTTCTTCAATACTTACTTAGATCATCAATTAAATTTACCATATTATTACATCTCCATAATGGTATCGTTATCAGCCACAATGGGATTAATAATGATGGTCGTTTGGGGAATAAAAAGTGACAATACGAGATCGAAATTTGGTAGACGAAGTCCATACCTTCTATTGGGTTTTATAGCAGGATTTGCAATGATAGCTTTCGCTTTTGCTGAAGATTTTCTAATGTGTATAATTTTAGATGTGATTATTATTGGAATTGCGTCTAATGCATATTATGTAGCTCAAAGATCGTTTATTCCAGATTTAGTCGAATCTGAACATCGAGGGCGAGCTAATGGAATTACTAATGCTATAGGAAATCTCGGATTATTAATTGCGATTGGTTTAACTTTAGTCGCAAATGAATTATTTACGGTTAAAAGAGGCACTGGAAACATTTTAACTCGCGAAGGTCATTTATTTTTGTTCATTATGGGGGGTGGGGCAATTATACTATGTAGTATGATTGGTTTTATATTCATAAAAGAATTACCTCAATCGGAGTTGCCTCCAAAAAAAGCATTTATGCTTGAACTAAAAGAAATCTTTGATATTGAAGAATTCAGAAAACAAAACCAATTTTTTAGAATTGTTTTAGCAGAAACAATTTTTAGAGCACATATCTATGTAGTATTACCATTTTTGTTTAGCTATTTATTCTCTTTAGCATTGACTACATTTGAGTTTATTTTAATCATTGCGGTGTCTACTCCGGTTATTGTTGTAGTAATGGTGATTTTAGGTAAAATGGCAGATAAATTTGGCCGAAAAACTTCATTAGCACCTGGAATCATTATTGCCAGTATAGGATTATTCATGATGCCATTTGCTATATTCTTTCCTCAATATAAGATAATAATCTTACTTCTTGCATTTCCCTTGGTTTTAATCGGGCTTTTAGGGCTTGAAGTACCTCTTAACGCTTGGTCCCAAGATCTTCTTCCAGAAGATAGAAGAGGTAAATTCTTGGGAATATTAAATGTAGTTAGAACAATATCACAAATTATAGGGGTAACCGTAGGAGGTATTGTTGCCACGATTTACGGTCTTGAATGGGTTTTTATTTTCGCTCCAATATTTCTAATTGGATCTATCTTCTTTTTCAGAAGAGTAAAAGAAACACTAACATTTGAAGAATAACAAATATGATATTTTATTATTTATGCCTTAATTATGATTTTTTCATCTCTAAGATTTTTTCCATAATTTACGAAGCACATGTGCTGCCATTTTTGGTCGGCGATCTCTTGTAAATACTCCTTTATAATTCAAACCTCCCGCCCTCAATATACCTTGTGCAGTTTTGAAATCACACAAGTTCCAGACATGTTGTCCTACAACATAATCTTTAGTATTTAAAAGCTCAATATATCTCCTTATGAATTCCATTTGATACTCTTCGCTAAACATTTCTGGAGGTTGAGCATGACATCCTGGAATGGTATCGGTTCCAAATTCAGATAAGATTATTGGTTTAGAGTATTTTTTATATAATTTGTCCAATTCTTCAGATAGTAATTCGATACCTTCTTCAATTCTTCCTGGTTGAGTATACCATCCATAATAACGATTTAAACAGATAATATCTAAGAATTTGAAAGTGTTTTCTCCTGTACCCATCATATTAGCTATAGTAACTGGTCGAGTTGCATCTTTTTTCTTCGCAATTTCATATAATTTACGGAAAAAATCTCTTGCTCTAATACTCCTATGGGGTTCATTAGCTAAACTCCACATTATTACGCTTGGATGATTTTTATCTCTTTCGATTAATTTTTGAATATATTGCTGGCATAATTCGAAATGACGATCAATAATTTTGAGATCAAATGTGAGCCCTACTGCTGGTGTTTCATCAATAACTAAAAAGCCTAGACGGTCAGCTAAGTCCATCATCTGTTCTGAATAAGGATAATGAGATGTGCGAAAGGAATTGGCACCTATCCAACTTAATAAGGCGAAATCTTTAATCAAAATCACTGGAAAATAACCCTTTCCAATTATCGGAAAATCTTCATGACGTCCAAATCCAGTCAATTTTATTGGTTTTCCATTTAGGAGTAATTGATTACCTTTAACTTCAATTGTTCGAATTCCTATTGATAAAGAGTACGAATCAAAAATAATGCCATCATGAGAGAGCTCTACAATCATATCGTATAAGTTTGGGGATTCTGGAGACCATAGTGCTGCATTATCCACTGATAAAGTGGTTTTTGCTAATTCTCCAGTAAGCGGAACTTCAGAAATAATATTTGCACTATGTCCGCTCAATTTAATCAATACATTTTCTCCATAGTTGCCAGTTCTCTGAATTTTAATATTAATATATCCATTAGTACCTTCAATGGTAGTTATAACTGTCAGATCTTTAATCCCCTCTTTAGGCATTGTATAAATTAACACTGGGCGATGTATTCCACAGAAAGGAAAAAAATCAAAATTTGTATTAGGATAATTTAAAGGTCTACCACTAGGAGGAACATGTTCTTTGGCTAAATTCCCATCCACTCGCACAATTAATCGATTTTTTTCTGTTTTTATTAAAGATGTAATATCATATTCGAAAGGCAAGTGGCCACCTTCGTGCTGACCAAGATTTTCACCATTTAACCAAACATTTGCCACGTAGTTGACAGAGCCAAATCTCAAAAATATACGATGATTTTCCCAACTCCACGGCAGATTAAAAAAAGTCTGGTACCATGCGGGACCTAAAAAATCACGATTACCAGCGAATTGTTCGTTCCAACTAGCTGGTACTGCTATTGGGTGAGCATCATTAAGACCATTTTGCCAATTATTTATCAGACCTTCATCATTAAAATCAAAACGAAAATCCCACAAACCAGATAAATCAATGCATTGGCGATATTTATTTATTTGAGGATAAAGCATATTATTAAATATTAATAAAAGTTTTTATGCTTTTTTAGAATTTGAATAATTAAATAAAACGGCTTTAATCAGAGTTTATATGAATAGTAGAGAGAGAGTAAAAAAGGCGTTCCATTTCGATAAACCCGATAGAGTACCTATGTCTCAAATGAACTTAAAAACAGATTTTTTTCCAGTCCATCAATATCATCCTAAATCTTGGCAACCACAAAATTATCCTCCTCACGTAAGAGGGGGTGTTGAAAAAATAACTAAAATAACTTATAGAAAATTCGTATATAATTGGAAAAATACAATGAGAAAAGAAGCAGGATATTCTAAGAAGTGGTGGAAAAATCCTCATGAGAGTATTGATGAATGGAATACTATTTGGAAATCTTCAGGAACAGAAAGTGCTGATGTAACAAAAGGTCATCCCTTTAAAGGTTTTCTTCAAGATGATTGGGATAAAATTAATGATTACAAAATCCCTGACGCATCAAATCCGGAGCGATATAGGATGATAAAAACAAAAATATGGAAATTATTAGGTAAGAATAGATATACGGTTGGCGAAATGGGAGCTAATGGTCTATTCAATCAATGTAGTCAAATTAGGGGTTTTACTAATCTTCTTATTGACTTTGCTAGACATTCACAAGAAGTAGATCAATTAATCAATAAAATACTTCCTTTTTACCTGATTCAAATTGAAAAATTTAAAGGATATTATCCAACACTAGATTCAATTATTATCGCAGATGATTTAGGAACTCAAAAATCGCCGTTCATCAGCCCAAGAATTTTTCAAAAATTTTTTAAAGAACCTTATAAAGAAATCATAGATTTAACTCATGAATTAGGAATGGATTTTATTCTACATTCTTGCGGCCAAATTTTCGAATTAATGCCAGATATAATTGATATTAATGTTGACGTGTTTGAATTTGACAGCCCCCATATGACTGGAGTCGAAAATTTTAAAAAATTTGCAAAGGAACGAAAGGTGGCATTCTGGCTTTCATCAAATATTCAGAGTACATATCCTCTTGGAACACCTGAAGAAGTAGAAGAAGAAATAAAACATTACATTAAAGAAGTGGGTAATAATGAAGGAGGATTAGCTATTTATGAATATATGTCAAATAAGGTTTTAAGGACACCAAAAGGAAATATTATATCACAAAGAGAAGCTACTCTTAAATGGGGTAATTACAATGAAAATGGTTTTATTGATTGGTTAGCTTAGAATCGTTATTCTATCAAAACCTTAAGAAGTTAAATAATATTTTATTCCTTAATATGGCAAAAAAAATAGTTCTTTCCGCCAAAAAAGAACATGATGTTATTATAAATGTTATAAAGAAGCTAAAAGAAATCCAAAATATTGATTTAATTTTACATGATCCAACTGAAGATTTTCTTAACTTAGAAGATATGCATAATCAATTTGGAGATGCTGATTTTATAATAGCAAAAGTCGCAAGCGATTGTTCTATTGATTTACTCCATTTTGCTAAACTTTACAAAATTCCTACATTGCATGATATTGACACAGTTCTAATGTGTAAAAATAGAGTTGCTCTTGACCATGTTTTAAGAAGAATTTTTAATAAATATTCGAAAGAGTTAGATAAATTTTTATTACCAAAATCTTGGACGCATTCCTTATTAAATATAAATAGATTTAAGGAATGGGCTTCTTCACGATTGCCAATAGTTATTAAAAGTCATTATCAACACGATAAATACAATCGATTTAATTTCTTGGTTCGGGAAATAGAAGAAGTTAATAAATTTTGTAAATTATATTCAAATTTTTTATACTATGATGTATATATTCAAGAATTTGTGGAATGTGATGGAATAGAGCTAAAAGTATATGTGGTTGGAGATAAAGTATTTGGAATTAAAAGAGAAAATCCAATTTACATTTTTTTAAGAGATAAACTCATTTCTATTGATGTTGAGACTATAGAAAGAGTCAAATTTAAAGTCCCAGATGATATGAAAAATTTAGCTAAAGTTCTTGCAAAAGAACTAAATTTAAAACTATTTGGGTTTGATTTAGTTAAACCTCTTAATCAAGAGGGATATTTTCTAATTGATTTAAACGATTTTCCTGGTTTTAGGGGTATTAACAATATTGATAAAGTAATAGCTGACTTTATTAAAAAATATTTAAATCGATGAGAAGCATAATCTATAAATTTTTATTCAAATTTATTGAGTAAATTCATATCAAATTTTTTTATATTTTTAAATAACTAAGTTCTATTATTAATAGTAAAAATGTCTCAAAGTGAAGTTTTATTAGATTGGACTTCTCCCCTACAATCGCCTCCACTTTTTAATTACCTTCGACAAGAAATACCGATTGAAGATCTTCGTGATTATGCTAGTCCTAGAAGGATTAAATCGATAGATTTCGTAAAGGGCTTAGCAATAATTTTAATTATGATGGCGCACATATCCGAAGCATGGTTAGATTCAGATTGGGTATATATTTACGCAATGATTTTTTGTATAATGGATGTCTTTGGTCCATCATTATTTATCTTCCTTTCAGCACTCAGCGTAGTTTTTAGTATAAAAAAAAAACAAGGAAAAGTCCACCCTAAAATTATTAGAAACCAAATTCTTTCGCGTGGAGCGTCAATCGCAGTAATTGGAATGATAATAAATCTAGCATGGTTAAATCAAGGACCTACAGATTATCGCCCAATATTTCCTCTAAGTTTATGGGGTTGGAATATTCTTATGTTTTTAGGCTTTTCTCAAGTATTTTCATATTATGCATTAAAATTAACTAAAAAATGGCGGATCATTATCGGCTTAATAATTATCTTTATTTCTATGCCCCTTAGACAATTTCTTATATATTACAGAGAAGATTATTTAATGGTTTGGATATTACATTTCATTATAACTTCGCCTGCTCCTCAATTGCCGCTTTTTCCTTGGCTTTCAATATGTTTTTTATCTACAATATTCGGTGAATATCTGTACGAGGCAATGATTGAAGGAACTGAAGATGCTTATGTAGGACTCATTCGGATTTTTCTATTCTGGGGGGTAATATTTATAATTTTTGGAGTTATTGCTCCCTCTATAAATTTGGGATTACCCCCTAAAATATCTTGGGGATGGGAACTACAAACCACCGAAACGATGAATATGAATGAATATCCCCATTTATACGTCTTGGGTATTATGAACCAGCAAAAATATTATAAATTTCATGGAATTCCTCTATTTTTAATAAGGAGTACAACAGCAAATATGATTTATAATTTAGGCGCAGCTCTGTTAATCATTGGAATTTTCTTCTATATTATTGATTTAAAGAAGAAAGAAAATAATTTTACCTCAATGTTAATATATTACGGAAAAGTGTCGTTAAGTCTATTTCTCATACATTTTATTTTTATTCTGATTTTCGTTAGTCAATTTAGTATAGTAGTATTTCCGTTTGTTATTCTCGCTTATGTGGGATTAATGGGCTTTTCTATGTATATATGGAATGAGTATGGTAATGGGGTAGGTTCTCCAGAATGGGTGATGATACAAATCAGCAGAATCGGTCAAAAGACAGGAGAACAAGTCAAAAGAGAACTTAGAAAAACGGAGGATTTAATTAAAAACTTTACAAAAATGATAATGCCTAAAAAGACTTTACAAAAGATGGAGGACTTTATAGCGGAGAGAAAAGAAAAGAGATTAGAAAAAATAAGGAAACAAGAATTAAGAAAAAAGAGAAAAAAGCTTGAAGATAGAGTTGGTCATATAGAAGATTAATTTCTTTTAACAATTCAAAATTCTTTTTATTTATCTTAAAATTCTTTAATTTTAACAAGAAAATTTTTCTAAACCTTTCATTAAACATTCTGTAATTTCGTCCCGAGCAATTCTAAATCCTTCTATTCCTTTCATAGAGGGATCTGCAATATCACCGTATTCACCTGCGAATTCTTTTATTGTAAAGACCTCTTTATTATCAACTTCTTCATATTTCAGTATTTCTTCTTTATGCTCCTTAGTAAGGGTTAATATTAAATCTGCCTTTTTAATTAATCCTTTATGTCTTTTTAAATCGAAAGACTTAGATTTATCAGATAAATTAATTCCAATTTCTTCCATTGCTAATTTAGCATCCATTGAAATCAACATTCCGTCCCTTGCATTTGAAGCAATACCTCCTGAATTAACCTTAACCTCTAAATTATTTTTTAAGAAATAGTCTTTTAATAAACCCTCAGCCATACAACTTCTCGCAGTATTAACACTACAGACAACTAAAATAGATTTGTATGGAAAATCATTAACCATGATTTAGAAAAAGATAACTATCATTAATTTTTTATCTATGAAAATAATTAGTTTTTGAAACTGTCTTTATTCGCAAATTTAATACTTTTATTAACCATATTTTCTAAGGAGTTTGAAATGTTTCCAGGAGGGAGATCAATTCCTTTTGTCAAATCAACTAAGAAATATACTTCAAATCCTAAATCAACACCATCTATGGCAGTAAAATAACAACAATAATCTAATGCTAATCCACACACAAAAATCTTGTCAATTCCTAAAGATCTTAATTTATTAGCTAAGCCTGTTTCTGATTTCTTATCATTTTCGATGAATCCTGAATAACTGTCAATTTCAGGATTCATTCCTTTTTGGATAATTGCATCCGCCAAATTTTTTTTTAAATCCTTATGAAAGTCTGCACCTATAGAATCTTGTACACAATGGTCTGGCCATAATATGGGGCCAATTCCCTCTGATTGAAATTCATCGCCCGCATTTTTATTTAGATGTTGACTTGCAAAAGACTTATGATTTTTCGGGTGCCAATCTTGAGTTAAAACCACTTTTCCATTTTTTTTTTTGAAAAAATCTGCAACTTTATTTATCCCATCTACTATTAGATCGCCTTCTTCTACAGGCAAAGCACCATTAGGCATAAAATCATTTTGCATATCAACTATGATTAGAGCATCTTTAATGTTAATCTCAATTTCTTTATCAATCTTTAAATCTTCAATATTCATTTTTATCCTGAAATTTGCTTTTCTTAATTATTACAAAATATTTTTTTTAATAAATAAACCTAGTTCCTATGAAATGAAATAGAAAGACAATTTCTACACTTTCAATCTTTTATAAAGAGTGTATATACTAATTTCTATAGTCCAAGCGCCTAAAACGAAAAAAACGATCCATTCTACTATAGACCATCTTACTGCTATATAAAAAATAATTAATCCAGCAGTGATAAATCCGAAATATGCATGCATCTTTGAAAATTTATTTTCTCTTAACATTATTAAACTAAAATAGATAAGTGATAAACATTCACCTACAAAAAATATAACTGCTAACATAGCATGAATTACAATCATAACTAAATTTATTACTGGGAAAAAGGCTATTAATGATAAAGCTATACAACTCGTTATAGATATTTTTACAGCTCGCTTTGTTAATTTCTTATTCTCGTTTTCTTGCTGTAAAATTCGTCCAAGAAAAATAACAAATGGTATAGCAAAAACACCTATCAAAATTAAACCTATTGCAAAAAATATCGCTGCTAACCCAGGACCTATTCCTAAAACACTAACATCATTATTTATCATGTCATAACCAGGAAAATTTGAATATGAAAGAAATACGAATAGGGAACCAAAGCAGGTTGATAATAATCCATAAATCCCCCCTGGAATCTTTAGCAGTTTATCTACAAATTTATTTAATTTTTCTATATTTTTCACCAAATCTTAAAGCTTATAATATAGCAGATATAGTGAATTAACAGCTATCCATGATATTATGGCAAAAGTCGCGATCCATTCTGTTATTGGTCGCCATGTAAGTAAAAATAAAATATATGTCCCAGCGACAATAAATCCATAGTAAGCTTGCAAGTTCATATATTTACTATCCCTTAACATTAGAATACTAAATAATGTTAAATAAATTGCTCCGCTTGCCAAAGATATAAACGCAAACGTTCCATGAGTGATAAAAATAATGTAATTTTCTTCAATAGATGGGAAAACACCAACTAAGACATATGCAATAATCGAAATGAGCGAGAAAATTATTGCACTTTTTCTCAGAATTGGATTTACACGTTCTACATCGAAAGATCTGTAAAGAGAAATATAATATGGAATAGAAACGATGCCCGAAATTACTAATCCGAGATTAAAAAATATCCCGTAAGGCCCACGTCCTAGTTCTGATATCATATTTTCAAAGAAGCTATAACCTCCTGGAAATAAAACGATCGATATTATGTCTCCGCTTAATACTATAACAACCGATATAAGTCCAAATATTCCTCCCGGGAATATTTTGAAGAACTGATCCATTTTTGTGTTTTCCATATCAATAATATATTTTACCTTAATTTTTAAAAATTTTTTTATAATTCATTTAACATTAAAAATATCAAATTAATTGAATCAAGAAATAATTAATAAATTGTAAATCTATGTTTCGCTTGTTCCTGACTTTTTAATGTTTTCTTTCTGATTTCTTTATTAATTAGCCCTTCGATATGGCATAAATATTCATATTCATCCTTTAAAACTAAGGTAATTGCATATCCTTTTTTACTCATTCGCGAAGTTCTCCCAATACGATGTATATAAACCTCTGGGAATTTGGGGATATCATAATTAATTACATGAGAAATATTATCTATGTCTAGGCCTCTTGCTGCAACGTCGGTTGCTATTAACATGTTAACTTTATATTCTCTGAATTCTTTTAAGATTTCTTCACGTTGAAATTGTGATAATTTACCTGATATTAATCCAACTTTGTAACCTGTTTTTTTTGAAGTTAACCTATTATATAACCAATTTGCAGTTTTTTTCGTATTAACAAATATAAGGGCATGTGTGGGTTTCTCTTTTCTCAAGATTTCAAGAAAATTTCTAAATTTTTCTTCATAGAAATCAATTAAGTAATAATATTGTTGAGTACTCCTTACTGTTAAATCATCCCTACTCAAATTGAGAAATTTAAATCTGTTTCCTGAGTATTTTTTGACTAATTGCCTAATATCGTAATCTAAAGTTGCTGAAAATAGCATAAATTGATAATTTGTTTTAATTTGGTTTAAGATATATTTAACATCGGGTGCAAAACCCATATCCCAGAGCCGATCTGCCTCATCGAGAACGACAAATCTAATATTATTAAATCTTAAATTTCTTCTTTTCCATAAATCAATGAGTCTTCCAGGAGTTCCAACAATAACATGTACACCTTTCTCCAATTTTTTGATTTGATTATTAATTGAGACTCCACCGTAAATGGTCATAGATTTAACTCTCTTATCTCCCATATCTTCAATAACTTGATTAATCTGTTTTGCGAGTTCACGCGTTGGAACTATAATAAGAGCTTCGACATCTTTGAATGTTAATTTTTCTTTAATTGGAACTATAAATGCTAATGTTTTACCTGTACCCGTCTTCGATTGAGCCATAATATTATATCCTTGCAAAATAAGCGGTACTGCCTTTTTTTGTACAGGAGTGGGGACAGTAATATTCAAATTTTTTAAAGCGTTAACATTTTTAGCGCTAATACCTAAATCCTCGAAATTCAAATCAAAATTCACAATATTTCCTTGTTTTTAACACACTTTTTCAATTATTTGAAATCATTTAAAACAATTAAACTTATTCAAAACCATAAAGCGAAAAATTTAGTTCGTGAAATTTAGTTTTTAAATTAATTTAATTTTTCTAGAGAATTTTAGTAATCTTTTTACGCAAATTATTATTATTTTCTCTTAATATAAGGAAAATTTCTTGATTTAGTATAATATAAAGTGAAAAGTATGAGATCAAAAGTAAAATTTTTTCTATTAATTGCTATATTTCAAGTGTTTCTACTCATTGTAGTGCTTTCAAGCGTAAATGGATTAATAATATTTGTTGCTGCACAGCAAGCTGGTACTGTCACCAATCCCGTTACGGCTGGTGTACTGGCTATTGCAGCAGCAATCGCAGTGGGAGCATCTGTGATGGCTAGTGCTTGGGCAATAAGAACGGTTGGTACCGCTGCGATATCTTCTCTGACAGAACGCGAAGAAACATTTTTTAAAGCATTCTTAATTGTAGCACTTGCTGAAGCGCTGGCAGTCTATGGCTTAATCGTTGCGATACTTTTATGGACAAAAATCGGTTAAACAACGTTTCAATTAATTAAATTAATAATCTCTATTTTTGGTGATTAACTAACGAGTATTATTGTTCCTTCTTATACTTATACATATATTAAACTGGATTTTTTAAAACAGTTAATAATGGATGACGATATGTTAAAAAAACTGAGAGAGATTGATGATATAAAAGAATTTATTGATTTTATAAGTCCATATTACCCTAATATAAAAGTTAAGAATTATACAATAGAAGAAATCGAAAAATCACTCTATAATACGTTTATTAAGTTGATTGGAAAACTTATTTTTTATTCACCTAAAAATATGAGACGCTTTTTAAGAGATTATTTATTGCAATTTGAAATTATGAATATTAAACAAATCATTCTTGGATCAATAATAGGTTTGAATAAAAAAGCTATATCAGAAAAAGTCAATTTTTTGACCGAGAAATTATTAGGTAATGTAGAATTTGTAAATAACTTGCTTGAAATTTCTTCTTTAGACGAAATTCAATTGTTTATGAAAGGTACTAAATATTATAAAGTAATAAGAGAAGGTTTGCTTTACTTTAAAAATTATAATGAAGTTTTCGTATTAGAGGCTTTTTTAGATCAACTATATTATATAAACATGATAAGGGAGGAAAAAACCTTTTCTAGAAAAGAAAGAAAAATAATAAATTTATATATAGACAGTATAACTGAGATTTATAACTTAAATGTAATTTATAGAGGCATACTAAATAAAATCGATAAAAAATTATTATCTCAATTCTTAGTTGAAAATTACCTTTTTTTGGATAAGAGTAAAATTGAGAATCTATTAAATCAAGAAAATTTTAACGAGTTTATTTCTAATATTAAAGAGATTTTTAGTAATGTTAAAGGTATAAAGAAATTCTATGATATACGTGGTATTAATATAGAGCATCTATATTGGTGGATTGAGGGATTGTATATAAATTATTTTTTTAATAAATTTAAACCAAAATTCGATGATATTGATTATTCGACGATACTTAAAGTTATTGAGATTTTAATAAAAAAACAAAAAGAGATTCAATTTGATATATTACCTAATGCCATTAAAATTATTCACAAAAAATTTGAAATATTAGAGGAAAGCGGTTGAATAAATAATGGAAATATTTAAATGGGCTAGTGAAATAGAGAAAGTCTACAAGGACTTAATTGATGATGCTAAAGAAGCAAGTTTTGCTGAACTTCAAGCTTTAAGAAATAATCAAGAAAAGATGACAGAATATGCGATTAACCAAAAAAGAGAACTTGTAAATTTAGCTTTAAAAAACCTTTCAGAAGAAGTAGATAAAAGAATTAACAAATATAAAAATGAACTAAATAATGTTATAAAAAATATTGAAGAAAAATATCAAAAAAATAAAAAGAACTTGCAAAAATTAATTATTGAAGATTTAGGATTAGATTTTTAATGGCTGATAATGAAATTTTTGTTATAGGTTATGATGAAATCGTTTTATTATTAGGGCTACTAGGAATAGAAGGCATAGTTCTTGAAAATCAAGATAAGTTTTTAAAAACCTTTAATGATATAATAAAAAAACCTTCAATAGGGATGGTGATTGTTGCTTTGGATTTGCCTGACAATATTATTGATTTTTTAATAGATTTTAAATTAAATAATAGAAGGCCTTTTATATTTTATTTGCCAGACATTTTCAAACCAAATATTGAAAACGAAAATATTTTTTTGAAAAGAATTAGTGAATTGTTAAGTGAAATTCTATCATAGGGGAAAAATAAATCGAAGGAAGATGGATTAATATTTCAGAAGAGAAAGATTTGAAGGAAAGATTTGGAAATCTTGGATTATATCTAATTGAAAAAGCTAAAGAAGAGATCAGAGCGGTAAACCGCCAAGCTCTATTTCAAAAGGCAGAAATCAGAAAAAGATACATAGAAAGAGCCAACGAAAATTCATTAAAAATAAGAAAGCAATTTATTAAGACGTATAATCAATACCTAAATAATATATTGTCAGAAACACTCCTCAAATCCAAAGAAAAAATTTTAGATTTAAAAAATAGAATTTTAGAAGATTTAAAAAACTCTATAAATCACTTTATAAAGGAAAAAATAAATAAAAATTACACAAATTACATAAATTTCTTATTAAATATATTTAGAAGCTACAAGAGTTTTATTGATAAATCATCCAAAATAATTATACTATTTAACTCTAAAGATTTCGATTATTTTAGCAAATCTTCTGTAAAAATAAAAAATCTGTTTAAAAATGACATTGAAATACAGAAATATTCAGAAGAACTTATTGGAGGTTTTAAAGTTAAGTTATTTAAAGGAACAATATACTACGATTATTCAATAGATAATTTAATAAATGAAAGTTCGTCGCATATTCAAAAAAATTTTTCAACATTAGTTACTGATCCTGAGATCAAAGATATTGAGCATAATTTTGAGGAATTCATTCAAAATAAAAAATTAGGTATAAAGGATTATTTAAAAGATTATGACCGAATCTGAAAAGGATTCAAATACTGGGTATATTTCAAGAATTCGTGGTTCGCTGATTGAAGTAAAAGGATTAGAAAATGAAATACGCCTTAATGATTTAATTAGAATCTCTAAACATAATATTAAGGGTCAAGTTATTCAAATTTACTCAGATCATATTATTGCGCAGTGTTTTGAAAGTACTTCAAATTTAGAATTAAGAGAGAAAGTTGAAAATCTCCATAAACCATTATCTATGGAATTGGCTCCTGGATTATTATCTAACATTTTTGATGGTATTCAACGACCTTTAAAAGAGGCTTTTGCATATTCTAAAAATGAAGGCTTTTTAGAGAGAGGTCTAAATTTGCCCCCTTTATCAAGAACGAAAAAATGGTTTTTTAAACCTCTAAAAAAGCAAAACGATTATGTTATTGGTGGAGATATATTAGGAACTGTACAAGAAACAGATTTAATTGAACATAGAATAATGGTACCTCTAGGTGGAGATGGAAAACTAATAAGTATTGTTAAAGAAGGAGAATTTACAATCATAGATGAAATATATAGAATAAAACAAAAAAATAAGGAAAAATCTTATAGTATGCTTCAAAGTTGGCCAATTACAAAAAGTAGACCATATACTAAACGAGTTTCACCTAAAGAACCTTTAATTACGGGAATTCGAGTAATAGATCTATTATTTCCTGTAGTAAAAGGAGGTACAGTCGCAGTTCCTGGTGGATTTGGAACAGGTAAGACAGTTATTCAACAATCTTTAGCTAAATGGTGTAATGCAGATGTTATTCTTTTTATTGGATGTGGAGAACGAGGAAATGAAATTGCAGACGTATTAAAACAATTTTCAGAAATTATTGATCCTCAAAGTGGTCATCCTTTATTGGAACGTATAGTACTAATAGCAAATACCTCAAATATGCCTGTTTCTGCTCGTGGGGCAAGTATTTTTTCTGGAGTTACAATAGCAGAATATTATAGAGATATGGGATATGATGTCGCGGTTTTAGCAGATAGTACTTCAAGATACGCAGAGTCTTTAAGAGAAATTTCTGGTTTGCTGGAAGAAATGCCTGCAGAAGAAGGATATCCCGCATATTTTCCCTCAAAACTTTCAAATTTTTATGAAAGAGCAGGTGTAATAAAAACTTTAGGGAATTATGCTTCTGGCGAAGAAAAATTTGGTTCTTTGACTATAATTGGTACAATATCCCCCCCATCAGGAGATTTTAGTGAACCTATTACATCAACAACCAAACGTTTTGTGCAAGCTTTCTGGGCATTAGATGCAAACTTGGCCTATAGCAAGCATTATCCTGCTATTAATTGGCTTGAATCATATTCAAATTATCCTGAATATATTGAAGATTGGTGGTTTGAAAGAGATATTGATTGGTCAGAAATAGATATTGATTGGTTAGAATGCCGAAAACAAGTTAATGAAATTTTATCTATAGAAAATGATTTAAAAAATGTAGTACAATTAATAGGAGAAGAAAACCTACCAGAGTCTCAACAATTAGATCTATTTATTGCGAAAATTATTAAAAACGGATTTTTAATTCAGAATGCTTTTGATACTATTGATAATTATACAAATATTCAGAAATTATTAGGACTCATAAAAATAATTCTTTTATTGTATCACCAAGGTAAGGATCTTTTGAAACAAGGATTTATTGTTGAAGATATTAAAGATTTAGAGATACTTAACGATATCTTAAGAATCAGCCATACAATTCCGAATAATAATTTTACCAATATAGTCAAAGTAAGAAATAAATTATTAAATGAAATTGAGACATTAAAATTATCGTCGCGGGCGATTAGAAAATAAATGAGTGTGATATATAAAAAAATACAAGATATCGTTGGACCTTTGTTATTTTTAAAAAACGAGCATAATGTTAAATATGGTGAAATCATTAGAATTTATTCAGATGGAGGAAATGTACGTACGGGTCAAGTTGTAGAAATAAGTGAAGAGATAATTATAGTAGAAGTTTTTGAAGATACAAGCGGAATATCTTCAGAAAATTCTGAAATATTCTTTACAAACGATACCTTTAAAATAAAAATATCGGTTGATATGGCTGGTCGAACTTTTAATTCATTAGGCCAATCGATTGATCTTAAAACTAAATCCATTTTAAAATCAGATATTTTAACTGATGTGGAAAGAGATATTAATAGTAAACCAATTAATCCTTTTGCAAGAGAATATCCATCAGATGTTATTCAAACTGGTATATCCACAATAGACGGTTTATTTACTTTGATAAGAGGTCAGAAGCTTCCTATTTTTAGCGGACAAGGCTTACCACATGATAAATTAGCGGCTCAAATTGCCACTCAAGCAAAAGTATTGACAGAAGAGCCATTTTTAATTATTTTTTGTGGAATTGGAATTCTTCAAGATGAGGCAATTTATTTCATAAATCGATTCAAGGAGAGTGGAAACATTCAGAATATTATTTCTTTTATTAATTTTTCTGACGATCCAATAATGGAAAGATTAATTATTCCAAGAGTAGCCTTAACAACTGCAGAATACTTCGCGTTTGAACAAGAAATGCATGTTTTAGTAATTTTAATAAATATGACAAATTATGCAGAAGCTCTTAGAGAATTAAGCGCAGCCAAAGAAGAAGTACCGAGTAGAAAAGGATTTCCTGGATACCTTTATTCTGATTTCGCCTCTTTATTCGAAAGAACGGGAAAAATAAAAGGCAGGAATGGATCAATAACTCAGATCGCTATTTTAACCATGCCAAACGATGATATTTCACACCCTATACCTGATACAACTGGTTATATTACCGAAGGGCAATTAGTTCTCAATAGAAATCTTCATAAGAAGGGGATTTATCCTCCTTTTGATGTTCTGGCATCTATATCCCGCCTAATGAAAGATTCCATTGGTAGGGAAACCACAAGGGAAGATCATGCTAGCATTAGCTCACAATTATTAGCGTCTTATGCAAAAGCCATTGAAATGAGAGATTTAATCTCTATAATTGGAGAAGATGGTTTAAATATAGAACAATTAGATTTATTAAAATTTGGAGACGATTTTGAACAGAAAATTATGAATCAAGGAGCAAGCGAGAATAGAAATTTCTCAGACACATTTAAGATTATATGGGAAGTATTATCTAGATTATCAAAAAATCAATTATTCAGAATCAATCAAAAATTTATAGAAAAATATTATCTTGAAGAGGTGTAAACCACAATAAGTTTTAAAAAAATTAAGCCCACAAAAACTAATTTAATTACTTTACAGAGGAAATTAGATTTTGCGAATCGGGGCAAGAATTTTTTGGAGTTTAAACGAGAACAATTAATTTTTCAGATAAAAAATTACTTCTCTAATTATAGAATACATCAAAAAAAATTCTTCTCAATATATAGAAACGCTTTGATTAAATTGAATCAAACATATAGAGAAATGGGCAAATTTAATTTAGGCTTCATTAATGACTTGAGTAAGATTAGATTTAAACCCCTGGTTAATATAAATTATAAAAAAAAAGCTGGTATGATTATACCGCTAATTGATTATGAATTATTATTAGAAAAGCAACTCCCTTCATATTCTTTTGAAAATACGAGTCATTATCTTGATGAGTTAATTGATATTTCAAAGAAATTTTTTGAAAAACTTATTGTCTTAGCAGAACTGGAAGATTTAATGTTAAAATTTACATATACTTTTAAAAAAATCAACAGAAGAATAAATAGCTTAGATAACATAATTATTCCCACTCTTC
Organism: Candidatus Hodarchaeota archaeon; assembly: GCA_048887225.1. Taxonomy (GTDB): domain Archaea; phylum Asgardarchaeota; class Lokiarchaeia; order Sigyniarchaeales; family SOKP01; genus LW40-45. The sequence goes on from JBHLJY010000003.1 coordinate 119,335, forward strand.
AATTAGATATAAAAAAAATTAAAGATATTATAGAAGAAAGCGAAAGAGAAGAATATGTTAGATTAAAAATTACAAAAGAAACAATATATAAAAAAAAATCCGTTAGGTTCTAGCCAATATGACAATTAAGAATCAGATGAGTTTAATCAATGTTGTTATTAAAAGAAATTATAAAAATCAACTTCTAACTCTGCTGTCTAGTTTAAATGCTGTTCATATAAAATCAAAATCTGAAGTTAAAAAAGAAATTGAAGGAGATAGAGCTTTTTCAGAGAAATTAAAAAATTTAAGACAAAATCTCGATTTATTATTTAAGAAAATTAGAATTAGCGATTCAGATTTTCAAGAATTAAAGATTAGTAGAACCGAGCGCGTCGAATTTTTAGTAAAAGATTTACAAGAGTTATTAAATCATACTTTAGAAGAAATTAATTTTTTCTATAACCGTGTGGATGAATTAGAAAGATATACTGTAAGAGCGAAAATAGAGTTAGAAAATTTAAATACGATTAATAGCTGTTATAATTTTTTAGATAAATTCAATTTGACGCGGGAAAGCTTATCCGCTTTAGATCAGTTTGGATTTAAGGTTTATACATCTTTTTCTAAAAATTTGCCTAATTTAAAAAATCTGTTTGAATTCACAGTATTTCCAAACATTTATCAATATAATTTTATTTCTGATGACCGAATTGTTTTTTATGTAATGTATCCACAAGATAGAGAAAACGATTTAAAAGAACGAATAAGTATTATACATGCAGAAGAAATCCCAATTTTAAAAAAATATTTAACTCCTGAAGGAATTAACTTTACTAGAATTTCTAAAGAAATTGATTTAATAAAAAATTCCCTTTCAAAATACGCAAAAGAACTTCATCGCATCATAGAAAATAACTTACTTAAATTCGCTGCTATTAATGAAGTTGTTGAAAATATCGAAGAATATTCGTGGGCTTCCAAACAATTTGAAGAATTATCATCAGGTCGTTTAGTTCTTAAATTCTTTGTTCCTATTGAAAAAAAACAGGAAGTCATTCTATATTTAAAGAAAAATTTGAAAAAAAATATAATAATCAACTCAATAGATATATCTAAAAAACGCATAATCAGCGATACTGGGGAATTTAAAGAAAAATACGAAGAATTAGAAGGAAGATACCCATTGAATACTAGAACTTTGGATGAGAGTGGAAGAGAAATATCTAAAAGTGATACTGAAGAGGAAGATTTGCGGGAAAAAACTCCAACAGTTATGCATAATTTCTTTTTGTTTAGACCATTTGAGACATTAACAAAATTGTACGGAACTCCTTCTTATTCTGAAGTTGATCCAACTCCAGTTTTATTCTTTACCTTTCCTCTATTATTTGGATTAATGTTTGGAGATATTGGTCATGGTATGTGTTTAATAATAGCAGGATTAATTGGAGCAATTACTTTTAGAAAACGAAAAAGAAATGATTTATATAATTTATGTTGGATTATATTCTGGTGTGGCTGGGGTGCTGTTTTAATTGGATTTTTATATGGAGAATTTTTTGGAATGCAAGAGATTCCGATTTTAGGACTTAAACTGCAGCCTGTTCCAATTTATGTCCCATTAATGGGATTCATTACTCTACATAATCCTTTAGATAATATAATGACTCTTTTTATCTTTGTGTTATTAGTTGGTGTATTTCATATTAACTTAGGATGGTTTATACAATTCTTAAATTATTGGAAGCAAAAACGTAAATATCTTGCTTTTACAGATTCATTATGTAAAATTGCATTTTTAACTGGAGGTACTTGCTTAATTTTTATATTTGGACTAAATATTAACGTCTGGTTTGCTTTTCCATACCCTATTCTATTACCTTTAGTGCCAGGATTGTTATTAATAATATTAAAACCTCTAGGTAAAGTAATAAATATATCTTATTTAAGAGAAGATTCTTACGGCGAATTGTTAGGGGAAGGATCGCTAGAAACATTCGAAACAGTTTTATCTGTTTTAAGTAATGTTGCCTCTTATATAAGACTATTAGCTTTAGCGTTAGCACATATTGCTTTGATGGTTGCGATTCAAGCAATGATAGGATTAATTCAAGGTGAAGGAATAGTATTTCAAATTCTAATTGTAATTGGATTAATTCTTGGAAACTTAGTTGTCATTTTAATAGAAGGAATCCTTGTTTTCATTAACACAATAAGACTCCATTTTTACGAATTTTTCTTTAAATTTTATCAAGGGAAGGGTATTTTCTTTTTTCCTTTCTTTTTAGATGAAGATTATTCACATATATCCTTTAAAGTTGAGCTGGAAACGGATGTAATTTCTGAAGAAATAGAAAAAGAAATTGATACAAAGGAAACTAAAGAGGTAATTGACAAAGCCGTAAAATACATCTCTGATAAATTTTTTTAATTTAGATTTATCCCTATTGACTAAAAAATGGAAACTATAAAAAGAAAGAATTCTAGAAAATGGTTTCAAAAAAAGATTATTTTAAAAACAATATTTTTATTCATTAGTGTTATTATTATTCTTTTTTTATTTGTGCTATTAAATGAATTGGGGGCTACTTCTCTTATTATTGTCTTAATATTTTTATTTGTGTTTGTAGTCTTTCTAGGTCCTTTTTTCATTAAGAAAAATAAAGGAAAATTTAAATTACAACCACATTATTCCCGAATTTTTCCTTCAAAAATTAATACTGAAGTAAGACAAAAGGAAAATAGAGTAATAGATCTTGATACTAAATATCGAGAACCTTCAAAACCACTAATCCTAAAATGTAATAAATGTAGAATGATTTTGCCTAGTTTTGTAAAAAAGTGTCCGCAGTGTGGTAAACCTGTTATAGAATAAATTTAAATTTAATGAGAAAAAATTTTAAATTAATTATTAATCAAGCGCTCGTAGTATAGTGGTTAGTATGCTGGGTTCCCAACCCCGCGACCCGGGTTCAATTCCCGGCGGGCGCACCTTTTTATTTACTTACCACGATAATCCTTTAATAAATCGTAAATCACTTATTAATGCTCTTGATTCTTGTGGAGGGACTTCCAAAAAGGCATAAAACTCATTCTGCCAAAAGGCCTTGCCTGAAGTTGTTGACCGTATATCTTCTGTAAACCTAATTGAATTTCTAACAGGTAATAAAATTTCAATAATAGCTTGAAAATCATTTTCTTGATTTATTTCTTTTATTTTTGCCGAATATTTTGTTAATATAGAAACGACATTTTTAATATATTCAGGAGGAAGTTGAATAATAGTATGATAAATTGGCTCCATTAGGATAAGTTCTGCTTCATTTAGCGCTTTTTTAATTGCATCATAAAACATCGCAGATAATTCAGTAAAGGCTGTGGATTCATCGAATCTAATCATATTTAAATCTTTAATAATAATTTTAAGTTCTGTTAGTTTTTCTCCACATAACGGGCCATTCAGACTGATCTTTTCCACTATCTCAATTATATGATTTTTAAAAATGTCATCTAATTCCGTGGTTCCTTGATAAATCAATATATTTTGATGGTCATCGCATTTCCAAAAATTCTCAATTTCCTCGTTTGAAAGATTAGTATTTTGTGCTAATGCATCCTTTAATCTATCGACTGGTTTAAATGCTTTATAATCATGTGTTTGAAAAAATTTTAAAGATTTATTGTCTAATCTCTCAATTTTAAGTATTAAATTATTATCATTATTAGGAGATAATACTTTTATCTCTGATGATTGAGTTCTACATGACTCCTTAAAAACTGGTCTTGGTTCCGAAGTCGTAACTTTTACGCCTCTTTTCTCAATATCATTTGCTGTAATTTCAAGATGCAGCGGACCCATTCCAGATAGTAAGAATTCTCCATTTTCTTCATTAATTTCAAATTTGAGATTTGGATCTTCTATTAAAAAATTCTCAATTAACTCCTTCAATTTATCTAAATCTCTTAAATATTCTGGTTCTATGGAGACTGTAACTACCGGTGTGGTTACATATTTTACGTTTTCAAAAGGTATCATCTTGTCAATGTAATTGGGATCTACTATTGTTTCACCACTCCGAATCTCTTTAAGTCCTTCAAGAGCCACAATATTCCCAACTGGAATTGCATCAACTTGTTCTCTCCTTTGTCCCATAAATATTGCTATTCGTTGAATTGTCTCAAAATTATTTTCTCTTAACAGAAAAACTTCTTTTTTATTGGTACATTGACCGGAAAAAATTCTTCCGGTTGCTACTAATCTATTCTTATCAGCCTGAACCTTGCTCAAACAAATAATTAATGGTCCACTACGATCACAAGATGTCATTGCATTTCCTACTTCTGAATTAATATCTCCTTCATAGATTTTCTCAATTCTATATTTTTGGGCTTCCTTTGGATTAGGAAGATGATTTACGACCATTTCTAATATAGCTTTATATATAGGAAAATAAATAGCTAAATCAGCATGTTTTTCTTTAGTGTATGTTTCTTTTTTATATCGTTCTTTAATATCCTTAAATTTTATATTACTCTTATCTAAAATTTTTGAGGTAAATCCCCATTTGTGAAGTGCTGACCCAAAAGCTACATTCCCAGTCGCAGGGGACACTTTCCATTCTTCATTAAAAGGCGGATCAGCATATCTTTCTAAAAGAGTATTGAAATCTTTAATAATTCTTACATATTTTTTTCTAATTGCCTCATCTGATAGTTTTAATTCTCGTATCAGGCGATCTACTTTATTAATAAAAAGCACAGGTTTGACACCCTCTTGTAAGGCTTGTCTTATTACCGTTTCTGACTGAGTTATTATTTCTTCGACAGCATCAACAACGACGACTACACCATCTACTAATCTTAAGGCACGAGTAACCTTACCACTAAAATCTAGGTGTCCTGGTGTATCCACTAAATTTATTAAAAATGGCTCTCGCTCTTCTAACGTTTTCTCATAGTAAAGGGAAATATTGGTCGATTTCATTGTAATACCGCGCTTTTGTTCTTCTTCGAGATAATCTAAAGCTCGAGCCTCTCCTGCTAAATCCGGACTCAATAATCCAGCTTCACTGAGAAGTGAATCTGTTAATGTAGTCTTTCCATGATCTATATGGCCAACAAAACCGATATTTCTAATATTGTGAGTTTTTTCCATTAAATTCAAAATTTCTGAAATCTCCTTACGACGAGGCATATTCTTTTATAAAATTATAACAAGGTTTATGTTTTAATCTAATTCTCCATGAGATTAAAGTTTTGGTATTAAAATAGGAGGGAAATGATTTTCAATTCACCACTCAAGATCTTCTACATTTATCGAAATCGATTTCAGATGGGTCAGAGAGTACATTTTAAAAATCATTTCCCATGGATAAATAAATAAAAATTATAATTTAACCTCACCATCAATACGGACAATTCTTCCATCAATATGCAATCGATTATCACAAAATAATTCTATAGCTTTTGGAAATGCTTTATGCTCCCATTTTAATATTCTAGGTCCTAAAGTTTCTTTAGTATCCGTATCATAAACAGGTACGCATTTTTGAATAATAATAGGGCCATGGTCCGCATGGACGTCTACAAAATGGACTGTAACTCCTGAAACTTTTACACCATAAGCTAATGCATCTTCATGACCATGCATTCCTCGGAAAGATGGCAAAAGAGCTGGGTGAATGTTCATTACATTCCCGTTAAAATGTTTTATAAACAACTGACTTACTAACCGCATATATCCAACAAGTACAATAAGCTCGCATTCATATTCATCTAGTACTTTAATCATCTTTTGGTCAAATTCCTCTCTAGTACCTTTATGTTTGTCTGATTCTATCAGGAAATAAGGAATATTATGATTCTTAGCGCGTTCCAGACTATATGCTCCAGCTTTATTGCATATTAATACCTCTACTGAAGCTTTGTCTTTTAAAATTCCAGTTTCGGTTGCTTGAACTATTGCTTCAAAATTTGAGCCACTACCCGAAGCTATTGCACCAATTTTTAAAGTTGCCATAATAGTATTTAATATTCAATTTAAAAAAAAATTGTATAAATTAATGCAGAAATGAAAATATAGCTTCTATTTAAATATAATCAAAAGATTTTTATTTGACAAGTATATATTTTACTTAGAAATTTAGAAATTGTTTTTTTAAATTTAATTCTCTTATAAAATAAGATCCAAGAGAATTGTAAATTGTTTGTTCCGAAAATACCATTAACATATAATCAAAACATATTCACATATAAATGAACTTTATAGTGAAATAAATAATAATTTCAATACATAATATCATGTTTAATTGTTTAATTTAAAATAGAGTGATGAAATTTGAGTTATGAAAGTGAATTACAAAGAATCAAGCAAGAAATAATTCAAAACCTACCTAAGGAAATAAACGTTAAAAATATTGAATTTGAGGGCCCTGAAATCGCAGTGTACTCCGAGAATTCAGATTTAAGCATTACTGATAACTCAAATGTTTTAAAAGATTTAGCAAAGTTAATGAGAAAAAGAGTTGTTTTTCGCTGGAATGTTGATAAAAGAATGGAACCAAGCGAAACTGAAGAATATATAAGAAGTCTTGTTGGAGAGGAAGCAGAAATTTCTGCTATTGAATTCGATCATACGAGAGGTGAAGTCATAATAGAGTCTTTAAAACCTGGGTTAGTTATCGGTAAAAAAGGAGTTAATTTAAAAGAAATACGGGCTAATACATTTTGGCAACCAAAAACAATTCGAACGCCTCCATTAACGTCAAGGACTATTCAGTTGATTAGAGGCATGCTTAAGAAGGAGCGTGGTCATCAGAAGGAAGTTCTTCTTAAGATTGGGAAAAGAATACATCGTCCAACACTTTTTAACGATTTAAGCATAAGAATGACTTCTTTAGGAGGATTTAGAGAAGTCGGTAGATCATGTATATTGATGCAAACAAAAGATAGTGACGTCTTAATTGATTGTGGATTAAATGTCGGCAATCCTAACGAAAGTTTCCCGTTCTTCGATATTCGAGAGTTTTCATTAAGAGATTTAGATGCTGTAATTATATCTCATGCACATTTAGATCACTGTGGACTAGTTCCATTTCTCTTCAAATATGGTTATAAAGGCCCCGTATATTCTACATTGCCTACAAGGAATTTATCTACTATGTTACAATTGGATTATATTCAAATTTGCGAAAAGGAAGGAATCTACCCTCCATATTCAAAAAGGGATGTGAAGACAACAGTCTTACATACCATCCCTCTATCATGGGGAAAAGTAACTGATATAGCTCCAGATATTAAATTAACACTTCACAATTCTGGACATATATTAGGTTCTTCTTTAGTACATTTACATTTTGGAAAGGGAGGATATAATTTTGTTTATACAGGTGATTTTAAATTTCAGAAAACAAGACTCCTTGAAAAAGCTGCGGTTAAATTCCCTAGAGTTGAAAGCTTGCTTATTGAAGCCACTTATGGTGGCCCACAAGATCGAATCCCAAGTCGACATGAATCAGAGAAAGAACTTAAACAAATCTTAACTACAACGATTAAAAAAGGAGGGAAAATTTTAATACCAGTTTTAGCTGTAGGCAGAGCTCAAGAATTAATTATAATTTTAGAAGAATTAATATCTAAAGGTATTATAGAAAAAGTCCCAATATTTCTTGATGGATTAATTAGTGAAGCTACAGCAATACATACTGCTAATCCTGATTTTCTTAGTAGTGATCTCAGAGAAAAGATTTTACATCAAGGAAAAAATCCATTTTTATCTGATTTTTTCACTACTGTAGCTTCCCACGAAGAAAGGTTAGATATTATTAAGGGCGGACCGTGTATTATCATGGCAACAAGTGGAATGCTCATTGGAGGGCCTTCAGTTCAGTACCTAAAAGGGCTCGCAAACGATAACACTAATTCGCTAATTTTTGTATCTTATCAAGTAGCTGGCACGCTAGGAAATAGAATTCAAAGAGGTTTTAAAGAATTTCAATATGTAGATGCAAAAGGAAGAACTCAACTAGTAAAATTAAATTTAAAGGTATTCACACTCGAGGGATTCAGTGGTCATAGTTCACGTAGTCAAATTTCTCAATTTTTAAGAAGGATTCAGCCTAGGCCGAAATTAGTTATCACAAATCACGGAGAAGCTACAAAGTGTGTAAGTCTATCAACCATGATTCACAAGAAACTAAGGAAAGCAACCAAGGCTCCACAAAACCGAGAGACGATTCTATTGAAATAAATACTCTATTTCTTTTTAGAAAACTAATTTTTTTTAAAAAGCAATTATTTTTAGAATTATCAAAAAGACTATCCCTAAGTGGTATTTTTTGAGTAAAATAGTATCTAAACTAGCATCTAATAAAACTACTATAGTTAGGCGAATCGTTCAGATTTCTGCATTTCTTTTTATAAATTATGTTATAATTGAGATCATTTTTTCAATTAATTTGAAAAGTTTTGAAGTTTTAGTAAAAGCTCTTCCGATTTTAAACTCACCCCGTAACCCACTTTCAAAAGGAGCAGGACTTGTAGAATACTTATTCCATTCTTTTGCGGAAGGAAAATTTCCATTTTTAATTTTGGCTATATTTATATTATTTATTTTGTTTACAAGTAGATTTTTTTGTGGGTGGATTTGCCCTGTGGGAACTATCCAAGATGGTTTATCCACACTTCGCTCTGAAAATAAAACAGTTAGGATGGAGACACATAATGCTTTCCTGAAATTGAAATTTATGATTGTTATATTATTATTGATCATTATTGTCCCTTTAGGAGTATCTAAAACTACTGACATCGTATTTCATAGAAATTATAAAAAAAATCTAGGGCCTTGGGCAACCCAAGCTGTAGGATTCTTTTCATTATCAGAATATATTTTTGTCTTTTTTCCGAATTTAATGACTGAAATATTTGAAAATTGGGAAGAGGCTGCGTTAGCACCACTTTTTTCTGATTTTTGGGTTTTCTTTTTTTTTCTTTTCTATCTAATTGTTATATTATGCGCAATATTTTATCCACGATTCTATTGCAGATATTTATGCCCATTTGGCGCTATAGCCTCCACAGTGAGCGAATATTCTTTTCTGAAATTATCAAGAAGTCCCGTTCGATGTGTTGGCAGAGCAGATTGCGGCATTTGCGAAAGGAAATGCCCAAAACAGATAAGAATCTTAGATGAGCCTTTTGAATTTTTTACTGGTAATGGAGAGTGTAATTTTTGCTTAAAATGCAAAGAATCTTGTCCTTATGATGCAATAGGTATAAGATTTTTTTAATATGTTGCGAATATTTTATTATTGCTTATTTTATTTATTTATATAACGAACAAAGGGCTTATTTTATATTATGGATCCCAACAGGATAGAACAATTACGATTGCGTTTGAGAAAGGATAGCGATATTGGAATCCATGGAATATTAGATTCGCAAGCTGTAAGATATTATAAAGAAGAAGTAAATAATAAAAATTATTCTGATCTTAGATCTCCTTTTTTCAGAGATGTAGATCGAATTGTTCATTCGAAAGCTTACGCTCGATATATAGATAAAACTCAAGTGTTTTTTGATGTAAATAACGCAAATATCACTCACCGATCTTTACACGTAATTATGGTATCAAGGATTAGCCGACAAATTGGGCGCGTCCTAAAACTAAATACAGATTTAATAGAAGCAATTGCTTTGGGACATGACATCGGACATTCTCCATTTGGGCATCTTGGTGAATCTATTCTAAATGAAATTAGCAAGAAATATAGTTTGGGAAGTTTTTTACATAATGCTCAGAGTATTCGATGGTTATCTTGTCTTGAAAAAAGATTTCCAACAAAACCAGCCAAAGGACTTAACCTCACTTTACAAGTTTTAGACGGAATTTTATGTCACGATGGTGAAATCAATGAACAAAAATTAAAACCAGTAAAAATCAATGGTAAAACTTGGGATGACCATTTCAGAGAATATAAAGATAGTTTTAATGAAAATAAAATCAAAAGAATTCCTATGTCATACGAAGCTATTGCTGTGAGATTTGCTGATGCTATTTCTTACATAGGAAAAGATATTGAAGACGCAATCTTGTTAAAATTCATAAAACGATCGGATATACCTGAAACTTGCAAGAAAATCCTTGGAGATACAAATCGAAAGATTATTAATACGTTAATAATGGATCTTCTTAATTTTAGCTTAGATAATGACACTATTGGCTATAGTGAAAAAATATTTGAGACTTTGAAAGAATTAAAATCTTTTAATTATGAAAAAATATATCTTAGACGAGATTTACTTAAAAAGCGGGAGTTAAAAAGCACTTTTGTAAATGAGTTAACTAAAAAATTTTTACTTATATTTGAAAAATGCCTTACCGATTTAGAAAAAGAAAATTACGACACGCCTATTTTTAAAGATCACATCGAGTATATCGATGACGATGATTATACAACTTATTTTAAACCTCTCAAAAAAGAAAATAATTTGACTTTAATTGTTCGAGATTATATTGCGGGGATGAGCGACAACTACTTTAAAGAAATTTACGAGATACTTAGTAAAAGTTAATTATTCTAAAGAATTTCAAATATCTATTTTTATTACGCCCTATAAAGCGAAATTTCAACCTTATCATATATATGTGATATTTTAATTTAAATAGGTGGATTACACACATGGAAGAAAAAAACAGGGTTTTTTTTCAGTCACGGGGTTTTTTACGCTTCATGAAGAAACGAATTTTTTTCAGTTATTTTACGGGGTTTTTAAAGAATTAGTTTTTTAACTGATTTTTTTTTTTAAATCCTCCATGATCAATTGTAAAATTGAATTTGTGTAATCCATGTAATTATATGATCTTCTTCAATAAAAATTTATCTAATCATTATATTCAAATTCAATTTTGTACGTGAAAGAAAAACTTTTTAGAAAGATTGGATTATAATTACCTAGCTTTAGCCCAGTGGTGTAGCGGTCAAGCATCGGGGGCCCTGAACCCCTGGACCACGGTTCGAATCCGTGCTGGGCTATTTTATTAATCATATTTTAAGAGTTTCATTGTTTTTTAGCTTGTACGTTTAATTATATGATATTCAAATTGAGTTTATACAGGTAGGGAGATTTTCCCAATTTCTAATTTTGTCCACGCGTTCCAGAATTCAGATACCTTTTTCCCTCTAAAATTGATTTATCGCAATTAATTAGAATTAAGATCAAATTCAAACAAAAATAGAAATTTTCAAAAAATATTAGAATAAGTTTAGTTAATAATCAGATATCTAAAATTTTTAATTTCCTTTATACTATTTATCTCAACAACGATTTTATGGAATTCTTGAAGGCTTCCTTCAAAAACAATAAAGATTGTTATGTGAGGGTTATTAGGGTAAAATTGTTGATTTTTACTTACAATCTGATCGTTATAACTATTTTCAATTTTATTTAATTTTTTTAGAATATTTGTATCGTTAGGTGTGACAATAATCATATTTCCGATAATTCTTTTAGTTATTGGAGTAAAGAAATCGCTCGTAGCAATGTCCATGCTTGAAAAGTCGGGACTTTGCTGTAATCGCAATAAGGCATCCCTAATGAGTTTAGATTTGTTTTTGTATTTATTTTTTGAAACCAGTTTATCTAAAAACTTTTTTAGGTTCTCATTAATCGATATACTAATTATCGGAATTAAAAGCACCTTTTTCTTAATCAATATACCCTTATTTTATATATTATTAGATGTCAAAATATATATATTTATTGGTAGATATTTTAAATCTTTAAAGACCTCGCAATAACATTTCTGAAATTTTCTACATCATTAACTAACTTATCAGCGTCCTCATCACTAATATTATCATCTTTCTCATATTTATTTAATGTCGTAAGCCAGAACTCAATCCTACCCAGCACTGGACTATCATCTCCAATTATTTTTCTCAACCGTATAAATGTATCATGAAGTTTTGTCCTAATATTTTGAGCTTTCCATCTTAGCATACAGTAATCAGAAACTTCTGCGAGATTCTGTGTTATGGCCATGATATCTAGGGTTTTCCCTCGTTCCTCACTTTTTATCTTACGTATAATCTCGATTTGTTCAAACAATAACTCTATTACTTTTGCAAGAAACCCTGTTAGCTGCCCTGGATTTGCGCACCACACTCTTATTTCTAAAGATTGACTTGTTGCTGAAACATATACTCTTATAATTATTCGACCACCAGTCACCTTTGCTTCACTACAGAACCAAGCTTCTGCTTCATAATTCTTTTCTGTATCTCCTCCTTCATGAGAAGTGACCATACTTGTTTCAAAATTCTTTAGAGTCCTTATACCAGCTCTATAAGCTAACCTTGGGTCTAAATCGGCAATTAAAAAAGCCCTAGCGTCATTAGGGAGATCTTGAATAGATAATTGACAGTCCTCTATAGTAGTTAAAGAGGCACAAACTAGAGGGCACTTAATCTGAACCTCTTTTTTTCTCAAGAGAATTGTCTTTTGCTCTCCTATGGCGTTTTTATATATAACTGTGCCTGCTATATTAGAGATACCACACTCTCGTGGTTCTAAATAAAAGTCTACTCCTCTTGAGTTATTTGATTCTATGACTGGAATAGTAATCAGAGGTTGTTTTAAGGAGTAACTAGAAGGAGCATCTAATACAACCTTTACGTTATTTATTGCCATATCACTATGATTTCTCACGACTATTTTAAAATGTAATTGACCCCCTACAAAATCATAATCTCTTAATACCTCAATTTTTCCTTCATCCGTTGGTTTGATTTTTTCTTTTGCAACTTGAACAGCCTTCTTAGGGACTATTGGAACTTCGTAAGCTACCAACATCTTCTTTGAGGAGTCAATATATCCATCTATCTCTCCTTTTCCGATTAATATTGCTAAAGTCTCTTCAATACTCGCCTCTGTTACTCCCAATCTATTTACTAATTCTCTCAATCTTAAATTTCTATACGCTCTCGCGAGTTCTTTTAGTTTTGTCTCAAGATGGTTCGTTGTCATGAATTCTCTTCGTTGAGTAAATATTCCTGATATATTACCACTTTTTATCATTTCGTGGAGGCTTTTCCTACTTAATTCCACGGCAATATTCTGTTTTTCAGCTAGTTTATTAAGTTTAAATACACCCATATCTTTAGCATATTTTTTAATCTCTTTATAAATTTGATTTGAAGTGATTATCTCTTTACCTCGATCAGCAAAATATCCGTCAATTGCCTTAGCACTCATTATGTTGCGACAAAAATTCTTAATTAGCTCAGGAACTATATTAAAGTTCTTTGCGAGTTCAATTATGGATACTCGGCCTTTTTTATTAATAGTTTTTATAAGATTGTCTGTAATATATTTTTGAGTATAATAGAATTTTTTATCTTTTGAAAAAGATCCTTTAACTTGGTATTGACTGATTTGTTTATATATTACCTTAAGAGCCATCTCTACACTCATATCCAGCATAATCGCCAAATCTTCAACCTTTATAATACCCTCTTTCTGAATTTTTGATACTAATTGTTTCCGCATCTCAGGAGATATATAATAAAAAATTCGATTTGTGGAATCTATGATTCCATATATTTGCTCTTCTTCGTTATATTTCTTAATTAATTTTACCAATTGTTCTGCTGAGATGTGAAACGCATCCATTATTGAACTAAAATTCGTAGTAGAGGCTCTCTTTAAAAGATCTAAGAAACATTTAGGGCAAATCTCCTTTCCAATATTATGTTTTAATTTTTTATTACACTTTGAAGAAGTTTTAATAAGGTTGTAGCGTCGAGCTTCTTTTTTTAATTGTTCTTCAGAAGGAAAAAAAATTCCGGGCGTTTTAAGATATGAATTCCAAGCATCCTTTGGATTTATACATTGCAAATAGTATTGACCAGAAGATAATTGCTCGATTCTTAAAAGAGAACCGCATTCTGGGCAAGAACTATCTTCCATAACTGTACATTTATAATTCAACTCTGCTGCTTTCGCTTTTGAGTATTCAAGATTATGTCTTTTACACTCCCATAACTCTGTTGTAGCAGTATGATTAATACAAAAGCTTGATTTACATTTTTCGCATTTAAAGTCAATTTGTGAATTATCACAAATTAAGCATTTTTTTGCTGTCATAATTTATTTTTTTAATAATACAATATTATGGTTGAATTATAAGATTTAAAAATATCCTACATAGTTTTTTATTATTTTAAGTCTATAATATTATAAAAAAATTCAAATTTAAATTCTTTACATAGTCCATTTTTTATTTTTTATCGCAACCTTTCCACAGGAAATATATGTATTCTTAAGAAGCTTAGAATCATAATAACAATATTGAAACCTATTATTATCAATAACATAATTATATAAATGGTATTTTTTCTTTTTTTCTTAGATTCTTCCATTTCCTTCGGAATAATGGTTTCAGCAGTTTGTTTAGCAAGTGCCAATGGGAATAAGCCTATAAATGTCCCTAGGGAAAAATAAAATACTGTAAAAAAACCTTCTAACCACCCGTAACTTAAAGAAAAGATTAAACATTGAGAATATATGTATAATTCGAATAAACATGGGGGAAATCCCGCGAGGAGTCCGAAGATATAAGGTGTTCTTCGTTTATCCCAGTCCAAATTCATAATGCTGTCCTTGCGCTTAGAATGTGGTAAATATTCTCTTCTTGTTATAAAAAATAAGAAGAAAATCGCTACAAATGTAGAAGAAAATGCTCCAAAAAAAGTTATAGTATAGGGATCTAAAACAATTGTGGGGAGGAAAATTAGCGGGATTAAACTAACTAGTATTGTTATGATTGCAATAGTTAAATTGGCAGTAATTAGGCCAAGACCATAGCTTATCAATATTAAGACGTTTCTTTTAGGTTCTTTTGAAATCCCAAATGACCAAAAACAAAAAATTGCCTTGTCTTCGCACGGCATAACAGTATGCAATAAACCTAATAGAAATGCAGGTAGGAAAATTATTAAATATTCTTGTAAAATAAGATATTGATACATTTTTTTTAGTTTTGTTAATTTTTAGTTAAATCAAATAAATTTTTCTGTATTCTGTGTAATTACTTTAAATCATTATATTTAGCATTTTTGATTATTGAGGGAGAGAGTTTCTTTTCGTAAAAAGCTTTCCCAACAATAACTCCATGGACTCCAATCTTTTTTAATTTTATAAGATCCTCTTCATTTCTGATTCCTCCCGCAATATAAATTGGAAGGTTTACTGAATTAACCATTTTTTCAATATTTTGGAGATCTGGACCTGTGAACGTACCATCAGCTTCTACTGAAGAAAAGAGGATATATCCTGCACCGAAATCAGCTATTTTTTTTCCAAATGTAAAAGGGTCTATATTAGTTTGTTTCGTCCACCCGTGCGTAGTTATTTTACCGCTTTTATAATCAAGTGCCACAATTATATGTTCTGAGCCAATTTCTTTAGCTAATTTTTCAATAATCTCTGGATTTTTTATTGCAAGTGTACCAATAATAATGCGATTAGCACCAACTTCAAATAATTCAATAGCCATTTCATAACTTCTTATACCTCCGCCTATTTGAATTTTTACTATCTCTGAGGCTTTTATTATCATATTTTTTAATAGTTGTTTATTTATATCTGATCCCCATGCTCCGTCTAGATCTACGAAATGCAATCGCGGTGCCCCTTGGTTAATCCAAAAATCCAGAGCATCAATAGGATTCTCGTAATATATTTTTTCTGTTCCTTTTTTTCCCTTATACAATCTTACGCACTTACCATTACTAATATCAATAGCAGGTATTATTTCTATTTCATATCACCTTTCTTGCAAAAACTATCCTTAGCCTATTAAGATTTTTTTATAAATGAAATATAAAAGTCCAATGTAAAATATACCTATTATTAACGGGATAAAAATTTCTATTATCGTAGGAAAGAAAACAAATTCATTTTCTAAAAAAATTTCAACAATTATTTGATTATCTTCAATGTATAGTTTATACGACCTTAAAATGCCTTGATCATTATACATTGCTTGAATTTTAATGAATTTGGTAGGATAATCATCCTCTAAATCATATTTCTCAATTTCACAGTTTAAAGCTGATATAGATCTGGCATCTATTGAATAACCCTCATATAAGTCTACTTCTTTTAAATACTCATCTATTGGAATTGGAAGCCATATTGGAGCAAAATTCTGAAATATTAAATCATCAGAAAAATCTTTTGGATCAGTATAATGTGTTATCTGATCTACATAATCATCATCACCAAAAGATTTATCTTCATCTGTCCAAATCCATTTTTTAAAAGTAATAGAGAAAAATTCTTCATTTTCTTGTGATTTAGGATTATATATTTTAGTATCTTCATCAATTTCTTCTATTATAAATTTCATCCGAGTTCCTCGTTCTAATTCCTCAAAAAGACCTGTTCCGTTAGAATCCCAAATTTTACCAAAAAGATCTTCCATTTTCTCTTTATCACATATAGTACATTTCCAGATAAATTGATCACCTTCTTCAACCCCTATATCATAATTCGCTGCGACTCCATTTGAAGCTGTCACAATAATAGATACCATAAACACCGTTGCAACTAATAAACAGAGTTTAATCTTCAAAATTTACTCCCTCTAATTCTTTTCAAACCGCTCCTATTTTTTCTCTGGATTAATGCATATTTGCTTATTCCATAAAAAATCAATATTAAAAAAATTGTGCTTGCAAAATTATAGGGAAAGTAAAACCATATTAGAAACCAAATTCCCATAAAAGCTAAGTCAAAACAGCTAAAAAAGAGTAAACTTTTTCTTATATATTTTTCAGTAATTTCTGAATGTCTTGGTAAATTAAATATCATGATAATCAATAATGGTGTTAAATTTAAGAGATGATGGTCCCAAGAATCATAATATCCAAGAAACATAATTGTTATTCCGAGAGTTATCCCATAAATTATCTGGGATTTTTTATCAAATTTTCCAATTATAAATATTATAAATCCTAACCCTGCTATAATACTCAAAACACCAATTAAAACATATAATTGATTGAAGGGAATATTATAAACATAGCAAAAATTTAGAATTAATTTTGTAATGCTAAATGAGAAATTTAAAGTAAGTGGATTACTCCCCGTCAAATTTGTTTCTATAAATCCTTCCAATAATATTGGATATGCTAGAAATAAGATAATATTTAATGATCCTGGTAAAAATACTCCAATTAACCTTACGATGCTAGTTGAAAAATCAATAGTTAACTTTTTCCTTTTTTTTAAATCTAGATTGACCACTAATAAGAAGGGAATTAAAAAGAGGGCAGTAGGTTTTAGGATTATACCTATCCCTAAAATCAAGCTACCAACAAATTGCCATTTAAGTTTTTCATATTTGAGAAATATATAAAGAGATATTAATATAAAAAAGGTAATATATAAATTAATCTGCCCTAAAATATAATTGAACATTTGAGGTAATCCCACCAAATAAACGCTAATATATATAATAATCCTTTTATCGTCTTTTTCATGATCTTCTCCTTTAACAAGTTTACAGATTTTGTATAAAACAATACAAATTAAGATATTAAGAATTAAATTTAAAATATGGAAAACAATGAAACCTACTTCAAAGCCTAATAGATAAAATGGAACAAAAAACATCGCTGAGAGGGGCAAATATCTATAATCCCATAAATAATGTTCTTGATTATATAAATCTTCTATATTTTTGTAGAATATTCCCCCAGCATTAAAATATATTATGAAATCATTTTGATCTCTGAGAATTGTAAGAACTATGATTAATGAGACAATAAAATAACCTAAATGAAGTATTACCGTATATCGAAAAAATTTGAAATTAATCCAGAGTTCTTTAAATCTTTTAATCGGTTTCATTGAATTTTAAAAGATTTATCTAATTTACATAAATTTAATTTTCTATTAAATTCTTAAATTAAATTAGTAAAATTAATTTTTTTAAAATTTTAGAAGGGATTTTAAATGAACCCTACTTTTGGTGTAATCATTGGAAATCGAGATGCTTTTCCCGATCATCTCGCAAAAGAAGGAAGGGTAGAAATCATTGATATTTTAAATGAATTGGGCTATGATTACGTTATTTTAGGAGAAAATGAAACAAATTTTGGAGCAGTAGAAACTTATTCAGATGCTAAAAAATGTGCAGAGTTATTCAAAAAGAATTCTGATAAAATTTTTGGAATATTAATAGTACTATGTAATTTTGGAAATGAAAAAGGAATAGTCACAACGCTCAAACTCGCAAACCTTAATGTTCCTGTTTTAATCCAAGCCTCCTCAGATGAAATTGATAAAATGAATAGGAAATTCAGAAGGGATGCCTTTTGTGGAAAAATTTCTGTTTGTAACGTTCTTTATCAACACGGGATTCCCTTTAGTCTCACTTCTCTTCATACATGTCCTATTAAATCAGAAATTTACAAAGAAGATATAAAAAGATTTGAAAAAATTTGCAAAATCGTATATAAGCTCAAAAAGGCGAGATTAGGACAAATTGGAACAAGACCAAACGCATTTGAAACTGTTAGGTATAGTGAAAAAATTTTAGCTTTTAATGGGATAACCGTTGAACCAATTGATCTTTCTGAAATTTTGAGTCTAATTGGAGAATTGGATGATAATGACAATAAAGTTAAAGAAAAAATTGAATTTCTTAAAAATTATACTTCTACTGCTCAATTTCCAGAAGAAAGTATTATAAAATTAGGAAAATTAGCAGTAGTTATTGATAAATGGGTAAAAGAAAAGGAATTAGATGGATTTGCTTTCCAATGTTGGCCCTCAATCGAATCAAACCTCGGTATTGTCCCATGTGCTGTTTTAAGTACATTTAGCGAGGGTCTAGTTCCAGCTGCATGTGAAGTTGATATTTCAGGATTAATTGGAATGTTAATACTACAAATAGCTACTAATACTCCATCAGCAATTTTAGACTGGAACAACAATTATGGTGATGATCCAAATAAAATGGTTCTTTTCCATTGTAGTAATCTTCCAAAATCGTTTTTCCAAGATACTAAAATGACCCTACATCCAATTATGAAAGATTTCAGAGGTGAAGAAAATACATTTGGTGCTATTCAGGGCAGAATTAAAAAAAGACCTTGTACACTCTTAAGAATAGAAACAGATGATTTATTTGGTGAGATGAAAGCAATACTTGCTGAAGGAGAATATACAGACGATCCTTTAGAAACATATGGTGGATATGGCGTTATTGAAATACCTAATTTACAAGCTCTATTGAAAAAGTTATGTTTAGGTGGATTTGCCCATCATGTTGCAGCAAGTTTAAGTGAAGTTGGTGATATCATTTATGAGGCATTATCTAATTATCTAGGATATAATATCGAATATCATAATAAAAATCTATAAGATTTATTTTTTAATCTATATTTTTCTTTTAATTTTTAACTCTTTTTCAAAAAAGCCAGACTCAATAATTTTTTTTCTTTTTTCAGTTAAAATTGTATATATCTTAATAGGATTATATTGTTTTAGATTATTTTCAAGAAAATTCGTAATTCTTTTTCTGGTTAAATATATCGAATATTCTGAAATGTCGCATCCTATCCATCTCCTTTTCAACTTCTCCGCAGCTAATAATGTTGTACCAGAACCACAAAAAAAGTCTGCAATTAGATCCCCTTCATTAGACCCTAATTGAATAATTCTTTCAAGTAATTCGTGATGTTTTTGAGTAGGGTATCCTGTCCATTCTTTTGAAGCAGGTTGCATACATGGAATTTTCCATACATCATCTAGTTTTTTATCTGTTACAATTCTATATATAACATGGCCATTATTGTTCTTAACATTTTTTAGAACACCATTTACCATTTGTCTTTTAAGTTGCTTCCTAGGTTTTTTACGTGGAATTCGAATTTCGTTAAAATTATAGTTATTTGATTTCGAGTATACTAAAATATTATCGTATGCCCGTGGTAAATTTTTCTTCCCAGCTGAATATTTATTATAATAATACCAAACGATATTGTTTACAAATCTATTTTTTCCAAAAACCTCGTCCAAAATTAGTCTTATATAATGACTTGCATGCCAGTCTATATGAACGAAAATTAATCCGGTTTTAGATAATAACTCTTTAAATAAAATTATCCTCTCATATAACATTTGCAAATATGAATCTAAATCATCTTCCCAATGATCGTAATAGGCTATGGAATCATAATTTAAATCATTATCATTAATTTTTATATGATAATTAGAACCAGTAAAGAATGGGGGATCTATATAAATCAAATTAATTTTTTCTTCATAATTATTTAATAAATAAAATAAAACTTCCAAATTATCCCCCCAAAATAATTTATTTGTCCAATTATCTGAAGAGGACAAATCTTTAGAATTTATTATTGAATCATTAAGGATACTATTGACAAGCTTAAATTCATTGTAGTATTTTTTTTTAAATCCTTCAATCTTATCATGTAATTTTGCCTTATTCTTCCAAGTTAATTTAACCATTTAAATCTACAATCGTTTAATTATAATTTAAATAATAATATTGTTAAAAAAGTCGTTCCTATTAATATTGAAATAGTTAATAATTGGTATCCTAATAAATGGATACAATAAAGTTTTTTTTCTTTATCAGGATTTAAAACTCTTAATGAATAAAACATTTTATTTACAATAGCTCCAGTTAAACCAATTGATAACATAATTAAGGCATCTGTTTCAGTTACTAAACCTCCTAAATAGGCAGTTACTGCGAATAAAGAAGAAGCACCGCCAGAGAGTAAACCTATAGCAAAAGCAATCAAATAAATTGTAAAGATATTTAAAGTGAAAAATTCTAAAATAAGGGTAATTATTAACGCTAAAGAGTATGTTCCAGCAAAAATAAGTGCCCCTTTTAATGACAAAGGATTTTTGATTCTATCTAATGTAAGAGATGTTTCTTTTTTTCTTAATATTAAAAAGGATCCGATTAATCCAATCCCAGCAGTTATTAAAATTGGCATTAAAGCATATCTTAATAATAAAGGTGCTAAAAGTAAAACAAGAATCATTCTTATTAACATTGTTTGAATTACGAGCCATATGGATGATGAAGATGCTCCTGCTTCTGCTAAATCTTCAGTGGTTGCTTCGGAATGAGCAAGACCACCTAAAAACGACATATAATATAAATTGTGCTTAACAGAACTGCGGAGTAAGAAATAACTTATATATTTAATTGCTAATATAGTTATGAATATAATAATTATAGATTTTAAATTGATATTTGCTATTATGATGTTGTCAGGAATTAGAATAAATAATAAAACTACGATTGCTATGAATTCCACAGTTCCCGTCCATTCGATTGTTTCTAGTTTCGTTATTTTTTGGAACTGTGTTTTAGTTGATAAAATAATTAAAAATATGACGGAGATTACAATAGCTAAAAAATACATATAATAACTTAATATTCCAACTACTATTGATAAAAGCATTGATACGGTGGTTGTATATCCTGGATCTTCTGTATGAAATAATCGATAAACGGCACCAATTAAGAGAAATACGACCATACCAGAAAAAATTATAATTAATAATACAATTCCCAAATCTTTAAAAAAATTCTCATAGATAATTATTAATGACGTTGATATTAATGAGAAAAAAATATGGTCACGTGCACCAAATTGTTTTTTACCTCTTTCACGTTCAATCCCAATAATAAACCCACAAAAAAAAGAAACAATAATCGCGAAGAAATATGAGTAAAACTCGTCTTTTATTATATATTGCATCAATTTAACTTCAGATTTTTCCTAATGTTTTTATTATGAATAAATATTAGCTTTTTGAAATATATAAAATATATGAAATAAGACTTAACTAATTAGACTTATCATCTATAGATTATAATAATTAAAGTAAAATTTTTGAAAAACTTTGATATTAATGATATATTATGGCTAAAATATATGTAGGGTGTGCTGGTTGGGATTATAAAGATTGGATTGGTCCATTTTATCCAAAAAAACTCGAAAAATATCGTCATTTGGAATATTACGCGAAATACTTCGATTTAACTGAGATAAATTCTACATTTTATAATCTTCCTGCTGAAGATACGGTGTATAAATGGGCAAATCGCGTTCCAGAAGGCTTTCGCTGCATTGTAAAAGTATGGCAAGATATTACACATAAATTAAATGATCCAGAGATAGAATCTCGTATAGCGCAATTCTTTTATCGAATGCAACCTCTACATGAGAAAATTATTGCTTTCCTGTTTCAATTTCCCCCTTGGTTTAAATATGCTGATAAGCATCTAAAACGTTTAATTTGGTTGCTTACTGAAATTCCCTCAGAATATCAGTACATCATTGAACTGCGAGATAAATCATGGTTTGACCTACAAATCCTTTCGAACTTCATAGATGGTTCTCAAAAAATTCTTGGAACTTCATATATACCATACACAAAACCATATTACCTCCCTGATCAACAATATTACTATATTAGACTTATTGGAGATCGAGAACTCACTGTTTTTAATCGAATTCAAAGAGAACAAAAAGAAGCAATGAACCACTTAAATAAAAATGTTAAAAAGCTGATAAAAAAACCGAATATAAATGAGATATTCATCATTGTTAATAATCATTTTGCAGGTTTTGCTCCTGAATCTGCAAATGAACTTAAAAAGCGATTTGGTTTATCATTCCATCGATTTAATCAGCAGAAAAAATTATTTGACTTTTTTTAACATAAATCTTTTTGTAAATGTTAAATTGAAATTATAAATATTTTCGAATTTTAAATATTATAAAATCAAAATATGAAGTAGATTAAAAATGGGTTTTTCTGGATTAATTAGGCTTTTTAAAAAAAGATATAGGATTTTTTTATTTATTGTTCTCTGGCTTTTAATTGGGATTTTGGTTTCTACGCTCAGTTTCGATCTTGGTATAATTATTCTGACACCATTAATCCCACTCTGCATTGTTTTATTTGCGATATCAATTATTACCGATTTAAGAGACATGAGCTTTTTAATATTTATTATAGTTATTATTGTAACAGCAATATTGGTTCTCGGTTTCTTTGTATTTCGTAATATTATAGTCCCTTTTTTATTTGATCTATCAATAATAAGCTATATAATAATTACAGCTTTTTTTACTTTGTACGCTTGCTACGAGGGCGGAAGAAATCTCGATGAATTTATCTATACAAGATTTCCTAGCCCAACACACCACATAATGAGGTGGATAGAGTTTGCAGGAGGAATAGCTTTAGGTCTTTTAATCATTTGGTTTACATTTATTTTTACAGGCTCTCAATTATATCTTATCACATGGATTGTTATTATAACTATTCTAGTGTTAGCTGGAATAGCTGTATTATTAATATTAACAGGAAAATTTAATGCTTGGTTTGGGACTTTCTCTCTATATGCTGGATTTTATTTTGCATATTTGGTTGTTGCTTTTCTTATAGGACCCGCGCTGCTTGAGCAGGGAGGTACCTATCCAATAATGATCCTGGTCATTTTTGCTCTATTTGATATTATAATCCTTCTATATACAGTAGGGGTTTTAGTGGGTGAAAGAGCAGATATAATTAGTAAAAAAATTAAAATCGGACCAGATACAATTCTAATGTGGCTGATCTTTTCGAAAGCCTCCTACGAACTTGCAAAGCTGTTAAATCCTTTAATAATCTCATTCAAGTATTGGTGGGTATTAGTAATATTTGTTGTTTTGCTCGGAATCGTGGGATTTGTCGGGATTGTGAAGTATAAGAAATTCAGGACAAATATAAAAAGAAAAAGAACTATAAGGAAAGGAAAAAAATAAGGTTTAAATAACCTTAGAATTAATATAACCTCATTAATACTTTAAAAGGTTTGTTTATATGGTTATAGAAGATTTGAAAGCATTATTTACTAGTAAAGAAAATAGAATTATTCTAATTCTAACTATTTGGTTAATTATCGGATTCACAATTTTTTCATTTCCACAATTTTTTTCAGTAGATGTTGGAAATCTTATATTTCCCCCTCTTTTAGGTTTTTGTTTTGCTTTTTTTGTTGTATCTCTGGTGACTCGAAAAGATATAAGAGGATTAAATTGGAAATGGCTTTTTTTAGCAATAGGTATAGGTTTTGCGATAGCTTTTTTATTTACAGGAATTTGGAGATTTATTGTATTTGGCCTCTATCGATTTGGAATTATTTCCTATGTCTTTATAACGGCTATCTTCTATATGTATGCTTGCTACAAATATGCATTTAAAGCAGACGAGAAAGCATATAAATTGGAGAAACCAAAAAACCATCTTTTAAGATGGACAATGTTTATCGGGGGGACTCTAGTAGCACTAGTCTTAACTCGCCTTATTGCCATAATTGGAGTAAGATGGGCTAGAAGATCACCTGAAATTGTAAAGGGTATTGGTTTAATTGCGATTATCATTTATTGGATAATAATTACTTTAGCTATTATTGGGGTTTTGACTTTAATTGTTAAGCGATTGAATTCCTGGCTAGGTGTATTTTTTTTACTTGTAACATTGTTCACCGCTTTTCTAATGTTTAATGCTTATTATGCATTAGGTTCTAGCAGGGATACGACTTACGGTTTATGGATGCAAATTGGGCTATATCTTTTTGATTTAGGTTTGATAATTTATACAATTTCAACTATTATTGGAGAAAAATCCGAAAAAATCAGTGAAAAACTAAAAATTATGAAAGTCGATGCTATAATTATGTGGCTGATATTTTCCAAGGCAGCCTATGAACTTGCTGTTGTAGCAGATCCAAATATACCGGCAGATCTTATAAACGCAGTATTAGGATTTCTCCTATTTATTCCATTATTAGCTATTGCAGGTATTTATGGAATCATTAACTATGGTAAAGTCAAGAGGGAGAAAGAATCCATACAAAATCAATAGATTCTAAAAAAATCGCAAATATTAAAAACTCTAATTTTTTCTTATTTTCTATCGTTTTGTTAAAAATTTTTACAACTAAAGGTGAGAATTTTTGGTATTTAGCGAACTCAAAAAATTATTTACACAAAAAGAATATAGATTATTTCTAGTATTAGTTCTTTGGCTCTTAATCGGTTTTACAATATTTCAGTTTAAATTTTTTATTCCCATATGGTTAGGGTACGTGATCTTTTTACCATTGTTGGTATTATGCGCTATACTTTATATAATGTCATTAATTTTTCGAACCGATTTAAAAGAATTGACTCTTAAGAGAATAATTATTTATTGTGTCATTGCTGCTGTGATTCTAGTTATTTTTATTTCCCTTGCTGCTGCGATTTTCTTATTGCTTTTTGTATTGGCTTTAATTTCATATGTACTTATTACTGCTACATTCTATATGTATTCCTGTTATCGATATGGGGTCGATTTGGATGAAAAAATCAGTAAAGTTGAAGGAGCTGGGAGAAGTATATTGAGAGGGGTAATGTTCCTTGGAGGTACTATTATTTCTCTTATAATTATGATTATTATTGTTGGTATAGGAATATATTGGGGAACAACAACTGGAGAGGTTCAATTTTCATTTGGCGGGATGGCTATCGTGATGATGGTTATTATGATTTTTCTATTGTCTGTAGGAATCATATCATTATTTAGAGGTAAATTAAATGCTTGGCTAGGTATTTTCTTCTTATTTGTTAGTTTTTATTTCATATATTTAATGATTAGCGCATATTACATAATAACATCCAGTGGCGACACTACTTATGATTTAGGAACGCAAATTGCTCTATATGTTTTTGATGTTTTACTCATAATCTATACTACTACAACGTTAATGGGGATTAAAACTGAGGTATTGAGCGAAAAGCTCAAATTTATTAAACCAGATGGTGTATTAATGTGGTTAATATTTTCTAAAGCAACTTACGAATTTGCCAAGG
Organism: Candidatus Hodarchaeota archaeon; assembly: GCA_048887225.1. Lineage (GTDB taxonomy): Archaea > Asgardarchaeota > Lokiarchaeia > Sigyniarchaeales > SOKP01 > LW40-45. Next base: position 145,287 of record JBHLJY010000003.1, read on the forward strand.
CAGGTTTAGAAAATATAAATATCGGCGTTTTTAATGCCATAGCTGGACTATTGGTCTTCGTTGTGTTATTCTTTATGGCTGGTTTGTATGGAATTATTTCATATGGGAAAAGAAAAGAAGAATTTATAGAATCAGAAGATTAAATAAAATCTTAATAAATTATCTTTTTTTTTTACTTTTTTTTAATTGACAAATTTTAAATAATTCCTGTTTGATTAAGTTTTTATGGAATTTATTAATAATCTTAAAAAGTTAAGTGAAGAAGAAAACAGAGTATTCTTATTTTTAGTAATATGGCTCCTAATCGCTTTTATTTGTATGGCGATATTTAACCTTATTAATTTACCGATAATAGGAATTGTCATCTATTACCCATTACTAGGATTTGCGCTTTTTCTTTGGTTTATTTCTTTATATAGAAAAAAAATAAGGGACATCTCGACTAAAAAATTAATACTATTACTTACAATTGATATTTTTCTGATGGTAATTTTATTGTTTGTTGTTGTAATAATATTAATAATATCTATTTTTTCTTATATCGTCCTAACAAGCTATTTTATATTGCAAGGATGTTACTCCGCTGGCAAAAGACTTGACGAGAAATTATACTATAAAAAAGGAGCTTGGTTATGGAGGCGTCTAGAATATCATGGAGGTTTAGCTGTTTCTCTTATTCTATTATTTATTTTTTTAATAGCAACTTGGACTGCTGCAATACAAACTGGCGTAACAGTATTAATTATTATTGCATATTTAGCGGTTATCATAGTTATTATTAGTGTTGCTATTTATGGTGTTTTTATATCATTAATCAAAAAGAGATTAAATGGGTGGCTTGGTACATATTTTATAATTGTTACAGGATACACATTCTATTTAGTTTTAAAGGTATTTATGGGATTATATAGTGGATCTAAGAGTGAATCTCCACTTTATATGGAAATAGCTTTAATAATTTTAGATGTTGTTATTCTTTTATATTCTATAGGCTCAATCCTAGGGACTAAAGGAGAGATATTAGCTGAAAAAATAAAAATCTTTAATATTGATTCAGCGCTACTTTGGTTAATCTTCTCTAAGGCAGCATTGGAATTCGCAATAAATTATCCTTATGGTATTTTCGGGGGCCCTCAAGCATTGGGCATTCAAGAAGTCCGACAATTAGGTGCCTATATCAATTTAATTGCAAATATACTTATTTTAGCTATATTCTTCTTTTCGATCATAATTTTTGGATTCTACGGAATAAGCAAATATAGCGAAGAAAAAGAAATGATGAAAGCAACAAGAAAAGAAATGAAGGCAAGTAAATCTGGAAAGAGAGAAGAAGTTGAGATAAAATTCAATGATGAAATGTATAAAATTAAAGAGGAATATATTGATGATTATGAGAGGACAGTCGAAAAATCCGAAGTTGAAGATGAATTAGCTGAAGAAAAATCAGATGCAAAAGATATAGATAACGAAGATATAAATATTTAATAAAATCCGATTTTAATTTTCAGATTTAATAACGATCTCTTTATTCTTTTATTTTTACAAATCAAAAAATCGGGATAGATTAACAATTTAATAATTAGATTTATTAAACATAATTTCAAGAGTTATCATACTTAATTTCATAAGAAGTTTTATATGAAGAATCTTGAAATCAATGTTGATATAAAAGAAGCTTTTCTTGAAAAATTTGAAAAATTATTTCTAAAAGTGGAACAATTAACAGAAGAAGTATCCAAAATGAAAATAAAATTGGATAAATCAAATAAAATGAGTAGGACTTTCGGACTCAAGTCGCTTCGAAATTCAGAGCCTTTAGATTTTGCAAAAAATATAAACGGCATCGGAAGTCCCACTAAAAATTATATTTTATCTATAAGAGCCATAACTGAGGAGTGGAAAGGGCGAAAAAACGATATTATGATATCAATTCGTCAACAAGATAAGGAAACTCACCAGGATCTCAAGTCCCTTGGTGTTCGTATTCCCATAAATGACATAAAAAAGATTAGGAAGCTGTCTAAAGAAGTAATTTCTTTATTATACGTTGCTTGTGAATTAAAAGGGATTGAAGTAAATGATATCCTACGAGAGATTTTATTAGAAGTCAATGATGATGGCTCTAAAATGATTAATGAAATTAAAAAAAAAATGATTCTTTAAGTTCTTCTAATAATCTGTATTATTTTTCTTAGCAAGGATTTTCTTATTTTCTTAGGATACAATCATAATTTTTTAGAGAGATTGCTTTAAATATGTTAAAATCATTTTAAATGATAACTCATTAAAAACGAAATATTTCTAATATTATGGAGTTGGGAAAAATATGAGTGATTATGAAGATATAATTTATGAAGTGAAGGATAGAATTGCCCGGATAACTATCAATCGACCTCAACGTTATAATGCATGCACCCAGCAAACCGTCCATGAATTAATTGATGCGTTTGATCGCTGCATGGGCAGTGAAATTGGTGTCGTGGTTTTCACTGGCGCTGGAGAAAAGGCTTTTTGTACTGGTGGGGATCAGGCTACCCGTGAGAAGGGTGGATATAAGGGAGGACATATGCTACCTCTAGAAGTAGGTTGGCAGCGCGTGACTCTTCTGATTCGCACCCTACCCAAGCCAGTCATCGCTCGAGTAAATGGTTACGCAATTGGCGGAGGTCATGTATGGCATGTTAATTGTGATCTTAGTATTGCGGCGGAGCATGCGCAATTAGGCCAAGCAGGACCACGAGTTGGATCTTTTGATCCTGGTTATGGAACGGGCGATTTAATGCGAGCAGTAGGTGTGAAGCGTGCTAAAGAAATTTGGTATCTATGCCGTCGATATACTGCACAACAGGCATTGGAGATGGGACTTGTGAACGCTGTTGTACCCTATGAAAAATTAGATGAGGAAGTGGAAAATTGGTGTCAAGAACTGTTAGAGAAGAGCCCAACGGCTCTGAAAATGCTGAAGTATTCTTTTTTGGCTGAAACTGATGGGGTGTCTGGCATCACACATTTGGGAGTTGGCGGCTTGTCTCTTTACTATGGCACAGACGAGGCTGTGGAAGGAAAGAATGCATTTATAGAGAAGCGAAAAGCCGATTTTAACCAATTCAGAAAATAGTGAGGAAAATGGAAATTAGAAAAGTTTGTATTATAGGAGCTGGCATAATGGGAGCAGGAATCGCACAATTAGCAGCAACTCATGAGTATGACGTGACCCTAGTAGATATAAATGAAGATATTTTAAATAAAGCAAAAAATGCTGTTGAAAAAAATCTAAATAAATTTTTTGTCGCAAAAAATAAAATAACTATTGAAGAAGCGGATAATATCCTTAATAGAATTGATTTAAACGTAAATAGAGATGAAGCTGTAAAAGATGTGCAGATGGTCATAGAAGCTGTATTTGAAGATATGTCTTTAAAACAACAACTATTTTCAGATTTAGATTCAATCTGCGATAAAAATGTAATATTGGCATCTAATACTTCCTCTTTAAGTATAACAGATATAGCATTGAAATCTAAAAATCAAGAAAGAATTATAGGAATACATTTTTTCAATCCAGCGCCTGTTATGAAATTAATAGAACTGATAAAAGGTAAGAAAACTTCTGAGGAAGTTTTTGAAACATCAAAAAAATTTTCTGAGAGTTTAGGTAAAACTGTAGTGACCGTAAAAGATGCTCCTGGTTTCGTGACAACTCGGCTCATTTATGTTTTATGTAATGAAGCTGCGAATATAAAAATGGAAGGAATCGCCAGCTCAAAAAATATTGATATTGCTTGTAAATTAGCTTTCAATTTTCCTATGGGCCCATTGGAACTCAGTGATCTCGTGGGCAACGATATATATCTACATATTGGAGAATATTTAGAAAAGGAATTCGGAGAAAAATATAAACCGAGCGTTCTTCTAAAAAAAATGGTTGATAACAAATTTTTGGGCAGAAAATCTAAAAAAGGATTTTACGACTATTAACTAGTAGTTCAAACCCTTAATTATTTTCTTTTACTTCAACTTTTTTATTTTAACTCTTCCCGTGCAATAACTAGGTTTTGTATTTCAGAAGTTCCGCCCCCGATCATAAAGAACTTAGCATCTCTCATATATCGTTCGACGGAATAATCATCTGTATATCCATCTCCTCCATGAATCTGAACGGCTTCTGACGTGATTTCAACAGCACTTTTACTTGAAAAGGCTTTTGCCATTGATGCTTCCTTGGTTATATTTCGATCCATTTCAGCTAATTTTGCCGCGCTATAAGTTAATAATCGCGCAGATTGTAATTTAGTAGCCATTTCTGCTATTTTTAATCTAATCATTTGAAATGAAGATATTGGTCTATTAAATTGAATTTTCTTTTTTGCGTAATGTTTTGAATCTTCTAAAGCAGCCAAAGATATTCCGTTACATTCAGAACTCAATGTTAATCTTTCTACATTAAATGTAGCCATTAAACTTTGAAATGCGCTTCCTTCTTCACCGATCAAATTTTCTTTTAAAACCTCTACATCTTCAAAGTGAAGTATTCCATTATATATACCATTTATTCCCATTAATCCATAAGGATTTTCGATTGTAAAACCTGGAGTCTCTTTTTCCACGATAAATACACTCATTCCATTTCTTGGATTCACATTCGGATTAGTAATACACCAAATAAAATAATAATCAGCGATTCCTGCGTTTGTAATGAATCGTTTAGAACCATTTAAAAGGTATGAGTCTCCTTTTTTTTCAGCTGTGGTTTTTATACCTGCTACATTAGAACCAGCTTCTTTTTCTGTAACACAGATAGCGCATAATTTCTCACCAGTAGCCATTTTTTTTAAGAAATTTTCTTTTTGATATTCATTTCCATTTTGAGTAACTAGATAGCTCATTAATATACATGGAGTTCGTGTCACAGAAACTGCTACATTTACTCTTGATATTTCTTCGGTTATCAGGCAATGGGCAACCATTCCTTGCTCTAATCCCTCATACTTTTTAGGAATTAGAGGGCCAATTAATCCCTTTTTTCCAAGCTTTTTTATTAATGTAAGAGGTATTTTCTTTTTTTGATTAATATCATCTTTAATTGGCTCTAATTCTTTCAATAACCATTCTCTTAAATCCTCTTGTAAGGCGTAATGTTTCTCTGAAAAAAATAATTCGTTCATACAATCATTCTTGAAATTATTTTTGTGCTTATTTATGATATAAGTTATTTATATTTTGAGAATATGGATGAACCCATCTTATAATTAATAAAAAAATATTGCTCTTTTCTGTTTTTTCAGTTCAAAAACAAAAAAATAAAGGAATCCTAAATTTTTTAAGGTAATAAATTGATTTTTAATTATCTTTATTAAATTGGAAAAAACAAATTAGAAAATCTTAAAGTGAAAATATAAAATGGGAATGTTGGATGGAAAAGTCGCTCTTATTACTGGCGCCGGTCGTGGACTTGGGCGCGAGGAAGCTTTAGCAATGGCTAAAGAAGGATGTAACTTAGTACTTAATGATTTAGGTGCGGGGTTTGACGGATCTGGAGGGGAAGCTAAAATTGCTGATTTAATTGTGGATGAGGTTAAGAAGTTGGATGTTAAAGCAGTTGGAAATTATGATTCCGTTACTGATTTCAATAAAGCAAAAGGCATGATCGACCAAGCGATTTCTGAATTTGGAAAATTAGATATAGTTGTAAATAATGCTGGAATCCTCAGAGACCGTATGCTTATCAATATGTCCGAATCAGAATTCGACGATGTGATAGCAGTTCATTTAAAGGGGACATTTAATGTTACCCGACATGCTTGCGCATACTTTAGAGAACTAGTTAAAGGAAATCCGAAACTGAAATTTCCTGGTAGAATTATCAATACAGCCTCAGATGCTGGATTACTTGGAAATATGGGACAAACCAACTATGGAGCAGCAAAAGCAGGAATCGCTGCTTTTACTGTTATAACCTCAATGGAAATGAAAAGAGGTAAATATGCCGCAGTTAACTGTATTGTTCCCGTAGCTAGAACGCGTTTAACTACTGACGCCACTCCTAAAATGATTGAAATAATGAATAAATTAGATGAACGTGGCTTTGATGTCTTTAATCCTGCTAATATTGCACCTATGGTTGTATTTCTTGGATCTGATGATGGGGCTAAAATCAGTGGAGAAGTTTTTAGGGTTGTAGCTGATCGCGTATGGATTTTTCAAGGATGGCATACAATAAATTCAATTAATAACGATGGAAAACCATTCACACCACAAAATTTAGCTGAGCGCGTAAAGTCAGAGTTAATGAAGGGAATGCCTAGAAAAGAAACTTTGATGGATGCAATTGGTAGTATGATTAAGATGTAAAATTTTTAACTCTTTTTTTTTATCTTATTCGAAAAATATTGAAAAAATTAAAAGAAAAAATATTTTAAATTTATTTAATCCCTATCAAATCCTTTCTTTCCTTTTGTTATAGCTTTTTTAGCAACTTTTTTAGCAATATTAGCAGGATCCGCTAATTTTTGTATCCCCTGTACAGCTGCGTCACCAGCTTGACCAATTACATCCCCAGTAATAGTACCACCTCCCATAAGCTCCGCAGCTACAACTCCCCCTGCTGGTGTTAATGCTGCTGATACTATCATTGTAACCGCTGCAACAGCCACGACTTTAGCAATTTTCTGAGAGGTTGGATGATCTGCTCCTTTCTTGTCCTTTACATCCTCTCCAACAGCTTCTAGTGCTCTCTTCAATCCTTTTATTAAAGCATTTAAAGCGTCTTCTTTTTTCTCTTCCTTTCCTTTATGAAAAACCCCTTCCTTATAAGCGTATTCTAGAAACTTAGTTAAAGATTTAAACTTCTTGACTTTTTTATATCCATTCCAATCATCTTCTTTAAAGTTTTTAAGCGCATTTTTAATAGGTCTACCTTTATCAACTTGAAACATATATAGATAAGGTTCCTTTTTATCATCTAAATATACGGCTTCATAAATCCAATCTCCAGGTTCTTTGTCTTCTCCAATTAATATTCTAAAATTTATTTTGTTTGTTTTACCAACTAATCCTTTTGAGAATTTAACCATCGCTACTTCATCTCTTCGAGCCCCTTTAATCTTTTCCGCAATCTCATCGGACCTCTTCTCGTCGAAAAAATCATTAAGGGCATCCCAGCCTTCTTCAAATACCTTTTTTGCTATCTTAACTTCTTTTTCCAAGAGTAATCACTTCAAAATTCGATTTTAGTTTTTTTTTTTATTATAATAATAATAAAAGTATTTATTATTATGTCTAAGGAATCTCGTTGAATTTCAAAAATTTTTAGACTTAAATATTATTAAATCTTACTTAATAAATATAGAATTATTATTCACAAAAATATAAGATAAATTGATTCAGATGAGTGAAAAGATATCTAATATTTTAGAATCCCTTAAAGCGATAAAAGGTGTACACGGAGCTGCCTTAATCGAAAAGTTTGGGTTAATTAAAGGTAGCGCTTTGCCTGGTTGGGTGGACCCTGAAGCAGTGGCGGCAATGGTAACACTTATTTTGAAAGCCTCTCAAAGAGCAACTAAAGAATTAGAACAGGGAGTTTTTAAAAATGCGACAATTGAGAGTGAAAAGGGTAAAATTCTCTTTTCAGAAGTTAAGGGTAATATAATTACAATTATTACAACTACAGATTGCAAATTAGGAATCGTAAATTTAAAGTTATCAGCAGCGAGTTCCGCTTTAGAAAGTATGTTATAAAACTTTTTTTTCTAATTCCTCTTTCTTTTAAACAAATTCTTTTAATAATTTATCCAAAATATCATTTGCTAGTTCGGGATCTGCTTGTCCTTTTGTTTCCTTCATTATCTTTCCTACTAATGCCATTTTCGCTTTAGGATTTTTGCGATAATCTTCTATTATTTTTGGATTCCCTTCTATAACGTTCCTACATAAATCTTCTAAAAATTTCTCATCAGCTATTCTTACTTTCCCGCTTTTTTTGATGATAGTTGATATAGGAATTCCTTTCATCATCTCATCAATATAAGTTTTTGCAATCTTTGTTGTAATTTTCCCTACTTTAATTAAATTAATTAAATCTACAACTTGCTTCGGTTTTAAGCTGGTTTCTTTGATCTGTTTATTATTCTCATTCAGCCAACGGGCGACATCATTCATTACCCAATTACAATATAATTTATAATCTTCTTGCTCAAAATTTTTATCAATCTGAACCCCCTCTTCATAGAAATCTGCAATATTCTTATCGAGAACTAATAAATCAGCATCAAATTCAGAAAGATGATATGCTTCTTGAAGTCTTTTTGATCTAGCCATTGGCATTTCGGGCATCTGTTTTTTGACGTTTTCAATGAACTCATCATCTAATTCAATTTTCGGTAAGTCTTGTTCTGGATAATATCGATAATCTTCTTCAAATTCCTTTTTTCTCATTTCGACGGTGATACGTCTTTTTTCATCCCAACCACGTGTCTCTTGAATGAGCGCTTTTCCTCTTTCTATCATTTGTCGATGTCTTCTGATTTCCCATTTCAGTGCTCTTTCTACTTCCTTAAAACTATTAATATTTTTTACCTCAACACGGGCGCTCCCTTTAATGGAGATATTTGCATCCACTCTGCATGTTCCCTCTATATTTAAATCCGAAATCCCGGTATATTGAATGATACTTTTTAATTGGTTGAGATATTCTCTCGCTTCTTCTGGTGACCTTATGACGGGGTCGGTAACAATTTCTATTAGAGCGATTCCAGAACGGTTATAATCGACTAAGGTATAAGGCGAAATAGTTATACTCCCTTTATGTACAAGTCGAGCAGGATCCTCTTCTAGATGAATTCGATTCAGTTTGATATTCTTTTTGATGCCATTAATTTTTATAGGAACAATCCCACCATCCGCAAACGCATTTCCTCCTAATTTATTATAGAGTGTTAATTGAAAGTTCCTTGCCATATCGGGGTAATAATATTGCTTTCTAAAGAAGAAAATAGATTTATTTATTTTGCATTCTAAAGCTAACGCCAAACGAGTTGCGAACTCAAGAGCTCTTTTATTTATTAAGGGGAGTATACCTGGGAAGCCAAGACATCCGGGACAAACATACGTATTTGGTTCTTTTCCGTAATAATCGCTATTACAACCGCAGAAAAATTTAGTTTTTAAATTTGATAATTGAATGTGGGTTTCCAAACCAATAATTACATCCTCATAATTTTCAGTCATACAAAAATCCTCAATTTTTAATTGCAGGCATTTTTCTAAATATATTTAATTCTTGTTCGAGTAAATAACCAATATTTAGTATTGATTTTTCATCCAAATAATTCCCTATTATCTGTATACCGATGGGGAGCTGTTTCTTATCAAACCCGCAGGGTATAGATAATGCTGGCAAACCTGAAAGGTTCGCAGGACAAGTTAAGCTGTTCATATCATACATTTTTAAAGGTTGATCTATTAATTCGTTAATTTTAAATGCTGTTTTTGGCATTGTAGGAGAGATCAACGCATTACATTGTTTCAGAGCATTTTGAATATCATTTTTAATCAATGTCCTAACTTTTTGGGCTTTAATATAAAAAGGCTTGTAATATTTTTTGGTCAATAAATAAGTCCCTAACAATGATCTTCTTTTAGCTTCTATACCAAGTTTTTCTCCTCGTGTTTTGCTATATACCTCAAAAACATCTTTTGTTTGATCAAAAAACAACATCTTACCGTATCTTAAACCATCAAATTTTGCGATATTTGATGCTTCTTCACTAAGCGCAATTAAAAAATATGCGGGTAAAGCAAATTGGAAATTAGGAAAGGAGATCTCCAGAAATTCTATCCCCAAATTTTCTAGCTTCTTAATAGCTTTAAATACGACTTCTTTGGTTGAAGGATCAATGTCACCATTAAAAAATTCTTTAGGAATTCCAACTATTTTGTTTTCAATACTCTCCTCCAAAAAATCGAAGTAGTTTTCAATTTTTTCATGTAGGGTAGTTGGATCTAATGAGTCGCGTCCTGCTATGATTTGAAGTAATAACGCACAATCTTTAACACATTTAGTAATTGGACCTATTTGTTCAAGAGAATTTCCATAAGAAGCTAATCCGAATTTTGATACTAAACCCGTTGTAGGTTTTAATCCAACAACACCACAAAACGAAGCAGTACATCGTATGCTCCCGCCAATATCACTACCGAGAGCAAAAATTGTTTGTTTCGACGCAACTGCGGCTCCCGAACCTCCACTTGCTCCTCCTGGAACATAATCTAAATTCCATGGATTATAAGTCGCAAAATAGCAACTTGTTTCAGTGGAACATCCCATTCCGAATTCATCCATGTTAGTACTTCCAATAAATATAGCTGAATCTTTTTCAACTAATTTCTCGATTACAGTTGCGTTAAATGGGGGAATATAACCTTCTAAAATTTTTGAAGCACAAGTAGTAGGATAGTTTTTAACACAAATACCATCATCGACAACAAGGGGCAATCCAGATAATCTTCCTTTAAGTTTTTTTTGCTTTAATTTCTTGTCCAATTCTTTTGCTCTAATCAATGCATTTTCCTTGGTTAAATACACGAAGGAATGTAAATAAGGTTCAGTTTCATCAATGATTTTAAAAGTATCCTCAATGATTTCTTGAATTGTTAATTCTTTATTGTTTATTTTTTCCAATAATTCATACCCCATAAGTTCCTGCATTTTCATTAGTATCTAACCGAAATTCATATGATATATATTCTAGAACATTTGTAAAATTAATTTAACTGGTATAATTATGAATTTCTAAAAAATCTCACTAAAATTAAATCATAACCTATGGGAGTTTTGAAATGTTATAGTCTACAAAAAAGATATAAAATAAGAATAATGGTAAGAGATACTAACTTTTTACTTTTTAATAATCCTTAATATAATTTCCCTTGTTTTTTCTGGATCCAATTGACCTCTGGTTTTTTGCATACATTTTCCTATTAATGCTTCCAACGCTTTAGGATTTTTTTTTAAATCCTCAACGATACTTTTATTTTCTTTTATGACATCTCTTACAATTGAAATAATTTTTTCCTCATCGGCGATTCTTTTTTTTCCAGTTTTTTTCATTATTTCGGAGATGGAGGTTCCTTTCATCATTTCATTGATATATGATTTTGCGATTTTTCCAGTAATCTTTCCTTGCTTGATGAAATTAATCAAATCTATCACTTGTTTAGGTTTTAACTTAGTTTCTCTTATATGTTTTTTGTTAAAATTTAGCCAGCGCGAGATATCTCCTTTTAACCAATTACAGAATTGTTTATAGTCGTCTAATTGAAAAGACTTTTGAGATTTTACACCTTCCTCATAGAAGTCGGCAATATCTTTATCTATAACTAGAATTTCTGCATCAAATTCAGACAATCCATACTCTTTTTGGAAACGTATAGATCTTGCCTTTGGCATCTCTGGTAATTTATCTTTGATTTCTTTTATGAATTTCTTGTCAATTTCAAAGGGAGGTAGATCTTGTTCTGGAAAATATCGATAATCCTTTTCAAATTCTTTTGTTCTGAGACCAATAGTTATCCTTCTTTTATCATCCCAATGACGGGTTTCCTGAATTAATTCTTTACCTCTTTTTAATAAATTCTTTTGTCGCTGAATTTCCCATTTTAACGCTCGCTCAACTTCTTTAAAACTATTTATGTTCTTAACTTCAGATCGTGCATGCCCTTTAATTGAAATATTCGCGTCCACACGACAAGACCCCTCTAAATCTAAGTCAGATATGCCTGTATATTGCACAATTGATTTTAATTGTCTTAAATATTCACGAGCCTCCTCAGGAGATTTCATTACAGGGTCAGATACAATTTCTATGAGAGTAACGCCTGAACGATTATAATCAACTAAAGTAAATGGAGATGTGGCAATCGATCCTTTATGGACTAAGCGCGCAGGATCTTCCTCAAGATGTATCCTATTAAGTTTTAAATCCTTTTTCTTGCCGTCTAATTTTATTGTGATTTTTCCTCCATCAGCAAAAGCGCTTCCCCCAGCTTTATGAAATTGGGATATTTGGTAGTTTTTCGACATGTCTGGATAGAAGTAATTCTTTCTAAAGAACCAAAATGATTCATTTATATCACAACCTAATGCTAAAGCCAATCTCGTCGCAAATTCAATAGCCCTCTTATTCACTACAGGTAATGAGCCCGGTAAACCAAGACAAATTGGGCAAGTATGAGTATTTGGTCTTGCTCCTCGATAATCGCTATTGCAACTACAAAATAATTTTGTTTTTAAATTTGTGATTTGAATATGGGTTTCTAATCCTATAATTATGTCCTCATATTTTTTACTCAATTCTTTTGCCTCATTTTGTAATAGGGGCTAATTTTCTAAAAATATTTAATTTTTGCTCAAGTAAATAAGCAATATTAAGAATCGTTTTTTCATCAAAATAATTTCCGATAATTTGAAAACCGATAGGTAATCCCTTACCATCAAATCCGCATGGAACTGATAATGCTGGTAATCCTGCAAGATTAACGGGACAAGTTAAAATATCCATCATATACATCTGCAATGGGTCGTCTACTAACTCGCCAATTTTAAAGGCGGTTGTTGGCATTGTTGGGCAGACGATTGCGTCGCACTTCTTAAACGCGTTTTGAAAATCATTCCTAATCAAAGTCCGTACTTTTAGCGCTTTAATATAAAACATGTCGTAATAACCAGCTGATAAAGCGTACGTCCCTAATATTATTCTTCTTCTTACTTCAGGACCAAATTTTTCTCCACGAGTTTTACTAAATATTTCAAACACATCTCCATTTGGAACTTCGGACATTTTTCCATGTCTCAATCCATCATACCTCTCTAAATTAGAACTTGCTTCACTCATTGCTATTAAGTAGTATGTAGGAATAGTATATTCAAGATGTGGTAATGAAATTTCAATTGTCTTAGCTCCAATACTCTTTAATATATCAATTGATTTATTTACAGAATTTTTAATGGAAGAATTTACTCCCTCTCTAAAGAATTCCTTAGGAACGCCAAGAGTTTTATTTTCTATTGGTTTGTTTAATTCTTCAGTATATTTCTCAACTTTAATCTCAACAGAGGTTGAATCTAATGGATCCTTTCCAGCTATAATTTCCAATAATAATGCACAATCGTAAACACATCTGGTTATTGGCCCAATTTGATCTAAAGAATTTGCGTAAGAAACTAACCCATATCTCGAAACTCTGCCATATGTTGGTTTTAATCCTACAACTCCGCAATATGATGCTGGACATCTTATACTACCACCAGTGTCACTACCTAAAGAAAAAATAACTTGTCCTGAGGCCACACACGATCCTGAACCTCCACTTGAACCTCCAGGTACGTATTCTAGATTCCATGGATTATATGTAGGACCATAACAGCTATTTTCCGTAGAGGAACCCATAGCAAACTCGTCCATATTTGTACGACCGATGGAGATTGCCCCTCTTTGTTTAATTAATCGTTCGATAACTGTCGCATTATAAGGGGGATGATAACCTTCTAAAATTTTTGAACAACATGTTGTTGGATTATCTTTTATACATATGAGGTCCTTTATTGCAATTGGCACTCCATACAGTTTCCCGATAGTTTTTCCATTTTTTAATTCTTTATCCTTTTGTTTTGCTTCGCTTATTGCTTTCTCTTTAGATACATGAACAAAAGAATGTAAAAGATTATCTGTTTTTTCAATTCTATCAAGATAAAACCGAATAATTTCCTGAATTTGAATTTCTCTATTTTTAACTTTTTCAATTAACTCGTATCCCATGTATTCAAGGATATTCATTTTAAAATAACCAAATAAATCAATAAATACTGTAGAATGATCTCAAGATTAGCTTATCTTTATAAATCATCTATTTCTAAAAAATTCATTTATTTATTTTTAAAATAAAAAAAAGAACAAATATATAATGGGCAGATATAACTAATTACTCTTCATTTGAAAAATCAAGAGTAATTATGAAAAATTTGATTATTTATGCTAATAATCGCACTCAAGAAACAGAGCGATTAATTACTTAGAGAATTTTTTTTTATTCTTTTTCAAAAGATATTTAGAAAAAATGTTCATATATAAGCATTCTTCGGGAGGCATCTCTGTTGTGAATTTTGGATTTTCAGTAAATTCCACATTAGCTCCTCTGATTATAACTATAGGTGTTTGTTGATTTGCTTCGTTCAATAGAAATTGAGCCGCACTTGTGAGATCATCTGCTATCGCTCGCATAGTAATTTCTAAAGGTCTGCCATATAAATCTGGATGACCTCTTAAATCCTCAACTGGTTCGAATCCTGCCGTTGCTATAGCAATGCCTATTGTTCCCTTTCTTAAAGGTTGGACTCTCGAATCTGCAAAAATAACTCCAAGATCTTTTATGTTAAATTCCTCTCTTAATCTTTTCCAAAAATCCCAAACCTCTTTTTTAATATTTTTAGGTAGGAGAACTACATTATTAGGTCCAGCGTTAGATTGGTCAATTCCAGCATTCGCAATTAAGAAATCGTTAACTTTTGCTAATATTACGTGTCCTTGAGGTAGTCCTCCTAAAATCATAGATGCTTCTTTCAATATTAATTCCACATATCTCTCATCCATATTGCATATTTTAGCCATTTTTTTTGCTTTTTCTGATACGGTTTTTATACTAGATAAATTTATCACGCGACCTTGAGAAGTGGCGATAATCTTTTCAGAAATTACAATAATATCTCCTTCTACCAGCGTTTCTTTATTGCTATTAATATAATTAATTAGGATCTCCAATAATGGATCATTTTTCTTAATTAATGGAAGCTTTATGGAAAAAAGATTCATAGTATAAAAAAAATTAAACTTATTTGATATACTTTTTTTCTTAACAAAATATGAGCAAGATTTATTTAAAATTATTTGATTTTTTAGAAATAGGCGACGATTATCCGACGATAATAATGGGTGTGTTAAATCTTAGTCCCGAATCTTTTTATCAAGGATCGGTATATGATAATTTAAATGATTTAGAGCAAATTTCACTAAAGATGATAAAAAATGGAGCAAAAATGCTCGATCTAGGGGCACGATCAACAGCTCCATGGTCACGAAAAATTACAATACAAGAAGAAATTAATCGTATCATACCTGCGATGGAATTACTTTGTAAAATAATACCAGATGACATCATTTTATCAATTGATACCCAATATAGAAAAGTTGCAGAACCTTGTTATGAAATCGCTATTAAATCAAATAAAAAAATAATATTGAATGACGTTAGTTGTTTGAAAACAGATCCTACATTAGGAGTATTCATAGTTGATCAAAATCTCCCTATAATCTTAATGGCATCTAAAAATATTCCTGGGGATTGTTTAACCATTACTGAAATAATTAAAGAATTTGAATTAACTATTAAAAATTTACAATCAATAGGTTATAATGAAAACCTTGTTATTTTAGACCCGGGAATTGGTCATTGGATTAAAGAAAAAACACATATATATGATTTAAAAATAATAAATAATTTAAATCAGCTACGAAAATTACAAAAACCTATCTTGGTTGCGATATCAAGGAAATCCTTCATAGGTTCTACCTTAAATCTTAAAGATCCATTAAAACCAGAAGATCGATATAATGGTACTCTTTCTGCTACAGCAATAGCAGTTTTTAATGGGGTTCATATTGTTCGAACTCATGATATTAATAATCAACTCTTAGAAATCGTTAAAATTGCAGAGGAAATTAGAAGAAATAAATAGA
The DNA here is from genome assembly GCA_048887225.1 of Candidatus Hodarchaeota archaeon. Taxonomy (GTDB): domain Archaea; phylum Asgardarchaeota; class Lokiarchaeia; order Sigyniarchaeales; family SOKP01; genus LW40-45. The sequence goes on from JBHLJY010000003.1 coordinate 161,078, forward strand.
TCTTAATACTTTTCGCGATTTAGTAAAGTCTTAAAATATGGATTCTAAATTAAAATTCTGTGAAAAATGAAATAAATTTTTGAAAATACTAGAGAAGATATACAACTTAATTAAGATAATCTATAAATTTTATGATCTCCCTTTTTTGATTGATGGAAAACTGTGCAAACATTAATAAATTAGTAAAACATATATATATTATTGTAAATCTGTAAAAATTTCACTAAAATACGAATTATTTTACGTTTACTATCTAATTATATTATAAATAAGAATGGATTTCTTATGCCCGAAAATAACAGCTCATATGAAGCAGAAGATATCCAAGTGCTTAAAGGATTGGAGGGCGTAAGAAGACGACCAGCAATGTATATAGGGGACACAGGAAAGAAAGGTCTCCATCATTTAGTTTTTGAAGTACTTGATAATTCTGTAGACGAAGCTTTAGCTGGATTTGCTGATCATATAACAATAACGTTTAATATGGATAATTCGGTTAAGATTTTTGATAATGGAAGGGGAATCCCTATAGATAATCATCCTGAGTTCGATAAGCCTGCCGTTGAGGTAATAATGGAACATCTACATTCAGGTGGTAAATTCAATAATAAAAGTTATAAAATCTCAGGAGGCTTGCATGGTGTAGGTCTTTCAGTTGTAAATGCACTAACATCTATGATGATTGTTGAAATAAATAGAGACGGAGTTTATTATAAACAAAAATTTTCTAGAGGAAAAAAAAGTTCTCAACCAGAGCTAATTAAGACTGGTAATATAAAAAGTGGTACTGCTATTACCATTTATCCTGATAGTGAAATTTTTGCATTTGATTTGAATGAGCCTATTTTTAACATTCATACGATTGCTTCTCGAATACGTGAACTTGCCTTTCTCACTCCTCAAGCTAAATTTGAAATTCATGATAAAATTACCGAAGAGGACGAAGAATTTTACTACAAGGGTGGAATTAAGGAATTCATTTCGTATCTAAATAAGGACAAAAAACCACTCCATGATGATATTATCTTTATCTCTGACTCATATGACTCAAATGGTTCAAAAGTGTATATAGACATAGCTATGCAATATAATCAGGGATATCAACCTACCATCTTTACATATGCTAATACTATTAACACTATAGAAGGTGGCACCCATCTTACTGGATTTAAGTCAGCTCTTACAAGAACCATGAATTCGTATATCGAAAACAATATGGAAAAAAAATATAAAGAACATATATTGAGTGGAAGCGATACAAGAGAAGGATTATCCGCGATTATATCGGTAAAGCTTCCTGAGCCTCAATTTGAAAGCCAGACGAAAATAAAGTTAGGAAATCCTGAGGTACGACAAATCATTAGTCAAGTAGTTACAGATAAATTAACGCAATATTTAGAAGAGAATCCTCAAACAGCTAAAAAAATCATTTTAAAAACCATTAATGCTAAAAGGGCTCGAGAAGCTGCTCAAAAAGCAAGAATATTAATTCGAAGAAAATCAGCTTTAGATAATGCAAGAATGCCTGGAAAATTAGCTGATTGTTCTTCAAATAATCCAGAAGAGTGTGAATTATTTATAGTCGAAGGTGATTCTGCGGGAGGATCAGCAAAACAAGGAAGAGATAGAAATTATCAGGCGATATTACCTCTTAGAGGTAAAATTCTCAATGTCGAAAAAGCAAGAATGGATAAAATCTTACAAAATAATGAGATTCAAGCAATGATTAAAGCATTGGGAGTGGGAATTCAAGGGATTCAAGAAGTTAATGGTTCTAGTGAGAATGATGATACCATTGAGGAGATTGAAAGTGATTTCAATCTGAAAAATTTAAGATATCATAAAGTAATATTATTTTGTGATGCAGATGTAGATGGTCACCATATCGAGACTCTATTACTTACATTCTTCTTTAGATATATGCGCCCCCTTATTGAAGCTGGGCATTTATACATGGCGGTTCCTCCTTTATATAAAGTATCATATCGTAAATCTAAAGAATATGTATATTCTGATATAGAGAAAGAAGAAAGAATTAACGAATTAATAAAAAAATATGAATTAAAAAATTCCGATTTAATCAAAGTTCAAAGATATAAAGGATTAGGTGAAATGAATCCTGAAGAATTATATGAAACTACAATGAAACGGGAAACTAGGATCTTAAAAAAAGTTTCATATGAAGATTATTTGGAAAATGATCTAATTTTTACAAAATTGATGGGTAAAGAAGTTAAAGCTCGTAAGAAATTTATAATCCAACATTATGATAAAGTTGATATGTTAGATATTTGATTTTATAAGTTTTTTTTCAATTTTAATTAAAAGTTAAAAAAGGTCTTAAACTTGGTTATTGAAAGAATCAAAGATGTTTCTCTTAAGGATGAAATGCAAAGTAGTTATATAAACTATGCAATGTCAGTCGTTGTCGGTAGAGCAATTCCAGATGTAAGAGATGGATTAAAACATGTTCATCGTAGATTAATTTATGCCATGGTTAATAATAATTGGTTTTACAATAGCCCTCATGTAAAGTGTGCCAAAATCGTTGGTGAAACTTTAGGTAATTATCATCCTCATGGTGATGTTGCAGTGTATAATGCTCTTGTAAGATTGGCTCAAAATTTTTCTTTAAGATATCCTCTAATAGATTCTCAAGGAAATTTTGGATCAATTGATGGAGACCCCCCAGCAGCTTATAGATATACAGAAGCACGACTCTCAGAAATAGCAAATGAATTGATTGAAGATATTAGGAAAGAAGTCGTAGAATTTCAGGCGAATTTTGATGATAGTAAAGTGGAACCAAAATTTTTACCTGCGAAGCTCCCAAATATTCTGATTAATGGTACTAAAGGAATTGCAGTTGGTATGGCTACTTCAATGCCTCCTCATAATCTAATGGAAATATGTCAAGGAATAATCTCAACTATCGATAATTCAGATATCTCCATTGAAGAACTTATGGAGGTAATAAAAGGACCAGATTTTCCAACTGGTGGTATTATTTCTGATACTACAGGTATTTATAACGCATATTCGACTGGATTAGGGAATGTTCCTATTAGAGGTAAAATTGAATCCGAAACTAAGGGTAAAAAAAATAATTTAATAATTACTGAGATTCCTTATTTAGTAAATAAATCGTCTTTAATTGAAAGAATTGCTAAGCTTATAAAAGATGGCGTCTTAAAAGATGTTAGAGACTTGAGGGACGAGTCAGACAGAAAAGGAATGCGCATTGTATTAGAATTAAGAAAAAAAGCACAACCCATCATAATTAAAAATATCTTATTTAAACACACAAACCTTCATACCAATTTTAATATAATCAATTTAGTTTTAATAAATGAAGCCAAACAACCAAAAATTCTTAATTTAAAGGAATTAATCGAGGAATATATTAATCATCGTCTTAATATTGTCTATAAAAGAACGGAGTTTGATTTAAAAAGAGCTCAGAATAGATTGCATATAGTTGAAGGCCTCTTAATCGCATTAAGCAATATAGACAAGATTATAACTATTATTAAAAACGCTAAAGATACTGAAGAAGCAAAAATTGGCTTAATAAAAGCTTATGAATTCAGTATTATTCAAGTAAAATCGATTCTAAATATGCCCCTTTCTAAATTAACTAGTTTGGAACAAAAAAAATTTGAAGACGAAAAAAAAGATTTAATTAAAAAAGTTGAAGAACTCCAGAAAATCTTAGAAAGTAAACAAATACGGTTAAATATTATAAAAAATGAGTTAACTGAATTGAGCAAAAAATATGGGGATGAACGCCGAACGCAAATAGTTGAACAAGAAGAAATTGGTCAAATAGAAAAGAAAGATCTAATTAAAAAAGAGCCTACGATTGTTATTTTTACTAAAAATCATTATATTAAGAGAGTCTCATTAGAAGAGTATCGTACTCAAAGAAGAGGAGGTCGCGGAAAAAAAGGTATGACTGTAAATGAAGAAGACTTTATAATGGATTTATTTGTATGTTCTACACACGATACTATTTTATTCTTTACTTCGAAAGGGAGAGTTTATACATTAAAAACTTTTGAAATTCCTTTACAAAGGCGAACTGCTAAAGGTAAACCAATAGTAAATCTAATAAAAATAAAAGAAGATGAGGAGATTTCAGAGATGATTCCCATTAATAATTTTAATACAGGTGAAATGCTCATAATGGTTACTAAAAATGGTATAGTAAAAAAAACACCGTTAAAATACTTCTCTAAAGTAAAAAGAAGTGGGGTTAGAGCTCAAATAATAAGACAGTACGATAAATTAGTTAGCGTTAAAAAACTTTTGAATGAGCTCCAAGATATATTTATAGCAACCAAGAAAGGTTATGCGATTAGATTTGATGAATCTGAATTAAGAGAACTTGGGAGAAATACAATGGGTGTAAAAGGCGCAGATTTAAGGGAGGGTGATGAAGTAATTGAAGGTCTTCTAGTTTCTGATGATGAAATTGTTTTAACTCTAACTGAAAATGGATATGGACAAAGAACATATATTAAGGAATATCGAAAAACGGGTAGAGGCGCAAAAGGAGTAATAAATATTACTCTCAATGAAGATGGAAACGATAATGTAATAGCAATAAAAATTGCTAAAGAAGATCTGCTGATTGGAAGCGAGCAGGGGCAGGTGATTAGATTGTCTGTTGAATCTATAAGAATAACACACAGAAAAGCAAAGGGCGTAAAAGTTATTAATCTTTATGAGAACGATTCTGTATGCGCAATTGGAAAATGTGCCGAAGAAGATTAATACTAAAACGTTTAAACCCTAGATCTCTATTAATAATAGTGGGAATTTATGATACAAGCAGAAAAAGACGAATTATTAATTGGATTAATATCTGATACACACATTCCTTCCCGTCGTCTGGAAATTCCTGAGATTATTATTGAAGATTTTAAAGAAAATCAAATTGACTATTTGTTTCATTTAGGTGATTATGAAAGATTTAAAGTATATCAAAATCTTTTAAATACTTTTGGAAAAGATAAAGTAATAGGGATATTAGGCAATATGGACGATTACAAATTGAGGAAATTTTTACCCGAAAAACTCGAATTTGAACTATATGGACGTAAAATTTTTATGACTCATGGCACTGGAGGTCCTAACATAATAATTAAAAGATTAAATAGAAATCACGATCTTTCGAAATACGATGTTATCATTTTTGGACATGTTCATTGTCCATACAACGAAGTTTGGAAAGATGGTAAATTGTATCTTAATCCTGGTACTCCAACTGATAAAAAATTTACAAATATAAATTCTTACGGATACCTTAAAATTTCAAAAAATAAATTAGAACCTAAAATTATTTATTTATAGTATCTGTGAATATTATCTTTTTAATAAGAGGGAAAACAAATTATTTTAAAAAAAATTACGCTTTTATAAATAAAGAAACAAATTTAGCTTTAAGCAGCACTTTCCATTGATGTACCGGAAAGTTTCTTATAATGGTTTAATACTGCTTGTCGTGCTGCGTATACGAAGGCTCTCTTCACGTTTATTCCAGTAATTGCTATTGTTTCGTAGATGAGACAGTGTGTGAGCTTAGCTGTATCTAAAACAGTTCTAATCTTAGCTATCTCCACTAGGTCTTCTAAATCACGTTTATTAGCTAATAAAACTAATGGTACTTCAGGAGTAGGGTCATCTGGACTTGGAGGGATTAATTTATTTCCATAAAATTTTAACAATTCTTTCAAACTCCATATATTTTCCTCCCATTGGTCTATTAAAGAATCCCATGTAAAGATTACTGCATCAGTCCCTTTTAAAACAGTCTGTCTTTGGAATTTATGTCTACGCTGACCAGCGACAGTATAAACTTGAAAAACCACATTTGAAACTCTTGCTACGACACGATCAAAGAATAGAGTACGGCCTGTAGGATCTTGTATTTGTTGCATATCTCCTGATGCTAAACCTTCTCGATTGTAGACCCATTCTAGGGCTGTAGTTTTACCTCCAAGGCTTGGCCCATAAAAACAAATTTTGAAAACAAGTGTTCCATCCCCACGACGTGATGGCATTTAAATGAGAACCTCAAATTTATTTTTCGAAAAATATTTTTTCTCTAATATTAAATCAAAAAAACTCATGAAATTTAAAAATTTGCTAAAACAAAAAAAAATAAAGAAAGAATTTTTTTAATAGTTAAAGACAATTTGATCTACGATATTATTTAGCGCATTTAATTTTTGAGTAATAATTATTTTTACTTTTTCTGTATTTATATCGGGATTTTTCATAAAAAGATCTTTTACAATAGATTCGCACTTAATTGCTTTTCTAGCTAATATTTTATGAGATTTGTTTGTTTTATCATATAGAGGTATTGGAAATGAGAATGGTCTTTTATGAATGTGTCTAGAACTCTTTATAAGTTTGATATTTTTAGATAAAATTGGTGTGTTAAGAATGGCACATAAGTAATAAGCCTCTTCTTTAGAATCAGTCGAAAAATAATAATTTTCGGAGCTAACAACAATTTTATTTTTTACGTTTTTAATTACTGCTGCTTTTAGATTAGATCCACTAGCATTATAAACGATTATATAATTTTTATTATCAATCTGTTTGGATAATTTATTCCAATAATTTAAATTAGAGAATAACGTCTCAATGTTGCTTGTTTTTTTCTTTTTTGCTTGATATATATTGTTCATTTCGTTATAAAAGTTCATTGCGTATGTATATTGGTTAAGATATTCAAAATTAAATTTAAATTGATTATTAACGGGTAAGAAAACGTTTCGCTTACGTTTTAAAAGAAAAGGAATTAAATCTTTATTTAAAAACGTTTTATATTGAAAGCTTACTTCAATTTTTTTGTTTTGAAAATAATATTTCCAATTCTTTTTTGCTCTTGAATATATATCAGGATCGGTTGAGATTTCTAAATAATTATCGTCTTTTTTCTCTATTCGAAAAAACACAAGAGTTCTTGGAACTAACGTTGCTCCTTGGAAGAATTTGTTTTTATATCGACTAACTGAGATTTTATTTATAATTTTTAATTGAGGTTCTGGAAGTATTAGCTTTACACCTTTTTTTTCGATTTTTAGACTCGAATAGTACGTTTGTTCATAAAGCTCTAAATCATCGTTAAACACCTTAGCTTTAATCGGATATTTGTCTTTTATAGAAATCTTACTATCCTTACCAATATACTCCGCTTTCAAACAGATATGATTTATATTGAAAAAATAATTAGTAGGAAAATCCCAAATTTCTATATTATTAAATAACGAAAATGATCGAAATTTATAACAATGATCCCCGTTTAAGACGCTTTTAGTAATTACAAAGAATATTTTACCTCCAATTTTTAAGAATTTTGTTGATGTATAAAAGAATAAAGTAGCTATTTCTATATGTGTGATGTATTGGCTAAGTGGTTTGATTCCAAATTCTTCTGCTAAATCACGAATTTTAATTTGATAATCTTTATCACTAATATCTTTATAAGTTAACCAAGGTGGATTTCCTATTATCAGATCAAAAGAATTATATAAATTTTTTAAGTTTATAAACATCAAATTTTCGTAATGCTGAGGAAATAGCGAATCTATTACATAAACATTAATATTTGGGAGGATATCTTTCTGTGTGTCAAAATATTCTAAAAAAATTAAAAGAATATTGACTTTTGCTGTCATAGTTGCTAAAGGATTAATATCAAACCCGAATACATTATTAATTGCTTTTTGTTTTAATTTATTTGGATTCTCAGAATTAAGGATTTTAACAATTATCTTAATTAAAAAATTTCCCGAACCGCAAGCTGGATCTAAAACTTTTAAACCAACATTATAAGAATCGTCTACCATTTTACGAACGAGGTTAGAAGGAGTGTAGAACTCTCCTATTTTATGTCTAGTTATGGTGAAAAATATTTGCTGGTAGATATCAAGAAATAAATCTTCATAAGCCAAACTGGTAGATTCAATTATATTATATATTTTTTCAAATAGTTTCTTGTTGAAATTTGTCCAATTATAGAAATAACCGAATTCAAACAGGTTGAATGCTTCTAGATTATTATTCTTACAATCATCGTAGCATTCTTCAAAATCGATATTTTGAATAAAAGAGAGTTTTATTATTATCAAGGATTTCAATAACAAGGCAAAATATGTATGTTTCAAGAAAAGATCTGAGCTTAAAGATTCAGATTCACCAAAAATATTCTTGAAAGTCTTATTCCATTGTTGAAATTTTACTTCAAATTCTTTTTTCTTGGATAAGGTTTTTTTTTCAAAATATTTCATTGATTCGTAGAAAAATTTTGAACTTAGACCAAAAAATTTAGCAATATCTTCACTACCTATAAGCTTTTTAGTACTAACCATCCTATTTCAAAAATCTGTTTTCTTTACTCTTAACCAACCTTTATTAAAATCCAATCTAAATAATTTAAATCATAAATATTGTTATTAGAAGAATTATTTCTTTCTTCAGTTTTATATAAAGATGTATCATTGGTGATAGAATTTAGCGCTGGCGTTATATTAAGCTTTTTAGCATTTATTGCTTTCTTATTCTTATCCATAAGTAAATCCTATCTAGATTTTTGAGATTGAAAAGAAGCGATTTGAATTAATTTTTTATTTTCTTATATTTATAACTTTAAAAATTATAAGGTTTGCTATCGCATGAATGAGGGAAGCATTAGGTTAAAGATTTCAGCAATTATTTTTATACTTGCTACTTCTTTAATGGTAGTTATTATTAATACACTTCTCGAAAGCTCGTCTCGATCTAGAGTGCCACCAGAATATATTGCTAAATCATTATTAAACATCAATAAGTATTTCACATATGGATTGTTTATTACGTTAATTCCTTCAATGCTTTTTAACTCATCATAAATTCTTCGCTCTTTTTTCTCATATACATTTCGATCGCGTGTTATTAATAAAATTGGAATCCCTCTTTGAGCTGCCCTTTTTAATTCTATACTATAAAAATCATCTATTTTTGGGGTCACAATATTTAGTTGGTCTTGTGTAGTTTGGATGAACTCTATTAATTTCTCGTTAAGTAATTCCTTGTTGTCACCTTCACCTGAAGACTCTATAACTATATTACCTACTAATGCTAACACTCTTTTTTCGAATTCTTCTATTTGTTGTTTTAATCTTCGATTTTCTAGCCGTAATTCATTTATTCGATCAGTCAAGTCAGACAAAACACATCAACTTCTACATTCTTTTTTGTTATTTTGCTTCTTATTATTTCTTTTATTTGTTAATCTATTTATAATTTTATTATTTTTACTTTTTAGAAAAACTTAAATTATAGTTTGTTCCACGGCTTACCGAAATGTAAAAATGAACTAATTGCGATACCACTTTTACATTGTTGCCTAGCTCTAAGAAGTGAAGTTCCTTGGCTTTCATTATTAAATAAACTAAGGTAAAAATTCGCTATAATACTTTGAGTATCTTCATTAAAAAATGGATATGTCCTAGTTATTATACCTATAATACGATTATAGTCAAATTGCCTAATGATCTCACCAAAAATTTCTAAGACATTATTTAGTTTTTCTCCTTCAACGTTAAAAACCTGCGCATTAAAAAACAAAAATGGATGCGAATTAGATTTATTTTTATCTATAGCCTTCTTTATTTCATTAAAGGTTATTAGAGTGTTATCATTCGTAAGAATATAACTATCTTTGGGACTCATTCTGGAATAAAAAATATTTCCAACAAAATGAATAATATGAAAAGCCCCTTCTGAAATATTTGATAATATTTTTTCGCGAGTGGAATGTATTCCAGATAGAATAGTAAATTGATTAACATTTTCCGTTGTATTAAAAAAATCTGTAATGTGATTTAATTCATCGTGAGCATCAGGGAACGGAAAGATTAAAGTTTTATTTTTGTACTCCTCATTCCATTTTAAAGGCCCTTTTGCATTTGTAGCTTCAATTAATAAAACATTAAATAAGGTCTTAGTTGGGATTGTAATGGATTCCTCTTGAGCTAATTGTCCAAATTGAATACCAGCAAGAGGAGGTTCGCCGATTTTATAGCCACTTGAATATTTTAACATGAAAAATTTATCGTCATCATACAAGAAACCAAAAGGTATTGTCATTTTATCTAAAATAAAATAAATATGAGGTATAAAATCTAACTTTTTAACTTTTAATTGCTTGAAAAAATCTCTCAATAAGTTTGGTAAGAATATATATAACAGCTTTCCAAATTCTATTATATTAAATTGATATCTCTTTTCTTTTCTTCCTGAAAAAATGTCATTAAAAATTTCCATTATTTGATGATCGTTCCATAATTCATCAGTTATTTTTCCCTCAACTATTGCATAATCCTTAGATATCATACGAAAAGAAATCAGACCTTCTGAATTAATCCGTATTATTGCTTGATTCAAAATAAAATCAGGATTAATCGATGTTAAATCTTCTTCAAACGAATATATTTGATTTTTAATTGATTCACACTTATTGTATAAAGAATTTAAGTCAGTTAATTTTTCTCTAATATTTTCATCTAAATATGGGATTATTTTTTGTGCGAGATTAAAATCTTTTTCTTCGTATAAAGCGCGATAGAACATCATTCTCCAAAAATCAGCGGTTTCTAACGTGAAAAATTTGCTTTTAAATTGCCAGAGATAATTACAAGTATAGAAATAATGATAAATTTGAACCGGAGTTTGAGGTGTTTTTAAATGATTGCTTAATTTTTCCATAGATAAAAGCAAATATTTTCTTTCTTTAATATCAACAAACTTTTTACAAGCTTCAACCCATAACTCAATTAAAGAAACGTCGTACCCTAAATCTGTTTTATCCATAAAAATATCTTCCAAAAAATCATATATTTCATAAGCAATTAAAAACCGATTTCTATTTATAGAAAAATCAACAAATTTACGGATATAACTTAGGGCAACTTCAATAGTTTGAAATTCTTTTAATTTAGTAAAAGCATATCTTATTATTATAATAATCCATGTAAATTCTCCAATGTTATTTAAATAATAAATTAATTCCTCCAAATCAGATAGAATTACACTAAAATTCTGCTCATTTACTGAAATTTCTCTCATATTGGAGAAATCTTCTTTTAAATAATTTGGTAAGCGTTTTGCTATAATTTTATTAATAATTTGAACGAAATCTAGAGATTCCTTTGGTGAACCTTCAATGAGGTGATATTTTATATTAACATTTTCCATAAAAACAAATAGTAATAACGCTTTTGTGCTCGGTTCCAGGTTATAAAGAATTTCTCCTAAAATTTTTAAGCTAAAACGGAATAAATCTGATGAAAATATTCTTTTTCTTAAATATGCTAATAAGAATTGTAATTCGATAAGTTTGAGATAATCTCCCCTTTCTTTAACCTTAAGTGAGAATGAATTTATAAATTTAGTTATTCCTTCAATAGATAATTCATCTACTTTTATGAAACTTTTTAAAAGAATCATCCAAAAATTATTAAATAAATCAAATTCATCTAAATTGGAAAGAAAGGAAAAAAAACGTTTGTAAGCGTCAATATATCTGATTTTGTCAATTTTATCTTTTTGACTTTTCAAAGAATTTAAATAAATCCACCATGAATTTGCAATAATCATTATTAATTGACGCTTTTTTTGAGGAGCTAACCATTCTGTTTTTTCAATTTCAAAATATAAATTAGAAAATAATCTACTTGCCCATTGATGATTAGCTGAATTAAGTAATTGCCTTCCTTGAAGTATTCCTTTTTGAAAATTCATTAAGAATTGATTTTTAATATCAGGACTAATTGTCATTAAGATTAATTACCCATTTTTTATGATTACCCTTTATATTCTGGATTTGGTTTCCACCCTTCTTGTAACTGTTTTTTTGAGTATAATATTGATGCCCCAATCCACGACATATTTTCACGACCAGAAACTGCAAACACATTAATTTTATCTCTTATTTTTTCGGAAAAATACTTAGTTAATTCAAGCTTCAATCTCTCCTTTAATCCAGGAATTAAACTACCTCCCCCCGCAAGAATAATATTAGGAAGTAATTCTTCCCAATTCTCTCGATCCCAGGATTTGATAACTTTAACTATTGCTTCATCTAATCCAAAATAATCTATATGAATTAATCCTGGATTAAATAAAGGTTCAGATAACATGAATCGCTCCTCGTTTATTTTTAAGCTGGATCCATCGGGAAAATTAACTTTTTGGTCGTAATTAGTAAGTCCATCTCTTATGCTATTGCTTTCACCTTCAGCATCTAATACACATAGTGAATATTTATCTTTAATTTCTTTTGCAAGCCATTTATCAAGATAAAAATTCTCTTCTGACCCCTTTCTAGTTAATATCATATTAAGGAAATAATTTGTCAAATCCTTCCCTGCTATAGGAAAGATATCTCGTGCCATAATATTTGTGAATCCGTGAAAAATCGTGGAAAAATAAGTATTGGATTCTCCCATATTAACTACAACTCCGGTGGTTTTCTTTAAAGTTTGTAAAATAGCTTGACTTTCAGATAAAAATAATAAATAAGGGAAGTTTAAGTCTCGAAAAAAAATTTGTTCCAACTTAGTTTTTTCCAATTCTGTCATAAAAAAAGGAGAAATCACAATTATTGATTGTTTATTTTGATATTCAGATTGGATATTTAATTGTTGATAATAATAATGAAAAAATTTTGAAAAAATATTGTAATTATTCTCTTTTTTAAACTCATGAATATTTAATATATTTTGGTATTTTAAGGCATTAAGGCCATATAAGTGCCTTTCAGTATTTTCTTCAATAAAAAGTTCAGCAAGTCCATCAACTACATCTGATTCAAATATATAATCTGTAGCATCCACATGAACGCTAGGTACAATAATTTCTGGTGAATCATCACCAGCCCAGCCTAAACGAAAAGTACTACTTCCGATGTCTAAAATCAAAGGTCTTAATTGCTTATTATCAGCAGATAACATATTAAATGAGATATTTGATTAAAATTAATAATTTATAACGAAAAAAGCTCTTTTTCATGAATATATTCGTCTGTCAATCTTTTTAATTGATATTCTTTAACTTGTAATTCAAGCATCCCTAAAACCTTTTTAAATTCAAGGGACATGGTTTCAATATTTACGCCAGAAACCTTTTCGATTTCATCCCTTTTCGTCTTAAATTGACTTAAATTCAATTTTATTTTATCGAATAGATTGTTTATTGAAGAAATTAAATCCTCGGTGTTTTTCTTGGTGAATTTTCGCATTTTCCTTAATATAGCTAATATATTGCTAATACTATTTTCCCATTGATTATATCTTTCGTTATAACCTTTCATAAAATCCTCTAAAAATACTTGTAAATTCTTATAAATATTATATTTAGGTGGTGTAGTCTCAATAGGTTTTTGAATGGGGGCACTACTTTTAGTTGTTTTTCTTTCAGATATAGGGATATCTTCTATAAGATAATCTTCAACAATTTCGCTTTTTCTCTCATAAGATAACTGTGGTTCAATTTTTTCTTCTGCTTTTTCTTCACGATGATACCAAGTTTCTTCAGATACTCCTGTTAATAATCCCTGTAAATCTATTTGAGCCTCCTTGGCAGAGCTTAAAGCAGAACTCAATGCCGAGTCTAATGATAATTCCGTTTCTGGTATTTCTGCAGCTTTTAAAGTAGCACCCGAAGAAATTTCTAGTCCTTTTTTCTTGGTCGTTTTTAGAGCATCTTCCAATGAGGTGTCTGTTTTTTTCTTTTTAGACGATTTTTTTTTCTTTTTATTCTTAGCCATTAAGAATAAGCCTTTATTATTGTTTAATCTACTAATTTAATATTACAATTAATTTATAAATCTATTTTACAATCAATGTATTTTTAACAAGATTATTTTATTTATTGAATTGAACAAAATTTCTTACTCTAAGGGGATTATCTCTACTTCAAGAGCATCTCCTTCGATTTTTAAAATTTCTTTGAGCTTCTCAAGGTCCATCTCTTTTGGTCTCGGTCCAATCACAGTCCACATAGCGGTTTTCTCTTTTTCAATAGTTAACGATTCTCCATAAACTAGCGAAATCCCGTGATTTCCAAAAGTCGTAGCTATTTTTGCCAATGATCCAGCTTCATCCTTCATTAATATTCTAAATTTAAGAGAATCACCTTTAATTCCAACTGGGGTTATTCTGATTTCTTTTGTATCTGAATCTGCGATCATCATTAACTGTGAGTTCTCAGTCAGTCCTAGACTTTTTCTAATCGTCATTGGAATTACTATTCTTCCTCTATTATCTATAACCAAAAACTTGACATCCTTCATCTTTTTAATTAATTCTTAAAATTTTTTTAATAATTATTAAAGCTATTAAATATATAAATTAATACTTTAAAGGAGAAAAGAAATTTTATTTTCTTACTATGATATAACGTTAAATGATACTAGTTTGCTAATATAGAAAGACTTGGAATATTTAAAAATAAAATACTTATGTTTTATGGGCCTTCAACTTCACTGTAAGGTCTCTTGCTCGCTTTGAATACCAGACCAATAAATCTCCAGCGTTTTCGGGCTTAAAATATTCGCCACCGCATAAAGTTGCAGCACGAGTCATTAATGCGTCATTAGGATTCCCCAACCCAACTATATAAATGACTACATTTAAATTCTCAGAGAATCTCTTTGCTGCTTCAAAAAACGCATTACCATCAGTAGGTTCACCATCAGTTAACAAAACAATCATGGTTGGCTGATCTGGGGATATTTTTTCAAATTCGTTTAGAATTAATTGAGCTTGTTCCATAGCATGTCCCATATTGGTGGCCTGTCCATATGAAGAGGCGATTCTATCAACGATCATCTTCGCAGCCTCCTCTAGAATTCCTTTTTTACCACTAGCGGAATCCATATAAAATCCACCTCCAAAGGGTAGTACTTGGGCCTCATCAGCAAATCGGATAACAGCAACTTTTTCTCCAAAACCACGACCAACTTTTTCACTTAGGAATAGAACTGCTGCAAATGCAGCCGAAATTCTTCTTGGGATGTTGATGCCATCCTTGAATTTTTTTAAGAATTCTTGAATTTCACGAGATTCCATTGCTGCCTTAATACCCTCAATTGCTGGCGCAATATTAGTTACAAGCACATCACGTGCCATCATGGATCGACTTATGTCAATTATCAAAATAGCATTAAAAGGTATCAAACCCAATGGTGATAGGGTTAATGTTGTATTTTTCGTAATTTGAGCTAATATATCACCGGTTAAGTCTGGAACGCAATCAATAATAGAACAAGCAATATTAACTGCGTTCCATCTTAATTTAATTCCCTTGAAAATGATATAATTTGAAAGCCAATCCTTTAAAGCTTCTACACTCTGTCTAGCATTGCTTATAATTTCCCACATATTCTCGCCAGAAATGGGTGAAACCCCTAAAGAAACGCTTTGTAAAGGAATGATTTGTCGTTGATTTTTTGAAATTTTTACTTCAAAGCTACCAATTCCAGACGCTTCTAAAATTTCACTATCAATAATAATTATATTATCAGGAACTGTTTCTACAACAACAACCTTACCCGCTCCAATTGCTCCCGTAAGTTCATCTTCGAATGCTAAAACATCATTATTTTGAATTGAAATTGTATGTTGCGTTCTTGGACTTACTTGACAAAAACCATTTAAATTTGGCTGCGATTGGACTTCTAATATTATTTCAGACGCTTTTTGAATTGGTGGCTCTGTAGAATATATTACGATTTGTTCAGCTTGAATATTCGTATCTTCTAATGTGTCTTTGCTCATTCTTATCTCAGTATCGCTAATTTGCGCTTGATCTATTCTCGCAGAACCCATAGATCTCGTTAGAGGGTCTTCCCATGCGATCAACATACCTTGTCCAAGGCCTAATTGTTGCAAAACGTTAAGACTTAGTTGTACTCGACCTCCTTCTATGTTATTATCTATAACAGGAGTTTGAATTATCCCTTTTTTCTGATTTTTTAACATATTTATATCAATCCTATTAGGATAAGGTTCTACTGGAGCTACTGGAGCGATGGTTTCTTGCGTCGGCATTGGTTGAAGTGTTGATGGTGGTGGTGGCATTGAAGAAGGAGGGGCCCTTATTTGAGGAGGAGGTTTAAACTGTGGTGTTGGAGTAAATTGTGTGGGTGGGGGTATTTGTTTAGGTGGTGGTGGGTGTGCGGGCAGAGGTGCTTGTATAGGTTGTGTTGGTTTTATAGGTGGAGGTGTTGGTGCGAGCTGAGATGATGGAGGTGGTTGAGGTACAGGTGTAAATTGAGGTGCAACACTTGGTTCTGGTGGTTGAAGAGACGGTTGAGAAGTTAAAGCGGATTTTGATGGTACTGTAGGTTCGGCTTCTTGTGAAATAGGTGGAGCTGCGGTGCTTGGTCTTATAATAACTTCAATACCTGTAAATTCTATTTCATCAATGATGTTTTTTGAAATCATCCCAGCAAAATCTAATGCAGAATTAGAAATTTCAGCAAGAGCAATAGTACTTCTGCCATTCTCTGGATTAATAATTTCTACAGACGATCTTGTTGAAATACCAAGTTTTTTAGCATTGGACGGACTAATAATTGCTTTATTTTTGGTTTCGTCTTTAATATCTACAAAAATCTTTATTTCTGGCATATTTTTTCAAATTGTATTCTTTTTTAAGGAATTATTTAATTACATTAATTTTTTAAGAAATGACAGTAATTAAATTTTGAGATTGTTTTCGTAGATTGAATATATTTTACTTATTCTTCAAATATTTTTAATGGTATTTAAAAGTTCAAATGGTTTTTATTTTTTTATAAGCACTTAAAAAAGCTTTTCTAAATGCGAGGAATAAATGATTACTATGATTAGATTAAAGAGCGGGGTATCTTTTACCTATTTCTCCTGCATAATACCTAAAGACAGTGACAACTTTTCCTAAATCTGCTATCTTTCTTGAAGCGCCCATAAGGAAGAACCGACCAGCAGCGCTAAGTATGATAAATGCGTCCTCACCTCTTAATACTACTTCCAACATATTATGATATCCCATTGTATCAACAGCGTCAGAACCACTCTTCATAACAACTGCACTTAAACTTGAGAATAAATCAGGTTCAATTTCATAGCTTGGAATACAGCTAAAGGCCAATTGTAAACCTTCTCTAGTCACTAACGCGAGCGCTTCAAGCTCAGTGTGTTCAGTAATATTCCCTAAAAAATTCGATAAGCTTTTAGCCTCGTCTGGAGTTAAACTAACCATTTTAACTTTTTTTCTAAATTTATGTTCTATTTTAAATAATATTATTATGAGTTTTGAACTTAAAAATGTATAGTTCTTAAGGTAGGATATAAATTACAAATTAGAAAAGGATTATTACTCCACAAATTGAATAAAATAAATAGAGTCTAATTAATTATTTAAACTCTCCAAGCTGCGTTTTAATTTGATCTTTAAGGATTTGCTTTTTATCTTTATATTCAGTGGCTCCTTTCACTTTTTTTGATGATTCACTTTTTAGAAACTCAATGGCGACAATCTTTCCATGCTCGGAAAGAACTCGTGGAGAATACCCTTCAGCAAAAAAAATACCCTCAGGGATTGATCCTACTTCTTCAATCTTTTTCTCAGTCTGTTTTTTACCTAAGAAGGTTGTAACTTTTTCGACAACCGAATATGCGTGATTACCAATTATTATTAATTCTCTTTCATAGCCGTCAGGAATTTTTATTTCTTCTAATTTCTGCATAATTTGATCAAAATCTATTGGCTTTTCCTCTTGAACATAGCTTTCCATTGATTCTTTACCTGTATATAACGGTCCTATATTAGAAGTCGAAGATTGAATTGTCTTGCTACCCGCTATATTCATACCTTCGGCAGGGGTAGGTGCTTCAAATGTAGCTTTTTCCCTTAAAGGATGCCCTCCACCTCCACCTGCCGCTTTAGCTGCTTTTTCTTCTTTAATCTCTTTTGCTATACCTGCTTCTGTTTTCCCTCCAATGACTTTTAGAAACTCATCCGTTTCTTCTGCTTCGTCAAGGGGCACGACAGCATAATGCATTCCAACTTGTCCTCTAATTTCTTGACTCCTTTTTGCACCTATAAATTTTGAACGGACGGATGATTGTATCCCCTTCCACAGAAAAACTTTTCGAAGATCATCCGCTACTATGACGTAACACTCATCGGTTTTTAGAAGGTCTTTAACAGCCCCATCTGAGGTTAGTTCTGTGGTTGTACCGTCTGGATTGATTAAAAAAACCTGTAGGCCCAATTTCCTCAACTCTTTGGCTAATTTATTTTATTACAAATTACTTTTTTTATTTATATAATAATAGGTTATTTCTTTATAAAATTTTTAATTATAAGAAATGTATGTGCTTTCAGATATAATTATTTTTCTATTAAAATCATAAATAAATTTGGGGTAAAATTATTAACTTCTAAGTAAATCTGAGACTGCCGAATTGATATGATTAATCATATCCATGGCTGTAAATCTAGATCCAACTTTACTTTTACAATATTCTCCGAAATAACCGTTTAAAAATGCTGCTGAACAAGCAGATCGGAAGGTATCATTATTCATCGTAAGAAAACATCCGCATAAACCAGCTAAAACGTCTCCAGTGCCTCCAATAGACATTTCAGGACATCCAGTTTTATTAATTTTCAATTTTTTTCCATTGCTAATGTAATCGTATGGTCCTTTTACTAATAAAGTGAGGTCTAGCTTTTTTGCTAAATCAAAAATAATTTTTCCTCTCCCTTCAATATCATCATAAGGAGGTAAATCGATACCTATCATTATTTTTAATTCACCCTCGTGAGGAGTTAAAATAACTGGTTGACCTTTGAGCAAATTAAGATAGTTACTCACTAATTTTAATGCATCAGCATCTAAAACAAATGACTTTTTATCTTGTCTTAATTTTTCAAGTAATTTAACTAGAAGTTCTTCAGTTTCTTTCTCTTCTCCTATTCCTGGACCAATAATTATTGAATTAGACCAATCAATCAACCACGAGATCTCATCTAATGCATTTTTATTCAGGAAATCGCCTGGACTAGTTCTTACGATCATATTTGGGGAATAACTCCTAACTACATCTCCTATAACTTCTGGTGTATAGGTTATAACTAAGTCAACTCCAAAATTAATACTAGCTAAAGACGAGTATGTGGGGGCGCCCGAGTAATTTTTCGACCCTCCTACTATTAAAATTCTCCCAAACTGCCCTTTATGGGTATCAGATTTTCTAACTTTCAGAGTAGGAATTAGATCTCCTCTTCCTACAAATAATCTTGCTTCTAGAGGGATCCCTATTGATTTAACGATCATTTCATTAATGTATTTAGTATTAATCTTCATACCTTTCTTAATTCGATGGAAGGTTATAACTAAATCCGATTTTACAGCCTTATCTAAAACCTTACCATTGTCCGGATTTAAACCGGAAGGTACGTCAATTGAAACGACTTTAATATTTTCTTCTTCCCTTAGAGCATTAATCAAATCTACTGCTGAAGAAATTGGCTCTCTGATGTTTCCACTTATTCCAGTTCCTAACAAACCATCTATAATTAAATTATATCTTTTTTTCTCTTTAATAAGTGTGTCAATTTCTGTTAATTCAGCCGAATCCATTATAATTTTTATTTGTATTGAATGATTAAGATGTTTTGTAATGATATTCCAATTTAAATTTGCCTCTTTAGTTCTTATATTTTCTGGGGCACCTAAAAGGATAACCAATACCTTTATACCATATGACGATAAATGACGAGCGACCACAAATCCATCACCCCCATTATTTCCCGTACCGCAAAATATGGCAACTTTAGAATTTTCTTCCAGATTATACCTTTTGATGACTTCATTAGCAAAAGAATAACCTGCACACTCCATCAAATAACTTTTTGGTATTCCTAACCATTCTGTGTTATTATCCAAAATCGCAATTTCTTCAGATGATATCTTTTCAGAATTTAATCGTTCCATAACAATTAATTTTAAGATACTGAATTAAAAAACATTTGTTAATTATTACATCTTGAATTATATCATAAAAAAATGGTGAATATGCATAACTAACTATAAAGAAGATATGGATGATGCAAAAGAGCGATTAAAAGCCTTTTGGGATCACGAACTCATCGATCGCCCTTGCATTTCTTACCGCTATCCTATTTACGGAAAGAAATTACCTAAGGGAACTAATGTGATTGAATACTTTTTTCCATGGTTTATGGCAAAAAATTGGGACGATATTCAAAAATTTCTAAAAGATTTTGAGGATATATCAAAATGCTTCTATTTTGGAGGTGAATGCATTCCACGATTATGGCCCAATTATGGTCCAGGTATTATGGCTTCAGTACTCGGTGTTGAGCCTGAATTCAATCCAAATTCTAAAACAGTCTGGTTTCATAGAGAAACGAAAGTTGATGATATAATTCCATTATTAGAAGGTGTAAAATTAAACAGAAATAATCCTTGGTATGATCGGCTTCTAAGAATTACAGAATACGCAGCTAAACAAGCGGGAAAAGATTATTGTATTGCTGTAACCGATCTTGGTGGAGTTTTAGATATCTTATCATCGTTCTTAGGACCTACAAAAATTATATTAACGATGAGGCGACAACCTGAAATCATTGATACATGTCGGGTAATTATTCTTGAAAAATTATTAAAAGTCTATGACGATCTTCAAATCATTATAGAACGCTACGGGGATGGCTGCAGTGCTTGGATAGATATTTGGTGCTCAAAACGCTGGTATCCTATTCAATCTGATTTTACTGCTTTTCTTTCGCCTAAATGGTTTAAAAGATTTGCTTTATCAGATATCATTGCTCAAGCTGAACATATGGATTATGCTATTTATCATTTAGATGGTCCAGACGCTTTAAAACATCTTGATTCTCTATTAACTGTAGATTCAATAACAGGCATTCAATGGGTTCCAGGGGCAGGAAGAGAGCTTGCATGTAGCGATGCTTGGATGCCAGTCTATAAAAAAATACAATCAACGGGGAAGTTTGTGATAATTTATGTTTTTGAAATACTAAAATCACTCTCACACTTTTATAAAGTGTTAGATCCAAAACTTCTATTCCCTATTAATATATCTATGGATCCTGTAAAAGCTCAATTCTATTTGCCTAAATTTGTTGGTGGGCAAGGAGGTTCTGGAAATTTTGGAAAATTTAAAAGAACAATGCGAAAATATTTGAAGAACAAAAATATTTAATTTTAAAAGAATTATATAAAAATGCCGGTGGCGGGAATCTCAGACAGAGCAAAATGCTACTTCCATTTGAGCCCGCGACCTC
Organism: Candidatus Hodarchaeota archaeon; assembly: GCA_048887225.1. Classification (GTDB taxonomy): domain Archaea; phylum Asgardarchaeota; class Lokiarchaeia; order Sigyniarchaeales; family SOKP01; genus LW40-45. The sequence goes on from JBHLJY010000003.1 coordinate 182,462, forward strand.
CAGATTATGAGTCCAGCACATCTAGTCTGACCCATTTTTCAGAATGAGTATGTGTCTGGCGCTATAACCAACTAAGCCACACCGGCTTTTCAATTTCATCAAGCCCCCGGCGGGGTTTGAACCCGCGACCTTTGCCTTACCAAGGCAACGCTCTACCAGCTAAGCAACGGAGGCTCTTTTCAATTTTTAGATAAATATCTAAATCATTATTAAATTAAAAATTTTATTTGGAAATGATTCGAAAAAAATCAAACTAATTCTTATTTTTTATTAATTTTTAAATTAAGAATAATTAGTATAATTCTCGCTCTGCTTAAGATTATACATCTTTATGATTATTGCGACTTACTTAAAATTTTATATGCTACGTATATAAATGATTCATTAATATTTTCTCCTGTTTTTGCTGATGTAAGAATATAATGAAAACCAAGCTCATCAGCAACAGATTTAATTTCTTCTTCGCTTATTACAATCTTATCTTTTAAATCAGATTTATTTCCTACTATTACAATTGGAATATTAGAGGATAAGTCTTTTGTAATATCAGCATACCAAGATTTAATACTCTTAATATTTCCTTGACGAGTACGATCTATAACTATAAATGCTGCATTTGCTCCACTATAAAATTGAGCTCTATACGGCGCCATAAATTGGATTTGTCCCGCAATATCCCAAATAACGAAAGTTATTTTAGTTTTTTCATTTAAATTATAATCCTTTTTTGAGATTTCAACTCCTAATGTAGAAATATAATCATCTTTAAATTCATTTTTAGTAAATGTTCTTATTATAGAACTTTTTCCAACTTGATAATCTCCCGTAATAATTACTTTTTTTGTAAAGTCTCCTGTCGAAAGAGTCCCCTCTTTTGTTTTTGAAAGAAATTGAATCGCATCTGGGATTTCAAGAGAAATATCTTCCTGTCCCTCTAATATTAATTCAATTTTTCCTGCTATGTGCTCTGATAGCACTCTTAATTGAACATCAGGAGTAGATATTTCAGTTATAGCTGTTAAAATTGAATTTGGTCCCTGCGAACAAAATACAAATTTCTTATCGCTTGTAGTAGTCACATTAAAAAAGTTATTTTCAACACCAAATTCATCTTTTAATTGATCGATATACTTTTCTACGTAGGTAGAAATTCCACCTATAACAATATCGTCTTGCTCCTCTCCTTCTGAAATAATGACAAGGCCGTCTATATCGCATACAGCTACTACTATTACTCCTTCTATATTATTCATATAATTTAATACTAAAGTTTTCAGTTGTTCTTTCATAAAAACACATTAGTTTCAATTAATTTACGAAAATAATAAATTTAAGCCATTTAAATATAGCTTTTTCAATTAAAATATCCCTCTTATCGATTAATCTTATTTATAATATTAATATTGAAAAAAAGAATGCCTTATAGTAGTAAGGATAATAATACTCCTTGAACTATAAGAAATTGCCCTAAAATGTATGTTAACATTATATAAATTCTAATGTTAGGAATTTTCATTTCCTTATTAAAAGTATCTATAGCGATCATAGAATCTGAAATCATAAATAATATAGACCCAAACCAAACTAAAAAGAAACAAGGACAATAGATTTCAAATAATGCTAATCGCAAAATAGCAGTAACATGCATTGTAAGGATTGCCACCATGTAAATATATACCGGAATTTTCAAATCCCCCATATGATCTTTATATTTTGGAAATGTTAAGAGTAGAATAAAAATTACTGGTATTAATAAAACATATCCATATATAGGAAAAGCTATAATATTAACGCCTACAGACAGCAAAAACGAGATTATATAAAAAATATGCCCAAGTAAAAAAGCGGCCATTCCGTATATAAACCATTTATCCTTATTTTCAAGCATCAGGAAGATATCTCCAGCACATCCGCATAAAAGTGCTACAACGATTAACCAATCTATATTAATTGCAATTGCTCCAAAAATATAATATAAAACTAACAAAGGCATCAATAAGGGTTTAGAAATATGTTCTAATATTTTTTTTTCTTTTGCAACAGCAGCTATATCTGAAGCTGTGAAAACGAAAAATAAGACTAAAAAGAGGTACATATATACCATATTATTTTTCACTTTAAATGAAGTTTTTTAATTAAATAATTATCTTTGTTTTAATATTTAAATATCTGTGGATTTTAAAATTATTTAAATTTAAAAGAAGATATCTATTAAAAATAGAAATCAAAAATTGGTTAAATTAATAGAGGGAATAATTTGCCAGAATTAAAAGAAGTTGTAGTAGTTGATGGAGTTAGAACACCCATTGGGAAATCTGGATGGAAAGCTGCAAGCGGAGGCAAAAAGCCGGGAATTTTGTTTAATTCTACAGCTCACGAGATGTTAAAGACAGTAATTGAAAGATTGGTGGAAAATGTTAAAACTAAATCCAGTGCTTTTAATTCAGCTGAGATTGAGGATGTTGCTATAGGTTGTAGTGCCCAATATGGTGAACAAGCGGCAAATTTAGGAAGAATTGCGGTTCTTCTTGCTGAAAATATTCCAGACAACGATGTTCCTGGTAAAACTATTGATCGATACTGTAACGCTGGATTAGAAGCAATTAATAGTGAGGCTCAAGCTATTATGTGTGGAAATGGAGAGATAGCAATCGCTGGTGGTATTGAATTTATGAGCAAATACCCTTTAGGGAGTTCTCTTAATGCGACTATTATAAATGGCAGGAAGCACATCTTTCATAGACAATTTATGAAAAAACAAAACATCATGGGTATGTCAGCTGAGATGGTTGCTGAAAAATATGGATTAACAAGAGAGGATTTAGACGATTTTGGTGCATTGTCCCAAAAAAAAGCAGTATTGGCTATGAGAGATATAGAGTGGTATAAAAAAAGAATCGCTCCTGTAACTATTGTCGAGAAAATTGAAGGAAAACGCGTTAAAAATACTTATAATAAAGATGAAACCCCAAGAGAGGAATTTGCCAACAATTTTGAAGTTGCTAGAGAAAAAATGAAGACTTTAAAACCAAGATTTAAGCCTAAAGGTGGCATAGTTACAGCAGGCAATTCATCTGCTATTGTAGATGGGGCAGCAGCAGTTATGTTAATGTCTCAAGAAAAGGCTGATGAATTAAGCATAAAACCTATGGCTAAAATACTCTCTTGTGCTGTTGCCGCTTCTGAACCGAGAATTATGTTATTAGGACCGATTCCAGCGCAAAAGAAAGCACTTCGAAGGGCGGGAAATCTAAGGATGGATGATATGGACATAATAGAACCTAATGAAGCCTTTGCCTCACCTTGTCTTGCTTTTGCTAAGGAATTTGGATATGCTTTTGATGATCCGAGAGTTAATCCCACAGGTGGAGGTATAAGCTTAGGTCATCCAATTGGAGCTTCTGGAGTGATTTATTTCTTGGAAATGGTCTGGGAAATGGTAAAAAAAAATCATCGATACGGAATTCAGACATTATGTGGTGGCGGCGGCGTAGGAATTGCAACTGTTGTAGAAAGAGAAAAATAAATTAGAAGAATACAAAATTTTATTCTTTAATATATAGAAGGTTCTAATATTTTTTTTAAAATAAGTTTAATTTGATATAAAGAGATCTTCTTATTAAATTAAATAATATAATTTTAAAGGTGAATTTATTATTACACTTTCATATGTAAGATGGTAAAATGGAGCAACGGTTATGGGGGTCTTTATTTTTTCATGCTTATTTGGATTATTTTTTGTAATTAGAGCTAGAAAGCTAAATGTTAATCTTCTTTTATATCTCGGATGTACTTACTTTTTTGCAGGTCTAGTTTATTTAGGAGATGTATTAGATTTCGTAACAATTCTTTTAACTGGAAAAAATATTGATAATAGATTTGGACTAATAGGACTAATAAATTGGATGTGGTTTCCTGGAGCTGTTTTATGTGCCATATATATTGGTGTTGAGATATTAATACCCAATAAAAAATGGTATATTTTTGTAATATATTTAGTTTTAGGTATTCTCTTTGAATTATTCCTATTCTTAGATCCTTCAGGTTCTGTTACATATGCTAATCCAGCCACTCCGGGTGAGGATTTAATTAATGACAATCTCGTAGAAGATTCCATTATATACTATATAGCTTTGATTTTTTTGGTAACTATTATAGTATTAATTGGATTTGGATTTCTGGTTAAAGCTATACAATCAAGAGGCATTATTAGAAAGAAATTTTTTTATTTATCAATAGGAGGCTTTATTTATACTATAGGTGATATATTAGATGGCTTATTTTCTCCTGGTATAATCTTGGTATTTATTAGATCTGTAATGATTGGGAGCGTTTGGCTCTTTTATTTAGGTTTACAGCCAACTTGAATCAAACCTAATGTGATTATTGTAGAAAATTAGATTATAATAAGTAGATCAAAAAATGTTTTGATTAATCTGGAGTTAATTCGTCCAAGTCTGATAAATCCAATCCGGAATCTAGAGTCTCTGGAATTTCCGAAAGGAATTCGTCGAGAATTTCTTTCAATTCATCTCCAGATCTCTTTAATATAAGTCTAATTAACCCAATGTTTATATCAGGATCGGAAATTAAACATAATACTCCTTTTGGTCCGCAGCTGGCTGCAAATATTTTTCCACCTGAGAATTCGCTCGTAACTATATCTAAATCTCCTAATTCGAGATTTTTTCCTTGTTCTTCACTGGCACAGAATACTGCACTTGCAATAGCGCCAATTCCATCCACATCAGCTGGGAAATAGGAGAATTTCGACACGCTCGCGATAGTTAATCCCGTTCGATCAACCAATATTACCTTCTTAATGCCCGATTCGGACTTTATAATCTTACTGAGAATATTATCAAAACTTTTTGTATCAATACTAATAGCAATACACCAATCAAATTATGATATTCTTTATAATATATTATTAGAATTTTTTATTATAAATACTCTTATGTTTATTAAAAAAAGAAGATGTATAAAAAATTATGTTTTTTGTTATTTACATCGATTTTATTCTCAAAACTCGTATGAAAAACAAGAAAATCGATTTCTTTTACTAAGGAAATTTCAAAATGAAGCTTTATTTTTAAAAACAAATCTTAAAGAAGATCGTTATCCTTGACTATTTTTTTATAATGATCTCTTTCACGTCGTAATACTTTTAATTCTTTTTTCATATCAATTAATTCTTCAGTTAAATTATCTTGAACTTTTTGTTCTTTACTCGTTAAATCCCTCAGCTCAATTTTCAAACTTGCGATTCTATCTAGGTGATCTTCGTTTTCTTTTTTCAAGTTCTCAATTTCTTGGTTCAACTCATCTATCCTAGTCTCTCTCTCTTCTATTTCTTTCTTTAATTCGTTTATATTACGCTCGAGTTCTTCTTTTTCTTCAGTTGTTTTATTAATACTTTCTTTCAAAGATTTATCAGCTTCTTTAATTTCTTCAATTTCAGCTTTATTAGTCTGAAATTCTGTAATAACCCTAGTAAGTTCCTTAATTTTTTCGTTTTTCTCGTTTAATTGAGTTTTTAAGTCCTTAATTTCATCTTCCAATACTTCTTTTTCAAGTTTTTCAAGATGTTTTTCAGGAATTCCACTTTCTAATTCTTCACTCATATTAACTTTTAGTTCTGAATCAATTACTTCGCTAACTTTCTCTTCACTTATCTCTCCTTCATTTACTACTTCTTCAATTACTTGCTCATCATCACTAATTTCTTCAATGTCTCCTATAGAAGTTTCAGATAATTGGGTGATCTCTTTTTCCTCAACTTCCATCTGATACTGTTCTAATTCTTTAATGAATTTAGCTTTTAGTTCTGTATCAATTTCTTCACTAACCTCCTTTTCACTTACTTTTTTTTCTTCATCAATTACAATTTCATTATTTAAAAGCTCATCAGCAATTTCTTCTTCACTAACCTCTTCAACGTCGCTAATAGGTGGAGTATATACCTCGGTTATCTCCTCTTCTTCAACTTCCTCCCAATATGGTTCTAAATCTTCACTTTTTAACATCAAAAAGAAATCTTTAAATATGTCATCGAAATCTGGATTATTATCTTTTTTAGGTAATAATATATGAGCGATTCTTCTTAACATTCCCTCAAAATCTTTTGGAATGCCAACTTTTTCAAATTCCTCGGTTTCGATAAACACAGTAATAGCATAACAAGGTAGACCTACATATCGGCCTGGCGAAAAACCAGAAAAAAAACTTGCAACTCTATAATCAGCAAATTCTATTTTAAAAAAATTAGGTCCTTTTTTACTCGTCCAATGAAGCATATGAATATCCGTTAAATCAGTCATATTTATATTTAAATTTTTAAAAAGATCGTCTGGATATTGTGCATCAATAAAAGCTTCAGAATTCTCGTCAAACCCTAAAATCATAATTCCTTTCAATTTGACTCACACGAGGTTTTATAAATCGCAAATTCAATTTATCATAATTGAGTACTGATTACTATAATAATAATCACAATTTATTGTTTTATCTTTTTTGCTATTAAGTTAAAGATAAAAATTTTTTTACTAATTCTCTAAATTCAATTACTTTTATTGGTTTTGAGACATTTTTTATTAAAAAATTTGATTTAAGCTCTCTATAGCCTTATTTACGTCAGTTGCCAAGTATGAATGTTTAAAGAAGGATGCAAAAAACGCACGATCTTCTGGATTGAAGTATTTGTAACCAAATTTTTTCCATACCATATTGGGCTGCATAGGTGCTAAAAGGGAAACAGATTGATTTTCCAATAAATTCCTAAAGTATAAATTAATTTCTTCATTTGTACTATTCTTAATAGTTGTTATTAAAAGATCATTGGTAAATAAATTCCAAGAATCGTTAAATTGAAGGCAGAACTTCTTTATATCAATCTTCTTTTCAATAATTAAATTAGATAAAGCTCTTATAGCTATTTCATAAGCACTTTTTTTATTTTGTTGAAAATCTGGATTAGAAATCATTATACATGGTAAATTTTTAGCATCTTTCTTTATTTGGGGTTGATTATATTCAGGCAAAAGTCGAATTAGGTTTAGTCCTAGTATGTTCCTTGTATCTTGAATGGTCCCTCCAGTTTCGAAAAACCGTTTATTAATTATATAGATTAATAATTTTTGAGCATGAATATCCCCAAAATAAGGATAATCCGTACCAAAAAGAAGATATTCGCTCCATTTACGGTTATCTACTGACTCTTTTTTATTCGAAATAAACCATTCTCGAAAATCCTCTAAAAAATTTGCTGCGCCTTCCCCATGCAACATAGATAAATCGCCATAAGTATTGGGTTGAACGATGGTATCATAAACTTCGTGATCACCAATATTTCCCTGAGCGAAATGTGCTATTATAACTTTAAAATGTTGTAATAATTTAGGGTGGTTTATTTCTAATACGGTTCTCGCTGATTTAATCAATTCGCCAATTTCCATAATTGTCTTTTTTCCTCGTGTGTCCAAAATTATTGGCATTGAATATTTGGCAGCTTCTACTAAGATTTGGACTGCTTTATCTGAACTAACATTATCAATCCATCCTTCGCTCCTAGGGTGTAATTTAAGCCCGCGCAACCCTAATACTTCCCTAGCGTATTTTACTTCATTAACAGCTTTTTCTCCTTCCATAGGATCACAACGGCCATAGCCGATTAATTTCATTGAGAACGGAAAGTGAGTTGTAAAGCGGGATATATTAATATTGCTTGCGCGATATAAAGCTTCAGGAAATTTATCTCGAAATTTATCTTGAAAGGGAAAAACGACACCTTGATCGATGAATGTATAAAACTTAGATTTTTCTTTTAAATCTGAATATAATCTGCCCAGTTTCTCTAAGACGCCATATAAATTGTCAGTGAACGGATAAGGTGTAAAAGACCATGAAATCTTGGTGGATTTATTGTTTAGCGTTGTAGTAAACGAGATTTCATTATTTTTTTTTAATTCTGCAAATAGTTTTCCTTGTACATTTCCCCAAAAATCGAAAGTCCCTGTACCTGGAGCCAATGGATTCATCATATTGGCATCGTCTACATCGTGGCCTAAATGTGAATGACAATCAATTACAAAGATATTTTCCACTCTTGTCCGTCCATTTTGTTCTATAGTCGCAGTTAACATTTTTACTATACTCTATTATAAATAATTCTACTCCCTCATCTCTTTAGGAAGAGTTAAAACTCCCGTAAGAGGATTATTTAAAGGATCTTTACAATATTCAATTGTGAAATAAATTAAGTCATATAAGATACTTGGATCTTCTCCTTGTTTTAATTTGTAGTCATATAAAGACAATTGATATTCGGCTTCTGTAATAGGGGGTTTTGCGTAGGAGACGTCACCAAAAACAGATTGCAATAGTGGTTTTAAATAAGGGGAATAGAGAAATCCTAACTCTTTTAGTGCATCTTTTAAATAGAAAAACATCCTTTGAACTGCCTGCGTCATATAACGTACAGGTTGGTCTTTAGGACCTAAATATTGCTCGGCAAAATCAGGATCATAACGAGCAAGAAATTCTCGCGTAAGAGTCGGGGCGGGTCTAAAAATAGAAATTAATCCTCTTTCTATTGCTCCTTCTCTATTAGTTGCAATTGTTTCACTTCCAGCATCGGGAACCCAAGTACCACTGTCGAGAAGTTTTCTTGCTTTATAACACATCGCTTGAATTAATAATGCAATTCCTATTCGGCGACATATTGAAATTTGAGCATCACTTATACGAACCTCAATGGTACCCCAATCTGTAAAGGGAAAGATGTCTTGGAAGCGTCCATCTTCCAAACTAGCTTTCTGGACAATTTGGAGGAAATAATTTTGAGCATTTTGGTCTGTTGATGTTAAATAAGGAATATAATGGTTTGGGTCGTTGTTACTTAGCATCGAGGTATTATGCTTTAATCTTAATGAGCGCACACAATTTGGTGCTGTAATTCTATTATCTATTATTTTTATTACATCAGTAGGTTGATTATTCATTATAGGAGAATTACATGTGAGAGCAATTAAGTGAGGGATAAAATTTCTTATCATACAATAAGCTTGTACTTTTTCGAGTTCAGATTTAAAAGTCCCCAGATGATTATGGTCAGCTTGTGAAAGACCTCGTTGATATTCCTTTGCTGCTGGATTTATTGCCGAAGCAATAATATGCAAATCTTTGGGGAGTGTATTTTTTGCTAATAAAAATAATGTAGAAGCCCAATATGCAAGTTCTTCGACAAATTCACAAGGTGGAGTAACTAATTCCAAGATATAAGTGATTGCCGTAACATTTCCATCGCGCGCAAAAGAATCTATATCCACGTAAGATCCATCAGGCAGTTGATATCTTAATTTCATTGCAAAACCTTTTTCAATATCCTCTACGCCCCAAGGGTGTGCCAAAACCTTTTGACGTACATATTCAGGAACAGGTAAAAAATCGGCCCTCCTATTGTATAAAATTTGATCCATAATTTTAATGGCCTCCTTCACAATTTCTCGCATTCTAAACACCATTTCATCACCATCAGGATATGCTCCTACATCATCAGCTATAATTAGTTCCATCTCTATACCGTGAGTGAAGGGTAATGGCCTCCATAGTTCTACATCAGCTAGTATTTCTGCCCAAGGTCTATCATAATGCCAACTATAGATTTCTCGATAGTCTGTTCCGATAAATAGATTATCGCCCGATCTATCAACTGGATTTCCTAATGAAACTCCTGGAGGTAATCCTTTTACTTTTTGAATTTTCTTAGATACCTTCGATTTGCTTTTTCCTTTTTTCTTCTTTTTTCTCTTTTTTTTGTCTTTTGCCATTGATCTATATCCTTTTTTTTAATTTGATCTTTGATGTACTTTTTCTTAAAATTAAATTAAAGATTGTATAAACGATTTAAGAATATTATATTCGTTAATAAATTCGTAGGATAAAATTAAATTTACAATTTTGCACATATTTGGTGGAAATAATTGCTTCAAATTGTCTACAGTGGCACCATCCTTAAATAAAGACTCATCAATTATCAAGTTCGCAGAGTCACCAAGGTTTTCAATAATTTTAGAATTTATTTCATCATCTATTCCTGATTCAGAAGATAAGATAATTGTAGGTTTTCCTAAGTAAGGAATTAAGTCTAAATTAAAGATTAAAATAGGATTGGGGGCATTTTTTAAACTGGAAGCTAAAAATTGTGTGAGTGTATTGTTTATAGTCATTAATTCGGATTGACTATGATTTTCTTTTGAGGGATAAATATAATACGCAAACGATTTGTTCAAATTAAATTTTAAATCAGAATAGACTCGATCAAGTATAGGAAAAATACTAAAATCATAACTAAATAATGAAACGATTATTGCGTTAAAATTGAAGTCATTCATAAGGATATTATTACTTATGTTACCTCCCGTTAGAGAGAAACTATTTACAAATTCATTGATTTTTGATATAAATGTGTTAAATAAATAATAATGCGAATAAACCGGCGATGGTTCCATTCTTGTTCTTATTTCATCTACCATCTCGTAAATGGTATCAAATAAATCCTTAGCAACTTTATCTTTGATCTCCCTTAAGTTAAATCCTATTATTATTGTATCCGCCGCTTGAGGAGAATCAATTTCTGCTAATGCGCATATCGCATCTTTATAGAAATTATAAGCTGAATTATTAAAATTATTTTCAGACAAATTTAATTTAGATGATTTTTCAATTACATTAATAATTTGATTTAAAACTTTTGAAATCTCTGTTTGACTATTTCTTTTGTGCAATTCTTTAACTATAGTATATAAAATCTTAACTTTTAATAAACCATCACTAATAAGAGTACATATTTTAGCAGCAACACTAGGATTTAAATTAATTGTATTGTTAACGATATCAATTATAAGATTTTCTCTTTTCAAAGGATCTTTAATTAAATAAGCTACTTTTGGAGCTTGTTCTGGATCCCTTTTTACCAAATCGAAAGCTAAATTCATAATTAACGAAAGCTTTTTGTCATTATTCGTAATGTTCTTTATAACTTCAATAGAGCCATCTAAATTTATAGACGCATAGGCTCTGATTAAATAATGATAAAAACTCGCTTTTTCTTGTTCATTAGACAATTTCAACGCTGAATTTAGCGATTTTTCTAGGTTTTTATTATAAAGATAGCCTTTTGCCAACTTTTTAGAACAATTGTCAATTTCTTCTAAAAGTCGTTTTTTATTACTCTCAATTTCTTCAATGCTCATTTCTGTCTCTGATTTCTCTGTTTGAGTCAAAATATTTTGCTTTAATAAGTGAAAAGAGTGATATTCTTTTTTTTTTTTCTCTAATTCTTTTTCTATTTGAGTTAATTCATCCATTGTTATTGAAATAATAAAATCGTCTATATTGAAACCATCGGCAAATTTAGAGACTTTTAATATAGGTTGTCTTTCTAAAATTTCGTTAATTTGACTTTTAGGAACCACATTTCTTACTTTTTTTACTTTTACAGTATATTCAACAATTTTCATCCAATTTGCAAACATTGACAATTTTCCAAAACCATCAATAGTAGGAATTAACTTAATTTCGAAATTTTTGGTTTCTCCCGGGCCAAATTGGATAGCATCCTTTTTTAATTCGTCAGGTATTTCAATTTTTAAATTTTCTACTTCAAAAGCAAATTTGAAAAAGGCTTGCTTATTAGTACGATTTATTGCTTCAAAAATTATATTGTTATCATTAGAAGGAATTAACAAATTCTGTGGAAAGTGTGTTATTTTCAATGAGATCGTTTTTTCTGGGTCCGTAATTTCCATCTTAAAACCAAGTATATTCTTTCTAATTATCTATATGAAATAATATAATACATAAATTCTTTATTAATAGTAATTACCCAAGAGGCTATAGCAAAATATCTTACTGTCAATAATAATATAAACAATGGAATAAGTTTTTTCCACTCAACCATATTCTTTTTAAAAAAGAACTTGATTTTAAATCTTTATGAAAAAAAGATTCTAAAAAAAAGGCAATTCTAGAAAGAAGAATTATTTTCCCTTCCGCCTATTTCTACTAATATAATCTTTTAAATCTTCTAACAGTAATTCTTCGTTATATTCAGGCCAAAATTCGTTTCTAAATTTAAATTCTGCATATGAAGCATCCCATAAAAGAAAGCCAGAAATTCTAGCACCATCTTCCATTCCAGTGCGAATTATTAAGTCCACTTCAGGAAATTTGTTTGTATATAAATAGTCTTTAATAATTTTACGATCAATATTATTTGGATTAATATTATCTTTAATTATATTTTTTACTGCATCGCAAATCTCAGCTTGCCCATCGTACATTATTAAAACATTCACGAAGGCACCATCAAAATCTTTCGTATATTCGATTAACTCGTCGATTTTATCACGCACATCTTGCGGCAATAACTCTAATCTGCCAAGTACATTGAATTTAACTTTTTCTTCGGTAACAATCGGTTCGTTTCTTACTGTTTCTACAGCCAATTTTATTATCTTATATATATATTTTAACTCATCTTTGGGTCGCTTTAAAGCATTTTCGAGAGATAGAGCATATAAAGTAAGATATTTAATTCCTGCTTCAAAGCAAGCTAACAAAATCTTCTTTACTACTTCGTATCCCCTATAATGTCCTACATTTCTATGGACATTATTTATTCGTGCCCAACGACGGTTGCCATCTGGAATTAAGCCAATATGTTTTGGAATTTTATCATTCGGCAATTTCTGCAATTCTGTAAGTTCAGTTTCCAATTAATCTAACACCTATCAGTAAAAATATAAGTTTATAAAAAAATTTTGCGAATTTTTTTAACCCACGGGATACAGATTTTAACTTTAGTTTTAAGATCTATAATAATATTAAATGATATAAATAATACATTTAATAAAATAAATATGTATTTATTTTTAGGAAAACAAGAAATTATCAATAAAAAGACCTCTCTCTTTGAAAAAAAATCTCTCTTCTAATAGGAGAGCTGAAAAGTTCATTAAAAAATAGTTATATAAAGGATCAAAAATATTTATTAAAAAATTCAAATATTTTTAATAAAATAAAAAATTCTAATTAATCTTAACTTTTAATGTTAAAAAAGGGAAAAAATTAATTTGCGCAATTACTTATATAAATTTATTTAAATAGTCTTGAACAAATAAAGAAAAAATGATGATCCATTGATCTCTAATGAATACTTATTTACAAATATCGGTATTGATTCTGTAGGCTTCCATGCCCCGAGATATTATGTTGATTTAGAAGAGCTAGCCGTGAAGCGTCAAATCGATCCAGACAAGTTTAAAAAAGGTTTAATGTTAAGAGAAATGCGTTTTCCGGAAGTGGATGAAGATATTATATCCTTGGGCCTTAAGGCAGGTTATAATGCTTTGGCAAGAGGAAATATTTCTCCAAAAGACATTGATGCTGTTTTTGTCGGAACAGAAACAATGACCTATGCTGCAAAGTCGGTATCTAATATTTTTACTGAATTACTTGGCGTTTCGCCAAATTCAATGACACAAGATGTCTATAATACGTGTGCTGCCGGGACTCTTGCAATGCTAAACGCGATTTCTTTAATAGAAAAAGATATCATAAATAAAGCGCTGGTTATAAATGCTGATATTTCTTCATATGAATTAGGTAGTTTGGGCGAACCTACCCAAGGTTCGGGAGCGACAGCATTCGTTATTTCAAAAAATCCTCGAGTGGCCGCATTTAGTAAAAAATTTGGCAAGGTTTCTGGTAATGTTAATGATTTTTTTAGACCAGTAAACGAAATTAATGCGCAGGTGCCAAATGGTCAATATTCTGTTGATACTTATTTAAATTTCCAGTTAAGAGCTTACGATGATCTTATTAATAATGTAGGTGATTTTCATGCTGATTATTACACTTTTCATGCACCTTATTCTAAATTACCAATAAAGTGTATGCAACAAATAATACTTAAAAGATGGGTAAAACATATTAACAATCTTCCAAAATTAGATGTAGATGAAATTAAGAGCTCACTTTTGAAAAAAATTGATAATTTTCTACATGATGTTTCTGTACTTCCAGGATATATATATTTGAAATTAAAAGAGAAAGGATACTCATCCTCTAGATTAGAGAATTGGGCACATTGGGTAAATACTAATGTTAAAGCAAAATTACTTCCTCAATTAAGAGTACCTATGCATTTTGGAAACATGTATTCTGCTGCTTTATGGGCCCAAATTATTTATATCCTTGAGAACCATGCTCGAGTAAGTGATACGATTTATTTTGGCTCATACGGTTCCGGTGCGACTTGTATATCAGGATTATTAAAAGTAAGGCGAAAATTTAAATCTGTAGTAGAAAATGGACCAAAAATAGTAGATTATATTAATTATAAGCAAAGAAAAAGTGTCACAGAATACGAACTAATAAAGTATGGCGTTCTAAAACCTCAAATCCATATTGGACGCGTGATTGAACATAAGTTAAATGAAAATAGATGTTTTACACTTCATTTTTGTAATAAGGGTTGTATTATCCCAAATATACCCGGATTAAATTATTGTCCTAATGGGCATTCTGGTTATCATAAAATGGTATTCCCACTCTATGCTGTTTTAAAGTCTAAACCACTATTAAATCCTAACATTAATGATCTTACCTATCTAAGAAAGGGATTAGTAAGAGTTTCACCAGAAGCGAGTATAGGGAATTCTTTAGAGTATGAATTGAGACGTGTGGTAATTGACGATGAGAATGCTCATAAAGCACTTAGTTCATTAAATTGGTCCCCTATGTATGTTCCGGTTCACAACATTTATTATATTTAAATCAAAATAACATACTTTAGATTTTATTTGAAAATTTTCTAAAATTAAAACAAAATCCATTTTAATTTGGATAAATTTATAAAATCTTAAATAAATCTTTATCATTTAGAAAAATTATTTGAGTTGAAAAGTGGATTTCTGGTTTTAAAATAGAAGATGAAATCTCATATGATGAATTTGGTCCTGAAAAGATCATTATTTTAAGCGATCCTAAAGTAAATATGAAGGGCTTTTTAGTAATTGATAATTCTGCTTATGGAGTTCCAGCAGGAGGTATAAGATTTGCTCAAAACCTCACTTTAAGCGAGATGACAAGATTAGCTCGTGCAATGTCTTTAAAATTTTCCTCCTATGGATTTCCAACGGGGGGTGCGAAATCGGGCTTAATTGGAAACCCGTTTGATAATAATCGTGATTTATTAATAACAAGCTTTGCTCTCTCACTAGCTCCATTTATTAAAGAAAAAATTTATTATCCTGGACCAGATATGGGCACATATGATTCGGATTTGGAAAGAATATTTAAAATTGCCGGTACGCCAGAGCTAGTTCCTCGGAAAATTGGATTAATGAAAGACGATATTCCGATTGAAGAATTATTTACTGGATACGGGGTAGTTAATTGTCTAAAGACTGTCCTTCAATATAAAAAACCTAAAAATAATAAGCTAAAAATAATTTTAGAAGGCTTTGGTAAAGTTGGAACCAGTATTGCACTTTACTTAAGGGAATCAAATTACAAATTAACTGGAGTTTCAACAATAAAAGGTGCCATATACGATGACGATGGGCTCAATATAGATCAATTATTAAGATTAAAGAATGAATTTGGAGGAGACGAATTAATTAATCATTATGAAAGTAAAAATGTAATTAAAATTCTAAAAGAAAAATTATTTGAATTATCTTCAGATTATCCAACAGACGTCATAATCCCTGGAGCAAGACCAGATGTTATTAATAAAGATAATATTGATAAAATAAAAGCAAAATGGATAATTCCTGCCGCTAACATACCATATCAAAAAGGTGTAATAGATATATTAGAAGAAAAAGGGATTGTCTGTTTTCCTGATTTTGTGTCCAATGCTGGAGAAATCTTAGCTATAGCTGTAATTAATAACCCAATAGGCGAAGCAGAGATTTTTAACTATATTAAAACGAAAATTTCAGAAAAAACTTTGGAAATATTGAATGGCGCAAATGAACAAAAAATACCTCCTTTTCATTTTGCTGAAAACAAGGCTCTAAATGCTTTGAGAAAAAAAATAATAAAAATTAAAAGAAAAATTGAAAGAATAAATAGAAAATTTTAAATTTGTGGGTTTAATGGGTAAAATCAATTCAGAAATTTCTGGTTTCTATAAATTGTCTATTGAAGAACGTCATAAGATTTTATCCAACCTTTTTGATTTAACTCAAGAAGAAATAAAATTATTACGTAATTTTGGTTATTTTACCCAAACTCAGCTGGATACATTGATAGAAAATGTAGTTGGAAGTTTTCAATTACCAATGGGTATAGCATGCAATTTTAAAGTAAATCATAAAGATTATTTTATCCCTATGGTAATAGAAGAACCTTCTGTCGTTGCCGCTGCTTCAAATGCAGCTAAATTCGCTAGAAAACATGGTGGTTTCCATTCTGGAAAAATTAAATCAGTTATGATTTCTCAAATTCAAATTACTCAATTAGAAGATATAAATGCCGCTAAAGAAAAATTAATAGAGCATAAAGAAAAAATCTTAAATATTGCTAATAATCAAGATCCAATCTTAAAAAAATTAGGCGGTGGAGCATTTGATTTTGAATTTAGAGAATTGGATACAAAAAAGGGAAAGATGCTAATTCTCCACTTATTAGTCGATGTTTTAGATGCTATGGGAGCTAATTTAGTTAATACTATGGCAGAAGCAGTAAGTCCTTATATTGAAGAATTATGTGGTGGAAAAATCTATCTTCGAATTGTATCTAATTTAGCAGCCAAGCGCATTGCGAGGAGTAAAGCTGTTTTTGATAAGGAATTATTAGGCGGAGAAGAAGTGGTTGAAGGCATTTTAAATGCTTATGAATTTGCCTTAGAAGATCCCTTTAGAGCAACTACTCATAATAAAGGAATAATGAATGGGATTATCGCATTAACTTTAGCTACTGGTAATGATGCACGCGCTATTGAAGCAGGTGCTCATGCCTATGCTTCTTTAAGTGGAAAATATAAACCTTTAACTAAGTTTGATGTTGATAAAGAAGGAAATTTAATTGGAGAAATAGAAATTCCACTAGCGCTGGGAATAATTGGAGGAATGACGAAGGTCCATCCAATGGCACGATTAACTCTAAAGATTTTAAATGTTGAAAGTGCTGAAGAGTTGTCTCAAGTTGCTGCCGCTGTTGGTCTAGCCCAAAATGTTGCTGCCTTAAGAGCATTATCTGCTGAAGGTATACAGAAAGGTCATATGGCACTTCACTCACGAAATATCGCTAAAATAGCTGGAGTACCTGACAATTTAATAGAAGAAGTTGCTAAAAAATTAGTTGAAGATAAAAAAATTCGCATAGATTACGCCAAAGAGATTTTAAATAATCTTTCAAAAAAGAATCAAAAATAATGTATTATCCAATTATATTTCTCCCCATCTCTTTATTCCAATATCTATCCCAATTTGATCAAGTATCCTCCCAACAGTATAATTAACTAATTCATCTACGCTTTCTGGCTTTGTATAATAAGAGGGGATTGGCGGAGCAATAATAACTCCTAGTTTTGCGAGTTTAAGCATATTTCCAAGATGTATTACACTTAAAGGGCTCTCTCTCACAATAAGTATAAGTTTTCTTTTTTCTTTTATCGTCACATCTGCAGCCCTTGTAATTAAGTTATCTGCATAACCATTTGCGATGGCAGCTAAAGTTTTCATTGTACAGGGGACAATAACCATAGCATCAATTTTATGTGAACCACTTGCAGGAGGGGCAGCTAAATCATCAGCTTCATAATATTTTGTGGAAAATTGATGTAAATCCGCAATCTTATATTCCGTCTCAGCTTCAATCACTTTCTCTGCAGCTTTAGATATAATAAGTTCGGTATTAGTTCCCTTATCTTTTAGAATTTTAAGTAATTTAACTGCTATTATGATTCCTGATGCACCCGTAATCGCAATTATTATCAAATTGAATCACCGATGTTAATACTATAATTTCGAAAAGATTTTTTATTTTCATTTATGTCTTTTTTTTTTTACGGTGCGACTCAACAAACCTACCTTCTATTATTAGGTTTGGAAACTATGGCTTGTTGTCATCAAATCTTTACGGTCTTTGGCGCTAGTGCCAATTTATTTTTATTGATACTTTCCTTGATTATTTTTATTAGATTAGCAGAATAGATCTACTATTAATCACTATAATCAATATTCTTTATTAAAATCTATTATTATAATAAGATAATTCTGCTTGAGAATAATTAAAATTAGATTTTACAAGCATTATTTAAATTAATGGATTAATTGATATTATTCAGAATCTTTCTAATAATCGTATCATTTTCATAATAATAGCTAAAAAAAAAATTAAAGAAATAAATTTTTGAGATAGCATTTATGGGATTTAGAGAATATTTAGAAAAAATTGATAAGAAAGGACTTCTTCGAAAGGTAAACGTTGAAGTTTCGAAGATATTAGAGATCTCTGGTATTTTAAAGGAGAGTGAACCAACCCCCGTAATGTTCAATAATGTTAAAGAATCCGAATTCCGATTGGTTGGCAATGTATTCTGTACTAAGAATGTAATTGCTTCATATTTTGGTGTGAATCCCACAGATCTCATACCAATGCTTTCTAGTGCAATTGCACAACGCTCAGAACCAGAAGTCATATCAGACGCTCCTTGTCAAGAAATAATAGAATCAAGCGTAGATTTAGAGAAATTACCAATTTTGTTTCATTGCGAAAAGGATGGCGGAAATTATATTAGTTCCGCGGTTGTTATCACTAGGGATCCTGATTATGGACAAAACATGGATTTTCATAGAGCTATGCAGTTTTCCAAAGAAAAGTTTGCTACTCGAATAGTTAGAGGACGTCATTTTCATAAATTTTTAGAAAAAAATGGTGAACTAGATGTTGCTTTTTGTATAGGGAATACCCCTAACGTTCTAATTGCGGGAGCAACTTCTGTGGATATTGGAGTTGATGAATTATATATTGCAAATGCTTTAGAGCCAATTAAAGTTGTTAAAGCAAATTCAGTTGATCTCTTAATTCCTGCAGAAGCCGAATTTATCTTAGAAGGACGGGTCTATATGGAAGAAAAACATGCTGAGGGTCCTTTTGTCGATTTAACAGAAACATATGATATTGTAAGAGAAGAACCTGTTTTTGAAGTCAAAAGAATCACTCATAGAAAGGATGCAATTTGGCAAGCTTTATTACCTGGTGCGCTTGAGCATAAAATATTGATGGGAATGCCACGAGAACCAACCATTTTCAATAAAGTGAATGAAGCGGGAGTTCAATGCTTAGATGTCAATATAAATCCCGGAGGTTGCTCATGGTTGCATGCAATTGTACAAATTGATAAAAAATCAGAAGAAGATGGTGAAAAAGCTATTAATGGTGTTTTTGCTGGCCATAGTAGTTGTAAACACGTGTTTATTGTAGATAAGGATATTGATATTTATGACCCATTATCTGTGGAATGGGCTATGGCAACTCGATTTCAAGGTGATGTCAGAATGGTTATTAAAGATAAAGAACCGGGAAGCAGTTTAGATCCTAGCGCAGAGCCGGGAACAAAAATGACAACTAAAATTGGATTTGATTTAACAAAACCACTCATAGCTAAAGCAAAGAGCTTTGATAAATCGGATTTCCCAAAAGTAGACATGAACAAATATTTTTAATATATAAGAGTTGATAATAATTAAGTTAGAACTAGAAGAGAAAGATATGCTGGAAGGGAAGCATGGAAAAGCTGCACAAAAATCGATGGAGATATTAACAACATTAGGCGAAATATTTGATGCTGAATGTATGGTTGACGTTCATAGTGTTCAGATAGCAGGAGTTTCCTATGCTAATCTTGGCGAAGCGGGGTTGGAATTTCTAAACGAAATGGCTGAAGATGGGAATGTTAGAGTTTTAACAACTTTAAATCCAGCAGGAATGGATCGCCAAAATTGGCAAGCATTAGGAATAGATGAAGAATTTGCTAAAAATCAGAATAGCGCCATAGATGCCTTTGCTAAGATGGGAATAATTACAACATGTTCTTGTACACCATATCTAATTGGAAACACACCTCACTATGGACAACATATTGCTTGGGCTGAAAGTAGTGCTGTTTGTTATTCTAACTCAGTTATTGGAGCTCGAACAAATCGCGAGGGGGGACCAAGCGCATTAGCAGCAGCTTTAACTGGCAAAACGCCTAAATACGGTTACCATATAGATGAAAATCGTCATGGTCAAATCTTAGTTAAAATAAATGCTCCAGTTAAAGGCACTGACGAATTTGGAGTATTAGGAAAAATAATTGGAGACAAATTAGTTGAATTAGGAAAAAAAATACCCCATATTACGGGAATTCCTTCCGCTACTGTTGAAGAACTCAAGTCTTTTTGTGCTTCCATTGCTACGTATGGTGGAACAGCATTATTCCACATGGAACAAATAACTCCGGAGTATAAAGAATATCCTAAACCAAGTGATGTTGTGTTTGAAATTAATCAAGAAGATTTAGATAATACTCGTGCTGAACTTATAGACGACGATCTTGAAATAGATTTTGTAAGTATTGGTTGTCCTCACGCTTCAATTCACGAAATTGCAGAAATAGCAAGGTTATTAAGAGGAAAAAAAGTAAAGAAAGAATTTTGGATTACTACTGCTCGACCTACAAAAAAAATCGCAGATGAAGCTGGTTATTCTAAAATTATTGAAGATGCTGGAGCAAAATTCGCAGCGGACACTTGCTGTGTTGTAGCTCCAATTAAAGGACGCTTCAAGGGAATCATGGTTGATTCAGCAAAAGCGTGTTATTACGGGCGCGCAAAGAATAATTTTAAAGTAAAAATTGGTACAATCGAAAAATGTGTTGAGGAGTCCATTAAATGAAATTAGAAGGAAGAAAAATCTATAAAGGAATTGCTGAGGCAGAAGCGATTGTAACGAAAGATGGAATATCTTTTTATGGTGGCGTTGACCCTGATACTGGCAAAGTTGTTGAGGTTGGACATGAACTTGAAGGTCAAACCATAACAGGAAAAGTTTTAGTCTTTCCTACTGGTAAAGGTTCGACTGTAGGATCATACACTATGTATAGAATGAAAAAAAATAATACGGCTCCAGTAGCAATCGTAAATGAACAAATAGATACGATCATAGCAGTAGGTTGTATAATAAGTGAAATTCCCTGTGTAGATAAAATTGATATTAATTATATTAAAACTGGACAAAAAGTTATTGTCAATGGTTCAGAAGGTACTGTGGAGGTGGCATAAACGGGAACTGGCAAAGGATATGGTAAGACAATCTTATTTGGAGAACATTTTGTGGTTTTTGGTTTTCCGGCTATTGCATCAGCATTAGGCTCCTATACAACTGCAGATGTTAAAGTCGTTGAAGGAAAAAGCTGGACTGTCAATGATCAGAGACCTGCTACGCCCGGCTATAAAAAAAAGAAATATAGTGAGGCAATGCAATCAATTAAGAATATAATCGAGCATTTAAAAATAGATACGGAGAGTCAAAAACTTGAAATAACTTTCGCCGGAGATTTAATTGCTGCTAGTGGAGTTGGTGCTTCTGCCGCTCAATGCACATCTTTAACTCGTGCCTTAAACGATAGTTTTAATTTAAAGTTAGATGATGAAAAGATAAATGAAGCTGCGTATGAAGGAGAGAGGGCCTACCATGGAACACCATCCGGTATTGATAACACGGCTTCAACTTATGGTGGATTGATTTGGTTTGTGAAAAACTTAAGTGGGGGAAAAAATACAATGGAGCTCCTTCAATCACCAAAAAATATACCATTAGTAATCGCAAATTCAGGAATCACGGCCTCAACAACAGAAATAGTTGCTGAAGTCCGGCGCTTAAAGGAAGCTAACCCAGAAAAATTTGAAAAAATATTTAATGAATATAAGGCATTATCAGAAAAAGCAAAAAAAGCCTTACTTGAAGGAGACATCGACACTATAGGAAATTTAATGAATCAAAACCACAAATTACTTCAAAAAATCACCGTTTCAGGGGATATAAATGACAAATTAGTTGATATAGCACTGAAAAATGGAGCATTAGGTGCTAAAATGACGGGAACAGGGCGGGGTGGTTTGATTATTGCTTTAGCAAAAAACGAAGCAATACAAGAAAATATTGCCAAATCTATAGAAAAAGAAGGATATGATGCCTGGAGAACATTGATTGGTTGAGTGTGAATTAAAATTGAAAAGTAGTAATGAAATAATTCTGTTAAAGTTAGGTGGAAGTTTATTAACCGATAAAAATAAATCTTTTTATATTAGAGAAAATGTTGTAAAAAGCGCAGTTCAACAAATAATTGATGCTAATGAAAAATTAATCTTAATTCATGGTGGAGGTTCATTTGGCCATCCTCTCGCTAAAAAGTATAGCATTTCGAAAGGACTTGATATATCCATTCCAAATCAAATTCTTGGACTTGCTGAAACTCACGAAGCAATGAACAAATTAAACACCTATATAATTAACAGATTTCTTGAAAAAAACAGTCCTGCTATATCAATTCAAGCTTCAAGTATTTTTATAAAAGATTCTAAGAAAATTTCCACTCAATCCATTGATGTCATTGAGGCAGCTCTTGATATTGGAGTAATTCCCGTTTTATACGGCGATATAATCCTTGATAAACAAGATTCATTTTCAATTATTTCAGGAGATCGTATAATTTTGGAATTATGTAAGAACTTACAAAAATTTACAGTTTCAAAAGTTATTTTTACGATTGAAAAAGATGGTATTTACATTAAGGATAAAAAAGAAAATATCAAATTGGCTTTGGAACTTAATCATAAGGAATTAGACAACATTCGCCTTGCTGAATTAGATCAAAAAATAGATGTTACTGGTGGGATAGAAGGAAAAATTAATTCAATTAAAGAAATTTCTAAACTAAAAATTCCTGTTCAAATTATAAATGGATTAAAAGAAAAATTTATATTTAAGGCTTTAAAAGGTTTAGATTTAAGATGTACCAATATCAAAATTAGTACTGTAAAAGCAGAAATAGAAGAAATTCGTGATAGAAAGCTAGATCATTTAAGAATTCCTATTGAATACAATGTACAGCATTCAGAAAATTATTTTAAATATATTAAGTTAATTCACAATCCTCTTCCAGAAATGGATTATGACGAAATTGATCTCTCTATTCAATTTTTTAATAAGGAAGTCTCTGCTCCCATTTGTATTGCTGCGATAACTGGCGGCCACCCCATTTCTAAAGAAATTAATCGAATTTTGGCTGAAGCTGCCGAAAAAGAAAAAATTATAATGAGTGTAGGAAGCCAACGTGCTGGATTAGTTGATCCTACTCTGATAGATTCCTTTAATATCGTAAGAAATGTAGCACCTAGTATTCCCATTATTGGAAATATAGGTATAGGTCAATTAAGTGATCCCAATTTTAATTTAGAGGATTTTAATAAATGTATTAAGATGATAAATGCTGATGCCATGGCTATTCATTTTAACGCGTTACACGAATTGGTCCAAGATAAAGGAAATCGCTCTTATAAATATTTCCGAGATAATTTCCAAAAAATAAGAGCATCAACTAATACTCCTATAATTGCAAAAGAGGTAGGTGCTGGTTTTAATCAAGAACTTGCCTTAAAACTCAATAATCTCGGATTTGATGGTTTTGATGTTGGAGGTGCTGGCGGTACTAGTTTTGCTGCTGTTGAATCTCACCGTAATTTCAATTTCAGTGAAAATTTTACTAGAAATCCCGCAGAAATATTTAGAGAATGGGGCATCCCTACTCCTGTAAGTGTATATTATATTAGAAAAGTCACAAAAAAATTAATAATTGCAACTGGCGGGTTAAGAACAGGAATAGATATTGCTAAATGTATTTCTTTAGGGGCAGATATTGGTGGATTCGCTTATAAATTTCTTTTATCCTCGTGGAAAGATTATAAAAATAACTCAATTTCTCACACTATCAAAGAAATTAGAACATTAAAAAACGAATTGCGCTCTTGTCTATGGTTAATGAACTTAAAAAATATTATTGATTTAAAAGGCAACATAAACAAAAGAGTAATTCTTGGTAAATTAAATCAATGGTTAAGTTAAATCTTTAAAAAAAAAATTATTAAATTTAGGATTTTACATACTGTTTTTCTTATTTTGGTAGAAATTTGAATACCCCTTCTAAATTTTTTGAAATTGCATCCCGCGAAAATAAAAAAGGTATATACTTGCCTCGAACATATGATTTCATTAAGTCTTTATAGTGCTTATGAAATGGCAATCCTGATTGACCGCCTGGAATAATCCCGATCGACTTATCCCAATCAGAGAGGTCATGAATTTGCCGGTACGAAGGTCCTACAGTCATTGCAAAATCACTTAAAGGATCGTAATAACCATTATTGAGCGTGTTCAAATCACCACCAATTTTGAAAGGGCCAATATTTAATGCTTTAGCAGCATCATCAGCGAGAGAAAATGGATGAACAAGCGTAAGTTTATGGAAATTCCCCCATTCCCACTTGTTATAATCTGAAGAAATTTTTTCAGACAATGAATTAATTGTTTTTTCTAATGTGTTAACAAGAATTTCTTCAAGTCCCTCGGGTTTATCATCGTAAATTTTAAATAATCTATCGAGTTCATAAGGGCAACCACTTAAAGAAGCATCGAGAAATTCTTTATCAATATACGGATTAAGTATCGCTTTTATAGTTTCTAAGTGCCAGACCTTGTAAATAGTACCTGCCACACTCTTACTTGTTAATTTATAATCCCACTTTTCTAATATTGATATTATTTCTGGAATTATTTTGGATATTGCTTTTGATTTTACTTTTTTTAGCATAATTGGTAGCAATTCAGCAGCTTCTTCAGAAAACTGATCGTTTTGAAAATTTTTAATATCTTCTATCGAGAATTTTTCTTTTGACTGGAGTAAATTTTTTAATCTTTTTTGTCTGTAGAATCCTATTGAGTCTTGAGATATAAGTGCCCCATTAGGAGCTTTATCTTCGTTATAATTTGCTGTATACACAAAACTATAATCTGGATTGAAAACTGAAAACATTTTTTCGAATGGAACTAAACCACACCAGTTGTATTTTTCATCCGTGCCAGGAGTAACCATGGCCCCATTCCCATATTTCCTTGTAGGGATCTTTCCACCATGCTGATGCCCAATATTACCGTCTATATCGCCATAAAGAAAATTCTGAGGTGTAATAGTCATCAATTTCGTGCCATCTCTAAATTCATCCCAATTTAATGCTTTGTTAATTTTAAGGAATCCTTCCAAATTATCTTCAAGTTTTGCTCCGAAACTCGACCAACGCAAGGCATACTTTCCAGGGAGTTTTATTCTATATATTTTATTATCTATCTCGAAATACTCTACGACAGGGCCAAATTTTGTCATTAACACTTTAAATGGTATAGGATTGGGCTCTTCCCTAATAGTTATTGGTTCTTCAATGATCTCGAAGTCTATCCATTGTTCGTTGTAAAGGTATTGGTTCTCATTTTCAGGATTTAATTCTAATTTAAATAAATCTACATTATCTGCCGAGACATTTGTACATCCCCAAGCAATTCTTTTGTTATGTCCTAAAACAACACCAGGGAGCCCTGGAAAAGAAGATCCAAAAACATTTAAATCAGGGCAGTTTAGATGAATTAAAATCCATATAGCTGGCACAGTAAGAGGTAAATGTGGGTCGTTTGCGAATAATACTGATCCTGACACTGATTTATTAGGACCTATTACCCATCCATTACTTCCGATAGGGTTCTCTAATTTAGCTCCTGAATAGAGTGGGATAATTTTATCTGCCATTTCAGGTCCTAATTTCATAACAAGATGTTCACGCAATAACTCCAAAGGATAATTTCCACTCAAACCCCATTCAATTAAACTAACGATTTTAAAAGAATCTTCAAGCTTCCATTCCCTTGGTTTTATCTCAAGAACTGAGAATTCGATCGGGGGATTAATCCTTGCTTTTTCAATACCTGCATTAACACCTGTTATATATGATTGTAACAATTGAAGTTGTTCATTATCTGGTTCTTTCAATAATCTTTCGACACAATTTCTCGCGATCCGATGTAATCCAATTATTTTATAGTGTTTATCCATATCAAGAGTAACATTGCCAGTAAGTTCTGAAATTTCTCCAGTCGTTAACCGCCTAAAAAGTTCCATCTGCCATAATCGATGGCGTGCATGGATGTATCCTTGGGCACAATATGCATCTTCGAGTGATTTAGCATAAATATGGGGAATTCCCCATTTATCCCAAAGAATTTCAACCTCCTCTTTGATCCCTTCTAAAGATTCAGAACCTTCAGTAGGAGGAAAAGCATTTTTTGCAATTTGAAGTATTTCTTCCATATTTATCTCATTAAATTTTATTTAATTTAAATATTAAACTTTAAATCTATAAGAGGTTAAAACGATATTATCTTGAGATTTTCTTTAGAATCTGTTTGACCTTTTAAAATACAACTAAAAGCGCTTAAATTATTAAATTTTAATTTGCTATCTTTAGCAATTATACAATTTTCTAACTCGAATTTATCACCTAGCACGACATTGTCAAATAAAATAGTATTAACTAATTCTGTGTAATTTCCTATTTCACAATTATTTCCAATGTAAACATTTGGACCTATAAGAACATCTTCTCCTATTTTTACATTAGAACCAAGATGAACAGGCTCAATAAAAGTTGGAAAATCACCGATATACTTATCAACACAGTGTTGCCCTCTTAATTCATTTTTAATGAAATTTATTTGGCTCTCTCTAACTTTATCTGTATCGATCTTTTTTTCAGAAATTAGTTTTTCAATTTCTTCTAAACTCATTTTCATTGAATTCATATTTATCTAATAGATAATTAATTATAATCCTAAGATTTCAATTAATTGCTCAATATTTTCATCATATTTTGCGCTTGTTGTAATGACAAGAATATTAGGATTAAATTTCTTGGCATCCTTTATCATTTTTTCTACATTAGTGCCTAATCTTTCAGCCAGGTCTATTTTATTTATTACCACCACGTCAGATATTTTAAACAGCATAGGATGTTTTTCAACTACCCATTCACCTTCTGTTGTCGAAACTACTACAACTCTTTTATCAGTTCCAAGAGAGAAATCTGATGGACAAATTAAGTTTCCAACATTTTCAATGAATATAGCATCGTAGTTTGTTAAATCTTTATTATTTATTATCTGATATATATGATAAGCATTTAGCGCACATTCACGTCCCGTATTAATTTGAACCGTTTCAGCGTTATGTTTCTCGATTCGGTCTGCATCAACCCTAGTTGTAATATCTCCACATATGACTAGAATTCTATATTTCGAAGATAATTTTTCACTTATTTTTTCTAAAATCGCTGTTTTACCTGCTCCAATTGCTCCGACAATATCATAAGATTTTATTTTATATTGTTTAAACTCTTTATTTATCTGTTCAGCAAGAAATTCGTTGCTTTTTTCAACTTCTTTTTTTGTTTCAATTACCAAATCCCTTATTTCTTCTCTAGCTAAATTAATACTTTCAAGTTCTCGAATTCTATGAATTTCTCTCTCGTCTTTATCTGACATGTACTATAAATATAATGTTTTTATTTACAACTCTAAAAAAAATTATTATGTAAGTAAATTACAAATGAAAAAAAAAGATATTTAAAATTCAATAATGGGTAAATTTCTTTTGAATATTAAAATCTCCTTTCTGCGACAAAATCTAATAGACTATCAAAAAATTCTAATTCAGATTGATTGATGACGGATTTTAATTTATTCAAAGAGGATCTGGCTTCTTGTACAAAAGAATTTGCCAAAGTCCTACATGAATTTACTACATCTGCTTCAACGAAAAACTCTTTAACTTCTTGAACATCGTTACTTGTCATATCTTGTTTCTCAATTAATTTATTAAGCCGATTTTTTTTCTTGTTTTCCAATTTATTATATGCCTCTATTAATAGGCAAGTTTTTTTCCCTTCTCTTATATCTCCTTCAGTTGGTTTACCAGTTATTTTTTCGTCGCCAAAGGTTCCCAAAATATCATCAATAATTTGAAATATAATTCCTAGGTTTATACCATAAGTAGATAAGAACTGTAAATATTTAGCATCTACATTTGAATAATTTGCTCCTATTAAAATCGATTTTTCTAATAGAGCTCCTGTTTTAAGTGAAATCATTTTAATATAATCTTGAATATTTAATTTTTTTTGACTTACCATGTCTATTTCGATAAGGACTCCATCACTGATTTCTTTAAAAACTTCTTCATAGTAATTTATTGCTTTAAGATTTAGCTTGTGTTCAAATTCATTGAAGATATATGCTTCTAATCCCATGAAAAATGCTGTGTCGCCACCTATTATTCCAATATTTGTACCAAAATCTTTAGCAACTATTTTTTTTAAATCATATTTTTCGTAATATTTCCTAAATCTATAATGAAAAGCAGGTTTTCCTCTTCTGAAATCGTCTTTATCTATGATATCGTCATGAATTAAAGATGCGTTGTGTAAAAACTCTATTCCAACACTAGGGATTACAATTCTTTCATCGGTTTTCTTTTTGAATGAATTGTATGTAGCAATGCATAACAAAGGACGGATTCTTTTGCCCCCTGATAAAAAATAATCCTTTAGTGTTGAATAATAGTCTTTAAGAAATTGATTTTTAACACTTTCCAACTTTCGGTCATAAATTAATTTTATTGCGTCGTTTATTTTAGGTTTGTAATTTTTAATATATTCGGCAAATTTCATAAGATAATACCTTAATCTAATAGTTTCTTCATTATAATCTCAGAACTTCGATGCTTTTCCCACAACGACAAGAACTTTTTTAAGTTCTCGTCATTTTGAAATATTTTATCACGTGCTACTCTTTTAGCCTTTAACACTTTAAGAAATTTTCTATCTAATAATCTCTCGTAGTGAATACCTAATTTATCTAATTTATCTCTTTTTTCACATGTCTTAATTGATTCAATAGCATATAGTCCAGACATCATAGCGTAAGGAATTCCTTTACCTGAGATAGGATCGACGATCCCGCCAGCGTCACCCACAGCAAATACATTATTATCGTAAAGTTTTGGTCTTAGACCAACAGGAATTAAATGCGGTTTGAAAATTTCTGTTTTTGAGTTAACTAATGCTTCTTTTACAAATGGAAGTGAAGTAAATTTTTTGAATTCATTTCTTGAATTCTTAATTAAATTAATTTGATTGCCCCACCCTACTGTTATAGTTTCAGTTTTTGGAAATAACCAAGCATATCCAACAGGGATAAGATTTTCAATACCAAAAAACAAATGAACAGTATCAACTCCTAAAATCTTATCAATATACGATTTCGTTGTTTTCATTTCTTTGGTAATTGTTAAAATTATGTTCTCTTTTTTAAAATAAGGCCAATTTAATTTTTTTAATGTTTGAGAGGTAACACCATCAGCCGCAATTACATAGTTAGCTATATATACATCATTACTAGTTGTAATTTGGTAAAAATCATCAAGTTTATCAATATTAATTAATGGTTCTTTTTCTTTTAGTATTGCTCCACTCTCAACAGCCATATCTGTTAAGAATTTATCAAAAATATTTCGCCAAATAACTGCACCTTTTCCTTTTTTAGAATAGTCTTCTCCGTCTACATGGTGCAATTCTAAAGATTCAATAACCCTTGCTATTTTCTCTTCTGGATAATTAACTTCTTCTACTAATTCCCATGCCATTGCCCCGCCACATGCTTTATATCTTCCATTTCCTCCAATAAGTTCTTTTTCAAGTAGTAATGTTTTATATCCATTTTCAGCTGCAGCTTTCGCAGCAAATGATCCGCCAGGACCAGCACCAACAACAATTATATCAAATATGTTGTCAATTTTTTCCATAATGAATCAAATTTGAAATTTATATATTATACTGTAAAAAACATTCTAATTTAAGCTATTTCAAATGGATTGAGAAAAGTAATAAATCCTAGTATTTTTAATTTTTTTCTTGTTTTATAAATTAAATTAAATAATTATTTAATAAGACAAAAGAGATATTTTATTTTTAAAATGAGTTCAGAAAAATATGAAAAATGCTAATATTATTATTCATGTTATTTTTATTGGGAAGCCACAATGGGAAGCTGGCTGGCCATATATAGGCTATAATAATGAAAAATTGATACAATCAATACTCACCTATTTAAAAAAAAAGTTCCCTGATATTAATTTTAGTAATAATGAAATTGTTGGTATTTATAACGAGGAATTAGTTAAGAAAATCAAAGAAAATATATTAAAAGCAGATGGAGTAATAATTTTTACAATAGGACATTATGGGTATCCAGGAATCATAAAGGCTGGAGTTGAATTTATCGAGATAGAAAAGCCAGGTATTCTAGCAAATTTGATATACGCTGGAGACCATACCTTTACAAAACTCTATGTTAGTATAAAAGAAAAAAATTATCGTTTTTATCCAATATCTTCTAAAAATATTGAAGATTTTGATAAGCCTATTGAAATTTTGTATAATCTTTTACGACTTAGAGGTACTAATGTTTTAGTTTATGCTAGTGATAAAATTAAAATGGATTGGGAAGTAATTTTAGGATTATTTACTCCTGAAAGAAGGAAACTTTTAAAAACAAATCCAGAATTTATTGAACAAGTTGGAAAAATGAGTGGAGATGCGAGTTTTGAATTTTATACAGATACAATAGGATTTGACCAAGCACATCAATGGAGAAAAGATGAGAACAAATATAGAGAAAATTTGAAAAAAATTTTTGACGTAGGGATGATAAGAGGAGATCCCGATGAAATAGTTAAATATTATCAAACGGTAAATGAAGAACAAGCCAAAGAAATAGCCGATAAATGGATTAAAAATGCAAATAAAGTTGAGCCTACAGAAAAAACAATATTAAATTCCGCGAAATTATATCTGGTTTTTAAAAAAATCTTAATGGAAAGAAATTGTAAAATATTTGCTCCAGATTGTGGAACTTTTTTATTAACAGGTAAATTACCAGCATATCCTTGTATGCCTTTTTTCGAGTTAAGCAAAGAGGGTTATTATGGTATCTGTGAATCTGATATGGATTGTGCTATGAGTTTTCTTTTTGGCTTATATTTAACGGATCGACCGGGATTTGTTTCAAATCATACACTAGATTCTGTAAATAATCAAATAACATATATGCACTGTGTGGCGCCAAGTAAATTATACGGAATTGATGGTCCTATAGTGGATTATGAAATTTTATATCATGGAGAGACTAATTATTTAGGAGCTTCTCCTTGTGTTAAATTCCCCATTGGAGAAGTTGTTACGACCATAAAAATTAGTGTTTTTGAAAAGAAAATGGAAATCAGAACTGGTGAAATTGTTGATAATGTTACAAATAAAGGGGGTTGCATCTCAAAAATGCTTGTAAAAAGTGATGTCAAGAAAATCATTGATGATTATGATTGGGATACATTTGGTTGGCATAGAGTGACTTTTATAGGAAATTGGAAGGATGAGTTTACTATTGGTGCTAGACTATTAGGCCTAGAAATTGTTGATTTAGGATAATATTACTTCACTCTATTATATAATTAGATCAAAAATTATTTAAATTAAAAATGAGAAATAGATTATCACAATGAGTGAGATTAATTTTAGCGAAAAAGAGCGGATACATTCCCGTAAAGGATATTTTCTATATTCGCTTGGTGGTGTAACATCAGCGCTTCCATATAATATGGTGGGTACATTTTTTGTTTTCTTCTACGTTGTAAAAGTGGGATTATCACTTGAGCTTGTTGGTCTTGTTTTCATATTATATGGATTATGGAATGCAATCAACGATCCTCTGTTTGGATATTATATGGATAAAAAAGTCACGAAATGGGGGCGTCGTGTACCTTATATAATACTTGGAACAATTCCCCTTGCAGTAGGATTCATTATGATATGGTATGTTCCATGGACTTCTGAGATTTTAATTTTTTTTCATGCTTTTTTCATGTTATTTTTATTCGACACGGGATTTACTTTGGCAATAACTGCTTGGGCAGCATTATACACTGAAATGTATGAGGAAGAAAAAGAACGAGCAACAGTAGTCGCCATAAAAGATACAATTGCGTTTACCTCATCCTTAATAGGCATTATATTTCCTCCACTCATAGCTTCCGCAATTGGTTGGTCATATACCGGTTTAATTCTTGGAATTGTAATATCAATAACAATGTATCTCTCTCTTCTTGGAACTAAAGAAAGGAAAGAATATCAAATTGATGAACCATTACCTGTTATTCCAGCATTTAGAGAAACTCTAAAAAATAAACCATTTTTGATAATGGCTTTAACATATACCTTGATGGATTGTGTTTTCGCCATAACTTTGATTGGACTTCCTTTATATGCTAAATTTGTACTTAAGATGGATGAGGCTTTAATAGGATTTTCGGCTATTGGTATAGCATTAGGAACTCTTATGAGTATACCTTTTTGGAGATGGATCTATGCCAATAAAGGTCCGAAATATGGATTATTATTAGCAATTGGTATTTTTGCAGGGGGAATCTGGGCAGTTTTTCTTATAAGAGATTTCATTTTACTAGTATTTATTACATTAATTCCAGGATTTGGGATAGGAGGGATTATTATGACAGAGGTACCGTTTAGTGCAGCTATAGATTATGATGAATTAATAACTGGAAAAAGACGAGAGGCTACGTATAATGGAATATTAAGCTTAATAGCTAGATTAGCAATTGCTCTTTCGGGCTTAGCTTTAATAATTGTTCAATTCTTTTTTGGATTTGAAGCAGGAAGCGAATCTCAAACTCCATTAGCTCTACTTGGTTTAACATTATTAGTTTCATTAATTCCATTTATAATTGCTCTACTTGGTTTAATAGTTTTCAGCTCCTTTCCAATAAATTATAGAAGATTTAGTGAAATGCAAGAGGAATTAAAAAATCTCCACGAAAAAAGATTAGAAGAATTTAAAAAATACTAAAATAAAAATAAAATAAATTCATTTTTGATTTAGTATTGAATGTCCTACCACACTCCACTGTGGCTTAATTCCTAACAAATCCAATAAAGTTGGAACTAAATCCGTAGTCTTGCAATAGTTAAGCAAGAAATTGGGAATAGTGGAGGATCCTCCAATAATCAACGGAACGGTCATGGATTTTTTAAGACCAATATCGTGGGAATAAACATGTGGATTTTTAGTTTTACCATGTTCGTATCCAAATCCATATTCGCCACATGTAGATATCATAATATCACAGGAGCGTGGATTTTTAAAATATCTTGGAATTTGGTCGATAAGAATTGGAAAATCAATGGAATAGGTTGCTCCTAACCACTCATTGATATTATGAAATTTATTATCCAATAGTTTGGCTGCCTCTTCATGAAGCTCATACCCAAATAAATCTTTAATATCAAAATTATATTTTGTTTTTTGCTCTTTTCCATGTCCGCTATATTCTATTTGCCCTTTTAATTCTTTAGATTTTTGATCCCTTAGAACAAGATGAATAATCCCATGATCTGGTGTATTTTCATCATCACGATAATACATTAATTTTGTTCCAGGAATTTTCCATAAAACTTCAAATAAATTTAATTTTTTACTCCCCGTGCCACTTGTTTGAAAACTTAGCATTTGCTTTACTGTTGGATGATGATGCCATGAGTCTCCTGGAAAATTAAAAAATCCAACTGATCCCATCTCGGCATCAAAATCTCCAGTTTTCTTCTTAGGTAGATATGGAGTCAAGCCTATCTCGGAAAAGAAAGGTTCTAAATTATACATTTTTTCTGCTTTATAATTACCATGATCTGAAATAATACAAATTGCTGTATCTTCATAATAACCCTTGTCTTTAAGGGTTTTGATTAAAGAACCTAGATACATATCACAATCTAATAGTTCATGGATATATTCTGGGTGATTAAATCCTTTTTCATGCATAATTTCATCTGTTTTAGGTATATAGATGACTGTAACCTTAGGAACCGCTTTATTTTGAAAATATTTTTCAGGAGTTATAAATGCTTTTTCAGCATTTCTGAAAATTCGCTCTGAAGTAAAATCTCTTGGAATTACAATTTTAGAACCTCTATATACAACATTTAACGAGCTTAGAAAATTACCTTGATCAGCTTGTTCAAATATCGTTTTAACATTATCACCTAAATGGTTATTCAGTTTTCTTAGATAACGCCCGCTACTATAGTTGCAGATAAATGGTACTCTTTCTCCCACTGAAGGAGGATCTGTTCTTGCTACCCAATGATAGGTAGGAATTCCAGATCCTTCTTTAGGGTAATATCCAGAATATGCTCCTGTAATTATATTTGAATAGCAAGGAAAGGTAATACTTGGAAAACTTGTGATACAATCTCTACAAACAATTCCATTTTGAGCTATCTGAGCAATATTTGGAAGCTTTCCTTCATCCATTAATCCAAAAAGATGTTCGGACCTTAAATCATCTATTAAAATTACTATAACTTGATTAATTCGAGCATTGCGACTCAAAAATAATTCAACTTATTTTCATTTCTTGCAATAATTTTAATAAAATAGAATAAGTAAAAAACTACAGCTTTCTTATTTTTGTTTTAATATGAAAATTTTAATAAATAATAATTCTTAGAGAATTTTACAAATTATAATTAAAAGCTCATTTATTAAAATGGAAACTTCTCATCAAATATTTTTAAAAAATTCTAATGATATGTGCGAAGTCGTATCAGATACAGTAGATTTAATAATAACATCACCACCCTATCCCATGATAGAGATATGGGATTCATTATTTTCATCAATTAACGAAGATATTAGAGAAGCACTTCAAGTTCAAGATAAAAATGGACAAAGAGCTTTTATATTAATGCACGATGAATTAAATAAAATATGGAAAGAATCAGTTCGAGTTTTAAAATCTGGAGGAATTATATGTATTAATATTGGAGATGCTACAAGAAAGATTAATAAATGCTTTCAATTGTTTCCAAATCATGTCAAAATCACTAATTTTTTTTTAAAAAATGGGTTTATTGCATTACCTTTCATTTTGTGGAGAAAACCAACTAATATTCCAACTAAATTCTTAGGATCAGGAATGTTGCCTCCCAACGCCTATGTGACACTTGAACACGAATATATTTTAATTTTTAGAAAAGGAAATAATAAAAGAAAGATTCCCCCGAAAATGAAACAAAGATATTATAGTGCTTATTTTTGGGAAGAGAGAAATAGTTGGTTTTCGGATGTATGGACAGATATAAGAGGAACATCTCAAAAATTAACCTATAATAATGGCCAGCAAAATAAATTAAGAGAAAGGTCAGCAGCTTTTCCATTAAAATTACCTTATAGGCTAATAAATATGTTTTCTATTTATGAGGACACAATTTTAGATCCATTTTTGGGAACTGGAACAACATCTCTAGCAGCAATGGCTTCAGCAAGGTCCTCCATTGGATATGAAATTAATCCCGAATTTATGGAATTGTTTAAAAGAAATGTAAGGGCAATAAAGGAATTAACTAGTTCCATCAATATTAGTAGGATAAGCCAACATATTGAATTTATTAAAAGATATAAAAAGGATAGAAAAAAAGTTTATTATAACTCTATTAATTATAGATTTCCCGTCATTACGCAACAAGAAAAAAACATATTACTCTATTCTATAAAGAATTACAAAGAAAAAGGGAATAGATTTATCGTTAATCACGAAAAATTTGAATACAATCACAAATGAAAACGTTTTAAATCTTGTTTAATATCTTAAAAGAGATAATTTTTGAGAGAAATCCTACCTGCGCTTAGGTAATTCATCAAATAACTTTCCATGACCGGGTTTTTTATTTGAATCATTATTTTGGATTTATTCATCACAATCTTGAGCTTGTTGGAGATTTATTTTTATGAATCCAGCTTCTTGAATATTTCGCTGCTCTGATTTCACCGACCTATTAACTTGATTTAAATATTTTATTGCATCTCTTTTACCATCTGTAATATTTCGAATTAACTCGTCCTTGTTTAATCCACCGCTAATTGTCAGTGCTGTTTGGAATGATTGTTCTGGTTCTAAGGTTTTAAATTCTATTTGAAGAGCTGAGAGGATTTCACCAGGCTCTTCTTGTAGTTTATTCGAGAGATTTAATTTATCATTATTAATTTTAAACTCTTTAGTTAAGATACTTTCATAGTAAGTTGGTTTAGATATTGTAGAAAATCCAGCATGAATCCCAGTATAATCGTATTGATAAATAATATCATGTTCTTCATCATATCCAGCAGTATCATTATCAAATCCAGAGAGTCCATTAATGTCGAAATCGAATACAAAATACATTGAAAAATCTATTAAATTAAAATTAGAGTTATTCTTTAACGTAAAGTATGTATTCATATATGGTGCTTGTCCTCGACGGAGAAAAATGTCAAGATATAGCCGTATTCGATTCTGCTCTTTTTTTAATGTGATTGGCTCCAATTTATTTTCTTCGATTGTTTTTTTTATATATTCATTGATATCAAAATCTAAGGTAATTCTATCGATAGCAGTTCCTGTTCGGCTATTTACAAGCTGATAAATAGGGGTTGGCTCAATATTTTTTAATATTACAGGTAAGGTTCCTATAGATTCTCCTTTCAATTTAAAGCTAAACCAAGGTCCAGAAAGCGTTGGTTCCGTGAGATATAATAAGTATTTTTGTTTAAATGTGATTTGTTTTATTGAAAATCCCATAAGGTAGCCAGCCGTGTTTCAAGTTGCAAAGATCTCATTAAATAATACCTTTAATACTATATTTCTCTTACCTCCTTTTATTTGAATTAATTTTAAATGATCTATTACTACTTAATTAAGAAAAAGTAATTTAATTAAATAAATTTAGTTAAAAAAATTAAACCGTTTCTATAAATCTATGTGCAATATATAGAAAAGCATCGTTAACATTTTCACCAGTCTTGGCGGATGTAATTATATAACGATCTCTGTATTCATCAGCAACCTCTTTAATATCAAATTCGCTCACAACAATATCATCAATTAAATCAGATTTATTACCAACAATAACAATAGGGATATTTGTAAGGATGGAAGATTTAATTTCATTATACCAAAAATGAACACTTTCCTGATTATTTGGACGAGTTCTATCAACTACGATGATAGCAGCATTTGCTCCAGAATAGAATCGCTTTCTAAAAGGTATCATTTCCTGTTTTTGGCCACCAATATCCCAAATTATAAATTGAATTTTGGTTTCTGAACTAAGATCAATAGTTTTTTTAGAGATTTCCACTCCAATTGTTGAAATATAATCTTCTTGAAACGAATTTTCGACGAATCTTTTAATTAAAGAAGTTTTACCGACTTGATAATCACCGATTAAAATTAATTTTGTAGAATACTCACCTTTAGGGAGTACTCCTCCCTTGGATTTGGAAAGGAGTCTAATAATTTCAGGTATCTCAAGCGTTACCTTTTCTGTACCAGAAATTAATAATTCTGCCTTTCCTGCTATATGTTCCGAATATACTCTCAATTCGAGGTCTGTCGTAGAAGGATCAGCTATAGTTGTAAGTATACTGTGAGGCCCTTGACTACAATATGCAAATTTTTTATCTTCTGTTGAAGTGATATTTAAAAAATTACTTTCTGTTCCAAACTCCTGTTTAATTCTATCAATATAGTTATCAAGAACCGCCGAAATGACACCAATAATCGAATCACTATCAGATTCTTCCCTGCTTTCAGAGGCAATAATTAATCCATCTCTATCACAAACTGCAATTGCTTCCACGCCCTCAACATCATTCATGTAATTTCTAAGTAATTTACGAAAATCGTCTCGAAGCGACAATTTCAAAACTCAATGTTATTATCTTATTTAAAATAAAATTATCTTAACCTTTTTTAAATGTATTTATTTAAATATTTTAATTTTGTTAAATTTGTGTTCTAAATATTAATAGGAGATATTGTTAAGAGATATATAGTTAAAATATCACCATACTATATCATTTTATATCTTTTTCTTTTTCGCATATCATATATGATAGAAAATGACTTAGAGAAAGAACTTAACTTAGAAAAAGTAATAAATCGCGCTATGAGTCTATTTAAGCAAACAGGTCTTGCTGAACTTGCTGAAAAATTTGATAAAATTCTTAAAAATTATAAGAGACAAAAAATGGTTAGATAATCTTTTTTAATTCTTTTCCAAATTTCGGTGCTTTATATTGTAATTTAATCATATTTAAGAGAATTTAATTAAAAAAAACAGATATAATTTTAATTATTTAATTGTTATTAGCAGATTTTTTTTTCTCTTTTGCAGCTTTCTTTTCTGCTTTCTTTTCAGCTTTTTCTCTTGCTTTTGTAATTTTTTCTACCTGTTTTTTGCTTGTTTTTGCTCTTTCTTTTCTCAGTTTAACTCTTTTTCTCTCCTTCTTCATAGATCCATATTTAGCGATTCCGTATATAGACATTACAATCATTAATGGAATAACGAGATAAAATACCGCAACACTTTTCATTACTGTTAACTCACCAGGTGTGGCCATCAATATATAATCTGAATATTCAAATGCTGCCTTAGCAAATATTAACCAAATTAAAACGGCATCCGCACTAAGAATTTTTAATTTCTTACCGAGAAGTTCAGCCTTTTTTCCTGCAAGTCCTCCAATAGTTATTAGTAAAATGAACATATCAAAAGCGAACATTAAGATTCTAGCGATTAATATGGGTAACGTTCTACCTGTTTTTATAGTAAATAACGCACTTATCATTAAATAAGTAATGTAGCCTCCAATAAAAACGAAGAAAACACCAAGCCATGCATTAAATCTTCCTCCAATAATGACAATTGCAATGGCAACAAGCGTAAAAAAAAGAATCATACCAATTACAATTATCGGCATCCAATATAGCATTAATGCTAATTCTAGTGTTTCAATTTTTGTTGGATCTACTGGGGCAATTCCAGCAATTATACTAGGGGTGTATAAGATTAAAAAAATGCTTACGAGTATTCCAAAAATGAATAAACCCCAGCGTGTTAAAAATGCAACAAAAGTTGGCGCTTTATAAACTGTATCATCGAATTTAACTCCTTGTACAAAGCAATAATGCAACGAAAATAAAGCAGTAATAAAAATATAAGAAAATATTGAAATTACAAACATTAATGACGTAAAAAGATCTATCATGATGAAAAATACAACATATCCAAGGAGTAAATAAATGAAAATTGCTGTTAAAAAGAATAAACTAACTTTTCCTATGTTTTTCCATGAAAGTTTTCTGACATCTCCTCGAAAAAATGCTGCGTAGATAAATAACACTAAGCAAACGACTAACAGGGGAAAAAAGATCAATTGAGCCAACCAAACAATCCTTATCTCTCGTAATGATAATGCAAAATACAGAATTGTGTATGCAGTAAGCAGCCATAAAACTAAAATGCCAAATACAATATTTCTGCCTTTAAAAAGTCTTCCTAAATCCTTAAAACCCATTATCGATTCGACTCACTTGTAAAAGATATTTTAAAATTATTAAAACTTATAGAAGATTTAATCACAAAATTTTTAAAACTTTGGATTACAACAAATGATAAATTGAAAAATTTCCAATCTATTTTTAGAGCATACCCTTTGTGGAAGGAATTTCGCTAGAAACAATTTTTTTTGCTTTTTTTATTGCCCATGCTAGTGCTTTGAACGCCGATTCAACAATGTGATGTTGATCTTCTCCATAAAGAACATGTAAGTGTAGATTCATTTTAGTATTTTCTGAAAAGGAATTGAAAAAATGTCTAATATCTTCGACCGCAACATCCTCTATATTATAATCTTCTTTCAAATTGAGATTCAGGACTATTGATTTCCGACCACTAAAGTCTATTGCGCATTGTGCTAAAGCTTCGTCCATTGGAATAAGCGCATAACCATAACGATTTATTCCTTTTTTATCTCCTAAGGCTTTTGAAAAGCATTCTCCCAAAGCTATGCCAATATCCTCAATTATGTGATGTGTCAAATCACCTAATGCTTTAAGCTTTAGATCAATTCTAGAATGTCTTGTTAATAAAGTTAACATATGATCCATAAATTTAAACCCAGTATCAATTTCACATTTACCTGATCCGTCCAAATTTAACTCAATAGAAATATTTGTTTCAGCTGTTTTTCTAGTTATTTCTGCTTTTCTTTCCAAGTTTAACTCATCTCATTATGAAAAAAAATTACTTATTAAGATTAGAAATAAAATTAGAAATATATTCTTGATCTTTATTAGAAATCCTATATAAATTAAAAACTCGTGAATCAATTTCTTTCTGAATTTGTTCAATGGTGGCTAAATGTTCATTTTCAAAATTTAACATTTTTTCAACATATAATTTAATCTCAAGTGCTATGTTTCTTTCCTCATTAGTATTAGGTATTTTAATCGGTAGAGATTTTATTTTCTCTATTAGAATTCGCGAAAATAATTTTTTATAAGAACAAAAAGACTTAATGAAATAATATGATAAAAGTTTGGAATTAATAATACCAAGTAAATATAAATGATTAAATTCAGCTATTGGAGATTGCAAAATTTTCAAATTGTAAAAAGATTGAGAGGTTAATGATAAGTCTTTGTCGTAAGTAGCACAAATTAAACTATTTTGACTTAATTGCCTTATGATAATTCGATCCTCGTAAATATCTAAATTTTTGTAATTAATTCCGTTTTTACTTATATCAATATACTTATTGTTTTTTATTTGATATCTATTAATTGCGTATAAAAACCTCTTGAAATCTTCATTTTTATTTTCGGGAATTTTTTGGTGAATAATTTTTTCTATATGCTCAGTTTTTAAGTGAGATTTACATTCAGAACAGATTAAAGCTTTTTTAGGAACGGGAAAGTATGCTCCACATCTTTTGCAAAAAATTATCTCTCCGGTCTTTGCTAACTCAACACCCCTGCTTAGATTTATTTTGATTTCTTCATTTTTGTTTAAATTTTTCAATTTAGGAAACTTTTTGTTTAAATGCTCGATAATGGATATATCTGTCTCATTTAAATGTATTAAGAACTTAAAATCCCATTGCTTTAATGTTTCCTGGGTAATTTGTATTTCTTGTTGATTTGATAATTTGATTTTAATAATATTTTCATCTCTTATACATGATTCGCTCTCTTTTTCTAAAATTAATATGATGTTAGACACGATTGCATCATCGAATTTTGGACCAGTATGATAAATTTCTTTGATTTTGGTTGTATAATAAATGAATTTTCTAATAATTGAACGGTTTGTTAAAGCTAGAAGTGAGTCAGGTACAATATAACCGAATTTTCCTTGATTCTTTAATAATTTAATGCCAAGCTCAATAAAGATCTGATAATAATCATATTGACCTTTGTTGGTTTCAAAATCACCTTTTTCTATTAACTCACGATGATTTGAAGGAATTTCCCTAATGAATAGATATGGAGGATTTCCGACTACAATATCAAACTTATTGCGAAACTTCAGGTTTAACGCATTGATATTAAGAATATTAAATTTTGGTAATCTGTAATTATTATCATGTTTTTTTATTATTCTAAAAATTTCAAATAAAATAAAATATATATTAATCTGACATAAGATACAAGCAACGGGATTAATATCGACGCCGTAAATATTTTCTTTAATCTTTTGGATGATATATTTCGCATTTACAATCGTTAAATCATTAAATTCAGATATATTGAATAAATTTTTAAAAAAATACAACAACCTTTTTACTGCTTGGATAAGAAAACTGCCTGAACCGCAACTAATATCTATAAGTTTCTTGTCTTCTAAACTATTATTAGTATTATATTCAGTTGCGCTTAAAATGTAATCTACTATTGGTCTTGATGTATAAAATTCACCTAAAGGTTTTCTTTCTGAGTGATTTAGGATTTTTTCATAGATTTTTCTTAAAAATTCAAAACTCATATCATCAATATTTAAGATATGATTTAATGCGTTATTTTCATTGAGATTATTTACAATCCTTAACTTATCAAGTACTAAATTAAGTAGCTCTTTCTCTTTTTTATTAAAATTTTTCAATTTATAGAATTCAATTAAAGAATTGATGATACCTTCTTCTTTTATATATTCAATAAATGTTTTCATATTATAATGCGAAATAATGCAATAATTTAAACAAAATAATTTTTCATATAAAGTAATGATTCAAATTTTATCTTTTTTCATATTCTCTTATTAATAGCGATACTAAATCTTTTTATTTAATTAAAAAAACATAAAGAATATGGAAATTACAGAAAGAGGACTTTACGAATTTAAAAATCGCAAATTTCCTAAGAAAATTTGTTTCAAACCAATAGGAATAATGCATTCACCATTCAAATCCTTAAAAGGTATTCCAATCCAATCATCAATGTCAAAATCAAAAGGAGTAATTGAAATTTATTCAGAATATCAATCAGCCTTAAAAGATCTTGATGGATTTTCATATATGTATTGTTTATATTTTCTTGATATGGTGAAGCAACCTGTTCCACTTCAATCTAAACCCTTTTTGGATAATGAACTGCGGGGTGTTTTTGCGACGAGAACGCCATTTCGTCCAAATCCAATTGGATTATCAATTTTAGAAATCTTAAGCATTACTCAAAATAAAATTGATGTGAATAATGTTGATATCTTGAATAAAACTCCAATATTGGACATTAAACCTTATGTTCCCCAGTTTGATTCAAGAAATACTCATAAAATTGGATGGCTTCAAGGCAAAATTAAGAAAAAGATAAGTTGATTCTTTTT
This sequence comes from Candidatus Hodarchaeota archaeon, assembly GCA_048887225.1. Taxonomy (GTDB): domain Archaea; phylum Asgardarchaeota; class Lokiarchaeia; order Sigyniarchaeales; family SOKP01; genus LW40-45. The sequence continues at coordinate 225,448 of JBHLJY010000003.1, forward strand.
TTCTTAAAAAAAAAGATTTATATATTAATAAGATATATGAATATTGGTTAAGAATTGGAAATTCAGCGTAATATATAATTTAGTATTTGATATGATTATTACTATAATTCTTCTTATTATCTCAATAACGATTTCTATTATTGGAATTATTTATAGTTTTACTCATCGTGAGATTTATGGAAGTAAAAGTAGTGTCTATTTAAATATTTCATTACTTATTTTCTTTGGAATCTTTATTTTTACTCTTTTTGCTTCATCTTCTAATATTTATTTTAATAAAGAGATTGCATTAATCATATGGAAGTTGTCATTAATAACTTGGTTAATTTCAGTAGCATTGTTGAGTATGACTCAAGCATTTGAAATAGAACATAAAAAAATGGTAGTTTCTTCTACTTTTCTTTATTCATTTTTAGGAGGGATTAGTGTTAGTTTATTATATTTTCCAGACTCAATTAAGATAATTCAAGAAGAAACTAATTACCGTTTTATTTTTCAAAATTTTTATATATTAATGTTTATCCTAATATACAATAGTATTGCAATTATTTCAATGCCCTATCGTTATATTCGAAATTTTTCTAATTTTCGCGATAAAAAATCAAGTATTGTATTAATGATACTAAGCTTTCAATTTTCTTCTTCAATTCTTTTATTCTCAATATATCTTATTACTCAAAATATTTTTATTAAGAATCTTTACTTATTTTTTTATTTAATTAGTGTGGTTATAGCGTACTATATAATAGCAAAAAGACCTTCTCTATTTTTTGACCTTACTAATAGGATCTATAATTTCATAATTTTCCATAAAAGCGGGCTACTTTTATATTCATATAATTTTGAAACAGGCAAAGAGAGTGTAGATTCCCTCTTAAAGGGACCTATATTAATTGGAATTTCACATATACTTTCAAACTTCGCCGATAAAAAAGAACAATTACATCTTCTTAAAATGGAGGAATTAGAAATAATTTTTGAATACGATAATAAATTTGGTTATGCTGTTTTGTTACTAACAAATCGCAGAAATTCTATTATTGAAAAAGGAGTCCGGCGATTTATGGCAAGATTTTCTGAGCTAAATAGAGAGAATTTAATTGAGATTAGTAATTCCAGCAAATTAATTGATATCTCAAAATTTAAAAATGCAAAGGAAATTATTGTTGAAAAATTTAGTCCTTATCTTATAAGGTAAATTGAATGAAATTCTGACTTTAACAAAACAGTCTATTTTTAGTTTTTTAGATTATTATTTGTAGGAAAGTCGTCATTCCGATAAAAATTTAAATAAGTATATGTATAATAGTTTTGTTAAGCAATGTATAATCCTTTAACGATTTCCATAATTATTGGTTATTTTATAGTTTTTTTTATACACACATTTACTTTAGTTCATATTATTCGTCATCATAAAAATTACGGCACATTGTTAAATATAATTTTAATTATGATATTGATTTTTAATACTGGAATATTATATTCTACTCTTTTTATTTTTTCTATAATCATCTATCAATCAGAAAGTATTAATATTATGTTATGGAAGTTAACTACTGCTATTGCATTTTTAACATTAGGGCTAATGGTAATAATTGGTTCTTTTATGATTGAATATAAAAAAATATCAATTTTTCCATTTTTATGTTTTACAGCTCTTTATGGATTTCAAATAGGTCTTTTATTTTTTTTCGATTCTGTTCAAATTATTCATGAATCTTCTGATACTCCACCTTATTTAATTACAGATACATCGGAGATCAATTTTATTTTTAATTTTTTAACAGGATTAGTAACAATCATCTTTCTAATTTTAATTATAATTTATTTTTTATATATAGGGATTCTTTTGTATGCTAAATCAAGAGATAAAAAAGCAATTCAAGGATTTTTAATAAATGCAATAATTTTTGGTATTCCTATGATAATATATATACATTATTTAATTTTCCATTTAACTACTTTTAGAGAATTATATATTATATTTCTCTGGATAAATTCAATTATTTTATGTTTAACGTTAATTAAGAAACCTGAAATGTTTTTCGTGTTAACTAATAAAATTTTTTATCTTAATATTTACCACAAATCTGGAATTTTATTATATTCTTATAAATTCGAAAAAGAAGGGATCATAGCTGATTCGGTTATCTGGGGTAATATATTAATCGGAATAAATCATATAATTTCTGAGTTCATAGGTTCAAGAGATAAAATAGATATGCTTCAGACCAAAAATGCAAAAATTATCGTTAATTATAACAATAAGTATGGATTTGCTGTCTTGGTTGTAACCAACCAAAAGAATAAAATTTTAGATAATATAATGGTAAATTTTACTAATGATTTTGCAGATCGGTATAAAAGTGAACTATTAGAAATTCAAGATTTAAACAAAATAATAAATGTGTCAGAATTTAAAGATACAAAGGCAATTATAGAGGAAAATTTTAAAATTTACCTTTAAAAAGATTAAATTCTCTACATAGGAGATTTTTCTTCGAGAATTTTTTTTTAGATATATATTCAATCCAAATCTTTCTTGGAGAATCTGTTTTATCTTTTCATCTTAATAGAAAAAAAAAAATTTTACCAATTTGATTTGTCTTTTAATAGCTTAAAGATATAAGAATCGACAAGAGCATCCCATGAAGCTACGATGATGTTTTCATGAGCTCCAATCGTGCCCCAAGATCCTTCTTTATCATATGTTTCTGCCAACACACGCACTTTTGAAGCAGTACCTTCCTTATTTATAATTCTCACTTTAAAATCTGATAAATCGATTTCTTTAATGCTTGGATAAAAATGTATCAAAGCTTTTTTAAGTGCGTTATCAAGGGCATTAACTGGACCATTACCTTCAGCTGCAGTATGATATTCTTTACCTTCCACAAAAACTTTAATTGTAGCTTCAGAAATTAAATTATCTTTATACATCTCCGTAAGTACTCTAAATCCTTCTAATTCAAAAAATTTATTTCGATAATAATTAGGGTCTTGTATATTCATGTCCATGCTTCTCATAATAATTTCCAACGATCCTTCAGCACCTTCAAAAGAATACCCATAATTTTCTTTTTCTTTTATTATTTCAAGAATAGCTGCTACTTTTGGATTATTTTCAGTGAGTGGAATACCAAATTTTTTAGCCATGTGCATTATAGAGCTCCTACCGGCTAATTCTGATACTTTTATATTTCGGGAATTCCCTACTAGTTCAGGCTCTATGTGTTCGTAAGTTTTGACATTCTTAAGCATAGCAGAGATATGAATGCCACCTTTATGTGAAAATGCATTTTTCCCTACAAATGGCTGATCTAGTTCACTGGGTAAATTCGCCATTTCATAAACAAAATGAGAAACTTCGGTTAAGTTTGTAAGATCCTCGTCTGATACGCAATCAATACCCATCTTTAATTTCAAAATGGGGATTATTGATGTTAGATCAGTATTTCCACATCTTTCGCCAAATCCGTTAATTGTTCCTTGAATTATTTTTGCACCATCTGCAAAGGCTTTAAGAGCAATTGCATTTGCTAATCCTGAATCGTTATGTGCATGAATCCCTAATGGAAGATTATTTCCTAAACAATTCTTTACATCAACTAAAATTGAGCTTAATTCGTGAGGAAGTATACCTCCATTAGTATCGCATAATACAATCCAAGAAGCCCCAGCATCTTTAGCAGTTGTCAGTGTCTTTAAAGCGTATTCTTTATTATCTTTATATCCATCAAAAAAATGTTCAGCGTCGTACATTACTTCTAATCCATTTTGTGTCAGAAATTTGACTGTATCATCTATCATTTTTAGATTTTCTTCTAGACTTGTTTCTAACGCTGCTTTAACATGCAATTCCCAGCTCTTTCCAAAGATTGTAGCTCGGACAATTCCCGTTTTTAAGAGTGCTTGAATATTTTTATCATTTTCAACATTAATATTTTTTCGTCTTGTACTACTAAATTGATAAATTTTAGTGTCATCTAAATCCATTTTTTTAATTTTTTTTAAGAATTCAATGTCTTTTGGATTAGATCCTGGCCAACCAGCTTCAATCATAGGAATATGTAAATCTTGAATCAATCTTTCCAATATTCTTAATTTATCTTCTATTGAAAAGGCAATGCCAGTTTTTTGGCACCCTTCTCGAAGAGTTGTGTCATAAATGAATACTTTTTTATCTTCCAATGCTATATTCACCAAATTATTGAAATTTTTTTTATTATATATCGAAAAAGAAATTTTAAACCAGAAGTCGTAAGAAAAGAAAAATCAAATCGCAAAAAGAGTTTAAAATTTCTTAATGAAATTAAATAATTCCAATAATAGCTATAATACCTATGACATTGATAGGAATTATTTTTTTCATTAGTTTTACAAAATAATTGATTATTTATATTTTTTTTTAAAAATTGGACTATAAAAGAAATAAAAAATAAAATTGCTTTTTTATTTTTAATAAGAGATTTTAAGAAAAATCTTTATAATGGTATGTAAAAATGTCAATAAAATTTTGTCCTGAATGTGGGAACAAATTAGATAAAGAAGCAGATTTTTGTAGTTATTGTGGGGCTGATTTAAGAGAGAGAATTGCTCTAGAAAAAAAAGATAGGCCAACAACTCCAAAAGAAATAACAATTCCACCATCAGAAAAGATTTTAGAACCTAAAAAAGAGGATCTCTCTCAAAAACAATTAGCCGACTTCCTTCCTAGAATGGGTGCTTTAGTTATCGATTTAATGGCAATTTTAGGAATATCTACAGTAGCTTTCATATTACTTTTTAGACTTGGTTGGATTTTTATTCTGATCATTGTTCCATTGATAAGTTTTTTCTATTTTTGGATATTGGAAATAATAACAGATGGTCAGACATTAGGCAAAAAGGCTTTAAGTTTAAGAACAGTGAATGTAAATACGCTTGAACCAGCCGATCCTGGAGATTATTTTTTGAACAATTTGTTTAAATTCACTCCAATTACATTCATTATTGATTTAATACTTGGTATTTTTATAAATATAGGAGACTCAAAGAAAAGATTACGACTCATGCAAAATGTATCTAAAACTTGTGTAGTTCGAACTAAATAAATAATTTTTTTATTTATCGGTTTTTATTTTCAATATCTGAATTATTTACAAGTATTTTATTATATGAAGGATAGAAAAATTTCTTCAAAAGAAGAATATGCTGAATCATGGAAAAGAATAATCGCTTGGATTATTGATTCTGCAATTATACTCTTAACTACTTGGATTTTCTTTCTATTCGTTTTTCAAATGGAAACTTTATTTTATTTTCTATTCCACTTAATTGCTTACTTATTTGGATTTTTTTATTTTTGGCTTTTAGAATCTTACAATAATGGTCAGACTTTAGGTAAACTAATTTTTGGCCTAAAAACTGTAAATGAAGAGACATTACGTAAAGCATCTAAAGGAGATTACTTAAAAAACTGCATACTTAAATCTCATTGGCTTTTATGTATCATTGATGTTATTATTGGTTCTATTAATAATTATGGAGATCCCAAGAATAGATTGCGAATAATGCAAAACGCTTCTCAAACTGTTATTATTAAAGTTAGATAATTTCTTTTTCAATTTCTTGTTTTTTTGTAAAAATTACTTTTTTTTCAGCACCTATACATTTTTTAAGGAAGATTTTTATGAATTAAATCAGTGAATACATTATAAATTAAAAATAAATTAAGAGAGGTTTTTAAAAATAGAACAAAGCGAATATCAAGATATAGAATGGGCAAATGATTGGAAAATTATTGTAGAGATATTTGATATTATTGATCGTCTGAAAGTATTATTTAAACGGTTAGATATTTCTTACCTTCGTCAGGTTGAACAAAGGCTCTTGATTTTAAATCTCGAAAAGTATGCTTATTCATTGCAAAACTACATAATTGAAAAGTATTCTGAAGTTTGAAGGAAATTGAATTAAAATGATATTATTCTTTTAAATTTCTCTTTCTTCTTAAATTATTATAATAAGATCAATTTTTTTACACTTCAAGGTAATAAAACTCTTTTATAATTTAGATTATAGTTATAGATGTTTCTTTATTTATCTCTTTCTAAGGTGCTGTAAAGATAACAAATATTATACCTATTAAAACACCCATAAAAATAAGAATCAATATTAGAAGTGCTAACCATTCTATTTTATTACTTTTTTTTCGAACAGTCCTAACAGGACGACTAGGTCTTTTTCGTCTAACATGGCTCATTGTTTTCGACTATTACAGATTATTATCTTTTTTTTTAACTCCTTTCCCTTCTTTATTTCGATTATCTATCTTTTCAAGAAACTCTGTCAGGACAACATTATTGTAAGAGAAAAGCATTCTTGGAGTATATTTTTCAGTTAAATAAGGTCCATCTGGGACTTCCTCTTTTAAAGGAAAAATTTTTTTCTCTTTTATTACAGACCCCAAATAATTTCTTTCATATTCTCTATAACCGAATAATTGATTTTTAACCAGTACCATTTTCCTTTCATAACCTTCTGGAATTCCTGCTTTTTCTAAAAGTAAAATTATTTTCTCTCTGGATAATTCCTCAAGTATTTCTAGATCTTCTACAGTTCCAGCATAAGTAGGTCCTTCTACCTGTTCTTTTACCAAATCTGATTCTTTTATTATCCCTGCCCTTATTTTGAATCCTGTCATTTCGTTGCCTTCGTCAACAGCCGTTATCTTATATCCTATTCCAAATCTATCTCTAATATTTGGCGCAATTTTAGCTGCTATAAATTTCATCCTTGTTGTAGTGTTGCTTCCATGCCATAACCATACCCGAAAATGTTCATGGTCAACGAATAACAATATAAAATCGGGATCTAATAATTCATATAAAGGAACACCTTCTTCGATTTCTAATTCCTCGAATTCTCCCAATTGGTCATTAAATTGAAAAACTATAAGTTTTTCTTCCTTAAATTCAGGTATCTGACCTTTTTTGAAAATTTCTGATAGATCTTTATCATTTGTCATGATGTTGCGTAATAATAATGTCCATTTATATTTTAGAATTTCCGTATCATTCTAATCCACAACATTCCTTGAATTCTGAAGGCTCCTCACCATCATCAATAGAAATGATAGTATAATCAATTCCGTACCTATCTCTTATAGTTGGTGCTAATTGGGCAGCAAGAAACTTCATTCGCGTTGTTGCGCCTCTCCCCTTCCATACCCAAACTGCTTTATGCTCTGGATCGACAAAAGAAAGTACTAAATCGTGATATAATAATTCTTTTAGAGAGGTGGAAGGATTAATATCAACTTCATCAAACTTTTCTAATATCGCATTTAACTGAAATACTAAAGTAAATTCTTCTCTTTCTTTATCTGGAATTTCGCTTTTTTCAATTTTATTATCTTCAGAGGTTTGTTGTTCGTTTCTCATAGTATTCTTCAAAAATAATTGTCAATAGTATAATATTAGTTAATTTCTATTATATATTTTTTTTACCCTTTTAAAGAAAATAAGTGCGGGAAGGGAGATTTGAACTCCCGAACTCCTACGAGACTGGATTCTGAGTCCAGCGCCTTTAACCAGACTTGGCAATTCCCGCACATAAAGAAAACAACCCTAAATGCATTTAATTTAAATTCCCTTATTAAGCAAATGGTATATAGCTTAATTTAAATTTTAATAATTATTTAATTTATATCTTAGTTATAATTCGATTTAACTATAAAGAAATTTTACTGATCTATTTCAATTCAAGCGAATTATCACAATAAGGACAGAAAAGAGGGAATTCTTCCTCGCAAGACTTTAATTCATCACTACTTAACAATTTTCTCCAACAAATTAAATTTTCCCCTTCTTGAATCATATCTCTTCCATGGTGTTGAGGAAGAATATTTTTAATTTTACAAGTTTCACAAACGAGCATTCGTGCCTTGCTATCTAATTTTTCAGAAGGCATTTCTTTGAATTTTGCTTTATATCTTAAAAGTAACAGACTATTAAAAAGAATAAGGAGAGATACTCCCATATCACCAATCCCAACAGCTAACCATAACGTCATTAAACCAACAACCGTTAAAATTGCGAAAGAAACCTTGACGATAATAGAAGTCCATATGTTTTGCTTGATTTTTTTATTAGTTTTTTTTGAAATATCAATATAAGTTAACAATTTCTTTAAATCATCCCCCATAATTATAACATCAGCAGTTTCAAGCGTTATATCCGTGGCTGAAGCTCCTATTGCTATACCTAGATCAGATAATGCTAATGCTGGAGCATCGTTAATACCATCGCCAACCATAGCAACACCCTTGTATTCTTTTTTCAAATTGTCAATCTCTTTTAGTTTTTGATCGGGTAAAAGTTCACCATAAGCATTAGTTATGTCCAAACACTCTCCAATTGTATTACAAACTGCTTGATTATCTCCAGAGATTAATACTGAATCATATCCACGCTTTTTCAAACCATTAACAAGAATAGGTGCAGAAATTCTCAATACATCTCTAATTGTGATTATACCTAAAAGTATTTCGCTATTTCCTAATAGAATAGGGATAGTACCGTTTAATTCTATATCATCCAAATCCTTGATAGGTAATTTATAATTTAATTCTTCAAAAAATCGTTGACTACCTACATAGAATAATTCACCGTTAATTTCTCCCTTTACACCTTTTCCTTTAAACACTTCAAAATTATTAACCGAGTATAGAGATAGATTCATTTGATTTGCTTGCTCAACTATTGCTTTTCCGATAGGATGCTCAGAAAGCATTTCTAAACTGGCAGCAATGCTTAAAATTTCTTTTTTACTTCCTGAATAAGTATATACATCGAAAACTTTCAAGCTTCCCTCAGTCAAAGTACCTGTCTTATCGAAAGCAAAAACTTCAATATCATCAACCTTTTCAATGAACTTATTACCTTTCACTAATATCCCTTCTCTTGCTAATTTTGTTAAAGCAGTAATATTGGATAATGGTGTAGATAATGTCAAAGCGCAAGGGCAAGATACTACTAAAAGAATTAATCCTCGATAGAACCAAGTATTAAAGTCTAAATTAAAAAATAGCGTTGGGATAATCATTACAAGTATAGCGGCAATAATTATGATAGGCGTATAGTATTTTGCGAATTTTTCAATGAATTTTTCATGTTCACTTTTGTTTTGTTGAGCTGTTTTGATGCTTTCAGCAATTTGAGCTACGATTGTATTAGAACTTTCTCTTAAAACTTCAACATCAACAAAACTATCAGAATTAATACTTGCCGCAAAAATATCATCTCCTTTTTTCTTAAATACAGGAATTGATTCTCCAGTTATGGCGCTTTCGTCAAAATAAGATTTTCCCTTTACAACAACGCCGTCTAAAGGAGCTTTCATTCCTGGTTTTATACCAATTATATCACCTGTTTTTACTTCTTTAGCTTCGATTATTTCATATCCATCTTCAATTTTTAATAATGCCTCATCGGGAGCTAATTCAAGTAATTCTTTAATCGCATTTCTTGACTTCTCGGTTGTTAAATCTTCTAAATGTTCTGCTATAGCATAGAGTAAAATAGCTGTTGCCCCTTCTTGCCCATGGAGTATAAAAAAAGACGCTACAGCTGCTATGAGCATTAAAATATTTGCAGTGATCTTTTTTCTTGCTATGTCATGAATTGCCTCCTTTACTACCCCATAACTTGATAGAAAAATTGAAACGATTGCGAGAATTTGGCTTATCAATACTAATTCTGTCGTAAATTCTAAATAAATCGAGAATGTTAATATTAAAGCGGCTGGAATTAAAAAGTACCAAAAATGCTCTTCAAAGAATGATTTCTCTACTTCAAGATTTTCATCTAAATCACATGCAGGCTGTGAACAACTTACTAAATCCATCTTTCTTAACCTATATGATTATTGTAAAAGAAAGATAAAAAAGCTTCTTTTAATATTTTAAAAATTTAGATGGAAAAAGGATGAGAGTTAAAAAATTTTATATGATTTAGATTTTAAATTATAAAAAACATACGCTTGCTATGTTTTTTTTTTAAATAATATTTGAATCATCAAAATTGTCTACCAATATTCACTTTCTTCTTCATTTATAAAATCATCGCGAACATAAACATTCTTACCAAATTCTTCAAATCCAATCCATTTTATGAATTTAATAGAAATATCGTTATCTTTATATACTTCACACCTAAGTTCTTTAACATTTTTCTCTTTAAAATAATTCCAAGCAGCCATTCCAATTATGGTTCCTAAGCCTTTTCGCTGAAATGCCGGTATAACGCCAAGAGCCTCGATAATCCCTAATTCGTTATTATCACCTTCAAAATCCAATATAGCAAATCCAGCGTCTATTCCATCAACTTTAGCAATTAAAAAAACTGTGTCTGGATCTTCAAAAATTTTAATTAAAGTGTCTATAGCCATAGGCCTAAATGGTATATTTACAGTCAGCCAAGCTTTATTGTAAAGATTCATGATACTCTCAAGGTCTGCTTCTGTAGCTTCACGTATATCTGCGTGAATAAAATTCTGTCGGATTTTCGCTCTTAATGAATCTGCAAATTTTTTAGTGATTCGATTAACAGGCAGTTTCATTTGAATATAAACCATACCTTCTTCAAAGATTTCGTCTCTGATCTCGCTAATTTTTTTGTTTTCATGATGTGGTTTAAGTTTAAAAGTTGAAAAAAACTCTCTAATTCTTTTCTTCTTAAGGTCTAATTTCTTTGATGACATAGAATTTTTGAAATTTTAATTCAAAATAGAAAAATGAATTCTCTTTTTTTTTCCTTATCTTTTTAAACTTACTAATTTTTGTCCTTCTTCTTCAAGATTTAGTACTCGTTGGATTGCGTTTCTTAAAAAAGTGATATTTATTTAATATAAGATTTTAAACAAGAAAATAGTATAAGAATTTAATTGATAAATCTATTATATTAACATTTAAAAAATTAATTTTAAAGTTTAAATCATCTATATAAAATAAAAAAGTTAAAATTATAATGATAAGTAGTTCAAAGTTGATTTACCTTAAGCAAACTCTTGTATTCATATTGATTTTTCTGAGTTTCTTTTCTTTTTCATTATTTACTGCTTTAGACACTACTGATCCTCAAGAAGTACCAAAAAAAATAGAAAAGAGGGACACTATAGAGACCTTTGAAAAACCAAGAACTCAAAGTAACACATTTCCTCGATATGGGCTATATTCATGCAATTGGGACGGCACTAATTTTACTAGAATATTTGGTTCAGATGAAGTATTTATAACTGGAGGAAGAGTGTCTCCAAATGGATCAAAAATAGTATTACAGACTTGTAGAGATGTTACTGGGGATGGTAAAGTTGACAAATATGATATGACGGGTTTAGAGATTGCAATGATGGATATCAATGGAGAGAACTTTCACAACTTAACTTATGATAATTATATTGATGCTGCTCCAAATTGGGCTCCAAATGGTTCAAAAATATTATGGTCTACTACAAGATTTTCAGGAGATAAAGGGGATATTGCCGTGATGAATTTGGATGGCTCAAACGCAGTTCAATTAACTACTCACGAAGAACACGAAGCTGATCCTGCGTGGGTTAATGATAAAGTAGTCTATGCAAGGAATTATTCAATTTGGATGATGTATGAGAATGGTTCTAATCAAAAGCAATTAACCGATTTTGAAAATAGGGGTGATCCTCATCCTAATAGTACTGATTGGAAATATGGAGATTATGATCCAGATTTATCCCCCGATGAGACTATGATAACATTTGAACGTCTACAAAATGATACGGATCCCCTTGAGTATGATATATTCGTAGCGAATATATCTAATGAATGGGATGTTACTGGTGAAAAGGACTTAAGTAAAAACAATTGGTCAGACGCTATTCCTGAATTTTCTCCGGACGGTAAAAAAATCATATTTTGGACCGGTGGTATTCCCTTTGGGGTACCAAATTGGCAGGAAAATATTGGAGAAATGTTTGTAATAAATACTACGGGTGAGAACAGAACCCGAATTGATATAGATTATAACCCACCACACATTTATTTTGATCTAATTTTTATTAAAGAAAATCCTGATTGGTTCCCGTCGGCAACTTGGGAAATTAATGGAATCCCTGATGTTATATTTAGCGGTAAATTCTATGGCGAATGGGTTCCACCGGTCTTTGTCGATGGTAGACCCGAAGATATCACTTTATCATCATGTCCTATTGGTTATAATATAACATGGGATGTAATGGATGCAGATCCTGATAATTACACAATAGAAATAAATGGGGGTAATTATAAAACTAGTGATTGGGACGGTGATCCAATTGTCATGAAGTTAGATAATTTTGGTCGAGGATTTTACGAAATTAATATAACTGTATTTGACCAAGCGAATTATAACATTACAGACTCGGTTAATGTGAATATTACATACTGCGTATGGGGTGACGATGATGATGATAACGACGACGACGATGAACCTCCTCCAGCAATAGAAGGTTATAATATTATTCTCATTATAGGATCAAGTGTAGTTTTAAATATTATAATTATTAAAAAGAAGTTAAGTATCAAACATAAGCTTAGTAAATCTAAATTAGACAGAAGGGATCGAGAAATTGAAGCTGAACAGATTTAATTTATTATCACCAAATAGTAAATACAGAAGAAATCTTAAAAAAGTGATATTTATTAAGTATAAGAATTTAATTGATAAATCTATTCTATTAATATTTTAAAATTTTTTTTATTAAAAAAACAAGGAGATTACCTTTTTATAACATAAGTTATTTTTTGACCCTCTTCTTCTTCGAGATTTAATTCTCGTCTAATCGCATTTCTAACTAAATATCCACCAATGTGGAGTATCGAGTCCTTTAAGATGTTGCATTGTTCCATACTCGCATTACAAGGGTACGCATGGTGCGCCTTACTTATTTTCTCATTAAGAGATAATTCGCCATTGTCAATATATTTCCCCTT